>DATFUL010000001.1:0-74769 GCA_035260845.1 Patescibacteria group bacterium
ACTTACTCCAGTTACGATATCACCGGCAAGCTTACTGGCAGTAATTGTGCCTTCTGCAATATCCTTTCCCAAAACACTGCCATCGATTATGTTTGAACTGTCAACAAAAACTTGCTCCAGTTGTGCAGAAACTGATGCTAACTGAACTTGTTGAATCACATTAACTATATCTGTTGATGTATGGTCTTGGGAAACTTGGAGATAGTTAACATCAGGAAGTTTAATAGCCGCAAGAGGAACTATATTCCCATTTTCATCAAGTTTTAAAACCTGATTTATGTCTGTAATTGGTTCTATAGGAACAACATTCTTATAAGTTTCCGGGCTAACAACTTTTACGATCTTAAGAGAGATTGCACTAAAAGGTTTCAAGAATCCCGCAGTAATTTTTGTGGCAAATGATGAAAACCCTGTAGTTGACGCTCCTAAAACTAAAGGTTTGTAATTTTCTGTAGCTGATAATTCATTTTTGTTAACCGTTCTATAGCTCAAAAACGAAGCCGTCTTTTCTGGAGCCACAAGAAATAGAACCGTGATCACAAAAATTATTAAAATAAAAAAAGTTGCAAGAAATATACCAGAGGTGTAAAAAGCATTCTTGAAGTTATTGAGCTTATCAACTTCCATTGCCAAAACTTTATCGCTCAAAGCCTCTTTTTTGATATGCTCCTTCGGAGTTAGTAGTTCATCTTTTTTTTCTTTGAAAGGTGCGAGAATTTCTTCCTGAACCATTTTCTTTCGCAAGAAATACGAAGAATTTAAAAAACTTTCAATAACCTTTTGGGAATATACGCGTTCACCTGCACGATTTCGTTCAGACTTTAGGATCTTTTTTGAATCAAGTCTTCTCAAAGTTGAAGGTGAGAGTTTGAGTTTTTCAGAAGCCTCCGAAATAGTGAATGGTTTTGAAAACTTAAGGTCTTCAAGTTCCTTTAACGAAAAGAATCTGTTTTTACCATCTGGGCGGCTTGAGTGAAGGATGCCTGCTTTGTCCCATCTTCGAATTGTATCAATAGATACACCTAAAACCTCGGCGGCTTCGCTAATTTGAATAAGCTTCTTTTGGGCAGACATTTATTATGTTTTCGTGCCCAATATATAGGCATTGGTTAATCATTGCATATGTGTGAAAACTGTCAATGGCCTTTTAACAATTATTTATACTTTCGGATCCATTTTGTATCCGATTATCAGCCTCAAAAATGACAAGCTATGCATAGATGACCAAGAAGAAGAAGGATAAAAAATCAAAAGATTATAAGTTGATAAATTTAATATATTCAGGCACCATCATAATTATTATTAGTAATAAAATGCCGTGAAAAATTGAAGTAAACAGAAGAAGTGGACCGTGCCGGAATCGAACCGGCGTCTCCTCAATGCGAATGAGGTATATTACCACTGTAATAACGGCCCCTAACAGTCACTAGCCGTCATTATAGCAAATGTTATATCAGGCTATGTCCCTAATCAAAATTAACACTCCAAGGATTCCCTCTTTTTCCGAAAAAATTGGAGCCATATAAATATCTAGTTTTTTACCCGAATACACTACCCTCTTCCACGCCAAACCTCTTCTTTCTGCAATAACTTTTTTATATGAATCTATTGTCGGAAAATCTGCCCCTAAAACTTCATCTAGTTTTTTAAGTGTCCAGGTGGCACCTGCCTCAATTAAAACCTGACTTAAGCCATGATTCGAAAGAATAATATTCTCGTTTAGATCTGTTATTACAAGACCGAAAGGAATACTTTCAATTGCGCTTAAGAGCCTTGAATGCTCTATATCTGCTTCAACTGTTTTTCTTTCAGCCCGAGTTAGGGCAAATACCATACCAAACAGTAAAAAGCTTGCAGAAATTCCAATTATAAAAATGTATATTGGAGTTGTATCGGGTGGAAAAGTAATAGAAACCCGCCAAAGAATAAAAGTTACAATAAGCGAAATTATGAGTACTAAAACGTCGAGTGATATTGGGGATTCAAATTTTGCTTTCATTTGACATTTGAAATTAGTATAGCACTTGCCGTATATTGATATTAAATAATGAAAATTATTCTTCTTACAATCTCGGTCCTTGTCCTCCTTTTTGATGGCTTCCTTTATACAAACCCCGACAAAATCACCACTTTAAATTATCTTTTCAATTTGGCCTATGGAATTATCTTCTTTTTAGGAATGTATGCAGCATTTATAAGAAGTAAAAGGTTTACCGATAAACCCAACTTACAAAAATCAATGGTTTTTTTTGGCTTGGGAATGTTTTTCTACGGCCTGGGACTAGTTATTTGGACTTATTATAATTTAGTTTTAAAAATCGAAATTCCGTATCCATCTTTTGCAGATATAGCATTTCTCATCTATTATCCCGGGGTATTTGCTGGGATTTATTTTCTAATTAAATCTTTTGGTGGGGTGCTTACTAAAAAACTTGTCATAGAAGGATCGTTAATTTTTCTGGTATTTTTTATGATTATATATTTCTTTCTGAATCAAACTAGCCTGGGTCCAGATGTTTCCCTTGGAGCCAGATATTTAAACATTGGTTATACTTTTTTTGATTCAATTCTGATTGCTATGTCAATCACAATTCTAAGAACTGAGATTGGAATCTCGTCTCACCCAAACATACTTTATTTTGTTTTTGGATTTATTATCTTAGCTGTTGCTGACACTATATTTTCTTACCGTTCGGCAGTGGGTAGTTATTGGAATGGAGATATGTCGGACTTTTTATTTGCGGTAAGCGGCTTCCTTACTTCTTGGGGAATTCTTACAATTCCCAACGTGAGTTTAAACGACCACAGCACTTCCTAAATAACCCAATAAGCCAATAACCCAATTAATGAAAATAAATAAGAACTAATGTTTTGAATTTTGAATTATTTTAATAATAATAAAAAGAATTTCTTGACATTCTTTAATGTAAGGTTCCACAATCTTTGATTCTAAAAGTCCCATTTCTGAAATTATACTCAGCCAATATTTTGTTTCCTTGGTTTCTTTTCTAACGATAGAATATTTGGCTATAAAGTCCCGGTTTGAATCTGCAGCATCAGCTTCTTGATCATTCGCACCTATTGAGGTCAATGAAGCAGAAATTTGTTTAATTATCGATATATTTTCGACAGTTTTAGGTATTTTCTTAACAACACTTACGAAACAACTAACTACAAATTTGTGAATTCTGACATGAATATCTTTATCAGTATTTGCATATTTATTCATTTATAAATTCTAGCACCGAATTATTTATTGGGTTATTTGTAGATTGGCTTATTACGCCATTTTGTTACCTTCACCACATTTTGTAGCTTACGGAGACTGCTTTGACTATTTTAAATACACCGTTAGTGGCTGCTGATGTATTGGCTGCAATTGTAACAGCGTCTGCTTTAGTAGTTGATGTTGAAGTTATTGGCGAAGAGACCTGTGTAATAGAAACTATTTTTCTAATAAATTTCCAGTTGGCAAAACCAATTGCCGATGCTTGTTTTTTAGCATCACCCAGAGCCGAATTAAAAACCTGTTGATCTACTGTGTTCTGGTTTTCGATAGATAGTACTGGTTGGGAAACAACTAGAGCTCCATTACTGTACAAGTCTGCAACCAATGTATTAACATCTGAAACGTGAGTCGTCTTTGCGGCCATCGAAACAGTTGCTTGGTAGCCTTGGGCACCTTGAGAAATTAATGCAGCCGGGACTTCTGTAACTTGGCTTTGGGCAATACTCCCTTCGGCAACACCTTTACTTATTAAGTATTGTCTCATTTGATCAGCTTTTGCAGTTACTCCGGAAACGGCCCCAGTGATTGAACTATCAGAAGCGGAAATAGTAAAACTTATTGTGGCGTTTGTCGCGGGAACGGAAGCCTCCCCACTCCCGGTAACAGTCACGACTAAAGGAGAATTTACATATGTCCAAATAACAAGAAGGGCAAGGATGGAAAGAATCACCATTAAAAACTTCTTAAGATCCATAGGCATCTTAGGATCATTTGAGGAGTAGTTGGCAGTAAACCCAGAACTAGATTGTTGAGCAGGATCCATAATTTAGTATCGTTTATTCCCTCTTAGGGTGTCAAGTATGCTTTTGAAATAAGTGAATATGTAAATAAGTAAATGTGTAAATAGATATTCGCTTATTTTGTAACCAATTGATATTCCGCCCAATCTTCACTAAACTAAAATTATGCCCAACAGGAGTCGGGATTTTCAAGGTGGAAAAGTTGATTTTCTTAGCCTCTTTGGTCTAGTGTTTTTGGTCGTCTCTTTGGTTACGATTACCTCAATAACAAGTAATCCCCTAAAAACCCAATTGATATCTTCTTTTGCAAAGGGCAAAGATAGTGCTTCAAGTTTTCAAAATTACGTTGACAGTAAAATTAGGCAAAGAGAAAGAACGGGATCGTGTAAAGGCTCTGGCTGTGTTGCAGAAGATGTAATAAACAATGCGGCGACTCAAGGAAATAATAATTCTGCTGCCCCATCGGCACAAACAGCGGCAGAACAAGAAATTATTGATACATATAATAAAGCTCTTGCGGGAGACCCTGATGCTCTTAAAACATTAAAAGACAAAAATGTTAATCTAGCAAATCAAGTAGAAACCCAACTGGCACAAAAAACTCCAACAAACACAACTGTTGTAGCAGAAAACCAAAATCTTGCTCAAGAAAATAAAATTGCAAACACTGACTGTACAGCAAATGGTGGCACCTACAATAGTGCAACGGGAGGCTGTCTCAAGTTTACAAATACTACAACAACCACTCAATATATAGGGCAAGGAGTAAATATTCAGTCAACTGTAACAACTCTAAAAGACATTAATACAAATACCATTACTAATATCACAAAGGGTTCAGTGGTGGAAAATCAATTATCGGCACAACAATTACAAGTTGAACAATTAAAACAAGAAGCCGCACAATTAAATATTCAAAATATATCAAACAATACCAATACATATACAAAGATACCAGACAGTAATCCAATTCCGGTTAATATTGCTGACAAAATCATGCAAATATTATCCGGCGAAGGTGGATACACCAATGTGCCAATTGCAACACTTTTAAATAACACCCCGACAATAAATGCTTTTGGCTTACCTTCGACTGTTGCTCAAGACGCAATAAATAAGGAGAATCTTCAAAGAAAATTGACCGCGGGTGGAATTGGGCTAACCTACAGCTTAACTGTACTGTCAGGCGGACTTTTAGCTCCCATCGCTGCAGATATTGGTATTCCTGCAACACTTTTATATGCGGGTAGTGCAATAACTTCTTCTCTCCCCGCTTGGGTAGTGCCAACAGTTGCAACCACCGCACTTGTACTACCCACAACTATCGTTGCTAAAAATCAATATCATGCCTGTGGCTTTGCAGGCAGTAACTTTGATACAGCAGAATGCCAAGCAGCTAACGATGTAGCAATACAATTCGCGGCCGGATTCCAGTCAGAATTAATTTCAAACAGCAATTTAGAAACAAGTCTGGCAAATGCAGAAAACAAGGCCGGGACACAGGTTGCAAACGAAACTGCGGCAATAGCAGCTGCCGATCAAGTTGCAGCAGACTTAGTCACCCCAATAAAAACCACGACAACAAATCCGACTGATATGCTTTTTACTCCACAAATAAATGAGCCCAGCTCCCTAAAACTTGGCAGTCAAATCTTACTTGCTGATACAAAAGAAACTGCCAATTCCTTAATTGAGACTCAAGTTCCAAAGATAACCAATGCATTAAATAATGCGGGTAGTAGCGCCAATGCAGCAATTGATCAACAAATTAACACTTTTGCAAATAGTAAGGCCGGAAATATTTTGTTTGAAAATACAGAAAACATAGCGGCAAACGAAACCAGAAATTTCGCTCAACTCTCCCCCAGTACAGAACAAGCATTTAGTAATATAACTGATTCATCTTTAGTTGCATTTGAACATAATAGGGCCCTTCCCCCAGGCCAAGATTTATCCTTAACAATTGCTGGAAATACCTATCGTCCGTCAACAGTTGAAGAAGCCGAAAATCTAGTGAGTTATTTTACAGGCAGAACTGCAACAATTGACTCCTCAGGTGTTGTAAATTTTGTAACAGAAGCCCCCATTGCACAAATTCCATCAGTTACTGCAGTAGAACCCGCAACTCAAAATGAAAACCCAATAGTTGCCGCTTGGAACAAACTCTGGTCAACACCAGAAAAAGGAGGTGCGGTTAACGCCGTTAAATTAGCAGACAACACAGCCAATGTGGTTGAAGAGGCCAAACCAGGGCTTTTGACCCAGGTACAAAATTGGTGGGATGAAAAAGTTGTAAGTCCTGTTGGAGATTTTATTTTTGGAAATCCGCTTCCAAATACACTTGATACTACAAGTACTACAGTGACCAATCTCACGAAACTATCTACCCCAAACCAATCAGAAATAGACTTAGCAGCAAAAGAAGCTGACCTCATTATAAATGATCCTGCTTTTCAAAGAATTAAAACACGAGCAGAGGCTTTAAGAGCGGCAAACGAATCTGGAACTTCAGCACTTACACCTGAACAAATTGCGCAGGCTCATGCAAGAAGTGAGTATACTGCCAAAATATCAGATGAGATGACAGCGATACAAAGGAATCTCGGTAGAGCAACAAGAGAGGCAAGAGCTGCCGGAGCGCCAGCCCCAAGATTGCAATACGATAAATTAAGTGAAGTTGTTATGTCTCTTCCAAACGAAAGTACATCATTTACGATTGATAATATTACAAATGTTGCAAGCAGATTTGACTATACAGGTGATCTTTCCGACCTGCAAATATTTTTTGATGTAAACGGCGGGACTGCAACCAGACGCGAAATATTAGATTTTGCCGTCGATAACGAAATTAACCCTGTTCAAGTTGCTGAGATACGAAAGATAGAGTTGGCCATCCAAACCAACATAACCGATAACGCAAATGTAACAGTGGATGCTGCAAATGGCGTTGTGACAAGGAATCCCAAACCTGAATCTTCGTTTCAAAATTACAATCCAGCCTCTTACAATAATTATTTAGAATATGAATTTAGAAAACCTGCCTCCTTTTATCAAGAATATGGGGGCAAATACGGCATCCCTGAATACCTCGGTGTTACACCTGAAGGCGGTTTCAAACTAAGTTACGTACCAGGAACCCCTCTATCTGACTTCACCGGAAAACTAAGTCCTGAAGAAATTGAAAATGCTGTTAATAAACTACAAACACAAATAAACAACACGGGAATTGCCCATGGGGATATTGGTCCAAGCAATATTTTAGTTGATACCCTCCCAGACGGCACACACGATATTAACTTTATAGATTATACGGGCTACGTTAGAGACGAAGCTCAAAAATCTTACGATGTGAATTCGCTTAGAGAAAATTTATTGGCAAAGAACACAGGTCAAGATATCAACGGACCCTCGTTTTTAGGACTTGAATGGAACGGGTTTAAAAATTCAGATGGTAACTTTAAGCTTTGGCCATTTGAAAACGCCCCTGATACTGTTTCTGAGGCAACTTCTGGCGTAGATGCATTTAGCAAAAAGGGTATTCCCGAACCGGAAGAAGCCCTGCCTCCAATAAACAAGCAACCGAACCCTGCTGTTAATACCCCACCACAAGTTGTGCCTGAAAACAACAATACTCAAACATCAACTTTAGAAAAAATTAAAAAATCATTGGCAGATCTTTTTGGGCCAAAACCTTATGTTTCCAACAGCGTTACTGCTCAAATGGCAGATCAGTTAAATAATTCCGAAGTTTTAGGTGCAACAGTAAAATCATATCAAGAAAATTATGGCCCTCTACCGAAAACACTTGATGTAATTGACCCGAACAAATTCTACAAATTTCAAAACGATATCCTAAAAATAACATCTGCTGATGATTATGAAAGTGCAATGAACCAAGCAATTAAAGAGTTAGAAAAGAAAGATGTCGTCGTAAAGATAATTGATAATATTAACAGTCTCGAGCAAATAACAGGTGGTGGAATTGGCGGAAACAAAGCGGCAATTAAAAAGACCACTGATATTTTCGGAAATGTGATAAATAAGAAGGCCTCAATAGTTTATATTGGTACACCTAAGATTTACGCCAGTGAATATGGCGTCGATTTGGACACTGCCAAATTAATTACATTGCAGAAGCTTGGCCATGAGGGTGGGCACGGTCTTGACTATGTTGGAGGGTTAATGGAGAGTGGAAACACGTATACTGACGCGTGGGCAACTGAGTTAAGACAAAAAGTCTTTAACCAGATATTTTATGAAAGGGTTGGCGCCGAAGAAGCGGCTGCTACATATAAAGCCTTTGCGGATGAAGTATACAATCTAACCAAAGTTATAATAAAGTAAGTGTTTGTAAAGACTCCGTTTTTAATTACCATTTTGGACGAGCAAAGAAGTATTGAAAATGAGCTTTAAGAAATTAGAAGTTTTACTTTAAGAAAAGTAGTGGGTTCACCCTTACTCCATTTTGGTAAATTTCAAAATGTGTATGTGGTCCGGTTGAGTGCCCGGTATTGCCCATTTTTCCGATCCTGTCTCCTCTTTTAACAGTTTGCCCGGATACAACCATTATTTGGCTTAAGTGGCCATAGCGTGTTCTATAACCATTGCCGTGATTAATAAGAATCATGTTTCCATACCCTGTTGAATCCCAGCCTGCAAACTCAACTGTTCCTGAATCCGCCGCTACATCAAAAGGTAATGCGTCGTTAGCAATGTCAATTCCAGGATGGTACCAAGAGAATCTCTGAGTAATAATTCCTTGTGTTGGCCATACAAATTGACCTGAGGCAACAACTGAACCGGCACTTGGAGTAATTTGGCGAATACGAGGAGTAACGGCTGCGGCAGGCATTACTCCATCGGGAACAATTATAGTCTGGCCAATGGCGAGCTCGAAGGTTTCATCGTTTGCAAATGTATTAAATGGAAAGTCTACAATTGCCTGAGATTCAGAATCGTACCGCTTGGCAATAGAATAAACCGTGTCTCCTTTTTGAACTTTATGGGCAATTCCAGTAACAGGTAGGATGCCGATTGTTCCACCAACTTTAATTTTGTCCCCGGTTAAATTATTTTGCCAACGAATAGTATCTGCCGAAACTCCGAATTTTGTTGCGATTGAAGAAACTGTATCGCCATCTTGGACCGTATAACTAATAACACTATCCCGTACTTTACTAGATATCTGTGTATCAAGACCTGGGTCTTGAGTGGAAGCGGAAAGAACAACCCCACTACTATTGCCCGCCCAAGGATTAACGCTTGTTCCGGGAAATTCTTGAGAAATGAGGGGTGCCATCATTACCCCCAAGGCGGCTAAGGCACCCATTCCAGTATGGGTTAGGCGCTGGGAAAGCTTGCCCCTTTGACGATATAAAGCATTAACAATTGTCCCTTTACGCTCTTCTGCTTTAAGAAAACTAATATGTAAGCTCTTAAAAATAAATTTAAAAAGAATAGAAAGGAAGGTTTTAATATCTTCCCAAAGTTCAATTAATGTTTCAAATGTTTCATCCATATTTTAATAAATTCTGTTTATCGGATTGTCAGTTATCAGATTCCAGTGGATCGAATTACCAGATTAACCGACATCTGAAAACCGAGAACCAGAGAAACCGAAATGTGTAGGACTGATCATATCGTATGAAACATTTTGAAGCAAACTTTTGGGGAGAGGAAATAATATACTCGGTATTTCAGTAATTCGGTAATTCAGTCATCAGTAACCGCAAACCGAAATACTAGAATGGTTAAGCAGTCTTAAGAGACTCGAGGAACTCATCATTATTTTCTGATTTCTCAAGCTTACTGATTAAAGTTTCTGTTCTTTCATCATCATTCATTAAATCAATCATGCGTCTTAATAAGTTAACTTTCTTAAGTTTGTCCATTCCAAACAAAAGTTCGTCTTGTCTGGTTCCGCTTTTAGCAATATCAATAGCCGGATAAACTCTTCGTTCAGCTAGCTTGCGGGTTAAGTGCAGTTCCATGTTGCCGGTTCCTTTAAATTCCTCGTAAATCAAGTCATCCATACGACTACCGGTATCAACTAAACAAGTTCCAATGATTGTGAGTGAACCACCGTCTTCAATTTTACGTGCTGCTCCAAAAAACTTTTTAGCTGGGAAGAGTGCCATTGGATCAAATCCACCGGACAAGGTGCGGCCACTAGTTGGAAGTGCTAAATTGTATGCTCTAGCCATTCTGGTAATTGAATCAAGAACTATAACTACGTCTTGGCCCATTTCAACAAGTCTGCGGGCCCTTTCAAGAGCTAATTCACCTACTCTAGTTTGGTCTTGTGGTGCTTCATCAAAATTACTTGCTGCAACTTCGCCTTTATCGTCAGTTACAGTTTTCATTGTGCGAATTATGTCAGTAACTTCCTCAGGCCTTTCTCCAATTAAAACGGCCATCAAATGTGCTTTTTTATAATTGCTTGCGATTCCTTTAATAATGTCTTTAACAAGCCAGGTTTTACCGGCTTTAGGAGGAGAAACAATAAGTGCGCGTTGACCAAAACCAACTGGTGCAACCAAATCAATCATTCTACTGGTCATTGTGTCTTTGTCGGTTGCAAGAATCATTTGCTCCTCGGGGTAAATAACAGTCATGTCATCAAAGTTTGGTCTATCACCAACTTTTTCAACTGGCTCACCATTTACCTTTTCGACTTTAAGAAGTCCCCAATATCTTTCGTTTTCCTTGGGACGCCTTGCCTGTCCGCCAACCATATCCCCTACGCGAAGATTAAATCTTCTAATTTGTGAACTGGAAATATAAACGTCGTGGTCACTTGGGGCAAATCTCTGTGGTCTAAGTAGCCCCGAGCCTTCGTTGGCAATGTCTAAAACTCCCTCAACATAATCGGTTGGAAGTCCGGCATCTGGAATCATACGATCATCAACCACTAAAGGATTAGAAGCCAATGGCTCAATAGCCGATGGGGCTGCGGGTAAGATACCAGCATCCTCAGGGGCACCAATTAAATCATTTGTAGTCACTTTTGTATCTGACATGAATTTCTGCGAAGACCAATCTCACTTGAAAGACATCCTTAGTATAGCCTATTTTAGGGTGGTGTCAACTATTGACCACGATATCGCCTTTCTTAATCCTGATAAACAGAATCGAAATGGCAAACAATGCTCCAGAAACTACCAAAACATAGTTAGTGTTAAAACTAGCTAAATAGCCTATTAAAAGAAGGAGTGGAATATCCATAATATTTTTGATTGTATTTAGGGTTGAAGTTGCTGTTGCACGATTGAACGACGGGATTCTGGCATGCATTTGGGTTAGGAAAAACGGATCTCGGAAAGTGCCAACCAAAATAATCGCCACACAAGAAACAAATAAAACCACCAAATTTGATGTAATTAATGTTAGGACTATTCCAACCAAGCCAACAATTTGTGGAATTAATGCAAAATTAAGAAGACCAACAAACTTCTGAACCCGTTCTGTGTTCCAGTGTGTTAAAAACATTATTCCCTGAAAAACTGTATAAACCAAACCCAGAAAAATTACAGGCATATGGGCCTGCTGTAAGACGACTTGATAGATTCTCCAGTATACAAACGAGGCCTCAAATACAAACGATTTATTGAGTGCAAATTTAAATAAGATTTTATCCGACATAACCAAGTTGAATCCTTCCCGAAGGATTCCCAGATTGTTTTTTACTTTTTCGTGAACGTTGGGTTCAGTTAAAAAGCTTGCCAAAATAAACGCAATAATCGTACCCAAAAAATCAATGCCAATAACAACTGTAAATTGCCATGGCAATAAATTCTTTGCTATCAAGCTCCCAATAAGAGGCATTATTATTTTGGGTAAAGAGGCCGCAGAAAAATATTTTCCAGAAACCCGTCTAACTGAATCCTCCTCCCCTGACTCTTTAAGCGAGTCATATAAAAGTGCTGTATCTGCCCCTGTTGCGAAAGAATATCCAATAGCATTAATGATAGAAAATAAGATAAAT
Source organism: Patescibacteria group bacterium (assembly GCA_035260845.1). Classification (GTDB taxonomy): domain Bacteria; phylum Patescibacteriota; class Microgenomatia; order UBA8517; family UBA8517; genus DATFUL01. The sequence continues at coordinate 12,014 of DATFUL010000001.1, forward strand.
TGCCAGTAGTTGTGCCCAAGAAAAAGAAAAATGTTAGAAATTGAAATGAAGAATATTCCAGCCATAACTAGTTTCTTTCGACCAAATTTGTCGGCTAAGACACTTGATGGAATGTCACAAACAAAAGTAGTCAAACTCCAAAACAAACTTAAATATACAATTTGAGAAGTAGTTAAACCGCGGGAAAGATAAAAAAGCTGAACAATTGCGAAGATGGTTTTTAGTTCAATAAAGAAACGCATCCCAAACATTAATCTTTTATTTAGTTTAAGGCTCTTGAGGCGCTCACCCATACCAGATTCTAGCACAAAGAAGGGTTATTTTTGGGCTTCAGCAACTTGGACACCTTTTGCCATTTCGATAGCTTTCATCTTTTGTACATGATTAGGCATTCTTCTAAGCCAATAGTCCATTCTGACTGCATCTTTCTTAATGTAATCAAAATTTACCGCTTTAGAAACTGCACCGCCAACTATACCTTCTTCAGTTTGGGTCATAAATCTTTCAAGACTCATCCACTTTGCACCTTCTACTTTTGGCGGTCTAACAGTATCAACACTAAGTACAGTCATTGCATAAGAAACGTAAGCTTTCCTTTGTTCTGGGGCAATTAAACGGGCATTATTAGCATTTGTCATGCCTAAATCTTCATCTGTATACGACCTAACTCTTATTTTATCGTTTTTTGCTTTAACTTTAGGAGCTTCATCCTTTGGTCTAGACCAACCACGTCTAAAGCCTTCTTTGTATTGGATTCCAAAACGATCTGCATCTTGAACGGCAACCCAAACTCTTCCATCTTTTGTTTCGGCTATTAATGGAGCACCTTGACCAACTGTACCTTTTTCTGGATTGTAATCATTTTCTATATTAATGGTTTGGGATTTACTTGGATCTGGGGTTCTATAAAATTCAACGCTGTTGATTTTCTTTTTACCCTCTACTGTTCCATCTTTAGTTGCATACCATTCAGTCCCTTTGATGTTATTGGATCCCATCGTATTACTTGGATCAACAGCCAAATGAAAACCACCCTCCATTGGGAAGATAACACGTCCTTCTGAATCCATAGTAACAGGGGCTATACCTGTGGCGTGTTTTAAAGCTTCACCTGCTACTTCTGCAACAGTAACAACCTCGTTCCCTACTTGGGTTCGGAGTTCCGTGCCTGCATGGCTTAAATATTTTTCAATTTCTGACATAGTTTAACTTCTGATAATTTTATATAACCGAGCCACAAAAGTCAAGTATTATGGGTTAAATTGGCCTGGCTATAACCAAAAGCCTGTTCCAAGAAGTGCCTGGTGGGTCACAAGTTTGAAGGATCAACCGCTCCCCACTTCCGTCGTCTTTTAACCAGCTTGTATCATTTGCCGCGGTCACAAACTTGTCAGTAACCACATAATCATGTTCCTGATCTAGGAAATAAACGACTATTCTATCGCCTTTTTCGAGCTTCCTGAGTAAATAAAACACTGCATTATATTGGGCAATATTTATTGGCGAATCTGTTGAATGGGAAAATAAGTAGACTGTTTTGCCCTGGCCCGGGAAATTAGTGCCTTGGGCGTGTGCGACACCTTCTGATAAAGCCTTAAGGTAATCAGTAGCCTTGCCCGGATTTACATTTGGAATGACTTTGGCCTTAGCATTGATTTTTGGAATATAAAGCGAGAAATAAGGATCAAGCCCAAGTTCGCTTGCTCGAGACTTGCCAATAATTTGTGCAAATTTGTTGATTTCAACTTGATCGGATGTACCAAATCTGTACAAAAATTCCTGACTTACAATTGGCCAAAAGGAAAAAATTATGCCTACAATCGCGAATGCTATAAGCCCGGCACCAAACCCACGCAGAAGATGAAAGCTAATTTTTTTAGCCAAAGATGGTCTGAGCCTAAATTCGCCGGAAGCTTCGGAGCGACCTGCCTCGTAAATTATTCCGTGAGGAAACATTAGATAAGATTAAATTTCTTAAAGAGGAAAAATCCAGTTCCCATTGAGCCTAAAAGTCCTGCCAATATTAAGATGTCACTTGAACCTGTCTTAGGTAATACTGGTGGTGCTGTTGCACCCAGTACTACTGGTGGTGCAGTTGGTGTTGGAGTTGGTGTTACTCCGCAGCCGCAAGATGAATCATTTTGGCAATTTGGATTCCTGCAGTAACCGTTGTAGCAGAAATAGCCTCCTTGACAGTTATTATTGCTGCCACAGGTTCCATTACACCAATTCGGCGTAGATGTAGGAGTTGGAGTAACAGTAGGTGTTGGAGTTGGTGTCATGGGAGTAGATGTTGGGGTTACAGTTGGTGTAACTACCGGCGTTGCCGTTACTGTAGGAGTAGCAGTAGGGGTAACGGTAGGTGTTGATGTGGGCGTCGTTGTGGGGGTGGCGGTTGGCGTTGTTATTGGAACACAGTGTCCAGTTTGGAAACGATTGTCACCACAGTATGTTTCAGCAACACATTTACCATGATGCTCGTAACTACAAGGATCGTTAATCATGTTACAACAGCCAATTACTTTTTGATTCCACTGTACTGGTGCTATTCTTCCTGCACATTGACTAGCTGCACCTTCAAAGCTGAGGACTGTTCCGGTAGGACAACTTCCCCCTTCATTCCCGCCACAGCCTGCTAAGTGACCAACAGCTTCATAATGATTACCACTACTGTCGGTGGTAACGTTTTCAACTACACAACCTTCGGCAACCTGTCCGGCGCCTACTTCGTGTACAGTAACATCAGGAACTGGGCCGTCCCAAGCTTTAGGGGCTGAAACGTTTACAACTTTGGACGATAATCTTGAAAGAAGAAGCCCGGCAGCAAAGAAAGAAGCAATTAAAATAATTATTCCTGCCTGGTAAAAACCACTTTTATATTTCATTTAACGTTAGGCAGTAACACTTGTGAGAATACCAGACGATAAAAATTTGTCAAGAAGATTGGAAGCCACAAAAAAAGCGTATCGTAGCTAAACTTGAGGAGCGGGTAGATTTCCTGCCCTAAAATCCACCCGTCCCTCAAACCTAGATGACCAATACGCTTTTTTTGCCCGTAAATCAAAGGGGCTTGACAACTTTCCCCAACCGATCTAGTCTAATTACGATTTGTCTTGAATACGTTAGTCGATAAAATTAACCTGTCCACAAGACAAATCGAGTGTGCTAAGTATTTTTACGAATACTTGGTTCAATTTTTAAAAGAGCATTTCTATTCGTGGCGAGTCCCACTAATAACTTAGAGGAGAACCCAACGATGGCGATGCTCTTTTTTTTGATTAAATCTTTTAAAATATTCTTCAAAAGATTTAAGAAACCCTTCTAAAATCGCTCCGTGAGCCGTGTACGAACAGTACCTAAAGGCGAACGGCAAGATCAGAATGGGTAAACCCCCTTTATTTTCAAAGTACAAAAAAATCTTAACACCAGTTATGTGGTTTGTCAAACCCCATAATTATAATTTACTCAGATTTACCTATCCCTATAGTGGTTTAACTAGCCACAAATGCCGTATTTTCGGCCAAATAATTTACTCAGAAATAAATGTGGATAACTTGGGGAAAATTAAAAAATAAGTAAATAAGCGAATATGTAAATAAAAATAAGGCTGAATTAATTATTTGAAGAGTGATTTTATTGCTAAATTTACAAATTTAGCTTCTTTTGAAGTAACAGGGATTGTAAATCCCATTCGTTTGGCTTCCTTTATTCTTTTATCTTGAGCTACAACTTCCCTAACTTCTCCCAAAAGTCCAACTTCCCCAACTGCTATAACTTTACTTGATATTGGTTTATCAAAATATGCAGAAGCAATGCTCAGACAAATAGCAAGATCTGTTGCCGGCTCTGTAACTTTTAACCCTCCGGCAACATTTATAAAAACGTCATTGTCGTAAAGCGGTAGTCCACAGCGCCTTGTTAGTACTGCAAGCAACATTTCCAATCGTCTTGAGTCAATTCCTTGTGCAATTCTCCTTGGAATGGCCAATTTTGTGGGAACAACAAGAGCTTGTATTTCTACAAGGAGAGGCCGAGTGCCTTGCATTACGCTTGTAACTATGCTTCCCGCAACATTTTTGCTGCTTTTTTCTAAGAAAAGTTTTTCGGCATCGTTAACCGGAAGAATTCCCTGATCCATCATCTGAAACACGCCAACCTCGTCAGTTGGTCCAAATCTATTTTTTACAGCCCTTAAAATGCGAATGGTGAGGGTTTTATCTCCCTCAAACCATAAAACAGTATCGACTATGTGGGCTAGGACCGCAGGCCCCGCTACTGTTCCCTCTTTTGTAACATGGCCAACTAAAAATAGTGGAATATTTTTACTTTTACAGGCTTGAATTAACCTAAAAGCACATTCCCTAACTTGTCCAACACTTCCCGCCATGCCAGAAAGGTCACTTGTTGTCATTGTTTGGATGGAATCAACTATTACCGCTGAAGGTTGAACAGCTTCCCCCGAAATAGTTTCTATAATATTATCGACATCTGTTTCTTCTAGCAAACCAACTTGTGATTTTTTGATTCCCAGGCGTTCCGCTCTAACTTTAACTTGATTGACTGACTCTTCCCCACAAACATACAAGACGTTTCCCAAATTACTAGCAAGTTGTGTTAAAAGTGTAGACTTGCCAATTCCAGGCTCGCCTGCAATTAAAATAGCTTGGCCTTGGACTAAACCGCCACCCAAAACACGATCAAGTTCAGAAATTTTTGTTGAGGTACGAACAGTTGCTGAAGTCTTTATATCCGACAAACTAACAGGTTTTGCTTGCCCCGCAGAGCCTTGGCGACGTGGGGATGCTTTTGATTTCGAATTTGTCGAAACAACTGTTTCGACTAAACTGTTCCAAGTTCCACACTCGGGGCACTTGCCCATCCAACCAGTTGACTCATAGCCGCACTGTTGACAAACATATTTGGAATGAAAAGCCATTTGGGGAAATTATACACTTTCTAAAAGAAGTTAAAGGCTACATGTTTGACTCACGAGTCTCAATTATTTGATCGAAACCTTTAATATTAAATTCTTCTTTAATTTTTGCATTCATATCAACAATAACAAGCTTGCCGTTTTTATTTTCAAGGTGATTATGAACTTTCACAACAATATGCCATGCATCAATATCTATATGATCCACCAACGACAAATCAAGAACTAAATTATTACTTTCTGTTTTATTTAAAGCTGTTAGCATTCCTTGATCAAAATCATCAAGATAAATTTTGGAATATATACTTTGAATATGTGGCTTGTAAAAATTAGCATCAGGAAGCCCCAATGCATTTAGAAGATTTGCTCGATTCCCCTCTGTATCTCTCATACCTGAAGGATTGTAGCACCAAAAACTATGTAGTCAAATTATTTAGATAGGCACAGCCTCATAACCTGACCAGGTGAGAGCAAAGATCTGTTACCATTAATGTTTTATTACCAATATCTTTAATATTAATTGCTGCTAAATTTATACCTTCAGAATTAAGTCTAAACTTCAAAAATATACTTGTTTCTTTTAGTTGACTGTCTAAATCCCATATAAATCCACGCTGAGTCATTGGGTCGCCTGGAATATAAGGCATTACACCAACGCACACATCGTGCTCTTCGCACTTGTCTACAGAATCATATATGTTGACTTTAAGTTTGAATTCCCCTCGTTTTGCAAAATTGATGGTCCAATTTTCCTGTTCAGCAAGAATTGCCGCTAAATTAGTTATCTCTTTATATTTTTTTACAAGTTCAAGCTCGTCACCAGAAATTAGTGCCAGCTTGTCATAAACTTTAACCACCTTATCACCGCTTTTATAGACAGTGGAGTCGTTTCCCTGGCCAACCCTTATTAGCCCTTGCCGGTCGTGACAATGACTAGCTAGATTAGATATTTCTCTTTCCGGTGACATATTAGAGGAAGTTATTTGTACCCAAGTGGGATTGTGGTAAGAACTAGGTTAAGAGCAATTCTTTTATCTTTTACATTAACATCCTCGATAACACATTTAACTTCTGACCCCATTACAAGTTTGTGAGTTGGTGGAATTTTGGTTATATGAATCAAGCCTTCTACTCCAGGTTCAATCTCAACAAATACTCCAAAGTCACTGATCCTAACAATTTTGCCCGTAATTTTGTCATCAGCTTTATACTTCTTTTCGACCTCAAGCCATGGATCTTTTAATGCCTGCTTCATAGAAAGTGCAAGCTTACCAACATGAGAGGCTAGTACTTTTACAGAAACTTTATCGTTAACGGCCAAAACATCTGAAGGGAGATTGACTTTTTTGTAGGAAATTTCGGAAACGTGTACTAATCCTTCTAGACTTGTTTTACCAACTGAGATTTTAACGAATGCCCCAAAAGGTGCAACGGTTGTTACAACACCGTCATAAATCTCGCCTTCCTTGATCTTTTTCAAAGCTTCTTTTGCTAGCTTGATATCCCCTGCTTCTGAGACTTCTTTCTCGGAAAGAACAACTTTCTTATTCATCCTATCTACTTCCATTACCTTAGCTTTAAAGTATTTACCTACCAAATTTTGGGCTTCGGAAAGTGCAATCTTGCCCATTTGAGAAGTTGGAATAAATCCTTCGATTCCCATGACGTCCACAACAAACCCAGAAACGTTAACACCTTTACCCAAAACCGGCACTTCTTCGTTATTGTCCTTAGCTTTTGTAAGTTCAACCCAGCTTATGTCACGAATCGCATCTTTTAAGGCCAAAATAATTGTGCCATCGCGTGTTTCTGGAACTAAAACTGTGGCCAAAACTTTGTCCCCCACTTTTAGGGTCTCAATAAACTCTTTAGCATCTGTGTAGGCCTTTTCTTTAACCAAGCCTTCGGACTTGCCGCCGATATCAAAAGTAACTAATGTTGGGGATTTTGTAAGCACAACTGCATCCACTCTTTGACCTTTTGTAAATATATTTACCTTGGATTTTGCCATGGCCAAAAGCTCGGCCATTGTTGTAGGCGTTTTAGACGAAGTTGATTTTGCAGCCACTTTTAGTGTTTCCTTTCATTTTGGTAGGAGTATTTTACCCCAATCTGCATAAATTGACAAGGAGTGGAAGGAAAGATAAACTGTGAGCATGGCCGGAGATGGAACATCGACAGGAATAGATAATGAGAGTGCTGCATCGCATAATACCCCTCCTTTAGAAACAAACCCACAAATAGAAACCTCTCCTGATAGCACAGAGGCTATTAATAATTTTTTTAATCAGCCTTCCGAGAGAGATTTTAGTGTTCCACCAGATGTCGAGCAAAAACTTCGTGAGGCAGTTACTAAAAAGTATGCAAATATAACAGTGAATAACAGTGCGATACGTGGAGAACCTTATCTTACTGACATAAATCTTAAACCAGATTTAATTGAAGCCAAGAAAAGGGATATCTTTGAAAAACTTTTCGATGCGCGTGATCTTACCAAATCTCTCCAAACATTCGAGGTAGATCTTCAAATAAGGGAAAACCTTTCAGATTTCATAAAAAATAATTTTAATCTAAGAGACAATCTTGAACCACTTGATTCAAACGCAAAGCGAAGTATGATGGAAAAGTGGTTGGGTACTCCATCTACACCCTCTAACGAGATACCGAACGAGCCAAAGCAATAATATCCTTCTGATTTTTTATGCTTTGTCTGACAAAAATCTAGAAGTGTTAAATTCTGTTGCCAGACCATTACTCTTCATTATTTCTACAATCTCCTTAAAAATAGGCTGTGCCTTGTTTACAAAAGACACATCGTGTTTTCCATACTTCTGAGTCAATAGAGACTCAGCAAAAATTTCAGCTAAAAACTCTTCGCTTGCATCATCCTGTACAAATGTCTTAAATCGTTTTTGCAGTGTCTTCATATAATTATTCATAATTGCACCATTCTTTGATTCCGGTTTAAGGCCACAGGCCCGACTGAAATCATCAAATCGGTACAAAATTGCATGAGAAAAAATTAAGGGAAAAAGAAATTTTTCGCTTTTGTAATTTTCTAAAAAGTCACTATTAATATCATCTGCAGCTTCTAATAAAAGTGATGCCATAAACTTCGTACCTCCTTTGTACCCGGATATTTCGTTTTTAATCCTATCAACCATTCCTTGTATGCTGTCATCTTTTTCTGATATCTGAATTGACTCCGACAAGTCCTCTTTTGTTAAAGCCTTCAAAGCTGTACTAAATTCAGCATAGATATCAACTGCAGATTCGGGCATATGCTGATAGTAATCACAAACACTCCTTAAAAAATATCTTGTGACAGAAAACTCGTTGTCCTCATAATCTCCATGATTCCGGCCCTTGGCTCCAAAAATTGTTTTAAGACTAGAAAGCGGGTCAGCGGACTTTAATATTGAAAGTTCTAAATCTCTTACTTTTAATCTATCCTCAGTTGTAAGATACCCCCTACGGGAACTTATGGAGTGCCAAACTTCATGGACTATTACATGCAAAATTTCGCGCTCACGGCTTAGGTATTCACTTTTAGTTAGGGTGTTACTTTTCGGATAAAATATATTTGTCTTGTCGTTATCTTGGTTTGTTGTTGCCCAGAGGTCGTAATCATAAACTAACTGAAGCTCATTGGTAGCACGATCTATCCCCAAAGTTTGTAATTCATCTCTGATTAGCCCCGATACTTCATTATCAAAATCCACAATATTTACTTCACGAGGGCGCTCTTTAGATGGACCATTTAGGTTATCCCCAATTGGGGGCTTTAAAGATGTCCCACTTATATGTCTATCACCAGAAAAAAGATATGGCTCGAGGCCAAAAGCGTCCTCATAAAAAAGTGAGGATGCAATTGGGTTTGATACTTCGTTACCCAAAACCATTCCCCGAATATCATAATTCCATACTGCTAAAATTTCTCTGCGTTTAACTGAATCTTCAAATATGGAATCTCTAAAATTAGATAAGTCTTCATCAACATTAGATTCATTCAATTGTTTAATAAATTCCTGATTTCCTATTTTTTCTCTATATTTCTCAAGAGATAAAAGCATATTGGCGTAAGAAGAGAGTTCGTAATAACGCACCATTAGTGATTCGGCAATATTATCCATATTTTCAAGCTTTGCAATACTGCATTCGAGTCCCCTGGTAGCCACATTCAGCATAAGTTCTTTGACATTGCCTTGGATTCTGTCTTTATTAAATGGAGCACTGCCTTCACTATCCTTTGTAACAAGTGGATAAACTTCACTATATAAATTAAAAATTTTATCCCCAACAATATTCACCAACTTTTCACCATCTTTACCCTGCCAAACTGTAGGATCGGATAAAAAGTTATCTTCGCCATAAGCTAGCTTTAATCCCTCATCAATAGATTGAGCTACCTGAACCGCCTTTGGAGCAAGTACTGTAGCGCCACCAATTAGAGTACCGAGCGCTGCAGCTTTTAAAAAATCACGCCTCGACAGTAATTTATCCATAATCTATTGTTGCATTAGAAGCTAATTTTTACCACTAAAAAATCCCCCAATTTCTTGGAGGATTAAGTCATAAAGAGATAACGCAAAATTTATGATAATAAATTTTGTGAAGTTCACAATAGATTTCAAGAGCCACACAATAAGTTGTGTGAGTGATTGAACCTAGTGCCAAGAATTTTAAAAAATTCTTATTTTTTTAAGAACACTGTTCTGGCGATGAGCTATTTTCGCGGTAGGTTGCCCCACAACTATCGTCACCGCTACAGCGTTTCACTTCTAAGTTCGGAAAGGGATTAGGTGGTTCCACTGCGCACTGATCACCAGAACAGTGTTCTTAAAGTTTTTTGTTTTATATTAAAAGAGAAAGGTCGCGTCCAGAGTGTGTCTGGGATCGCAAGAAATCGATCTATTAGTACAAGTAGCCTTAAATCCTTACGGATCTTCCAGCGCTTGCCTATTAACCAAGTATTCTTCTTGGGATCTGATAAGGAATTCTAATCTCGGAGTATGCTTCCCACTTAGATGCTTTCAGCGGTTATCATTTGGGAATATAGCTACCCGGCGTTACAGCTGACGCTATAACCGGCACACCAGGGATTCCCCCAGGGAGGTCCTCTCGTACTGTCCCCAGCTCTCCTCAAAATTCCAACGCTTCTACAGGATAGAGTCCGACATAATTGTTTTAAATTACCTAAAATCTGCTCTTTTCATTAGGTAAACCTATAATCGCTTACAGGATCAGGCCATATCTTCGCTTTCGCGTTTGACGTATGGTCGTTGAGGGTTCCTCAAAAATTAATTCGAGATCTTCCCTGCTGATTGACTCCACTGATAGGATTGTTACCTTTCGGTACCTTCAGATACTGAGTTTTTCCAGCATATAGTCAAATTTATTCTCAAACTGGTAGTTGAGATCTATACCAAAATAACAGAAATATACTAAACCTCTTCATGTTGATAATTATCAACAAGGATTCAAATCGTCCGTATAGAAAGACAGCTTAGAAATTGTCAGCATAATATGTAAATATGCTCAACTGTCTCACGACGTTCTGAACCCAGCTCGCGTATCACTTTAACGGGCGAACAGACCGACCCTTGGCACCTTCTTCAGCGCCAGGATGTGATGAGCCGACATCGAGGTAGCGAACCGCGCCGTCGCTATGGACGCTCGGGCGCGACTACTCTGTTATCCCCGTGGTAGCTTTTATCCATTAAGCTCCGTGCACACCCATGGTGCATCGGAGGATCATTAAGACCTACTTTCGTACCTGCTTCACCTGTCGGTGTCGCAGTCAAGCTGGCTTAAACCTTTGCGCTTTAACCCACCGTTTCCATTGGTGGAAAGCCAACCTTTGTGTCCCTGCGTTACATTTTGGCAGGGTACCGCCCCAGTAAAACTGCCCGGCAAACACTTTTCCCAACGTCGTTTCCAGACGTCTAAAGTAAGCCTCACATTTTTCAACGAGTGGTATTACACTGTCCCCTTGCGGGTCCCACCTATTCTAGACAATCAAAAAATATGAAAGCAATGTCTACCTGCAGTAAAGCTCAACGGGGTCTTTTTGTCCATGTAGAAGTAGGCCGCGTCTTCACAGCCATCGCTATTTCGCCGAGTAAACCCTCAAGACAGTTATTAGCTCGTTACGCTATTCATGCGGGCCAGAACTTACCTGGCAAGGAACTTCGCTACCTTAGAACAGTTATAGTTACTGCTGCCGTTCACCGGAGCTTAACTTTAGAGCAAAAATCTTGCGATCTCCACCCCTCCGCTTAACTTACCGGCACTGGACAAGCGTCAGCCCGTATACGTCAATTTTCATTTTTGCACGGACCTGTGTTTTTGATAAACAGTCGACTAATAAACTTTAGTTGCAACCAATCATACTTGCGTATGTTGGCAACCCATCTCCCGAAGTTACGGGTAGATTTTTTGCCGAGTTCCTTGAGGATTTGTCTCTCGATCACCTTAGGGTGCTCCCCCAGTCCACCTGTGTCGGTTTGCGGTACGGCTTGTTTTGACTCTCACTGCGAACCTTTTCTCGCAAACTGAAAGTTTTGGAATCTCCCACCTCGCGGCGGAATTTGCATCACTGCTTAATTAAAACGTTTCGGTAGATTTTCTAGTCGAAACTATCTTACAGCTTGCACCCTAATTCAATAAAGGGCTTCAGACTTCCAACTTGGTCAATCCCCAGTTGATAACGATTCAAAACAAATAGCAGAATTTTAACTGCTCTTCCATCGACTACGCCATATGGCCTCGCCTTAGGTACCGACTAACCCACTGAGAACGAATCTTGCAGTGGAAACCTTGGACATTCGGTGCGCTAGATTCTCACTAGCATTGTGCGCTACTCAAGCCGACATTCTCACTACCAACCGCTCCACCAATCCTTACAGATGTAGCTTCACTGCTGTTGGTACGCTCCCCTACCACTCCTCCTGAAATAAATTTCAGAAAAAATCTCTAGCTTCGGCATATAACTTAATCCTCGATAAATCTTGGGCGCCACTCCTCAGTCGACCAGTGAGCTGTTACGCTATCTTTAAAAGGTGGCTGCTTCTGAGCCAACTTCCTGGCTGTCTGAGAGAAATGACTTCCTTTAAAACTTAGTTATAATTTAGAGGCCTTAGCTGAGAGTCATGGGTTGTTTCCCTTTCGTCGCATCAGCTTAGCCCGATGCGGCTGTCTAGTATGATAATTAACGTTAGTATTCGGAGTTTAATTGAGTTGAATTGCTTGCGCTCTCCAACCCATCTAGTGCTCTACAGCCAACATAACTTTACATACCACGGTCCCTATAGACCTTTCGGGGAGAACCAGCTATCTCCAAGTTCGTTAGGTATATTGCCACTAACCACAAGTCATCCCATACAATTGCAACTGTAACGGGTTCGGGCCTCCAGAGGATATTTCTATCTCCTTCACCCTGCTCATGGTTAGCTCACTTGGTTTCGGGTCTTTCGAATACTCCAAACGCGCTATTCACACTTGGTTTCCCTATGCCTCCTCCAGCAAAGCTGGATTAGACTAGAAGTATTCGAGAACTCGCCGGCTCATTCTTCAATAGGCACGCGATCATCCCGATAAATCAGGACTCTCACGGATTGTTCGCAAACAGTTTCAGGTACTATTTCATTGGGTGTCTCACCCGTCTTTTCACCTTTCCCTCACGGTACTAGTTCACTATCGCTCTCTCATCTTATTTAGCCTTGGGGGATGGTTCCTCCAGATTCCCACAGAGTATGTGCTCCGCAGTACTTAGGAAATCCCTAGGGTAACATTCACTTTTGCTTACGAGATTTTCACTCTCTGTGATTGGCCATTCCAGACCATTCTGCTAGCAAATGTTAATCCCATGTTGGGCTCCTGCAACCCCATGTCCACCCGAAGGCGGACTTGGTTTAGGCTTTTGCGTTTTCGCTCGCCGCTACTTGCGCAATCTCGATTGATTTATTTTCCTCGCCCTACTGAGATGTTTCAGTTCGGGCGGTTTCCTTTACACACATTAATAACTCACCCTTTCGGGTAAAAATTTGGCGTGTGAATGACCAGTAAAACTGGTCGGGTTTCCCCATTCGGACACCGTCGGATCAAAACTTCGTAGCAGTTCCCCGGCGACTTTCGTGGCTATGTACGTCCTTCTTAGGAGATGAGAAGCAAGGCATTCACTGTCTGCGTTAAAAACTTGCGATCCCGGACACCATATTCGCACTGAATATGATCGGGACGCGACCTTCCTCTTCTAATTACACGTCAGAATCGTCTGACGTGACAAAAAAACTTAAACTTCACAAAATTTATTATTAATAAATTTTGCGTTATTTCTTTATGTTAATGAGCAATTAGCTCTTGTTTACTTAACAGCTAAAGGACAGCTCCGATCAAAATCGGAGCTCGCCTCTACCTACTAAGTGTGGACCCAGTGGGGGTCGAACCCACTACCTCGTCATTGCAAATGACGCGTTCAGCCAGTTAAACTTTGGGCCCAAGTTTAGCTTCCAAAGCCGCTATTTCTACTTTTAGGCTTGCTACATAATCTTGCAAAACTTTGAGCTCGCTACTTGCAAGTTCTCCTGATGCTGATTCATGTGCAACTCCCCTAAAATGACTGAGTCTAAATTTTACTTTAGCCTCATATTCAGATAATTTTATTAAAAGTGCTTCCAGTTTTTCCTTGTCAGACAGTAGTTTCATGGCAAAAATAAACCAGCTTTTTGAGCTGGTTAAACTTATTTTGAGGTCAAATCAAGATCAATTACGCACGCAAAATTGCGTTTGTTTTAGTTGAAATTAGATAAGTTCTCATTAAATAGCTTTGTTCCGACTCAAAGACTAGGGGCAAGTATAGCAAAATCAGATATTAGCGTCAAGTAGCTGCGGCAACAGGATCAATTCTGGTATAAATTACCGGATGATTGGCCAATTTGATCTTAACTGGACCACCTTTTAAAGGATTGTCGGCTCTAGTACAAGGCTCAAGAACTACCCTTGCAACCATTGCTGAAGATATGCTTTTTCTATACTTAACTTCCTCATGTCCGGCAATACGTTCGGAGATATCAAAATTTCCTATAACGCGATTTTTAATTAGTGGGCAACTTGCAACATAGTCGCAAGTAACTCCAGGTACGCACTCTACACGGACAGAAACATCAAATTCAATAGACATAGGGGGTTATTATATCACAAATCTCCCGATTATGAGGGCTTTTTATCTGATTTCAAAAACAGTCTTTCCCACTTTAAGACCAGGTGATCATGATCGTTGTGGATTGGCTATCTGAATTTGGGCATTTTCTGCTACCTTATTAAACGCATTTATAAAATTCTCCTCACCCATTAATAAAGAGAGTTTTGGTGGGTGCGCATGGGATCGAACCATGGACCTCGTTCTTATCAGGAACGCGCTCTACCACTGAGCCACGCACCCAAAACGCAAAGCTATTTTACCATTCATTTGATGAATGGCCAAGATCCTCTCTTACCACGAGAAATTTAAATCCACATGTACCGAAAGCCTAGATCTTCAATTTGCTATATAATATTCTTGTATGCCTGCTCTCACCACCCTGCTTCTTAAACTTCCTCGTAATCAAGATATTACCCCTGAGGCTGCAAAAACATTTCTTTCTGCTTTAACTCAAATCAATTCTGTCTCTACTTTTCAGAGACTACTTGGGACCCGTCCCCACCCTTTGGCTCTTGAGATTGCTGCTATAAATCAGCAAATACAATTTTTAATAACTTGCGATAACGAACTTGTTCCTTTTGTAAAAACTCAGATTCAAAGCAGTTACCCACTAGTCATTATTGAAAAGGTAGAAGATCCAATCCTTAGTCGGGATATGGAAATTATCGAATTAAAACTTGCAAAAGGTAGTTATTACCCTATTGGTACTTACGATAAATTTGCAGATGTTGACCCAATAAGTTCCACCCTCTCCGTATTGTCAAAGGTAGAACCTACAGAGTTTGCCATTATTCAAATATCACTTGAGGGAACACGAGGCGTTTGGCAATCTAAAGCCAATCAGTATGCGGACCGCGGCGTTAAAAATGAAGATGGTAGTTATCAGCCAAGATCGGATAAAAACATCATAATCGAGAAAACTTCTTACCCAGGTTTTAAAGTTTCCATACGACTAGCTAGCAGTGCAACCAAAACCGCAAAAGAACTTGTTAATGCTTTTGGTGTCTTTGCTAGAGCCGACGCCAACTTTTTTAAGAAGAATTCTTCCATTTTTAATTCAGTTAAAGCACTTAATAAGAATATAAAAATAAGAAAAGTTGTGGGGAATCAGGTTTTGAACATTATGGAACTAGCAACTCTTTGGCATTTGCCTTCCGAAAAAATTAAAGTAACAGGAATAGCTTGGGGAACATCAGTTCTTTCAGAACCTCCCGACAACCTTCCAAATGCAGTTACTGCTACAGAAGAGGAAAAAATCATATCAATTTTTTTGGTAAAACTATTTTCAAAAACCACGATACAATTTTTGGAATCAAAGATATTGATCGCCGCCGGCATATTTGGTCAATTGGTAAAACAGGAACAGGAAAAAGCACCCTTATTGCAAACATGGCAATTGACGACATTAAAAAAGGCAAGGGTGTAGCCATTATCGACCCTCATGGAGACTTGTGCGATGTAATAATGAACTATATTCCAAAGCACAGAATTAACGATGTTATTTATTTTAATCCGGCTGACAAAGACTACCCGATAGTTATCAATCCCTTAGAAGTTACGAATAAAGAAGAGGCTGAGCTTGTTGTTTCCGGAATTGTTTCGATATTTAATAAAATCTTTGGTTTTTCCTGGGGACCCCGCTTGGAATATATTTTACGAAACGCCCTAACAACCCTAGCCGAAGTCCCAAATTCAACTCTTAAAGATGTTTCGCTTCTTTTAACCAATCAAACTTTTAGGACCAGGGTGGAAAATAGCATTAAAGACACAACGATGAAACAATTTTGGCGAGATGAATTTGACCAAATGACCGACAAATTAAGACAAGAGGCTATTTCGCCGATTTTAAATAAAGTTGGCCAGTTTGTCACTTCCCCACTCATAAGGTCGGTTATAGGCCAACCAAAAAGCTCAATCAAACTTGACGACATTATGAACGAAGGAAAAATCCTAATTGCTAACCTGTCACAAGGAAAGCTGGGTGAGGATAACGCTGCCCTTCTTGGAGCAATGTTAATTACCAAACTCCAGCTTGCTGCTATGCATAGAGTCGACATGAAGGAAGAAGATAGACGGGATTTTTATTTATATGTTGACGAGTTCCAAAACTTTGCCACAGGAAGCTTTATTAAAATTATGTCTGAGGCCCGCAAATATCATTTGAATATTATGCTTGCTAACCAATATATGGCCCAAATTCCTGAGGAAGTCAGAAAATCAATCCTAGGAAACGCCGGGACAATAATGACTTTGGCTGTTGGAGCAAGCGATGCCGAAATACTATACAAAGAACTTGCAGAGGTTTTTTCACAAAATGACTTAGTTAATCTAGGTAACCACCAAATTGCTGCCAAAATGACGATTGACGGCAAAACAACAAGGCCATTTTTGGGAGTCACCCTTCCCCTTGGAACTTCCAATAACCAAAACCGGGATACGGTAATCCAGGTAAGCAGGGAGCGCTGGACACAAAAATTAAACCCTCAAAATAACCCATAGTTGAAAAATCCCCAATTTTTGGTATAATTCCGCTAGTCCCAAAACATCCCACTTTGCGGGAGGACTTTGGGTTTTTTAGCACATTTACAAGAGAAGTAAGAGTTTGTCTCAGAACCTGTGGGCTCAAAAAATAGAGCCTAGAGGCTCTGAGGCAGACAGAGAAAAAAGGAAGGAAATTAGGGAAGAAATAGTAAGTATTGTGAAATTTCAAAAACGTTCAAACAAAAGGAGAACGAAATGAAGAAGTTCGTAAGTTTACTCGTAATAGCGGCCGTTGTGTTTGCAGCTGTGGCGGTAATTGTACCAGCCCTTGCAAAGCCAGCCGACCCAGGTGGAAGTGTTTGCGATCAAGACCCGTCATGTGATATTGTTCCCCCCTCAGATTCAGGTACGTGGACAGCACCAAGTTCAGTGACTGTATTTTGCGGTAAGTTAGGGAACGACAAAACGTGTTGGGGTCAAGGCACAAACAACGTTGTCAGTGGAGTTGATGGTGCGTGTTGGGACATGTCAGTAAATGGAAGTATTGTAACTTGGAATAGGTTGTCGACGTCGAACGTTTGCCAAGACCCCTCACATTTTGAAGGATCCTACGGCAGTTCGTCAACATCAACCACAGTTCCAGATACTCAAGTTCCGAATACGGCAACACAAGTTCCGAATACGGCAACCACAGTTCCAGATACTCAAGTTCCGAATACGGCAACACTAGAAAATACTGAAGTTGCCAGTACGGGAACACCGATTAATACTGAGGTTGTTGATAATACATCAACTCCAGTACCAGCAGGTACAGGAACACCAGTTGTGAATACTCCAACTGATCCAGCTCCGACAGAAGAATCTGCTGTTGATCCAACGTATTGCGACCCTAACGACCACACCATTCACAACACTGTTGGTAGTATTCCGGATGGAATGCTAAAGGCGGATGACCCTGCCTGTAAACCAGCTGTAGTTGTGACCGAAAATTGGTGCACCGTGCATTTCGGTAAAGGGTCTTTGATATGGTGTCAGTGGGGAAAGGGAGGAACGGAAAGCCTGTGGGATATCTTTGTTACTAAAGTAACAAAGATGTTTCGTTCCCAGTAGCGTAAAGAGGAAACAGGGATCTGCCCCCTTGTTTCTTCTCGGGATGCCGGGAGACTATCGGTATACCGATACTCCCCCCAACCCCCCCCTAACCCACCCTTTAAAAAAACTCACTTACTTCTCTTGCCATAATTTGACAACTAATTTTTTTGAAATTAATTGTGAAATTATGGATAGAAAAATAATGTATGCATCAGCTATAGCCATTGAATTCTGGCTAGCTTCTTGTGCAAAACAACCAAAACCGATCTTAGCATCTGTAACACCAACGATTGCGCCTCCTGCTGAATTTACACCGACTAAAACCGAAACCCCAATGCCAACTGCAACTGAAAGAGCCATAATTACAGTCGATGAACGTTTTAAACTTGGCAACTACGATGCGGCAGTCGATCAATTAACAATAAAGGTCGGGAAAGAATTAAGAGATTTACTAGGATATTCACTTCTTGATTCCGGAAAGTTTAGTGTTGATATTCCGCTTGCTATTAAAAGTAATTCATTAGGTACTGAAGACCAATTCAGAATATTTGATGAAGGATCAAGAAATCGTAACAGTGATGTGGTTATGAAGGCGGCCAATGGCCGTGGTGGAAGCCATCCAAACCCTGGCTACATAATCGCGCTTGATGCCTACCCTGGCAAAGAGCCAAAGGGTGTTGCAATTTATACCCACGATGTTCAAACTTTTCCATCCCCAGCCCCGACTGGTGACCTCGGCCTTGATATTTTGCAATGGGTAAGTAAGCATCCCGATAGAAAAGATGAGGTTAAGGGTAAGACGGCTGAGTTTTCCACCGACAAAGGTATAAGTTTTGAAGGCGAAATTGTTCATGCTGGTTATGTAAGTCAATATTTTTGGACAGGAGGAGATGGAAAAAATAGCCCATTTAGAACGTTCACAAGCGGTGACAATATTTTATTTGCAGACTCCGAAGCCCTCGGAATTCCACAAGATGTAGTTAAAGGTCTTGCAGAAGATGAATATTTAATAGTGATTGACAGTTGTTTAGGAGGAGACCCTGGAGAAACAACTGAAAGTATTAACGAAAATTCCAAAAACAGACTTGTTCTTGTCTTTAAAGTCAAAATAAAATAATGTCTGAAATTACTCCAAAAAAGATTGCCCTTTTTACCTTTGCAGCCGCATTGGGTGTAGCGGCTATTGCCCCAGTTGTTGCTAAAGCCATGGAAATAAATAATGACAATAAGCCAAAACTTTTGACACAAGTACCGCCACTAACTTTTACACCTAACCCCACCCAAATTCCTAACGTGCACCAAACAGCATTCCCCACTCCATATTTACTTGAAATAAAAGCCAAAATTCCAGTAGACATTCCTTTTTTTTCCCAGCTTGAACCCGTCTATAAGCAGATTTATTTCCAAGATGGAACTTCCTGGAGTAAGGTGGGTTGTGAAATTTTCGCGGGAGCAATGTTAGATAGAACCACTCCTAAAACCTATTATCAGAATTCATTGGATTACTTTGCCAAGCAGAGAAAAGACGGCACACAAAGATTTTCTAAAGATGGAAGCAGTTACGAAGATCTTATTGCTGTTTTGACAGACAAAGGTCACACATTTATAGAACTTTCCAAAGGAAATAACACAAAATTTGAAGATGTTAGGGCTTTAATTAAGAAATATACCGATCATGGTATTCCCGTATTGGTAAGGGGGGCTATTTGGCTTGGAAACGGCACCCTAGGACATATGTCGGTTATTGTTGATGTCAATGAAAATGGAGGCTTAGTCTCAAATGACTCAATTTGGGGTAAAAATTACGTAATTGATGAATCAAAATATCTTGAGGAAATAAAAAGTAGGGAAAGAGATGTAGACTCTACCAATAGCCTCAAGGTTTTCGCTGTTTACCCACCAACTACAGTTCCTACCCCTTAATTTTTCCACTAAAAAACCACCCCTTCACGAAGTGTGAATATTGAGGTGGTTTTAAACTATGCACAGTATGACTGTCAAAGATTGGTTAACCGGTTAGAATTCAATACCACTCCGCACAAAGGCGTCGGGTATTTCGTCTAACTACATGTTTTAGGACTCAAAATATGACTGAAAGCGTTTAAACCCGTTTTATTATTTTGACAATTCAAAAAAGTCAAAACGGCGTTCTTAAAAACTGGGTGAAATTATCACTCCTTAGAAAGGAGGTGATCCATCCGCACCTTCCAGTACGGATACCTTGTTACGACTTAGTTCTCATCGCTGATTCTACCTTGGTCCCGTACAACGGGACTTAAGGTATCTCCAACTTTGCTAACTTGACGGGCGGTGTGTACAAGACCCGAGAACGTATTCACCGCGCCATAGCTGATGCGCGATTACTACCAATTCCGCGTTCATGAAGGCGAGTTGCAGCCTTCAATCCCCACTGAGAAGCCGTTTATGGGATTAGCTCCGTCTTACGACTTGGCTACCCTTTGTCGGCTCCATTGTAGCATGTGTGTTGCCCAAGCTATAAGGGCCATGCTGACCTGACGTCGTCCTCACTTCCTCCTAAAATAAATTTAGGAAGTCCCACAAGAATATTCAACTTGTGGCAAGGGTTGCGCTCGTTACCCCACTGAAGGGAACACCCTACGGCACGAGCTGACGACGGCCATGCAACACCTGTAGCTCCTTCGATATTTCTATAGATCAGATCCTGTTTCCAGGTTCTTAAACGGAGTTATGTCAAAGCTTGGTAAGGTCCTTCGTTTTGTCTCGAATTAAACCACATGCTCCACTGGTTGTGCGGGTCCCCGTCAATTCCTTTGAGTTTTAACCTTGCGGTCGTACTCCCCAGGCGGCTCGCTTAACGCGTTAGCTTACGGGACTAGGCATAAATGCCAATCCCTAGCGAGCATAGTTTACGGCTAGGACTACAGGGGTCTCTAATCCCTTTCGCTCCCCTAGCTGTCGTTCCTCAGTGTCAATAAATGGTTAGTTTCCTGCCTTCGCCCTTGGAATTCCTGATGATATCAACGTATTTCACTACTACACCACCAGTTCTAGAAACCCCACCACTATTCAATTCTGTCAGTCTTACTCCCCTTCCCGAGGTTGAGCCTCGGTATTTGAAGAGCAACTTAACAAATCACCTACGAAACGCTTTACGCCCAATAAATCCGGATAACGCTTGTGACCTCTGTATTACCGCGGCTGCTGGCACAGAGTTAGCAGTCACTTATTCTCCAAACCATCTCCTGTTTGGCAAAAGGAGTTTACGACCCTAAGGCCTTCATCCTCCACGCGGCATTGCGGCGTCAGACTTTCGTCCATTGCGCACGATTCCCTGTTGCTGCCACCCGTAGGTGTATGGGCCGTGTCTCAGTCCCATTCTGCCCGTTTCCCCTCTCAGGGCGGGTACCCGTCATAGGTTTGGTAGGCCATTACCCTACCAACTGCCTGATGGGAGATAGGCTCATCCGTCGGCGCGCAGTTAAGCGCTTTTCCCTTGCGGGGTCATGCGGTATTAGCTCTGCTTTCGCAGAGGTATTCCACACCATCGGGGAGATTCCTATCCATTACTCAGCCGTTCGCAGCTAGATGTATTGCTACATCTCGCTCTACTTGCATGCATAAGGCATGCCGCCAGCGTTAATCCTGGGCCAGGATCAAACCCTCAAATAGTGCTAAAAATGGCATTTCAGCCATAGCTAGCGATCCTGCTTCCAGTCATATTTTGAATCCCAATACTGCTAGTATGGGTCGTTCCAAACTTCGCACAGAGGCTTGGAACACTTTGATTAACCTGAATCTTCGAAAGTAAAAGTACCCACAAATGAAGTTTTTACCCTGAAGGGAAGTTAACCTCCTACTCGAATATTGGTATTATATCACAGTGGAAAACATGGTCAATCCCAGATCAACTATCCAGTCTAGATTTCATCAATTCTAAATCCTCAATTGTTGGTCTATCTTGCAATATTCTCACTCTGGCCTGACCTATACGTTTTACCTGGGCGTCCTTCGTTTTATTTCCAATTTGAATCAGCCTCATGGCATCGTGTATTTCTTGGGCATACTCTGCATCGTTAGGCTTTGGATTTTCAGTCATGTTGGGAATTATATTCTTTTTGTATAGACTTTCAAACTAAGAAGTTGACGAATTAATCTATCTCTCCCTCTTTCTAGGCTTGGTTAGGCTAAAAACTATGGAATATGAAGTTAGTACAAAAGCTATTCCCCCCACGATTAACATAGCTATTGGGATGTTGTAAACAGAAATCAGTTTTTTAGACGTTTCCCAAACTGAAATAGTAAAAATGGGAGTTAAAAGCAGAAAAAGTGTCAAGTCCTCAATAGCAACTCCCATAACTTTTTTATTAAGAGTGGTCCTTGGGTTATATTCCCAAATGTAAAATTTGTCCTTTTTGCCCTGTCTTACAGCCCAAATTTCCAAAATTCCACCTACAAAAAATGTGGCAATTGTTACCATTAAAAGAGCTTTAATATCGAATGAGTGATAAACAAACGAAAGCATAATTATGGAAGGAATAGCCATTAAAAGAATGTAAACCGAGAGAAACGAAAATCTCTTCATATACTTATATTAGCAAATAATATTGAATATTCTTAGATTATCTTGTTTGAAGATCTAATACCGCTTTTCTGATTATACCGATTGAGGTGTCAGGGGAATTGCGGAGATTAACATCTCCCCAATCCTGCAATTGACCAGAAAAAGATATTATCTTTATATTTGGAAAGTCCTGCCTTAGTTTTTGAGCTATACCTTTCCCCATACCCTCTCTTGGCATTCGGTCATCAACAATTGCAACAGTTGACCCAACTAAAGAACCATCTTCCAACTTTTGCTTAAATTCGATTGCGGAGCTTATACTTGCAACAATTTCATGCTCGCGAGACAGTATACGGCTCAAAAGATCTAGCGTTGGCAAATTGTCGTTAATCAATAACAATCTCTCATTATTCATATTTACTTAGGCGAATTCTACTCTGCCATAGTTATAAGTTCAAGGTAAAAGCTTTGCCATAAGAATTCTACCTTCGTTATCTGGTTCTGAAACTTGCTCAAACCCAACTCTTTTATAGGAATTTATGGCCGGAAGATTATCTTTATTAGTTTCAAGCCAAATACATTGATTTTTGATTTTTTTAAAATCCTCCGATCTTTTATACAACCTCATTGCTTCTTCAATAAAATTAGCAGAAAGCCCTTTCCCCCGAGCTTCCCCATAAATTCTCACAGCAAATGTTATGCCATACTTACTAGAATCAAATTTATAAATAAACTTTTTTTTCGGTATTTCTTTTTCTCCAAACCAAACAATCCCAAAAAGATCATTAGAATTATCGCTCAAAATATAGACATTTCTCTCTTTTTTCCATTTCTCGTATGAGGACCTGTTTAAAAACCTCTTTGCATCAGAGGTAAATTTTCGAATAACAGAATCTGTATTTGAATAATAAATCAACTGATCAATTTGAAGATTACTAATACGCGAAGAAACTCCAAATTTGCCTATTCTCATAGCGGTTTATTAATAATACTAAAAATACCTTTTCGCAAAACCATCTGCTTCTTTTTCTTGTCTTTTAACCTCTGCCTTACTTTGCACTTTACCAATAGAATTTTTGTGTCCCAAGAGGGTGTGTCCAATCTCATGGGCAATAGTCCATTCTATTTGTTCTTCATCTTCACGTAATAGTTCGTCAGTTAAAAAAATTAAATATTCTCCCTTTTTAAGTTCGTCCCCTCTTAAAGTAAACGCCCAACCGTCTTCAAAAGAGCTTACAAACCAGGTTGTTTTGGCTACTTTTAAAATAATTTCTGTTGGAAAAAATTGGAGAGTTTTGGCAACCATTTTCTTCATATGGCTGTTGCCGATTAGTTTGTGTCCAAAGCGTCTTTCTATCTCTAAAATATTCACTTACCCAGTTCTCCTTGTAAAACCAAAGTCGACTTTGTCTTGTTTTCCTGCCATTTTGACTTTAGCATCTTTACTTAAATCATAAACTGTAACTTTTGCATCCCCTAAAATAATCTTTTTTACCATATGCCCTAATTCTTTTTGATTTTCAATGTTTTGATCTTCTAAATCCCAAACAGTTAACTTATCGCCTAATTTATTTGTCCCCATTAACGCATGGCTATTTTCACCTACCGAAATTCTAAGAATGGGCTCGGTTCTATCTGGAGCCATTATAAAAACGGCTCCGCCATACTCTTCCGACTTGGTAACATAGAATTTTGAGTTTGCAGAAGTTCCGGTCAATGAAATAAGCCTAGTTTGAAAAGATCTATCAAGAATGGGTTTTTCTATCAAACCACGAACTTCTTTATCTATTTCCTTAAGTGTAGGAACATACTGTACCTTTGATTCCTTATCGTGGGGGTGCTTCCAAAGAAGATCGATCATTAACTTCGAGGTTACTCTAGCATTTTTACTTTGTCAACAAATTACAGACAAAGTGTATAATTCTAAGCATGAGAAATAAAAGCACCTCTTGGCAAAAGGTTGCACCTTGGTATAACAAAGTGACCCGCGGTGGTGAAGGTCATTATTATCATCAGCATGTAGTGATTCCTGGAGTTCTTAAACTTCTCGCTTTATCCCCTGATTCAAATCTTTTAGACCTTGCTTGTGGTAACGGAGTTTTGGCCAAATCCTTACCCAAAAGTGTTAAATATACAGGTATTGATTTGGCCGATAGTTTGATTAAACATGCCAAGAACGAAGACAAAAATTATAATCATAAATATATCGTTTCAGATATAACTAAGCCACTAAATTTACCCGAAACTTTCACACACGCAGCAATTATCCTGGCATTACAAAATATAGAAGATCCCGAAGCAGTCCTAAGAAATGCGTCCAAATTATTAATTGGCAATTGTAAATTAATAATTGTGTTGAACCACCCCATGTTTCGTATCCCTAGGCAATCTTCTTGGGGAATTGATGAAGCCCGTAAAATTCAATACAGAAGAGTTGATAAATATATGTCCCCTATGGATATACCCATTAGAATGAATCCAAGTGACCCACAGAGCGAGCAAACAACGAGCTACCACTTCCCCCTTTCTGATTACTCAAAGATGCTTAAATCGGCAGGTTTTGTAATTGAATTAATTGAAGAGTGGACAAGTGATAAAGAAAGTGTGGGCAGGGCCGGAAGAATGGAAAATAGAAGTAGAAACGAAATCCCCTTATTTATGGCAATCAAAGCCTCAAAAACAATTTAATATAGCGACTCTATTTTTTTATTGCTAATTTACCAAATGTATGTATTTTACCGGCGTTTCTGGGCAGTGTTTTTCGTTCCCCATCAGCAGTCCTTACCCTTATCCATTCCTCAAATGGTTTAGTATATTTTGGAGTACCCAGTAAATGTTCGGACAAAATTTTGGCCTCACTGTCCTCAAGTTCAGTTTTATTTAATTCTCTAGAAAAAAGTGTCTGACTTAGAGCTCTGTATTTGGTATATGGCGACTCGAGTTTCTCATTAAACCTTTTTGCTTCATTAACCAACTCGCTTCCATAAATTTCCTCGAACTTTTGCACAATTTTAGGAAGTTCTTCTGCTTCAGTATTTACATGTCCGGATGGGTTAAGTGTTAATTCAAGAGCCATAAATATATTATAGCGGATCTGAGGGTTCGTAGGTTGCAACGACTACACCTGTTGAAGTAATTTTTGAGTCTACTGGTTTAAAGTGCTGGGGTTGTGTGCCTTCGGCAAATAATTTTTTGCCAGTACCAATTGTAATGGGATATGTCCAAATGTGCATTCTGTCTATTAGGTTATTTTTAAGAAGTGTTTGTATAAGCTTGCTACTTCCCCACACCACCAGCTCTGGCCCATCCGTATTCTTAAGCTTTTTTATTTTGCTAACAACTTCCCCTGTAATAATCTCGGAATTACTCCATGCGGGGTCAAAAGGCTTATGAGCTACAACATACTTTGTCGCCTTATCAAATGGCTTTCCCCAAACCGGTTCGTCTTTGTGCTGGGGCCAATAACCAGACCAAATATCATAAGTGAGCTTTCCTAATAGAAGATCAAAAGGGGCAGCCATAAATTTGGTCATTATACTATCTGCTACTTTGTCTTTTTGTTCCCAGGCCAACTGCCAACCTCCGTATTTAAATCCTCCAGAGGTATCTTCTTTGGGGCCACCAGGGGCTTGCATAACGCCGTCAAGGGTGACGAACGTAATTGTAATAATTTTCCTCATTTAAATAATTCTACCATTTTTATAATGGCTCAAACCAAGCTTGCTGAAGTGCTGGGAGACCAGGATTCGAACCTGAATAAACAGCTCCAAAGGCTGTTGTCCTACCGTTAGACGATCTCCCAATATAAACCCATAAATCGATCGAATAACGGCCAAGCTACGCTTACCGTTAGACGATCTCCCATCGTTTTAAAGAAAGATACCATAACAAAATTGCAAAGCAATTTTGAGAGGAGCGATCGACGAAAAGCTGAAGTTTCGAGCTTAAATTTATTAAGTGAGAAACAAAAGCAGTCGTCGCATTCGCGACGAGTGAGCCCCCTGGGACTCGAACCCAGAACCATCACCTTAAAAGGGTGTTGCTCTACCATTGAGCTAGGGGCCCTAATTCTACGTCTATTGGTGACCCCACTGGGATTCGAACCCAGGTTACAAGGCTGAAAACCTCGTGTCCTAGGCCACTAGACGATAGGGCCATCACCAATCGGACAAGGAATTTTACCATTTCAGGCTCATGAATGCTAGAATATACACATGTCTAAAAATGTTACGTACAAACTTGCCGCAAAAGAGTTAAGAAAGACAGGCCCCACTCCTGAAACTTTCAAAACCATCAAAAGAAATCCGATTTATTTGATTTTGGATAATGTAATTGATACATACAATATCGGCTCACTTTTCAGGCTGGGAGACGCAATTGCAGCAGAAAAAATTTATATTTGTGGGGAAACTGAATACCCACCCAATAGTAGAATCCACAAAGCTGCAGTTGGAACCGAAGAATGGGTACCATGGGAGAAAATCGAAAAGACAAGAGATGTAGTTAAAAAATTGCAAAACCAAGGCGTTCAAGTTGTTGTAGTTGAGCAGGACGAGCGTTCAACCCCCCCCACTCTTTTGGCAACCAAACTAAATTTTCCGGTAGCAATTGTAGTTGGGAATGAAACAATGGGTGTTTCAAAAGAAGTTTTAGATTTGGCAGATGTCATAGTTGAACTTCCCATGTTTGGTGTAAATAAATCGTTAAATGTGTGGGGAACTGCGGCAATTATTGCATATAAAGTTGTTGAAGTTTTAATACTTAAGCCTTATTTACCAAAGAAAAGGGCATAAAAAAACCGCCTTCCGGCGGCTGAAAATTACCTCACTTATAGATTTTTATAACCTTATAAAAGAAATGTATTTAGATTGTTAAGGGTTATAAATTTCTGCACTATTCAAGGACGGTCCATTGTAACCTCCAGCAACCAGTACTCTACCACTTTGCAAAAGGTTTGCTGTAGAGGACGATCGCGCCGTACTCATAGATGTGGTTGGAGTCCAAGTATTCGAACTCGGGTTGAAGAATTCAACTATAGAGGAGTAAGTGTCTGTATAAAAACCGGTTACCAACACGGTTCCATTAAGCAACAATGTTTCTGTGTGGTTGTAAACACGAAGATTGTTTCCAAAAGAACTAGTGAAACTCCAGCTTCCAATTCCACTATTTCCTGCTGGATTAAACAATTCTGCCGTCCAAGGTGCTTGGCCTGTTGACTGACCACCCACAACAAGGACCTCGCCGTTTAATAATAAAGTAGCTGTATGCCAAGCCCGCCCATTGTTCATACTTCCAGTGAGTGTCCAACCACCAGCACCCCCGTTAGCACTTGGATCAAAAATCTCAGCAATCACCATGGAGCCTCCATAATAAGAATTCCATCCACCTGAAGCCAGAACTCTTCCATTTGATAATGAAGCCAGAACCGGTCCATAACGAGCCGCACTCAAACTGGCGGTAGGTGTCCAACTTCCGGCTCCGCCATTACCATTCGGGTCAAAGATCTCGGCTGAGGAAAGATAATTATTGCTGCCCGTAGCATGACCTCCTGCGGCAAGCACCTTACCGCCTGGTAGGACGGCGATTCCCATACCATAATTGGGTTCACTCAAACTGGCGGTAGGTGTCCAACTTCCGGCTCCACCATTACCATTCGGGTCAAAGATCTCGGCGGTCGCCAAATTATTAGTGCCATCACTACCACCAATGACCAATACCTTCCCGTTTTGTAACGTAGCAGAGTGAGCCCCATTACGAGCGGTCGTCATGTTCGCAGTTGAACTCCAACTGTGGGGTATTATACAGAGATTTTGTCCAAAAGTGACCGTTTGAGTTGGAGAAGGGTTCGGCGTGAGAGGTACCGTGAGCGGAATACATGTATAGTAATCAGGGCTTGCCAAGGTTGTGTTTGTATCGCTCCACACGTCGGCCTGAGAATTTGCCTTAACGGTCCAATGTAAATGCGTACCTGTTGAGTTACCAGATGATCCTTGATAACCAATTAATTGGCCTTTCGTTACCAAAGCACCTTCAGATACTTGCAGGCAGGATGTTCCGGGTTTTCCGTGAATATCTGGCGTTCCCAAGTGTCCGTAGAGAGTAAACACGTATTTATTATTACTACTCGCAATCATTTTGTGGTCCACAATAACACTCCAACCAAAACCAGTTAAATACTTAGCAGACATTATGGTACCCGCCTCCGCAGCATAGACCGGATACAATCTCTTTGTACAATCGGTATTCGTACCCGCAGAAATATCTACCCCTGAGTGAAATTTCTTTCTTGTATTGTTTAACTGATCATTTTGATCGAGGTAATTACCTCCATTTGTGTCCGGAACACTCGTACTTAAAAAGGGCTGAGTCACCGTGCCCGTTGTGGGTATAACCACGCTGCCTGCCGCATGCGCATCAGAAGTGAAAACCAACATTAAACTAAGAAAAAGGCTGAATATGGAGACGTAATAAATACGTCTTGAGAAATTAAGTTTTTTTAACATAAAAATATCACGAATATCCAGACCCCACCCACCTATTTTCTCTGCAATTGCAATGTATTAACCATTTTATCTAAAGTTTCAATAAAAGATTCTGCTGTCTCTTTATCTGTATTCACTCCTATCGAGGATAGGACGAGAACAAACGGATGATAATCCTTATCATAAATCCACAATTCATAAGTGACTGGGGTCTTTGTATCATCGCCTATAAGTGTATAAATTTTACGTATTGCTCTGAACTCGTTTACTTTTGTTTGTGTCGTCGAAATAACTGCACGATCCCCAGAGAGGGTTGAAACATCCCGATCTGGTAAGTTGTCGGTAAAAATGACGGTTTTTATGCAACCTGCGGGAAGATCGAAATATATAGAACTTTGCGGTTTTACACAGTGGTCAAACCCATCACTCCACGTAGAAGGGAATTTTAGACTAAAACCAAGGTTTGATCGAACATCTGAAGCTGTCTTCCATCCCGAGGTAAAACTTGTATTGCTCGGATCAACCAAATTATTATATTGCAGGGATTGAAAAATCGAATCCGCATTATTCTGCGAGGCATGAACCAGTACTAAAGAGCCGGCTAAAAGAGAAAGTATTGCAGTTGCAAACAAACTCCGAACAAAGTATTTCCTAAATTTGAAAATATGTCCTAGACCTACATATTCATCCATTGGGGAAAGTTTACTACTCACGAGGACGAAAAGCAAACCAAATTCGAAAATTTATAAGGTTTGAACAAGATAAAAAATCACCTTTCGACAACAAACTATGGTCTTGAAAGAAATCGAAGCACTATCTTGTTACTGATATTGTCGGGGTCGTACCTCTTACAGATTCTGCGTGCGGTGCCCACACTGTTATTCTACCAGTCGAGTCTTTAACTGCGTAGTAGCCGGTAAAGTAGCCACCCACTTGAGCACAATTTGCAACTGCTGCCCCGTTAGATGCTCCACTGGCACCAGTTGTATTATCTATGTCTGGATCTACAGGAAAGAGTGAAACATAGTTAGGTGATAACAAGGCACACATATTTGCTCCAGCTGTACTAACTTCTGCTCCGGATAAGACTGCTCCATTGGCTGGCATTGTACCGGAAGGAATATTAAGAGCCGTCAAAAGTCCTTTATGATCAGCGCCATACTGGTGGATTGCATTCAAAATTGTATTAACGTCATTTGTACGAGCTGTATTGTTGGCCTGTGCAAACTGAGCTGCTGGGTTAATAGCGATTAAAACAATTGCAAGAAGAATTCCTAAAATACCAATGACAACCAAAAGTTCAATTAATGTAAAGCCTTTTTGAAGTTTATTCTTGAGCATTAGTTAACATTAAAGAATTATGAAAACCTTGTCAATAGGGTAATTTAGGATCATTTTTATTTCCTTGTAACTAAAACAACTACAAGAATTATTAAAAGTACAGTAAAGCCAATAAGTAAATATGGCAAAAGTTTGCTTTTTGAATCTTTGGAAGTAGAAGTTGAAATTTCGTTGTGATTTTCCGGCGAAGCTTCCTTCTGCCCCACCATGCTTGACATCTTCATTTTGTCGCGCGTATCTATAATATGTTTAGCAAAATCCACAGTAAGTTCTCGGACAGCACCATATTCAGGATAAATATTTGCAGGCACAACGGCTGTCAAACCAAATCCTTTGGCGGTGAAAGCATCAACTATTGTATCTACCAGATCTAAATTAGTTGCCACAACCCTATAAAATGCTGGAGTTTTATAAATCCTAGAAAGGACTGAATTAAATGGTACCGCGTCAACAAAGCTCTGTGAGGCTTCATCTACTTTGGATGTGTCATTTGGATCTTTAACAGGAAAATCTTTACTAAAACATGCCACCTCAGAGATAACAAACAAAATTTGGGAAGGCTCAACTTTGTTAGCCTGAATAAAATTGGTTACAAGATTAAAAAAGGCATCTCTATCTTTAATATCCAGGTCAGAATACATGTTCGGAGGAAAATTTAAACTCAAAATAAAACCATCAGTATAGAGGTAAAATTTATCTCTCTCTAAAAGTATTACTATGTCTTTTGAATCTGCCATATTAGTTTACTTCCTTCCAAGATGTTGGGGTCTCTAGAACATTATTACTGTAACTGACCACAACTTCAACCTTTTTAATAAAATTGCCATTTGTTGCGGTTGAATCAATTGTTTTTGTAGTTGTTCCGGCTACTGTAATTACCACACTTCCCCCATTAAGACTATTAATGGTTTCTCCTGTGTAGTTATTGTTCCCTCGTAAAATTCCAAGCATCGCCGTTTCAATTCCTGAATCGGCCATCTCTTTAGCTATTATTCCCTCACTCAAAGCCGTTGCAGCATCTGAATTGCTTGAAATAGCAAATATTGCAGCTGTTGTGATAATAACTGCAACAACAATAAAAAATAAAAGCATTATAAGTGCCTGCCCTTCTTGGTGTTTATTTGGTTTCATAGCTAGTATCTAAGTCCGAGTGTTGCATCAATTGACTGGTTTTTTGCCACACCCTGAGTTTCAATTAAAGATTCAAGTGTATAGGAGACTCGAATTGTGGTTCCCACTTTAGTAAAACTGATACTGTCTACTTTTGTGTTGGCACTATTTAGCTTTACAGAATTTAAAAGTAGATCACCCGATGATAGCTGATAAACCTTTGCTCCCGAATCCAAACTAAGCTGAGTGGATGAGGCAACCGTAGCTGCACCTGCGTTATAAACGTTGTAATTTAGATTAGCAAGAATTGCCCTGGCATCCTGGTTTAAGGCAGAGGTTGATTCACTTTGAAGTTTGAAATTTAGAGTTGTCACAAAAATATCAAGAAGAACCAAAATAAATACAGACAGAAGAGCCATATAAATCATGAGTTCGACTATTGTGAAACCATTTTGTATTTTCTTCATGGACTATAGTTTACCGTTACAGTTGTTGATACTGGCCCCGGCGGGCCGCTAAATGTGACTTTATATCTAAAACACCGGCCAGGATTAATATTCAATGGAATCTGCCCTCCAGCAGTCGTAAAGCCCCCAGTGTAGTTATAAGTTGAGCAATCAGTTGAAACTGCCACTTGGTAGGCTGCAGTTACCCCGGGCGGAGTCAAGCTACTTACATCCATTCTATTAAATATTACCGAATGCCCCGCATCTAGCGTGGGTGACTCAGCGGTTAACCCCCCACCACTTCCGTTTCCACCGGGCCCACCTTCAATAATTTTAAGTTGATTGCTATTTGTATTTGTAATTATGTAAGAAAATGCACGCTGAGCATTAGTAAACAATGTAGCAACTCCATTAATATCCCCCGCTGAGCTTAATCCTCCACACCTTGAAGGGTTTGTTTCATCGGTTACATCAACAGCCTGATACTGTTCCCCGCCCGCGCCTACGATAATTACTTTTGGCAAGTTAACAAGAACAATCCCGGTTGGGTTCATTCCATTAGTGTCATAAGACCCCATGGTGTTTCCATAACTTGCTGATGTTTCATCTATATTAACTACAAACATTTCTTTTAAAGTTCCAGAAGCTGCCGTAGCAAGGTAAACCCTGGTCCCAGTTGAATTAACATAAAGTGACTTTCCAGAAAGACCGTTAACATGAATTTTTCCGGGTGTAGCCACTGGTTTTGAATAAAAAATTAAATTTGTAGGATCTGTAGTATCTACAACAACAAGTTGATAAGTTGATGATGTTGTAGAAATATAAAGTCTGGAACCAAATGCAACAATTTTGGTAGCAGGGGCAGGAAGCTGGAGGCCGTCCAAATCTTTTTTAGGACGCGAACCGCTCTTACTAGTCAAATCAAAATCATAAAGCATGTCGCCAATTGTCATGTAGCCAACATTTCCATTTGTAGTAACTGTTGCCGCATTTGCATTACCATTATTGGGCGAGTCAAAATACCCAGCCTCACTATATGCGCCACCAGAAATACTACTTAAATTTATTATATCTACATCCTTTGTGTGACTATCAGTCGCAATGTAGGCATAGGTTTGTTCAGTAAATACATCGTTTGTTTTTGTAGGTCCATTAAAAATGGCAGTTGTTGCAGAAGGAGTTGCAGGTGCTGCTGGGTCTGTTAGCCCCGCGTCCACAAAAGTAAAACCCGCAGCCGCCTGGCCCGTCCCTGTAGTAATATTTACCTGATTGGTGCTACTATTTTGAATCGCGCTAATCGATTGCGCCGTAGCGTTTCCTAAGTCAACACTTCCCAGAGTAAGGGAAGGCGCGCACCAGTCGCCGTTTCCTTGGTTAATAAGAGTTCCAGAAGTAGTTAAACTCGATGTTAGATTTTTCCACCTACTTAAAATAAAGGTTGAAGTTAAACTACTGGGCAGAATATTATTCCAAGAAACTGTAACAGTAATTTGTTTTTTAGATACATCACTAGGAGTTAAATCACTAATAACTACTGTTCTTGTAAAGTCGCCTATTGTCCCGTCAGGGTTTAAACTGCCCCAACTCCATGCACCACTAGAAACTTTTGGATAGTAAGTCCCATTCGTTGCGACATTTGTCCAATCAGCTTCTCTTATATTTCGTGCTGCTTCTTCTCCTTCTTTTAATAAGCCGATTGCTTTTAATCTTTGTTCTTGCTGGACTCGCCCAGAGCTGCCCGCAATAAATCCAAAAATAATCGTTGGGATTAAAATTGACGCCAATCCAAATGCAACCAAAAGTTCTACAATCAACTGGCCTTTTTGAAATTTAGTAGCTTGCTCCATATTTATTTATATTTATTACAGTTGTTTTGTTTACCTGACTATTAATAACAGAGAATGTCATCGGCGTAGTTTCCCCACTCCCGGCTGCAAAAGTTAAATTTTGGCCTGAATTATCAAAACTTAAACCTGGGTCAAGGTTAATAACAAAATTTGAAGGAGTTAACGTATAACTATTTGCGTCAAAGTGAATTCCATAAGCAGTACGCCCAGCCATGGCCTGTGTTTGTTGTCCACGAATATCGCTAATTAAAGTGTCAATTGCAGCAGATTGTGAGGTAGTTGAAGGAAGCCTGCCTAGATTAATTGTAGTTAATGCAAAAAGGATCGCCAAAATTCCAATCGAAACCATAAGTTCAATCACTGTAAAACCTTTCAAAGTTTTGTAATTTGGCATTTGGAATTAATTAGTGCGGATTAACTTGACTAATAAGTCCATATATGGGGGCGATAATTGATATCATCATTCCACCAACCATTACCCCTATAACGACAAGCATGATTGGTTCCAAAAGAGCTGTTAGAGTCTTTAGAGTATTCGAAACTTGGTAATCAAAATATTCAGAAATATCTTGTAAAGATTTATCCAAACTTCCCGTCCTTTCCCCAGTTTCTACAAGTTTTATCATGATTACTGGGATATAACCCTTGGCTATTCTTAATCCATCAGAAAAAGTCTTTCCACTTAAAATCATTTCTCTCGATTTTATTATTATTTTTTGTGTTTGAGTCCTGACAACAATATCACTTGTAAGATCAAGGGCGGCAATAATAGAAATTCCAGACGACAAAAGAAGATGTAAAGATCTGGAAAATCTAGTTAAATCAATAAGCTTCACAAGACCAGAAATTCCCGGCATTGAATAAAAAATATTTAAAACAAAATTCTTCTTTTTAGTAAATAGGAAA
Source organism: Patescibacteria group bacterium (assembly GCA_035260845.1). Lineage (GTDB taxonomy): Bacteria > Patescibacteriota > Microgenomatia > UBA8517 > UBA8517 > DATFUL01. The sequence continues at coordinate 46,397 of DATFUL010000001.1, forward strand.
ATGAAAAATAAAACTATTGCAGCAAGTGCAAACAGAAAAGTAAGTGTGTTATGAAGCATAAAATCAGATGCTGCTATTAATATCTTTGTGGGAAGTGGAAGCGGGACTCTTAAATTCTTAAATACCTGGGCAATTTTTGGAATTACATAAATAAGTTGAACAAGGAGTACTAAAACGAAAACTGCAACTATAAAAATCGGGTAAACTAAGGCTGAACGCACTTTGTCGTTAAACTCATTTTGCTTTTGTAAATTTGCTTTTAAATCCTTAAGTGTAATATCAAGGGTGCCAGCTTCTTCACTTGCTTTAATAACGTTAACCGTAACTCGATCAAAAACATTTGAAAATTTGGCTAAAGTGAAGTTTACCTGATGCCCCTGAGTCAAATCGTCTCTTAAGGTTTCCAAAACTTTTTTGTTTCCACCTTTACTATCCTCTAGAAGATTGTTGACAGCATCAAGTATTGGAATTCCGGCAGAGAGCATAGTAGACAAATTGCTTATTAAAGCAATTTTGTCGCCTTGTGATAATTTAACGTCTTTATCCTTCATAGTTTTATGCCGATTCCACCTTCGTGACTCTTATCACGCACTTTCCACCTTCGTGACTCTTATCACTTCCTCCATTGTGGTTACACCAGAGGCAACCTTCTCAAGTCCATCATCTAACATAGTTTTCATGCCTTCCGTAATTGCAGCCTGAGCAATAAGATCCGAGTCAGCTCTTTCAGAAATTAATTTCCTAATCCCCTTCGTTACATCTAGTACTTCAAAAAGACCAACACGACCAGTATAGCCTGTTTGTCTGCAAATTTTACACCCTTTTCCTTTATGGATAGTTAATTCAGGATTATTGCCGAAATATTTTACAACCATACTTTGAGGAAAATGCTTTACTACTTCACTTGAAGATATTTTTTCTTCAGATTTACAAGATGGACAAATCTGCCTCACCAACCTTTGAGCAATAATTACGTTGACTGTTGAAGCTACTAAAAATGGCTCTACCTTCATGTCAGTCAGGCGTGGAATTGCGGTTGCGGCATCGTTTGTATGAAGAGTCGAAAGAACTAAATGGCCGGTTAGAGCAGCGTTAACAGCAATACCTGCCGTTTCGCTATCCCTAATCTCTCCTACAAAAATTACATTTGGATCCTGTCTAAGAATCGATCTTAATCCATTGGCAAAAGTTAAATTTGTTTTAGAGTTAACCTGAACCTGATTGGCACCTTGGATTCTATATTCAACAGGATCCTCGATAGTCATAATATTCTTTTCTCTGGTATTTAAAACCTTAAGAATGGCATAAATTGAGGTTGTTTTACCACTTCCGGTTGGCCCGGTTGATAAAATCATGCCAAAACTTCTACTAAAGGCTTTTGTGACTTTTTGAAGATCGGATGCATTCATTCCAAGATCGCTTAGTGTATATTCCCGTGAATGAGAAGAAAGAAGTCTTAAAACTGCTTTTTCTCCTTGAGTAACGGGTAAAATTGAAACACGAATGTCTAGATTTTCTTCTTCTAATTTTGCTGTCATTTTTCCATCCTGTGCACTCAAATGTTCATCTGTTCTTAAATTTGAAAGAACTTTAATTCTACTTATTATTCTGTCGTGTACTTCACGGGGAACGCGTAAAACATCCTGCAAAACACCGTCAATACGAAAACGAATCAATGAAGTTTTTTCCTCGGGCTCAATATGAATATCGCTAGCTCTATCGTGATAAGCAGCATTAATAAGCTCATCCACAACTTTGATAATCGGAAGGTCCCCTTTATATAAGGTCGCCTGTTTTACATATTCCTGTAAAAGTTCATCAATAGTCCTTTGGAGTGCCTTTTCGTAAAGCTGAATTGTTCCTTCAATTTCACTTTCGCTTGCATAGTACGGGATTACCTTTTGCCCGGTTTTTTTTGTGACCATATTTAGTATGGTTTTATTTGTGGGATCGTTAAGAGCCACTTTTATGCCTGTTGCATCTCTTGCAAATGCTATGGCTTTCTGACGCCTCGCAACTTTATCTGGAACAATATGCGCAACATCTTCAGTAATTGACTCTTTGGATAAAGTTATAAATGGAACGTTGTAATAACTGGCAATAACTGTCCCCAATTGATCTTCTGTAAGAACGCCACTTTCAACAAATGAATTTACCAAATCCGAAGATCTGGTCTTAACTGCATAATTTTCGGCTTTGGCAATAGTAGCCGCATCAAGCAAGCCGCTTTTTTTGATCAACTCAATTACTTTTCCACTAGGCAGTGAAGACATACATAACTATTGTATAACAATTAAGACAAATTGGAGACTATTTAATTTGGTTTGAAAGTTAACTAAATATGGAAAGAACTTCGCTCTGATAATCGTCAGATATCCAAGATGGATGGCTCTTTAAGTATTTTTTGACTGTTCGAAAATGAATTAATTTAACCTTTTCCACTTCATCTGCCTCACTTTTTATCTGGTGGGTTTTGACATCCAATTTACAGTAAAAAATTCCACGATACTCACGAGACTTATGGTCTTTGTAAATTTTGATTAGGTTAAGATCACTTTTTTTAATCTTGAGTCCAGTCTCTTCTTCAACCTCACGTACGGCACCTGAGAAGTAGTCATCTCCCGGGCTCAAATGCCCCGAAACCGCAGCCTCCCACATTCCTGGAGACATATCCTTTTTAAGAGACCTTTGCTGACAAAGTACCTGATTTTTGGAGTTTATAATCCACACGTGTGCAGTACGCCTCCAGTGGCCTTTCTTAAAGACTTCGTGCCTGGGACGTGGTTGAATCGGGTTATCGTATTCATCGACAACACACAGTAGTTCGTCACTATTTACCATATTTATATTTATTTTTTGTAAAAATTCGGCAAGAGCCGAGGTTTTATTTAACTAAATCCTAGAGGTTTACTAGAAGAGAATTATCCTTAATTCTTCTTTATTCCTTTATTATTTATATAAGGGAATATTACCATTTTTACAGATTTTTGTCAATTATTTGAGGGTAGCGTCCACCGCTGGCTTCATTTGGTCAAAAGGTACAGCTCCCGGATAGCTAGTCGTATTTAGGAAAAATCCAGGTGTTCCTGAGATGCCTAAAGTTGCTGCCAAAGCTGTATTGTCAGCCAAAACGCTATCATATTTTCCACTGTCCAAACAGCTCTTCATATCACTTGGGTTTATTACGCTTTTAAGAAAGTCTGCAATTTTACCTGACTGAGTTTTATCGTTTTTAACAGTGTTATTTAAGAGATTGTAGCCTGCATTGCTCATAATAAGGTCATGTGCTTCCCAGAACTTACCTTTTTCGTTAGCACAGTACAAAGCTTTTGCTCCCATTTCCCCGTTTCCGTGTCCAGGATAGTAAATGTAGGCAAAAGATGCCTTCCCTGCATCAACCAATTTCTTAAGTTCAGGGACAGGTGCTACGTAGCTAGCAGCTACTCCCATTTGTGCATAAAGTTCTTTGTCGTGTCCCCCTGCAACATGGCACCAAGGGCAAGAAGGGTCTGCAACTTCAACAATAAGTAATTTTCTATTACTGTCACCTATTTTAATTATGTTTTTGGTGAACAAATCCTTGATTTGTTCTAGGGTTACGGCTGGAGCAGCTGGAGCAGCTCCTGCAGTTGTAGTTGTTGCAACCCCTCCTTTTTCGAGTGTTGTAACTTTTTGCCACAAAACCCCAACCATAAATGCAAGCCCAATACTAAGAACCAAAAGAACCGGAACAACTTTTTCTATTAAACTTGGTTTTGAAGGTTCCGCAATTAATTTTGCCATGTCAATAATTCTGCCCGAAATTACTTTAAAAGTCAAAGGCTATTTAGTTTCTTCTAGAAACTTTAGTGTATCCATCGCGGCCATACAACCAAACCCTGCTGCAGTTATAGCCTGTTTGTAATGAAAGTCTTCCACGTCCCCCGCAACAAAAATTCCTGGAATAGAAGCTTTAGTTCTGTCGTGTGAAATTACATATCCTTTATCATCGAGGGATATTTTTCCCTGAAAAATCATTGTAGAAGGAGTGTGGCCTATTGCTATAAAAAGTCCGTCAGCTGCAAAGTCTGAAGTTTCATTTGTACTATTATTTTTGAGTGTAATGGATTCAAGTCTAGCCTCACCCTTAACACCTACTACTTCAGTGTTCCAAAGAATTTTTATTTTGGGATTAGTCTTGACCTTTTCCTGCATAACAGCTGAAGCCTTAAATGCATCTCTTCTATGAATGATGGTTACTTCAGATGCATATTTAGAAAGAACCAACGCTTCCTCCATTGCGCTATCCCCACCACCCACGACAGCGACTTTTTTATCTTTAAAAAATGGAGCGTCACAAGGAGCGCATGAAGAAATACCGCGGCCAATCAATTCTTTGATTCCTGGTGCGTCAAGCCATCTTGTTTCGGCACCGGTTGCAACAATAATTGATTTTGCCGTATAGACTTCACCTGCAACTGTTATTTCGAAGGGGGTTTTAGAAGTGTCAATTGATTCAACGTTCTTTTGCAGAAATTCTGTTCCAAACATCCCCGCATGTTCGCGCATTTTTGCCATCAAATCCGGTCCCAAAATCCCGGGATGGGCCGGAAAGTTGTCTACATTTGTAGTTAACATTAATTGGCCTCCCCAAACTTCACCGCCAAAAACAATGGTTGAAGCAGCTCCTCGAGTCATATATATAGAAGCCGTAAGTCCTGCCGGCCCCGAGCCAATAATAGCAACATCCCAAGTCCCTTTAGGATTGTCTGGTCGCGGTGCAAAAATTTGTTGATCCATGTTTATATTTATTTATACCTTATGGCAAAAGAAGAAAGAATTCTGACTAGGTCAGAACTCTTCTCCCTTATCTAAATTCACACCTAATTAAACAGTCGGTGCTGGTGGAGGTGTTGATCCTCCTGGCATATCTGTTCCTTCTGTTGGAGTCGGTGTTGCCATTGGCTGTTCGGTAGCAACTGGCATCTCAACCGGAGCGGATGGCTCTGGATTTACTTGTGCCGGTTCTTGAACTGGTGCTTGTGCCGGAGGTGTTGCAACGGGTGCTCCACCCATGGCTGTCGGATCAGTTACTTGTCCTGGATTTTGGTTATTTGTATCGTCTACTGGCATTTAAATCACCCCCTTTTTGATTAACTCTTCAAAATTTTGTTTTCCTGCAAAGCCTACTTGGCGTCCTAGTTCCTTACCATCTTTAAAAAGGATTGTTGTGGGAATAGACATCACGCCATATTTTTGTGAATTTACAGGGTTTTGATCGACGTCAAGCTTGGCGATCAAAACTTTATCTTTATATTCATCAGAGAGTTCTTCAAGAACCGGTTCAGCAAGTTTGCAGGGTCCGCACCATGTAGCCCAAAAATCAACCAAAATCGGAGTCTTACTCTGAAGAACTTGCGTATCAAAATCCTTATCTGAAATATTTATAGTTGCCATATGCAAAACTCAATATACCTATCAACGAATTTTTAATCAAGAACTAAATTAGTTTCCACAACTTTCACTCATACTTTCCGTGTTTTTAATATGATCAACTGTTACAGCTTGCAACAATAAGTTTTTACCAGGGTCCTGACTGGCCAAGCTTCGCTTATCTACTGTTCCTATAAAAATAACCAGGCTATCGTATGGCTTTATAGTTATATTTTGAATATCTGCTACTTCCTGATTATTAATAAATGCTGTTACTTTAGAATAATCGATCGGGTACTTGATATTTGTAAACAAATCTCCCCATTTAGAGTCTAATCTATGAACATGAACAACATCCCCCACTCCGTCATGCAAATGTGCTTTTTCTAGTTGATTGTGCTCCGGAGTTTCTTCTTCCTTTTTACCGGGAACGGTACACGGCTCTACATTCATATATTTAAGGTCACTAAAATCCACTTTCTTTCCATTGTCAAAAACGACAAAACCCGCATGGTAATGAATTTCTTCAGAAACAACGGTTTTCTTAGATTTAAAATAGGCAAAGATTCCAATTGTTGCAATAATTATTATTAGAACTATATAAATAATTTTTTTCTTCATTTTAGTTTTTAGTTAACAACATTATATTTTAACATTGTGAGAGTATTACACAAAAAGCCCAATTAAAACAACAATCGCCATCGAAACTATCCAATAAGTTTTACTTTGCTTAAAATCCCATTTAAAAGGTAGGTTGGTAAACCAACTATCTATATTTTTTAGATTATCTAAATCAAGTAATTGGTCAACTGATAAATGAAATAAGAAAGAAAGAGCAAGTCCCATGCCAAAATAAGATCCTGATGAAGAAAGTATCCAAAAAGTTAACACAAAAAATATCGCCTGAAAAAGAATGGTATGGAATATAAGGCCATTCCTCTCTGCCCTTGTCTCATAAAGCAGATCGATACTCCTCATAAGTTCTTTTTTATTTAGTAAATAATTAATTCTCTGAGAAGACAGGTCTGTTGGTTTAATAAAATAAACATAAATAAGGTGGTCCAGGTCAGGAAGAACTACACCTAGTAATCCCCCTAGCCAAAACAAAGTGTAGTTTAAAGCAAAATAATGTTTTACGACCGCAACAAAAACAAATAAGGCAAACCAAAAACTAAAATGAAGAAATAATTCCCGCCGCATGCTTCATTGTACCCACAAACTACGATCTAAATCCACATGATTATCGTCCAAAAAGATAACCCCCTCTGCTTTGAGTCTCATTTTTTGCTCGTTGGGACCACCAAAAGCATAGCCAGGAGCCAATCTACCATCTTTATTTACAACACGGTGGCATGGAACCTTTGATGAATCTGGGTTTGCATGCAGTGCAAATCCAACTTTTCTGGCATCTTTTGTACCCAGCGCTGCGGCGATACCGCCGTAAGTCATAACCTTCCCCTCAGGGATTTTTTTAACCACTTCGTAGACTTGTTCAAATAAATTACTTTTTGGCATTCTTAAGTTCTTTTAACTTCCACATGAATAGACGACCTTTAGATCTGGCATTCTCGGCATCTTTTACAAAACTGCGGGCTTTTTCGAGTAAAACTCTTGGAGTAGTTTTGGCTAACCTCATATAAAGCGATTTATGAGCCATGTCACCTAGTTCAACAGCCAAGTCGTAAGCGTAAAGTTGAAACTCACGGGAAACAGTTTTGTTTTTGTCGTCAAGTTTGTATTTATCTAAAATATTTCCAACTGAAGTTAATGTTTTTTTTGATTGCATTTCTTGGCTGATTTTAGTCCAATTTGACGATCAGAAATAGTGGTAGTAAACTTCAGGCATGCCAAGATTAATATATAGCGCAAACCCAAAACCAATTGTAATTGTTGAGTATGACCAAGAACCAAGGGGTTTGCGTGGATATATTTGGCCTAAAGGTGAATCACTTGAAGATCTTCGTTTTAATTCGACAATTAGACAAGTAGCAGAACAAAATAATTTAGAACCTGTTGAGGTAATTAAAAAGTTAGTTGAGGGCACCCCATTAAATTTTGATCCAAGTATTAGACTTAGAGTTTGATCTATAAAACCTGCAATCTTCTAGAAATCTCCTTTATTACTTTTTCTAAAATTTGCTTTTCTTCATCTGTGAAATTTTCCAAAGTATAAACCTCCCCCATTGGTTTAAAGTCCCTCGGCCTGTTATCTATTCCAATCCTAACTCGCCAGAAATCTTTTGTTCCTAATTTATTTTCAATATCAAGAATTCCATTATGGTCTTTGGGCCCACGACCGAACTGAATTTTAAAACTCCCTAACGGAATGTCTAAGTCGTCGTGAATTATATATAAATCGGCCAAATCAACTTTTTGTTGATCCACCAACTTTTTAACAAAAGTTCCAGAATCATTCATAAATGTATCGGGCTTTTTTAAAACTAAGTCCTTTGGAAGTTTCTGATCGTGAAGTGCATCAATAACCATATAGCCAGCACTATGACGAGTCATTTCATACTCTTTACCTGGGTTTCCCAAGCCAACAAGAAATTTCATTGAAGTAATTCTAACACAGCCAACAAAAGAAAATAGTCATTATCAACTAGTTTCTAATGCTTACTTAACTTTCTTGAGTAAATTTTGAGCTATATTGCCAACAATTGGCACGCTCCACCTCTCTCCTTGCCAAGATTTATAAACATAAATTAGCCAGAGAACAAATCCCAAAAGCATTAAAAGACCGTTTATAAAAGCTACAAGTGGGGCGAGAACTATTGTGAATGCAAAAATCCCAATCCCCCAAAGAACCACAAAAAGTAGTGCTGAGGTAACAATGGATTGCATTGCCCAAAATCTAACAAACTCATCTTTTTCAATTAAGAGAAAAAGAACCGGAACAACCACTGTTGGTCCAAAAAGTGTGGCTATTGCAGCTGCTGTTTCCTTTTTAAGTCCTGTACCGTTTTTCATTACAATCACCCGTCTTTCTTTTATAATCTTTTCATAAACAAGGTGTTAAGGTCAACTAGGAAGATTTTTGTAAACCAAACATAGACTCAAGTTCTTTTATTGTGGTTGCCTCTTTGGGAGATTTGTCATCACGGAAATTGACAAGGCGTGGAAACCTGAGAGCTAGGCCTGCAGTATGTTTTGGACTTTTGGTGATTTCGTCGGCGGCAAGTTCAACCACCAGACTTGGGGTCACCCAAAAATCAGGAGTTAAATCTTTATGAACATCATATTCTTTGGGTTTATTTTTTGTTGACAATCTTTTAAGACGCGAGTTTAATTCTTTAAACTGCGCATCAGTCAAACCCGTTCCCACTTTAGTAACTGACTTGATTGTATCTCCATCTTTAACACCTACTAAAAATTGCCCAATTCCAAAACCGCTTCTTTTCCCCTTCCCTTGGGTATAACCCATTACAATACAGTCAACGGTATCCGAAAGCCTGCCTGATTGACCTTCTTCTTCCTTCATTTTTACCCAATTCCAGCCAGTGCGTCCTGATACATAAAACCCATTCGCCTTTTTGACAACAACCCCCTCAAGACCCATTTTTAGATACTTTTCGTGGAGTTTTTTAATTACTTCTGCATCTTTTGTAATTGTGTTTTCATCAATCCTAAGAAGATGGCTGTTTATAACCACTTTTTGAAGTTCTTTTCTTCTTTCAAGATAGGGGGTATTTATTAAACTTTTTCCGTTAAGAAGTACCATATCAAAAACCTGAAACTGAAGAGGGATTTCAGACACATTTTTTTCGATATCGTGTTTTCGTCTCCTTTGAATGGTTTTTTGAAAATCCAAAAACATTTCCCTTTTGGCATCAATTCCAACAGCCTCAGTATCCAAGATTACCTCATCTGCCTTTATATATTCACCAACTCCCAAAAGTTCCGGGAAAGTATTTATATCAATTGCATTCATATTTCTGGTAAAAATTCGCACAAAGTTGTCATGCTTTCTATAGTGGATAAAAATCCTAAGACCATCATATTTAGGTTCAACTGATACCTCTCCCATTTTTTTAATCATTTCAGTTGTAGAATTAAGCCTTTGAGCTAGCATTGGGACAACAGGAACACCAATTGTGGGCGTTGCCTTTTTTAGATTTCCCTCTTTGACGAGCCGTGCAATATAACCAATATCAGGCCTAATGTTGTAGGCTTCTTCAATTTCTTCGCTTGAAAGTTTACCCTGAGCTTGTCGAAGGGCATCGATCACTGTTTTTTCAGAAAAACCCAAACGGAGTTTACCAATTGGAATTCTTGTAACAAATCTTGCAGAGAGTGGATCAAGTTGTTTTAGAAGATTAGACATACTTGTTACTTTTCTGTCCTGACTCCCCTCGCCATTATCTTTAGCAATTAAAACTAATTTATCGTAAACATCACTAACAGATAGATCGCCCGTACTTTTTTTTGCGAGTTCCTGGGCAACATTTCCCAGGTCTCCCTTTTCTTTATAAAGTTTAGTTACCCCGGAAGCATCTTTACCATAGGCGAGTGCCAAAACCCTAATCATCATTTTTTCAGCAATATTAATAATTATGCTTTCATAGTTTGGGGCTAGGGTACCAAGAGATAGGTAAACCACTTTATCGATCTCAGAGGCATTACTTTTTTCAAAAAGTTCGGAAAGGATTCTTGTAATCTCAAGACGAGAAGAAGTCTTTTCTAATTTTTCGAGGTAACCCGCAAGTTCGCTAAATTGCATAACCGAATTATACACCGTGATGGGTGGCTAAATAGCTTGAGAAGAATAAGTAAGCAAAAATAACAACAGCTAAAAACATAAATCCAAAAACTATAGATATTATTCCTCCATCTTCCTCATGAATAACTTTATTTATTCCCTCCCCAAGTAAGGTTAACCCGAACAAACTGGGTAGTACCAGAATCATATATAAAAATTGTGGATCAGTTGGTGTCATTTGTTTGCAACTACATATTTACTTGCCTTTGTTGTCCCGGTTTTCTTTAAAATTCCTTTCCCGAGCAAATCTTTGAGCTCGCGAAGAATAGTATCCTCCGAAACCATAGGTAGTACCTTTTTAAGTTCGCTCATTCCTCCACTCCCCTGGTCAGAAATAAATTCAATCAAACGCATTTGGCGTTCACCGAGGGCAATTTGTTCTCCAAATTTGACCTTAAGTCGGGTGTCAACTGAAAGTTTTCTAACTTTATCTTTAATTTTTGTGAGCTCCACCGCCACAACATGAGTAAAATATTCAAGCCAGGGAGTAATATCGCGTGAGCCGATGTTTGGAGACTGTCTATCTACTTGAGCAATTGCCTCATAATAGTCACCGGGGTCAGTGTCAAAATGTTCTTCAAGTGAGAAGAATTTTTTAACATTGTAACCCTCCTTCATCAAAATCAAGGTTGAAAAAGCACGAACAGTTCTACCATTTCCTTCAACAAATGGATGGATTGCAACTAAAATATAGTGTGCGATTCCGGCCCTAATAATAGGGTGAGTCTCACGGGCTTCAGGATTATTAAGCCAGGCAAAAAAATCTTCCAAGAGATACGGAACTTCAATATGTGGAGGCGGAGAAAAAATAACTTTACCGGTTCCTTCTTCTTTAATGACAACTTCTGTGGTTCTAAAAACCCCAACTTTATCTGGTGCAATGATTCTATCCACAGTAAGCCTATGAATATCCCGTAGCATATCTAGGTCATAATCTCCCCGTTTAGCCGAAAGTTCGTCTAATAGTTCCGTAACGTTTCTGTAATTAATTACTTCCTGAATATCCCGAGCCCTTGCGTAAACTTCTTGTCCTTCTAAGATTTTTTTTGTTTGGTACAAAGTTAAATCATTCCCCTCTATATGGGTGCCATGATGGATTGTTCTTAAATTAGCGTCACTTTGAAACTGTTTTTCGAATGATGGAACCAGTGGGGCGTTTTCTATCACCTCACGGCTAGCCTCAATGGAACCAATGTTTTTAAGAACTTTATTAGAAACTAAGAATTTTGGAGAATACATTCATTTATATTAACGCAACTCCTGCGGTAAATACAGTGGTATAATGACTTCATGGTAAAGCTTGGACGGCATGTTAAAAAACATTTTAGTGCGCTCCAAAAAGACATATTTAAACAAATGCTAACACTCGCAACTAGTGGATTTGGGCTCGTTGCCGCACTTGCTTGGAACGAACTTATTAAAGAGATTGTGACTAAATATATTCAACCCGTGGCAGGGGTAAACTCCGGATTAATTTCCTTACTTGTCTATGCAGTAATCGTTACACTTCTTGCTGTTTTTGTGACCTACAGTTTGACTAAATTAGTGAAGAAAAATTAATCGTCCCGCACAACAACATCAGGTAAATGATTCACACCAGTCGGGTGTTGTGCATTTGGTGGCCTTTCCGTCAAAAGAGGAGTACCGTCTGGAAGTGTTGGTGGAATCTCGTCAGCATCATTTTTTCTTGTTTTAGTAACAATTCTTCCGGTAACCTGGTGTTCCTTCCACGGATTTCCATGAACTTTTGTTTTTCTTTCTATTATCTTTCCCTCTTTGCTCATAATTATAAGTTTATTATACCTCCCGATTTCAACCCTTTCAAAAAATGTTCGTCAGCTGTCGTAATCACAGTTTGCTGTCTTTTAGCAAGTTCTACAACAATGTCCCTGTGTTCGTGATCAAGTTCCGAGAATATGTCATCAAGGAGTAGGGTCGGCCGCTCAGAAGTTTTTTCCTCTATAAAATTTAGTTCCGCCATCTTAAGCCAAAGAACTCCCATTCTCTGCTCCCCACGACTTCCGTAACTTGCCAGATTTCTTTTACCATCAAAAAATATAAAATCATCTCTGTGCGGACCAACAAGAGTTGTTGCTGCCGAAACCTCTTCCTGTTTATATTGCTCTAACCTGCCATCGGAAATTACAGATCTATCGTATTCCAAACGATAGTTAGTATTAGATGGGGGTTCTTGAGAATTAACAAAATCAATAAATTCCTGCCGTCTAATACTTATGTAATCCCCATTTTTAATTAGAAGTTGATTCCAAAACAAAAGCTGGGATCTTGGGACACCCTCTTCTCGGATTCTAAATAGAAGTTTATTTCTCTGTCTTAAACCCTTTTCATAGGAGAGAATATTACGTCGGTACTCCCTATCAATTTGACAAAGAACATTATCTAAAAATTTACGGCGAATAGATGGCGACTCTGTAACAAGATCCATGTCCTGTGGTGCAAAAAGAACGGTTTTAAAGTTGCCAGCAAAATCAATTGTCCTTTTGGCAACTCCATTTACTAGTACTCTTTTTTTGGGCCAGCCATTGTCTCCTCTTGTGATTTTGACTTCAAGGCTTGTACCATCTGTAACTCCTAAAATACTTGCAATATCTTCATCGTATTTTATAATTTCCGCTTCTAATTTTGCTTTAAAACTTTTTGCGGTTGAGAGCAAAAAAAGTGACTCCAAGATGTTGGTTTTACCTGAGGCATTTGGACCAACAATAGTTGTTATTTTGTCAGAAAATTCCAAAGCTTTAGTTTTAAAATTTCTAAAGCCTTTTAGTTTTAGATTTTTGATCATTTAATAAGAAGTATAATACAACAACTATGCGTATTTTGTTCGTAACAGCAACATATTTGCCCACCATAAACGGCATATCTTTGTCAATTAAGCTTCAAAAGGATGAATTGATTGCCAGAGGTCACAAAGTAACAATAATCGCCCCAAAACACCATGATCAAAGAAAGGAAAGTGGCGTTATAAGATTACCTTCTTTACCAAATCCAAGATATCCTGATTACCCTATTATTGTTCCCATCCCATATGAGGATTCCCATTTTAAAGTATTGGGTAAAAAGTTTGATGTTGTATATTTCCACCATCCATTTTATTTAGGCGAAACAGCAATTCTTTTAGCAAAATATTTCAAATGCCCTTCAGTATTTTTTTATCATACTCAATATGACGAATATCCAAAAACAATTTTGCCAAAAGAAATATCTTATAAACCAGTAAGAAAATATATCATTAACCATATAAAAGAGCTTGGCTCGAAAGTTGACCATATTGTGGTTGAGACACCAACTTTGAAAAATAAATTAAGATTATTTGGCGTCAAAAATGCGATATCGGTTGTAACTTCTGGTCGCCAGTCAATGAAAATCATGGAAATTTCAAAAACTAAACTGAGAACGATGTACGGCTTACCAATAAACAATACAATTATTCTTTGTGTATCAAGACTTTCCAAAGAAAAAAATCTGGAAACTCTTATTAAGATAATGAAAGACCTCAAAACTAAGAAAAAGGTCACACTAGTTATTGCCGGAGATGGCCCTGAAAGATCTAATTTTGAAAAGCTTGTAGCAAAGTTTAATTTGATCAACATAATATTCTTAGGGAATATTGATTACAACAAATTACCGGAAATTTATTCTCTTGCCGATATATTTGCTTACCCGTCTAAAACAGATACGCAGGCAATAGTTCTTATAGAGGCGATGTCAGCGGGACTACCATTAGTTGGTTTTAATTCACCAGGACCAAAAGATTTTATAATTAACAATAAAAACGGCATTCTTTGCGCAAATATTGGAGACTTTAAAAAATCCTTAAATAAATTAATTATTGATTCAAAATTAAGGGAAAAGATGGGACGGACATCAACTCTATATGCTAAAGACTATTCGTTTTCTGTATCCATGGATAAAATAGAACAAACTTTGGAAAAGGTTATATCTGAATATAGATCTAAATGAAAAAATATAATATTCCGGGCTGGCAATCATGGAGTCCGTATAAAACTCCTTTTTTTAAATTTCCATCATATCTTTACTCACCACATGGAGTAGACCATTGGTTAATTGAAAAGAAAAATAATCAAAAACAATCCATTAAAGGATGGTGTTCTTGGTATGCGTATGGGGAAAATATCAATGAAGAAAAAATATTACAAAACGCAATTAAAATAAAGGATTTTTTTTCTAATAGTAATGAAAAATATGTACTTATAGATGACGGCTGGACAAAGTGTGGCGATTGGAAAATTTCTTCCGCAACAAAACTCCCAAAAGGGATGAAAAATTTATCTCAAAAAATAAAAAATATGGGTTTAAAGCCTGGTTTGTGGATAGCACCTTTCTGGGTAGACCCAAAGTCGAACTTTGCCAACAAACATCCTGAGTGGATCGTAAAAACAAAAAGGTTTGTAGAAGGCTTCCCCATTCTTCCTTTTTCTATTCCATTTTTTAAATTCAGATACATTGTGGACATGGAAAACCCAAAAGTTATTTCATATTTAAAAAGTTGTATAAAAGTTATTGTCGAAGATTGGGGTTTCGAACTTATCAAATTAGATTTCTTAAATTCCATATACTTTAACCCCAAATATAAAAGCCCTGAAGTGCCAGATAAAATTCTTAATGAATTTTTAACATGGATAAGAAAAACATATCCTAGTGTTTATACAATTGGCTGCGGTTGCCCATTGGGGCCTGCTGCTGGTGCGGTTGATGCAATGAGAATTAGTGCAGACATTGTAAATCCATATTTGCAAAACATTTGGCCGATAAATATTTTTTTTAACTCCCGAAGATTATCTCTACTTGAAAGAAACTTAAAATATAGAAAACATTTTTCAAAAATATGGCATATAGACCCTGATGTTTTAGTGTCTTCAAAGTCAAACGGATTTAGTATGAAACAGGTGGATAAACTTTATAAATTAATCACGCGTGCAAAAGGGGTATTTTTTTTGGGAGACGATTTAACCAAAATCGGCTTTGATGATTGGAATAAGCATAAATTCCAAATGCCATAAGAGAGAACTTCCAAATTGAAGTCTGATATATTTTTACTACTTCTCTAGCTTATTAATGAATCTATCCGACAAATAACTGACTCCAAAATACAAACCGATTAAAATAATTGTTAATACAAAAAGCCCTAAAACAGTAAAGTTTAAAGCCCTATTAAAATTGCTCACGGTGCTGCCGAAATAATAACCAACTGCAATTAGTATTAATGATTTAGGTAGAGTTCCCCAAAAATTAAACCATAAAAATTCACGAACCGGAATCATTGCGGACCCAGATGCAAAGAGAACTAACCCCCCTATTGCATGTGACAACTTCCCAAAAAAAAGAAAAGGCCCTTTATTCTTCTTAATAGCAGATTCAAGTTTATAAAATAAGTTAAGGTTAATTCTTAAAAACTTAAAAACTCTTTTATAGGTTTTGTTTAGCCACCATCTTCCTGCCGAGTAGTACAGCATATCCCCAGCCAAATCTCCAACAACAATTGTCATATAGGCAAGAGTAAAATCCATGAATCCTAAGGAAACCAAAAATCCGGCAATAATTGTAACAACAGGCCCCTCAACAACAACTAATGGGAAGAGTACAAGATAACTATAACTATATAAAAGTCCGAAAATGTGATTAATTTGGTTTGCTTGATTTAACATATAAATTTATTTTTGACAGTTCGGACACCAATAAGTTCCACGTCCACCTAAGAAATATTTTTCAAATTTTGCCTTGTGGCATCTGTCGCAAGGCTCACCTGTATGGCCATATGCTAAGGTGTGATTTTGGTATTCTCCTTCTTTACCATCTGGTGTAACAAAAGCGAGTTCCGATGCTCCCCCATATTTAAGCCCGGCTTTAAGAACAGTGATTATTGCATCATATAATTCTTTTGCTTGCGCGGAAGTTAACTCATTAGATGGCTTTTTGGGATTAATTCTACTTAGCCACAAGGCATCTGTTGCATAAATGTTCCCCACTCCACCCATTTTTTCTTGGTCCATTATTACAATTTTTATTGGCCGTTTAGTTTTACTTAAGATTTGTCTGAAGTAATCAAGAGTAAGGGCCTGCCCTGCAAAGCCTTTGGCGACGTGGGGTTCCGGACCAAGTTTGACTATAAATTTTTCGTGCTCTACGTCGGTTGTTTTTTCTATTCTTATCCAGCCAAAACGCCTTACATCGTTGTAATAGAGAACTCCACCACGGTCTAATTTAAAGATAACTAGAGTATGTGGTCCAGGAACTCCCCCAGTTACTTTACTTGATAATTTCCCTGAATCTTTCAAATTTGGTCCTCTGTAAATAAATTGGCCAGTAAGCTTTACATGTGTAAGAACTGAATAATTATTAGAGAGATCGATTACAGAAACTTTACCAAACCTCCTTGTTCCAATTACTTTTGCGCCTATGATTTTATTTTCATCACCAGGAAAAATGTGGCGATTTCTGACTTCGACTGAAACAATTTTATGTCCAGCCAAAAACTTACCCAACTGCAATTTCATTGTTTCTACTTCCGGTAATTCTGGCATATTAGAAAAAACTAAAAACTCCCTTTGCAAATGCTACCACAAAGATTGTTGAAATTAATGTCGAAATAAAAACAATTAAATATCTGTTTTCAGATTCTAGAAAAAGAAACCTTACAGTTAATGCCAAGAATATTGGACCAGCAATGGCACCAACTAAAATACTAGCAGCAAGCCTTCCATACTTGCTAAATTTATCTAAGTATTTTTTCTCTTTATCCTTTTCTTCTAATTCAAACTTTCCCATAAAACTAAAAAAATCTTTGTGATTAAATAAATATAAGAAAATAAAACCAAATACTGTTCCAAAGGTTAACGCTCCAAAGAAAGATGTATATATGTTCGGATTAAGAAGAAGGTTTACAACTAAGGCGTTTGAGACAATAAAAAAGACAACTAAAAACAATACTGTTTGAAGATGGACGAGATTCAAAGATGGTTTTGTTTTTAGTTCAGACATTTTTTGCAATAAAATCTGCCATTTCTTTTTTAAATTTTTCTTTGGAAAATTTTTTGGCATTAGAAATTAATTTCTCTTTATCCCACGTTGTATTTCTAATTTTCTTTATTGCCTCAGAAAAAGATTTTTCTGTAACCTCGTTTATAAGAACTCCGGTTACGCGATCGATAACTGTTTCTTTAAACCCTCCGCCATTAAAAGCAATAACAGGCGTTCCTGCAGCTTGGGATTCAACAGCCGTCATTCCAAAATCTTCATCTTGGGCTAAGGTAATCAAAGCTTTCGCTTTGGCGTAGGTTTTGTAAAGTTCTACGTCGCCTAGGCGACCCAAAAAATCAATATTATTTTTGTTGTTTCTTTCGATACTAGAATACCCAGATGATTCACCAACTATTTTTAATTTGAAACCAAGACCTTTAGAAAACTCAATCGCCTTTTCAATTCCTTTCGCTCCTGTAAGACGAGATGCGATTAAATAAAAATCTTCTTTTTTAACCTCTTTTGTGTCCGTAATTATTTTTTCAACGTCTACAGGCGGGTAAATTACAACAGACTTTCTTCCATAAAAAGTTTCAATCCGTCCTGCGACATTCTTGGAGTTGGCTATAAAAAAATCAACTTTTTGTGAAGTCTTTAGGTCATACCGGCGTATATAATTGCCAACAATTTTGGCATAAAGTTTGACTGGCCAATATTTTATAAATCCAACCGAAGTTTCAAAGCCATAAAGCCATCTTGGTGGAGTGTGGCAATAGTTAATCACCTTTGTTTTTTGGCCAACCTTAAAACCACGCGTCACATACCAACTAGACGAAGTTATTACTAGGTCATATTTAGATAAATCAAAACTACTCCAAATAACAGGAATCAAAAATCTTAGAGGCGAATACAAATTACCAGTTTTAAGGATAGGGCTAAGCCAACTTTCAATTATCTTTTTTCCGGTAAATTCTTTATCGGCAGTTGAACCACGAACTCTAAAGGCAGTATAAATTGGCGCTTCCGGAAACATTTCTGTTAGAGTTTTTAGAACTCTTTCTGCCCCTCCAAATTCTTTTATATAATCATGAACAATTGCAATTTTCATATAAATTAAAATAAATTTCCCTGTTTTTCTTTTTCTATATCTTCCCCTATTTTTTTAATTCTTACAGTCAAAGTTTTAAATCCAAATTCTTCTTCAAATAAATTTATTACTTTTGAACTTCCAAGATCCCATTTATCCATTTTGTTAAAGTCTATTTCGATCGGAACATCCCGTACAATTGTCGCTAACATAAAAGACTGCTCAGCCGACTTCTTCCCCGATATTAATTTTTCTTTAACCTTACCGGATATTTCATCTAAATTTTTATATATTTCTTTTAAAGTTTTATATTTTGAAAGTAAGGTTTCAGCAGTTTTAGGCCCAATTCCAGGGACTCCAAAATAATTATCTGATGCGTCACCAGTTAAGGCTTTAAGGTCGACTATTTGTGTTGCCGGAACTCCCATTCTCTCTATTACATCACTTTCTCCGTAGAGCTTGGCATTAATTAGACCCGCAACAGGCATGTAGAGTTTAATATCTGACTTATCGTCAACAAGCTGCAATTGGTCTCGGTCACCAGTAACTATCACTACATCCTTTTTAGCTTTTTTAGAAATTGTTCCAATAACGTCATCTGCTTCGTAGCCAGCCTTTGAGTAAACCGGAATATTGGCCGCATCTAAAAATTCTCTTACTTTTTCAAATTGTGAGGAAAGTTCTACCATCATCTCTGGGCGCTGGGCTTGATAACTTGGTAACTCTTTTTGACGAAACGTTTTTTCTTTACGATCAAAAGCTACGGCGAGGTGTGTGGGCTTAACTTCCTGAATAACTTTTAAAAGCATGGAAACGAATCCGTGAACTGCATTAATAGGTTCGCCTTTAGTCGTCGTGAGAGGTGGCATGGCATGAAACGCCCGGTGCATAACCGCATTCCCATCAATAATAACTAATTTACCTATCATGAAGCTATTTTATCATGAGGCTTAGCAAAAA
Source organism: Patescibacteria group bacterium (assembly GCA_035260845.1). Taxonomy (GTDB): domain Bacteria; phylum Patescibacteriota; class Microgenomatia; order UBA8517; family UBA8517; genus DATFUL01. Next base: position 65,614 of record DATFUL010000001.1, read on the forward strand.
AGGAGCTTATCTAAGACTTCTTGCCTCCAACAATATTCTCAAAGTCATCTCTATCTAAAGTCTCTTTTTCAATCAATGCTTTTGAGACTTTATCCAAAAGTTTTCTTTTGTCCTTAACCATCTTCACAGATACTTTATAGCAAGTATCCAATATCTTTTTTGTTTCGTTATCAATTTTCTCCAAAAATGACTGGGAGTTTTTTGCACTTTCATACCACTCCATTTGTCCAAAGTCTCCCATTCCACTATCGTCACCCAAATTAATTGGCCCCAAATCACTCATTCCCCATTCAGTTACCATTGCCTTAGCTACCTTTGTGGCCTGAGCAATATCGTTTGCAGCGCCACTAGTCATTTCTTTAAAAACAGTTTCTTCGGCGGCGCGCCCTCCAAGCATTGCAGTAATTTGTTCAAGGAGTCTACCTCTTGTTTCGTGAGTCCTGTCAGCAGCAGGTGGAATCAAGGTGTGCCCTAAACTCATTCCACGGGCAACTATTGAAATTCTATGAACAGGATCGGTTTTACTTAAGAAGTGAGTAACGATTGCATGGCCCGCTTCGTGATATGCAGTAATTTTTTTGTCTTCATCGCTTTGTAAACGTTTTTTAGCAGGGCCTAATTTTACTTTTGTAGCTGATTCCTCAATGTCTGCCATTGAGATTGTGTTCTTGTCGTTGCGTGCTGCGCCAATTGCAGCTTCGTTAAGCATGTTTTCTAAGTCTGCTCCGGAAAACCCAACAGTCCTATCGGCAACACGACCCCAATCAATCTTTTTACCAAATTTTTTGCCTCTGGCATGAATTAACAAAATCGCCAGACGTCCTTCTTTGTCCGGCATATCAAGGACCACTCGTCTATCAAATCTTCCAGGCCTTAAAAGTGCAGGGTCAAGTAAATCACCACGGTTTGTGGCGGCTAAAACGACAACATTATCGTTTGGAGTAAAGCCATCCATCTCAACTAAAATTTGATTTAAGGTTTGCTCGCGTTCATCATGGCCCCCCATCATTCCTCGGCCACCACGTTGCCTGCCAATTGCATCAATCTCGTCTATAAAAATAATTGACGGCGCTTGGGCTTTTGCCTGTCCAAAAAGGTCACGTACACGAGATGCACCCACTCCAACTAACATTTCCATAAATTCTGACCCAGCCATACTGAAAAATGGAACTCCCGCTTCGCCTGCCACAGCTTTGGCAAGTAAAGTCTTACCTACTCCGGCGGGTCCAACTAATAACGCACCTTTAGGAGTTCTTGCACCCATTTTTCTATATTTCGCCGGAAATTTAAGAAAATCTACCAATTCTTCTAGTTCTTTTTTGGCTTCATCAACCCCAGCAACATCTGCAAAAGTTGTATTTTGTCTGCCTTTTGCAAAAATCTTTGCGCGACTTCTACCGAAAGAGAAAATATCTTGTGCACCTTTGTTTTGTGCTTTAAGAAGGTAATAAAAAAGGCCGGCCATAAGAATGAGTGGCAAAATTACTCCAGCAACATCACCCAAAGTTTTTGTAACAGACTGATCGGCAATTGAAAATTTTACTGTTGAAGGGTCAATTCCTGAATCTTTAAGAAGGGTCGAGAACCCTTCCACATCTTCCTTTGTAGAAAATTTTGTTGTTCCATCTTTATAAGTAACAACAAGTTTATTGCTCTCTATTAAAATCTTATCGACTTTATTTCCTTTTATATCTGTTAAAAGTTGCGAAACATCAACACTGTTACTTCCACCAACCATTTGTACACCAGCAACAATTACTGGGACTATAAAAAATATTGCAAGGATTGAAAGAGCAACTGTCCAGAGATTAAGTTTTAATTTAAATTGAAATTGTTTTTTACCAGTTTTACTGACAGTCTCTTTTTTCTTAGGATCCATATGGGGGATTATAACAGATTTCAAGAAAACTCCGAACAGTAGATGTTCGGAGATGAATTGAACCTGATATATGATTTTCTTTTAGAAGCAAGGTCCTGCTTACAGCAGGAAAAATCATATAACTCGAACCCGAAGCACTTAAATTTCGAATTTAGGTTCAACGAACCTTGGTCCCATTGGGAACTTTTTTCTGGAGCTTGAAAAGAACTGTTGGAGTTTCTTCGTCTTCTTTGGGAACTGCCATGATCATCATGACTTCAGATAATTCTTTTTCCGGACCAATTGTGCGGGGAACTAAATTAATAACAAATGGGAATTGTTTTCCTTCCATCTCCGCCGGCTTAAAAAACTTCATTATTCCGGAAAAACATATTTTTTCGCCAATCTCTTCCCCAAAGTCTACTGTCATCCGCATTACCCAATGACTCCACTCTGGCACATCGGCGCGAGTAACAGTTCCAATTCTTATGTCTGTTTTTTCAAAATCTTCAAAAGAAATTGTATCCATGATCTTAAATGAAGCCCATTTTCTGTTTAACTTCTTCAATCGTTTCTTCTGCAATCTTCCTGGCTTTTTGGGCCCCCTCTTTTATAATTCTATTAACTTCCGCCGGGTTTTGTTCAAAATACTTTCTTTTTTCCTGAATCGGCTTTAGTTCTTTATAAATTGCTTTTGCTAGTTCTTCTTTTAAGTCACCGTATCTTATTCCATCCCCAACATATTTATCTTCATATTCTTTTCTTTTTTCGATTCCTTCAAACAACTCAACAAATTCCATCAATACAGCAACACCCATAGATTCAGACGATTGTTGCGATATATATTTTTTAATATATTCTTCATCATATTTTTTAGGATCTTCTTTTCGTATAGTACCTTTACCACTGTCAGTTGGTGTACGCGATAATTTTCTTCTTATTTCTTCTAAATTATCAGTTAAACTAATAAAGCTTCCGTCAACACTTTTACTCATTTTCCCCTCTCCTGTTAACGATGGAACATAATCACCGCTTGTCGCAAACCTTTTAGGTTCCGGAAAATTGGTATCGTAAACATCATTCATTTTTCTGGCAATTTCGCGTGCTACTTCCAGGTGTGGTTCCTGGTCAATTCCAACAGGAACAAGACTAGCTTTATAAATAAGAATGTCGGCTGCCATCAAAATTGGGTAATTTAGAAGTGCCATCGTCACATTGTCCGGATGTTGCTTTACTTTTTCTTTAAAAGTTGGCAAATGCTGCATTTTGGCAACAGAAACTGCAGTTGAAAAATAGAAAGCAAGTTGAGGAATAAGGTCTGCTAAGTCTGATTGGATATACAAAGCGCTTTTAGTGGGATCAAGTCCACAAGCTAAGTAGTCCATAATTATGCCCCTTGAGTTCGATTTAAGAGTTTTCGGATCGTATGGAGTGGTTGTAGCATGCAAATCAACAACACAGTACAAAGTTTCGTATTCAGGATTGTCCTGAAGTTCCAAAAAACCCTTTACGGCCCCAAGATAATTCCCCAAATGGAGTCTGCCTGTTGCTCTTATGCCAGATAAAACTCGTTTTTTCATATTTTCTTAATTTTAACATATGTAGCCTTTTTTAATATCTTAATAAACCCTACAACCTTGGACAATGATTTTAGCGACACATCTAAATAATCCTGATAGATTTTAGCAATAGCGCTTCCGACTATCACTCCATCTCCTCCAGAATTCAATATCAACTTTACCTGTTCTGGGGTACTAATACCAAACCCTACAAATATTGGTATGTTTCTATCCATTTCCTTTTCTAGTTTATTAATGCGTTTTATAAGCAATATCGTATCTTTATTTAGTGTGTTTTTAGATCCAGTAACGTTCGGCCCTGATATACAATAAATAAATCCGCTCGAGACTGAAATAATTTGTTTTAATCTTTCATCCGAAGAATATGATGTTGCAAATTGAATTATAGAAATATTGTATTTTTTAGATAAAAATAATAATTCATTTTGTTCTTCTAATAAGATATCTGGAATAATTACACCCTGAGCATTAACTTTTACAACTTTCTGTATAAACTTTTCTATCCCCATTTTATAAACTGGTCCAAAATAGCTTGTTATATATATTGGAACCTTAATACCTAATTTTCTTAATTTCTTTATCCCATCAAAAACATCAAAAGGTGTTGTGCCATTAGTTAAGGCGCGATTACTAGCTTTTTGAAATACTTCTCCATCGCTGACTGGGTCTGAATATGGAATCCCAATTTCTAAAATATCTGCGCCAGAATTGACCAGAGTTTTTGCAAGCTGTAATGAGAAATCATTAGTTGGATCACCATAATATAAATGTGTCATTAGTTTTTTTATCATATATGTATAAGTGATAAAGCTGTTTCCATGTCTTTGTCTCCTCGTCCAGAAAAGTTAACAATTACAATATCGTCTTTTTTATATTTGTCTCTTCTCTTAAATAATTCTGCGAGCGCGTGACAAGTTTCAAATGCAGGTAAAATCCCTTCCATTCGTGCAACTTTTTGATATGTTGCAAGAACTTCATCATCTGTCGCAAGTTTTGCCTTGATTCTATTTGTTTCATACAAATAACTCATTTGTGGACCACGGGCAGGATAATTAAGTCCTGTACTTCTGCTTTCAGTTTTCCTGTCCATTCCATATTTATCCTGTACTAAATAGGTTTTTGTTCCCTGAAAAATGCCAATAGACCCTTCTGTAAAAGCTGCAGCGTGATGAGTTCCTTTTAAACTCGTTCCTCCACCTTCTACAAAAACAAGTTCTACATTTTTATCTTTCAAAAAAGATGAAAATGCGCCAATAGCGTTACTTCCCCCACTTCCGCATGCAATTACAGTCTTTGGTAATTTATTTTCCTTTTTTAATATTTGTTTTCGAATTTCTTTTCCAATCACAGATTGGAAGTAACTAACAATTGTTGGAAATGGATGTGGACCGACAGCTGATCCAATTAAATAATGTGTTGTTGGGGCTGTTTTTATATATTCCACAAGTGCTTCAGAAACAGCATCTTTTAGTATTCCGTTCCCACGAGTAACAGGGTGAATAATTCCACCCAGAAGTTCAATTTTTTGAGCATTTGATTTTTGTCTTTTAATATCTTTTACTCCCATATAGACTTCGGATTTAAGACCAAGCACATTTGCAGCCATAACAGTTGCGACCCCATGCATCCCTGCGGCAGTCTCAGTTATAACCCGTGTCTTGCCCATGTATTTGGCAAGTAAAACTTGCCCTAATACATTATTCATTTTGTGTGAACCACCATGAACCAAATCTTCTCGCTTAAAATAGACTCTGCAACCAATTTCATTAGATATATTTTGTCCAAAATACAAAGGAGTTGGTCGTCCAGCAAAATCAGTCAAAAGCCTTTTGTAATCTTTAATAAATTTTTTATCTTTTATAGCCATATTGAATGCTTTTTCCAAGGTCGTAAGTGCCGGGTATAATAGTTCCGACACAAACTGACCACCAAACTGTCCAAAATAACCTTTTTTATTTTTTATCATTTTTTATTTTTCATCAATTTCCCCTAACAAATCTTCAATTAATTGATTCAGATGAAAACTACGATTCAAACCAACCATTACTTCATGGTGTTCAACTCTCTTTTCTATATATTCTGCAAACAAATTTTCCATTTGTATTATTTCTTTTTCTATTTCTTCAGATGTCTTTTTATCTTTTTCTAATTCCATAAATAATATTTTTTTCCGAATACTTTTCTATTTGTCGCTTATCTCAAAAAACCTTCTACATGTTGCAAAACCCATAAAGAGTTCAGCCGCTTTTTCTTTTTTCTCGAGGTCCGTTAAACCTTCGCAAAAACCACTAAGTTCCACTATTTCACCATTTGATACTTTTACCATTCGAACAGTTGGATTATTCATCGTTGTTTCTTGGATAAGTATTACGACACTGTCGATTTCGGAGAGATAATATCTTCCGCGTTTTTCCATTACACAATGATCTTCCCCAAAAAGATTCATAGTCTCACCTACTAAAACTCTATTAGTCGGAGATAACTTTGTTAAAGCTATATCCATGTTTATTAAGTAATCTTCTTTTGACATATTTATTTTTCCAACAAAAAAGCCCTTGCAAACCAACGAAACAAATCGTTAATTTACAAGGGCCATCAATTGGCGGTACCACCTTGCTCTATTCCCCTAAAATGAAAAATCCCCGATCGAAATCGAGGAAATCAAAATAAGGAAATCTTATTTCTGACATTCTCCGCTTATGCGACAAATGTTGCTATCTTTTTACAGTTTTGCCTCTGTGCTTAACATCCCTTGCGGGTAGCCTCGCCAGCTATTTGGAAATCCCAACCGATTCCCTCAAAGCATTTATTTAACTATTGAAATGATACCAAAAACCTTCCAAAAAATCAAGTTTATGGCTATGTTTAGTGTCAGGGGAGAGATTTGAACTCTCGACCTCAGCGTTATGATTGCCGTGCTCTAACCAACTGAGCTACCCTGACATTAGCCAACGAGCCTATTTTAACATTTTTATGCTATAATTGCTCCTGTTAGATACATGCGGGGTAGTGTACGGCTGCACGGAAGGCTCATAATCTTCCAGGCCGGGTTCAACTCCCGGCTCCGCAACAAGAGTTAGAAGAACAGTTTTTCCCACTTTTTCCAGTTTGGGTCCGGCAAAGTGTCGGCCACAACTTCCATATAAGGCGCGAGTTTCCTTAAGGTTTCGGCATCAGGCAGGACCACAATAGCCTCATTTATCTTGCCTAGGCCCAATTTATCCCTAACTTGTCTTTCTATAAAATTTGGATTCTGGGTTTGGGCAAGCTCAGCAGACAACTTGTTATTGTCGGCCTGGATTTTGGCAAGTTTTGCCTTTTCAGACTCAATTTGAACATGAATTTGGGCCGTCCTTTTGATACTTTTAATAACTGAGACTGTCAAAAGCAAAATTAAAAGCCAAATTGCGTACCCGCCAAGCTTGTTAAATATTCGTTTCATACCCTGTAATATGTTGACTATTCCCTAAAAGAAGCTATAATTAGCCTCTAAACGTATAGTATGACACAAGATACAATCAAAAACTTACTCCCAAAGTTCGTAGAATCACTTAAAGAAAAAGGCCGTTCTCCAGCAACAGTCCTTGCCTATAGAAGTGATCTTGAACAGTTAGTGGAATTCTTAATTAAAAAGGAAAAAGTTACTCCTGACCAGGTTCGTCCGGATGATTTAGACTCGTTCCGCGACACACTTTTAGCAGACAAATATACCCCTAAATCGGTTAGCCGCAAACTTAATGCAGTTAAAACTTTCTTTAGATGGATGGTTACTGAAAACGTAATTACAAGCGACCCTAGTAGTTCAGTGGCACATCCAAAAATTGACAATGCTTTGCCAAAGTTCTTAAATCAGCTCGAATACAGAGCTTTAAGGGATGTTACAAGGTCAGATGCCAGAATTGCAGGCATAGTTGAGCTTATTTTACAAACCGGGCTTAGAATCTCTGAAGTGGCTGCTTTGAAAGTTGCTTGCCTTAAAGACCAGGAAATGACAATTGAGGCCTATGCAACCCAACCTCAAAGGTCGATCCCTCTTAATAAACCAGCTAAAGATGTTATTGAAGCCTACATTAGAATTAGACCAAAAGCCGACTCTCCTTATGTTTTTATTAGTAAAAATGGTAAACCATTAGCCGTAAGAAACATTAGAGCTTCAATTGCTAGATACATGCAAAGGGCCGAACTCCCCAACTATTCAGTGAACGATTTAAGAACCACATTTATGGTTGAGAATCTTAAGAATGGAGTGGATATCGTTTTACTTTCCCAAGTTTCCGGACACAAAAGATTATCTACTACCGAAAGATATTTGGAATTGGCTCAAATAACTGAGCCAGGAAAGAAACAAATCCTAATCGAGTTATAACATCCTCTCACGACCTTGTGGCTTCACCTCTGTTGGCTCTTGATGTACAAAATCACCCTCGGGACTAGCTGTGAAGTTTTGTGTCCCCAAACCCATTTCTCCTTGTCCACCAAGTGTCCCATCCTCAATCTTATTCATTCCAAAAGTAACGGCTTGTCCCTTCTTTGTAAGAATGCTTAATCTATATCTTATCGAAGAATAATGTTTATTTAGACTATTGATAACTTTACTTGCAGGGTCAATTTTACGAAGCATATAAGGCTATATTAATACTTTATAATTTGGAGTCAAGTTAAAGTTGTGGGCTTGAATGGAATCGAACCATTGTTGATACTTTATAAGAGTACCGTCCTACCATTGAACGACAAGCCCGTTTTTTTTGTTATAAAAGTACCATCCTAGCCGATGAACGAATGATCCCAGTGGGGCAATTATAACATTTCGAACCTGTTTTGTGTCTATTTACTTATTTTTTCTTGAAGGCTTGAGGCATTTCTTCCCAGTCACGGTGTTTCCTGACTTTTAAGTTTTTCTTCCAAATAGCCTCGAGGGCTGAAACATCAACTTTAAGACTTTTGGCGAGGCCCAAAAACCCTACCATATCTTTCGGGAAACACGCTCCCCCAAAACCCATATCCCCATCAGGCCCCGGAACCCCTAAATGAGTTCCAATCCTAGGATCGCTCTCGACCGCTTTTTGAATATCCAAGTAATTAGCACCAACCGCTTTGCTCATTTCATAAAACTCGTTAGCCAAAAGAACCTTACTGGCAAGCATTAAGTTACTCATGTATTTAATTACTTCTGCACTTGTTGTGTCGGTCGTAATATATTCCTGGTTTTTATTTAAAATAGTTTTATAAAGATTGACTACTTTTGCGGCAACGTCGGGTGACTCTGCTCCAATTACAGTTCTTGCTGGGTTTAAGAAATCTCGATTGGCATTCTTTTGGGTTAAAAATTCAGGATTCATAACAAAATTTACATTCGAGTATTTAGCCATTAATTTCTTAGTAGTTCCGGGGAGTGAGGTCGACTTGATGATGAGGACTTTATTTGTACCTGCAACTTTTGGAGCAACTTCATCTACTACCCCTGTAACAATACTCATATCCATTCCTGAATAATCTTCAAAGATTGGGGTTGGAACACAAATAAAAATAAATTCGGAGTTTTTTATAACTTCATCAAGACTATTTTGAGACTCTTTGAATTTATCGTACCAGAAGATTTTATTTTTAGGGTTTGTTTCAAAACCCATTCCTGTTGCCTGCCCTACAAATCCCCAGCCAATAACACCGATGTTATTTGCTGCAAATGAGCTTTGCTTATTCATTGTTCTTGAAGAATAT
>DATFUL010000002.1:0-107135 GCA_035260845.1 Patescibacteria group bacterium
CTATGACGCAACGCGCAGCCGAAAGCTCCTTTTGCACCACAAAGAAATACTTTCAATGTCTACCAAAATGAAGCAGAAAAAGTTGCAAATTGTGCCTGTGAGGCTGTATAATAAGTCTCGCTTAATCAAGCTCTATTTGGAGCTAGGCAGGCCCAAAAAGCAGTTTGAGAAGAAGGAGGCAATTAAGCGGAAAGATATCCAAAGGGATATCGATAAGGAGTTCAGACCCAAATTGCAGTAGCAATTTGAGAGGAGAAATAGCGAAGCGAAAAGGTTGAAGCGAAAGCGATAAACCGGAAAGTGAAGCTTATTTCAACGAGGGGACGATCGGTTTCGACGGGAAGCTCTTTGACAAAATAGCAAGCAGACTTTGATCCTACGTCTTTGATAAGGGTCAAAAAACAAAAGCTCAATCTAACGATTTTGCTCCATCTTTCGCGATGGCATAATAGCCACCCCTAAGTAGGCATCTTTTAATCTGAATCTCGATCGGATTAAATAGGTGTAAACCATTCGAGATGCTGTGTCAGCTTTATGATTTAGAGGCTGCCACAAAAGACAATTACATCTTACCTTGAAATTTCTTGTTGGCTAGATAAGTTCAAGGGAAATCTAAAAACCAAACAAGCTTGTAGAATTTTTGTTATCACGTTTTTCGGACGCGGGTTCGATTCCCGCCGTCTCCACACTTCGCTCTTTTTGATCAAAAGAGCTTCGCGTGGCAGGCCACTATCTTTTTGACTAGCCAAACTTTGTAAAAAAAGAAAAGGAGTGTGTCCCGCGTAGCTTTACGCGAAGTGGGACAATGATGTATTACACTTACATTTTGAGATTGTCAGACAATTCCTTATATATAGGCCATTCTTCAAATCTAAAACAACGTCTTGATTATCATAAATCGCATAAGGTAAATACTACGAAAACAAGCACTTCGATAAAATTAATTTTTTACGCATCGTTTATTGACAAGGTAAAGGCAATAAAATTTGAGAAGTACTTAAAATCTAGTTCAGGTTTTGCGTTCAGAAACAAGCGCCTGATTTAATTCTTGATATCTATTGAGTAGAGTTTATCCCCTGTTAGAAGTATGATTTTTTTGTCGGCTTCTGAAACTACTAAGTTTATAGCTTCGGAAATTTGCGGATCCACATATTCGGCTTTATAGGCACCTTTTTTATCGGTAACCACTACCCTTTGCCCTGCCTTATCTAACAAATAGACATATTGATTGTCGGGCGAAGCATTAATAGCGTTAATATTGCCAATTTCTGGAACCACTCCTTTTATATTAAAATTTTGAGGACTACCTTGACTAAACTTTAAAACTTTAGAATTTGGATAAAGTGCATAAATTGTTCCATCAATAGTAATTTGGTTAACATTACTAAAATCTGCAGTTGTACCAACCGAGAGCCAATTTTGTTTATTTCCGAAGGAAGCTCCATCGCTGCCTCCATACCTATAAATCATGTTTCCGGATTTGTCTAAAATATACATATTTCCGGCAAAGGCAGATATTAAGGCGTCCCCTGCCCAAGTTTTATCTATAATTTTAGTGGCCCCAGAATCAACTTCATAAACTCCATCGCCTTGAAGAGTAAAAACCTTATTTTCATAGGCCGCAATTGCTACCGCAGAATTTATTACCCCGGGCCCCGCAACAACTTTACTTTTCTTGGTTGCAATATCTACACTAACTATTCTTTGTCCAGATTTATCAAAAACATAAACAAGTCCTCCAGAAAAAGCCACAGTGTCACCTTTGAATCCAGATGAAAGCAGAGTTAAATCCAAAAACATCTGCGGAGCCAAAGCATACTCACCTAAAACTGCGGCACGACTATCGTCAATTTTCTTTTTTAAAGCATCTATTTTTGCGTCTTTTACATTAAGTGCCTCAATTTGAGTTAATTTTTGCTGGGCATCAATAAAAAGCTCGCGGCTTTTGTCTATACTTACTCCAGCCAAACTTATCGCTTGGTCAACTTCGTTATCTGCTAAAGTTAAAATCCCTTGATATTTATTTTTTGAATCATTAATACTCTTCTGCCTTATTCCAAAACCAATACTCACAGCAAGAAGTACTAAAAGAATCGCAGCAACCGTAAAAGTAAGTTTTTTGCTTTGTGGAGAGACTTCTTCAATTGGCTCGGTCTTTAAATAAATATTTCTTTGAGGCAGCTTTGTAAAAAACTTGCCTAATGTGTCTTGAAGTTTTTCAGCCAAAACCATTGGACTTTTAATACTGGGTTTATTGATTTCGACGGGAAGTGTAATTTCTTCGTTTAACTTTTCTTCAAATTTAATAACTGTTGCTGCCAAATTCCCCAATGTATCTGCCCCAAGGACCATGGGACCCAAAGTTTCTGTTGCGTCACTTGGAGTTTTTTCTGAAAGAGCCGCTTTAATTACTCCCTGCGGAACTTTACTAAAAAATGTTTTGGTGGCTAAAAGAATAACATCATGTGCTTTTGGAAAGCCGGAAGCAGCAATTACGTTTTCTTTTTCGCTTTCAAGAATTTTACCTAGAGCGCCATTTCTAAAGATCATGACTCCGGCGCCACCAACCGCTGCAGAATAGACAACATTATCTATTACTGCTGCCGCTACAATTTCTACATCTCCCCAAGACTGTCTAAATTCATCTGCTACTTTTTGTGTTGCATCCCTCAAAACATTAAAGGGTTTGCCTTCTAAATTTCCATAATATTCTTCATGGTATCTGGTTAAAAGTTCCCGTCCGGCACTAATTGTATCAATCTCACCCTCTATGTGACTTGTTGAAACTATTAAAAACAGGTGTCCTCGAAGTTTAAGCTTGGTAGGTTCGGTTGGGGTAAATTCATGAACTTGAGCCCAGCCCGATTCACCTGGTCTTCCAGTAAGTTTTGAGGAAACTAAAGTCAGCATTTTAAAGAATCACAAGAGCTGCCAAAAATACTAAAACAGAAAAAGCCAAATGAATGTACCCAAGCATTACGATTGGGGCTTCAAATCCTAAAGAAAGAGTGTCTGTTAAAAGTTTAATTTGCCGAACCATGACCAAAGCAAAAACAAGGTACATCCCTAGTAAAATCAGGGCTGCAAACTTAACGACCAACCAAACCGAAATTCCAAAAATAGGGTTTATCATCATATGTGAACACTCATTTTTGTTCCTCCTTTGTGATTAAGTCTTCAATGATTTTTGCAACTTTGTCAGGGTATGGGACCGCCAAAAAATCAAATTCTGATACCTCAGCGGCTGTCTGAATAAATACATTGCCGTAATTAAAAATTGTACGGATAACTCCTCCCATGTTATATGTTACGTCTTGAATTTTGTCGATGTTGGCATCAGATACTTGTTTGTAAACAAGATTGTAAAAATCAACATCTATTACTCTTAAGGTTGTTACAAAATAAACATTAAAATACCAACTCAAAAAACTCTCAAGAGCATAGGCCATGGTTATTAAATACCAAGCTAAGGTGATTATTAAACCAAAACCAGTTGGAAGTGAATCAAAAATTCCAAAAGCCCGCAAAATTCCGGGCACAAAAAACATTAGTATGGTAACAACTATCCATTTAACATTAATAATTGGGTGCTGACGTAAAAGTAGTATTATTTTTTCCTCTTTTTGTCTTGTTTCAAAGTCAATGTCATCAGGGTATAAACAAAACGCGCTTAATCTATTGTGATTATGGCCTTGAACTATTATTTTCTGATGTTCAGTTTTGGGAATTTCTACAGAGGGAGATTCTTTAGAAACGAATACATCTGGCATTTCAACCGATTATAGCAAATCGGCAAGCACTAAACACCAAATTCGAAATATTAAACAAATTCGAAATACAAAATGCTTAAAATTTCAAAATTTGGAACTTAGATATTGTTTAGGATTTCGATATTCGAATTTCTTATTTACAACTTTTCTATATTAAATAAGGTGGATTTTAGTCCAATGTAGCCGGGAGCCCGAAGATTGAAAGCTTCTTTAAATTTAGATCCGGAAATCGTGATTGATCCTTTATTGGTTGAGAAATTTAAACTGGCTGTAGCTCCATCACCACCATAAACAACAGAAACCCCAGAAACTGAAGTAAATCCGCCAATTCCGGCAAGTTCAGATACTGAATAGGGGTTGCCCCCCCAACAATCACCCACTGGTGAAACGCGGGAAACGTCGCCCCCACCAGCAAGAACGTTCTCTGCATTTAAAATGTCCGCCATCTCAGTGGTATTTAACCATGGGTTATTCCTGCCACAGGAAGCCCCGCTTCTACTTTTAAACCAGCCTTTATAAAACCAGGGAGACCCACCTGTAATTTCGTATGCACTATTTGGCCAACCGCCCTGGCCATTTGGTGTATCCCAAAGATTTGGGGTTCCATAACCTTGGGAAGAATAACCAAAAGTATAGCCCCCCGCAGTTGAAGCATACCAAGCAGAAAAAGGAGCACCTCCCGAGACAAGTACCCAGCCACGTGTAGCATCAACCGCTGCGTCCCAAGCCCCACCTTTATTACTTGGTTTATAAACTTGACAACTCTCTGTAGCACAAATTGATTTGGCGCCGTTATTTGTATAAGCCAAAGCATAACTACGTGCTGCAACGGCCTGAGCTTTTAGGGCGGCGGAATTGTTGTCTGTCCAACTTCCCGGCATTTCATAAATTCTTTTAACATAAGTTTCAATGTCGGTGGTTCCATAACCCTGAACTGTAATATTTATATTTGTTGCATAATCTTTTTTAATTTCAATGCCGCCGTAATAAGCGTGAAGGATTGTTTCTACATCCTGCCCTGCTTTAGCGCGGCCATAGGCCCCGTACTGGCTAAGCCCCTTCCTATGCGGCGCCCCGTAAGAAAATGCGGCAAAGGCGGGCCTAAAACCGGGGTCACAAAAGTTACCGGCACCTGGCTTACCGCTACAAGGCTCAACTGAAGGAGGAACATCTCCTACTGATGTAGAGAATCCCCCTGCTTTTGCTGCAGCTAGTTCGTTTTGTTTAGCAGAAAGAGTTGATAAATAGCTATCAACTTTTGCAACTTCACCTGCTAAAAACTTTTGCTTTTCAGAAACCTGGGACTGGAGAGAAGATAAATTAACTTTATTTTTTTCTAGAGTGTCTTTGTCGGTTTTGAGTTTAGAAAGGTCATCGCCATATTTTTCCATAATTTTTCTGTCTTCGTCAGCCGCCTTTTGACGAAGAGCAATTTCTTGAAATGCCTGGGAAGCGGTATCCGAAAATAAAAATGGTGTAATGGGGTCGTATAATCTTAAAAACGTATAGTGATCGCGGGCTTTGGCTTCAAAAATTTCTTTGGTAAAAGCTAAATCCTCTTCCCTTTTTGCAATACTCCCCGCGAGTGCTTTTAGTTGAGTTGTTAATTTGGTGATTTTTGCGTTTAGGTCGGCAATTTGTTTATTAAGATTAGCGAGGTCTGCCTTATTTTTTTCCTGGGCTGGGGAAAGAGCATCGATATCCCTTTGAATGGCTTTAATCTGGCAATCGTAGTCAGAGGCCGGGCAGTCTTGGGCCTTAACTAAAGTAAAAGGTAAAAAGTAAAGGGTAAAGGCGGAAAAAAGTATACCAACAACTACCATTTTTAGTCTTTGTGATGTAATTTTCATTTGCTTATTTAGATTTACTGCAAGTAAATCATTATACCAAGTGAAAACTACGGCCTGTGGTGCTAAAATAACTTACGTTTAAATAAATGAAGAAAAAAATATTTCTAGGTTTGTCTATTTTTGTAACTTTATTTTCCCTAGCTTTATTTTCACCACAAAAGACTTTCGCTCAGACATGTGGAGCATGTAGAGAATCTAGTAGTGTGCAATGTGGTAGAGGAGAAATAGTTTGCAATTTGATCAATGGTACGCACTGCTGTTGTGGTCAACTTGCAGGCGGAAATAGTTGTAGCCAAGTCCCAGGATCAAGTCAGCAAAAAATAAGTCCGGGAGGCGAAGAATACAAGACAGATCCAACAATTGGATGTGACAGTGGATCAATAAATACAGCTATTGGCTGTGTTGGTTTTCAAAACACAGATAACTTTGTGGGGACAATTTTTAAGTGGGCAGTTGGAATTGGCGGAGGAATATCATTTCTTTTAATTATTTTTGCAGGATTTTTAATAATGACCTCAGCGGGTAACCCCGAAAGACTAAAAGAAGGTAAGGAACTTATGACCTCTGCAATTTCTGGGATTATTCTTTTAATTTTATCTATATTTGTACTACGAGTAATTGGAGTTGATATACTTAAGTTACCAGGATTTGGAAGTCAAACTGTTGTTCCGGGTGGCGCGGCCGGATTTAAAAAATAATAATCATGCTTGCACAAAATTTAGATACGATTCAGTCTACCGGCCTTTCAGGTGCTAAAATCCCTACAAGTATTGGAGAACTAATATCTAATGTTTTGCCATACGTTTTTGGTGCAGCCGCACTAATGCTCTTGATCTATTTAGTTATGGGAGGGTTGCAACTAATGACCTCGCGGGGTGACCCAAAGGGAGTGCAAATGGCCCAAGCAAAAATTACAAATGCTTTAATTGGTTTTGTAATTATATTTTTTTCCTATATTTTAGTAAATATTATAGCTAGGATTTTTGGAGTTAATGCAATCATTACAATCTTTGGCACCGTGCCAATGGGGAGAATAATGAATCAATAAAAATATGGATATTAAAAGCGCATTTTTTGGAGCAGGTGGAAATGTAACAAAGTTTACAGCTTTGACTGGAATTAGTGAACTTGTTACCCTTATCGTCAGGGGTTCTTTTGCGCTTGCCGGGCTTATTCTTCTTTTTTATTTTATAGTGGGTGGAATTGGCATGATTTCCTCGGCCGGAAAGGGTGATGCTAAGGCAGCAGAGCAAGCAAAACAAACCATCACCTCGGCTGTTATAGGATTTGTAGTTGTGTTTACTGCCTATTGGATAGTAAAATTACTTGGACAGTTACTATTGAAGAATCCAAATATTATTTAAATGCAAAACTTACTCGCACAAAACCCTTTTGGACAGGTAACTGTTCCCCAATCAGCATTTAGTGACAGTTCTCCGGAACAGGCAATTGGCAAATTAATCCAACTTGTTATCTGGCTTCTTATTATTGGTGCATCTGTTTATGCACTGATTAACTTGGTTTTAGCAGGCTACTCTTTTATGGCTGCCGGGGACGACAGTAAAAAAGTCGCAGGGGCTTGGGCAATGATTTGGCAAACAATGTTGGGTTTAGCAATTTCCGCAGGGGCTTTTGTACTGGCTGCGATTTTTGGACAATTAATTTTTGGGGACCCAACGTTTATACTTAATCCAACCATCCCACCACTTTAATGAATAATTTATTGACACAAGCACAGAGCGGTTTACAAATTGCACCAAAGGGTGGTTTTACTGGTTTTGGTCCTTTGGGAACTGCGGGAAGCAATGGCGTAAGTGTATTTAGTAAATTTATTTCCTCTATTGTAGGACTAATGACCATAATTGCCATTATTTGGTTTGTGTTTACTTTTATAGCAGGTGCAATTGGTATAATTGGCGCTGGAAGCGATAAAAACGCACTAGAGGGTTCAAGAAAAAAGATTGTAAATGGAATAATTGGACTTGTAGTTACGGTTGCCGCAATCTTTATAATTAACTTAGTCGGCTACCTGCTAGGATTCAAAAATATTTTAGATATCGGAACTTTAATTAATTCTTTAAACAAATGATTACAAATCCGGCTTTGGGTAATATTGGCAAACAATCTGGTGTAGAGTTTTTTAAGAACTTTATTCCCGGTCTTATTGGGTTGGGTTTTGTAGCTGGAACAATCATATTTTTCTTTATCTTAATCATCGGAGCAATTCAGTGGATTACGGCCGGAGGGGATAAAGGAGCTTTAGAAGGTGCGCGCGGCAAAATCTCAAGCGCAATTGTTGGAATTATAATACTCTTCTCACTTTTTGCGGTGCTTGATCTTATTCATATATTTTTCAATATTAAAATTATGACACTTGACATAGGCCCATTGGTAATTCGATAATACATATATGCAAGCTCACCTCGCGCAAATTAATTTACAAAATTTAGGCCAAAACAATCAAAATTTTGGTTCTCTTACAACTCTTACTTTGCCTTCAATAATTTCCGGAATGATTAGGGGTGCATTAGTAGTTGCAGCTGTAGTCTTTTTCTTTATTTTAGTTATTGGTGGAATTAAATGGATTGCTTCAGGTGGCGATAAAGGCGCCACAGAAGGCGCAAGAAACCAAATAACTGCAGCTTTGGTAGGACTTGTAATAGTCTTTGCGGCTTGGGCTATAGTCCAGCTTATTCAAGTATTCTTTGGAGTTAATATCTTCAATCTTTCACTTCCGACCGCGGGCTAATAGTTAAATTAGGCTTGCCGAAACCTATTCTCTAGATTAGAATTACTTTATGGCTGCATCACTACCTCCACAAATAGCAGATTTAGAAGGAATATTCGGTAATATAGTCCAAGCTATCTTGGGTTTTGCTGGTATTGTTCTTTTTATTTTGATTCTTTCCGGCGGGATTAAATATTTAACCTCAGGGGGTGACCCAAAAGCTACTGAGGCTGCGCAAAAGACAATCACTTATGCAATTGGTGGACTTGTCTTGATTCTTCTTTCCTATATGATTCTAGTTTTAATCAAAACAATTACAGGAGTGAACGTTACTGAGTTTAAAGTGACATTACCTTAATTTTAAGTTATTTCTTACCCGTGCTTTTTCAATTTGATAAAATTTCTGTTCTTTATTCATTTTCTTTTCCAGAGATTCAATTAGTTTTCTAATATTCTAATCAGTTTTGTTTATAAGCTCAATGAGTATTTCGTAAGTCAGGTCTTCAGTTTTAATTGAATCTACGGGATTGTAGAGGAATTTAAATGGCTGACTAGATTCCTTTAAATTCCTGTAATTTCCCCTAAAGTCATCCGGCCTCGAAATCACAGACTTTTTTAAAGCCTCATGCCATTTAACTAAATCAATTTCTAAATCTTTTAAATTGGATCCTGGAATCGATTTTAAAAACTCATCCTGATAAGACCTTTGAATATCTCCTTTAACTTCTACCAAGCTTGCCCGAGAATAACCCAAAAAATTAATATATTCGGAGGTTGTCTGCCTTGCAAAACCCTCTTCGATGTTTGCTACGGTTGAGCGTGCAGCATCATCTAGTTGAGCCTTTAATCTGTATTCAAGTTTAGGTAGAGTGTTTGTATATTCTCGGATTAAAACTCTAAGAAGGCTTGCATTTGACCAGGCAACTAAGAAAATGTAACCGTTTGGAGTATTAGAGACTCGAGAACGCTCAATTGGTTTTGAAGTTTGGGAAAGTTCGCGTAAAGTTTTGTCGATAAGATCCTGAACGACTTTGTTGGGCATAATTTAGTCTAAAGTATTTCTAGGGGAGATTAAAGGATCCTAAAGGAATTTAAGTTTGATGCGCTATAATAAGTTCATGCAAAAGCTGTCCAAATTTGTTTATTTTGTTTTTTTTCTTCTCACTTTTGTGTTCTGCTTTTTATACCCTGTATTACAACCGGGGGTTGTAAACGCGCAGATTCCTAAATTAAGACTTCCTTGTACAGATGATGGGAAAAATCCTGAATTTAACTCTTTAAGACCTTACCAAGCCGCCCCCTGCGGAGACGCAGGTAAAGCTCTTTATTGCAGCAATGATTTAATTTTTACAGAGGATTTTGATTTTGCCGGACAATGTGGTGGACAAGCACCTGCTGGAACAGGAAATTTTACTTGTAAATTAAATGGCGGTCTAGGTTCAGGTCTCATTCCTGCACATACTCTTTATGTAACACTCGACAATTCACAGTTCCCTATTGAGGGCAACACAGAACAAGTTAAAAATAGCCAAAACAGTAGCGATTCACTTGACGACGCAACTAAAGTTAATGAATACGTTAGCTGGTATTTAAGTGGCGTTACAGGCCATGCAGAAAATGGGGCTTCAACTAATGATCAAGTCGTAAACTATTCCGGTCCACTTAAAAAGCTTTTACCGGGTGCTATTCAAGACAATGCCCGCATCCAATCAATTAATAAGGCAACCAATCTTGTAAGATATCCTGAAGAAAGTGACACCCAGGGCCAGGCAGATGCGATAGTTACGGGTCCGGAAACGCATAACCAAATTGTAGTTTGTGCCAATAAACAAATATTAGGGATCAATAATCCTTATATTGGTAGCACTCATCCATATCCTTGTTATAAAGGTGATGGATCAGCCGCTGCACCGGAAAATGAAATCTATAGACTCAAAACATGGGATAAAGGAACGCTTTCTTTTGCCCGCACAACATCAGAGATATTAAAGGATTTTCTTCGCCTCTATCCCGGTATTACTCAAACAGTAATTGATAATTTGTTTAGTGGGCAAGCTTGGAACAAAAAGACACCTCCGCTTCCTTGGGACGATGTTGGGGATGGAACCGGCAAACCCTTCGCTTCCTCAAATTTATACTTAAAAGCCTACAACGAGTGGAGGGGTAAAAGCTGCATAATTGTTCCCTATTTAAACGTTCCTCTTTGTTTTGATAATCCTGGAGTCACCAATGAATATGCCGACCTTTTTTCATATGTTCCACTTGCAGTTACTCCTGATAAAAAAGGTGCTGAATATGTCGCGGATGTCCAAATAAAACCATCGCAAGGAACTGAATTGTCATCAAAAACTTACGACCCTGCCAGAAATGCTCCTTTATATTTCGCCCATACACAAGAAACATCAGATTCCTCTAATTTGCTTAATACAACCTATACTCCTAAAGGTTATAAAAGTCAGCCCGTCCCCGCAACAACAGAAAAAAATGAATGTAGTATTGTAAACGTTAGAACTAACGCCGGGGACAATTTATTCCCAGGCGACCCTGACGAAATCCAAGTCCCGGGTGTTACTTACACAATAAGTTCTGTTGAATGCAAGCAAACAGTTAAAGAAAGTCTTTGTATAAAAAATCACAATAACCCAGAATATGACGGAAAAACTATGTGTATACAAAAAACCTTAGAGTGCAACGCAGAAGTCATAATAACACTTATTACAAATACCAAAACCCCTTCTGCAAATGAACTTTTTAGTTCAACGGTAGCCGATTCTGGTTCCACTTTTAGGAAAATTTATCCAAAGGTTGGAGAAGGATCCCCAATAAGCTGCATTGCTGATATTCCAACAGTAACCGACGTGACTTATGACTCTAGTAAAAGTCAGCCACCATTAGGCGGAGATCAAACATTTAAAGTGAGGAATAATCCCAAAGACGGAGCTTCTGGTAGTAATCAACTCACTTTCCCCCATATAGGAAGTGTTTATGAGTACTTCTTAAAAGGAATTCAGGCTGCGCTAAGACCAAAAGGTTATAGTGATCCGATCGTTGACGGCCAACTTTGTTATACCAATATGTGTACTCCTGTATCGGGCTTGCCAAAAGCCTCTGGGTCCTGTGCCCTAGGGGGGTCACTAAACCGGATTGGTGTAGTTGCTCCATCATTAAAGGCGGTCGTTGAAGCCGCTGCTCAAACATACAAAGTGCCACCAGGTCTTATTTTGGGAGTAATGTATGGGGAGGGTGTGTTTAATACAAATTTCTACAAAAATGAGGCCAATGTAAAAGATTTTGCGTCCTGTAGACCGCTTCCGAACTGTAATGCAAACGCGAGTGAAATTAAAAGTATTGTTCCTTTTATTAAGCCTTATTGGGACAATTTGGCAAAAGAAATTTTACCGGACTTAAAGAAAATTGATCCCAAAAAAACAAAGGCAGACCCATGTAATTTGTTGGACGCTACTTTTGGCTTGGCGAAAGATTTGCACGATAATGCAGGTGGGTCAGCATCAATAACAGGAAACTCTTGCTACGGAATCCCTATGACTTCCACAAACCCCGGTTCTTGTTCATGGGACAATAGTCAATACGAAACAGCAATTAGAGTTTGGGAAATAGGAACCGAGTACGATGTTGCCTCACAAAAAACATGTCTTACAACTCCAGGGACTTGTGAATCAGGGATTGCGTCGGGAAGCGACTATACAAGCTCGCTTTGTCCAGGTGGAGATAACTGTGAAACGTTGGGGAGCTCTGGAAACACTAGTCACAATGCCTGTGTATTTGATGTATCTACAAGTGGTGGATCGGGAAATAAAAAGTAAAACCCCTTTGATTTTTTACCTCAACCCGCTAGAATAAACTTAATGCCTGACGTGTTTAAAAAATTTCTGTTTTCATTTTTGGCTTTTTTAGTTGTTTTTACTTCTATTACTCCGAACTTTTTATCTGTTAAGGCTGCTAGTAATTCAGCAACGGATTCAGCTACCTCTACTGCAACTTGGTATAGCCCTGGTCTTTTTGAATTTTACAGTAAAGTATTTGACACAAGTAATAACGATATTTTTGGTGAAAGGTACACTTATGCCCAAGTGGTTTGGATTATAGAATCACTTCCCCTTGCAATTTTAGGAATTAGCGCCAGCACTTTTCATGACATACTTCAACAGGTCCAATCAAACCCGAATGGTACAAGCGTTCTTTTAGACCAAGGTAATAGCCTTGCAAAAATCAATGATCCGTTTACTACAATAATTAGCCAATTTTATTCATCTCCACCTGCTTCTGGTAGATATTGGCTATCACAAAAAATAAATAACTTTAGTTTGGTTAAAAAAGCTTATGCAGCACCAGCCAACAGCTTTGGCTATTCATCCCTTTTAATATTTGAACCTCTTTGGAGTGCTTCACGCAATATTGCTTACACGTTAATAGTTTTAATTTTATTGGCAATTGCTTTCGCTGTAATGTTTAGGTTAAAAATTAGTCCCCAGGTGATTGTTACTGTCCAAAGTGCACTTCCAAAAATTGCAACTACGCTTATTTTAGTTACTTTCTCTTATGCGATTGTAGGATTTTTAATTGATTTAATGTATTTAATTTTTGGAGCAATAGTCTACGGGATTGGGAACCAATCAGGTGTGTTGGCATCGGGTGTAAGTGCTCCAGATTTATTGAATAATTTTCTTAACGGAAACTTATTTACAAAAATATTTACGACAGCCGGTACCGGCGGAACTGTTGGAATTGTAGGAGTTGTTGTTGGGCTGATTGCTTTGGTTTTTACACCAATAGGGCCGGCTATTATTCCTCTTGTTATAGGTATACTAATTGCTGGAATAATATTTTTTATAAAAACCTTTATTATGCTTGCTCAAACCTACCTGTCCCTTATTATGAACTTGGTGTTTGGGCCAATAATAATTTTGGCCGAAGCTATTCCATTTATTAAAGCATCGGCTGTGGACTGGATGAGATCGGTTATTGCAGATATTTTAGTATTTCTTGCAGTAGGATTACTGTTCTTGGCCGAATCATTGATCAATGGAGCTTTAAGTACGACTGCAAGCACTCCACCCTGGAGCCCACCCTATTTGGGATTCAATGCCAATATTTTTAAGATAATGATTTGGGTTGGTGTTTGGTCAATCCTACCTAACATCAGATCTATTGTTTACAAAATGATGGAGCGGTCAGCTGCAGAGATTCAGTTGCCAAGAGAATTTAGTAATCTGGGTGAAACCTTCCAACGTGGCCTTGGTGAATACACTGGAAATACACAGTTTAGAGATTCATTTAATAGATGGTTGTCAGGATTAAGAGGTCGTACAGGAACCTAAATATTATTTGATATATTCTCTAGTTGAAGATTAAAGTTTACTTCTTCTTACCTATAAAGATCCCCACTTGTTTAGTTAGTCTTTTTTCTGCATCAGCTATAACTTCTCCATTTTTCGCAAGTGGCTTTGTAGTTCTAAATTTCTTGTTTTCGTCCTCAAAATTCTTGATTACTTCTTCCTCAGTTTTAGGATTGCCATCCGATACTGCTTGTATATTTATTTCAGCAATTCTTGCAGCCGATACATCCTCTAGATTGTTTTGGCCAAGATCTGGGTTAAACAATTTAACCACACTATTCAAAACATTGGTTGCAAAAGAGGCACTTTTAATCCTAGCCGCGTTCATGTTGTCAAAGACATTTTTAACAACAATTTTATCTTTATCATCACTTATGTCGTATTTGTGCATGGACCCTTTGGTAAGTGTCAAAACATTGTAAACAATATTAAAGTATTTCCACATCTTCTTGAGTCCATTCAATGAGAAATCTTCTAATCTAAAATCAACCTTTATTAAAGCGTCTAGAACACCCCTTTCGTCTCTTCCAGAAAGCCATTGAATTAGGTCAAAGTTGCCATGAAAATCCCTTTGAAGAGACTCAAAGTTTAAATCTCCCAATCTGTTATACGGTTCTTCTGGAATTTCTATATTCGTAGGCTCCCCAGTTAAGAGATTTGTTCTAACTCCAGCCGCTGTTCCAAGCCAGGCATCAAAAAGAGATCTTGTTCTTATTTTATCATTACCCTCACTATCTTTGTCCATTATCTCTTTTCCATCTTCATTAAGCATAGCCACTTGGGAAAAGTCCATAAGGCTTGTAGCCATATCGGGAATTCTACCAATTAGATCCTTTAGGCCGGAAGGCCTACCGGCAAGGCCCTCTTTAAGGTTCCATAGGTAAACAAGAAACTTTCCAAGATCGTCTGAGGATATAAACTGTCCTTCCCCAAGTGCCAAAGCAAACTCTCCGTTTTCAAAATACACATAACCTTCAGAGGAGTAAACTCCAGCAGCTCTTAAAAAGGTAGCCGCCAACCATGAAGCCTCATCAATACTTTCGACTTTTCCTTTACGGTCGATTTTACCTGTACCAACAAGCTCACCTATATACTTTATAAACCCATTTTCCTTCTTAAGGTTCAGTTTCCCCCTGCCTGCAATATTTCCAAGCTCTGTTACTGGACCTCTTAATTTTTGTATTTTTTCAACTCCATTCTTGATAACTTTATTGGGAGTTTCTACATACTCAACAATTTTTCCCTTTTCATCTTTTCTCGGAACAAAACGTATACCCCGGTTCTCTTGATCTAATGTTTCTGTTATGATCACTTTACCCGTCTTTTCATTCTTAACTGGTTTTAGAGTTCTATCAATAGATTTGGTCCATTTTTTCCAATCGCCCAATTGTTCTTTAAGAAATTCCCAAGCTTCATCATATTTCAAACCCCTTCTCTCCATTAAGCGTTTAATCATTAATCCCTCTGTTGCCGGTTTATTGATAAATGCCTGCATTTGTTCAGGTGTCTCACTATTAAGCATGGCCAGATTCCACCATATTGCTTCTTCTATTTGATCACCAAGTTCGTGTAAACGCTTACCTTCTTTGTTGTGTATTGCCTTTTCACGCACAAGTTCTTTTTCGGAGGGTAAATTTAAAAATTCCTCAATATGTTCGACTCTAAGTTTAGAGGCACCAAGGTGATTTGATTCGGTAAGCCCATTTAAATCATCCCTAAAACGAAGTCTAATTCCTATTCTCGAATCCAAAATTATCCTAGATTCAAATTCCAATATACCTCTTTCGTAAGCGTTGGCCAATTCTGTTCTATCTTCATCAGTTCCATAATTGTATTCAGTTTTATATCCAACCACCTGGCCATTCATCCGAATATCCTTCTGATCAACCGATAGGGCTGTGGATCCAAATTTAGCTTTTCTGGGCTCTCCAATACCAGTATTTGGATCATAAGATTCAAGCCAACCCCTTTCTTTTAGATCTTCAATTGTCATATTTAAAACTTCAGCTCTATCAATCATTACATCCAGAACTCTTGTGGGTGTGTAATGGTCAGCCAACTCGCGGGGAATCGTTCCACTCTCAATCCTAGCTTCAAACTTTCTTAAACCGTAGTAAAACTCAGATGGATATTCAGCATTTGTAATCATTTCCATCCTAAGAGACTCACCACCTCTATACTGCCTACTGTTTGCTTCTTCTAATTGTGGGTCGCCCTCGGGTTCCTTCTTTTTCCCGGCTGGGTTTGCCATAAATTCTTTAGCTCCAAGCAAATCATTATTCTGTTGTCCTTGTCTTTCGTAATGCCGAGGTTGACTACCCTTGTCTATTCCAAAACTGGGATCTTGAGGAGTACCAAATTCATTATTAAAAGGATTATCCGCCATACAAAAATTGTAGCACAAAATAGACATGGAGAGTATTGAGTGGGTTGTGCATAAAAACTTGACTATGGGCCGAAAAAGTCCTACACTCGCGAGCAAGATGGGAAAAGAAAATCCAAAAGGCCTCTTTCGCAAACTCCTTGCTGCTTCCAACTCTGAAAAAGCGAAGAGTGAGGCTCTAGCTTTAGACGAATTAAAAAAAGAGATCTCGAAGATAAACGCCTCATATCAGAGTTTGACAATCGAATAGTGCCAGATTTGAAAAGAGCAAAAATGGAATTTTTACAACGGGGGCAAGTGCCGGCAGTTTTAGAGCTTTTCAACGATGTTGTTTTAGCTATTGAACAAAAAGAGGGAGGAAGAAAACTGGAAAGAAGTGCTAAATTTTCTATTGAATTCTTGGGAGATATTGATAAAAACGATAATTTGTATGCAAACACGGTAAAATCCAGTTTCGTTCGTTTTTTACATGGCGAATCCGTAAATCAAATAGATGAACTTATAAAAAAGTTTACTGTAGAAATTCACGGTGATAGAACCAATGATTCTTATGTTGAGTTTGGAATCTCAGTTTTTCCCGATAATACTTTTGGTTATTCATTTGGTGGTGCATATAATTATAGCGATAGAGCAACTAAAAAAACTTTAGACAAAACAAATCTTGAGGTTTTTGCAGAAGATTTGGTAAGTGTTGTTACGAATAGAAAATATATGTATATAATATCACCAGGTCCTTATTTGGACTTGAGTGGGCCGTAGCCTATAAAAAATATTCACTTGTGAAAACACCTCCATATTGCACAGATCCCTTCACGCAGTAAGCTGACATTAGAGTAGTAATACTTTATCTGTCCATGGAACAACACGCCATACCGCAAAACGTATCTTCGTACCAATTTAAGTTGGTTGGGGACATGACTCTTAAGCAATTTTTTCAACTCGCTGGTGGAATTTTGGTTGCAATTATTATTTACTCTCTACCACTTTTAGGAATTATTAAGTGGCCTTTTGCAATTCTTTCTGTTCTACTTGGTATTGGCCTTGCTTTCTTGCCACTTGAAGAACGGCCTTTAGAAAAATGGATATTTGCATTTTTTAGAGCTATTTATGCACCAACTATTTTTTCCTGGCAAAAAGCCGCAACTCCTCCCAAATTTTTTCAGGACGAAAGCCCAACTAGTAGTACTCCACAGCAAGATTTGGCACTTAAAAGTTATTTGGGCACAACCGCTCAAGTATCGGGAGCGCTAGGAAACTTGGAAAAAGCTGAAAATGGATTTTTAGCAAAACTTACCGCACTCTTTTCTGGAATTGTTAATCCTACTCCCGCTACTCAAATTACCCCTGCCGCTACTCTTGTTCCGGAAAAATCAAAGGAGATGCAAATTCCGGAAACCCAGCCCATAAGAATTCAAGCTAATGCAACACATTTGGTGGTTGAAGAAAAACCAACTATTCAAACGGTTCAAAGTGAGCTTTCAACAAGCCAGGTTGCACCAATTATTGCAGGGAATGAGATGATTTCTACAAAACAAGCAATGTTTTCAATTGATGCGGCCCCTCCAAGCCCGCCCAGTCAACCCAATGTTGTAGTTGGCCAAATAGTTGATCAGGATAGGAAAATCGTAGAAGGCGCAATTATGGAAATTAGAGACTCAATGGGACGCCCAATAAGGGCCTTAAGAAGTAATCGAGCCGGACATTTTATTACGGTTACACAGCTAGATAATGGCCATTACGAAATAATTACCGAGAAAGATGGTTATGAATTCGCTGCAGTTAGTTTTGACGCCAACGGCAACTTAATTCCGCCAATTTTGGTTCAAGGAAAACGAATTGCACCAATAATTGAACCGGTACCTACCGGAATTGTTAAACCTGCATATTCTATTAACTAAACATGAAGAATTCCTTAACATCTTTAAAAATCCCCAAAATTCCATACCTGTCGGTTCCGGATGCACCAATCACTTCAACTACTCAAAGTCATTTACCCATAGCTGACGTCACAAACGACATTGTTATCTATAAAGACGGTGGGGCGGCGCTTGTTATGGAGTCGACTTCTTTAAACTTTGGACTCTTAAGCGAAAAGGAACAGGCTGCTGTTATTGCCGCCTATGCTGCAATGATTAATTCTCTTTCTTTTTCTATACAAATTATGGTTCGCACCCAAAGGAAAGATATAAGTAACTATATAACCTACATTGACGAAGAAGCTAAAAAATTAACTCACCCACTACTACAAAAGCTTATGGGTGAATACAGGGCCTTTATAATGGACTCGGTTAAAAAGAAAAATGTTCTTGGAAAAAGATTTTATGTGGTTCTTTACCTATCGCCTCTTGAGCTTGGGGTTGGCAAATCAATTGCGGCAGTCACCAAACGCGGAATCACTCTCCCCTTTACCAAGTCTTACGTAATCAAAAAAGCCAAAATCACTCTTTATCCAAGACGCGATCATTTAATGCGCCAGGCTGGCCGACTTGGAATTAAATTTAGACAACTTACAACTCGTGAGTTAACTGATTTGTTTTATTCAATCTATAACCCCGAGCATCCAGCGGTTAAAAAAGAGCCAGAAGTGATTCTTGAACACAAATGAAACCAGACCAACCAACTAACCAACCGACAGTTCAACAACAAGGCAAACCTAAAATCGGAAGTCCAAATATCGCTGTTTCCCAAGGATTAAACGTACTGGATGTTGTTGCCCCGCAATCCATCGAGGAAGATTTTGACTATTTTAAAATAAACGACGTTTATTTTAGAACAATTTTTATTGGCGGCTATCCAAGATTTGTGGCCCCGGGTTGGCTTGAACCAGTTGTTAATTTTGATTCCTCCTTAGACATTTCTTTTTACGTTTATCCGGTTGACGGTAAAACCGTGCTTGATGACCTGAGACGCAAAATTGCAGAAATGGAGGCCGAGCTTTCGACCGACATTGAGCGCGGCAGAATTGTTGACCCCTCAACTCAAGCAAAACTGGAAGACGCCAGAAATTTGCAAGAACAACTTGTTAAGGGAATCGAAAGATTTTATGAATTTAGTTTCTACATTACAATCCCAGCAAATTCAGTTGAAGAACTAAACCATGTAACCAAGCAGATTGAGTCACAACTTGGTTCACTTTTAATTGTTAGTAAGCATGCGCTACTCGACCAAGAATCCGGGTTTTTGTCCACTGCCCCATTTGGAATAGACAGGCTAAACATTACAAGAAACATGGATACAACCTCTGTTGCCACAACTTTTCCATTAACTTCAACTGAACTATCTAGTGACCGCGGGGTTCTTTACGGAATAAATTCACAAAATGAATCTTTTATTATTTTTGACCGTTTTTCTTTGGAAAACGCAAATATGACTATTTTTGCTACAAGCGGTGCCGGAAAATCTTACTTTGTTAAACTCGAAGCCGTTCGTTCTTTAATGACTGGAACAGAAGTAATAATAATTGACCCGGAAAGTGAATATAAACCCTTAGCACAGGCTGTTGGGGGTGAATATATTTCTTTTTCCTTTAATTCCCCTGCCAAAATTAATCCGTTTGATTTAGCTCAAATTAGAGAAGAGGGTGAAAACCAGCTTGGACAAAAGATTCTTTCACTCCATTCTCTAATGAAGGTTATTATGGGAACAATCTCCCCCACCCAAGAGGCCTTACTTGACCGTGCACTTGTCATGACTTACAGGAACAAAGGCATAACCATGGATCCAGACACCCAGGGCAAAGAACCGCCCCTAATGGAAGACTTGTATAAAACTTTAATTGGCATGGAAGTACCAGATGCTTTGGACCTTGCAGCAAGAATTGAAAAATTTGTCAGAGGTTCGTTTGTTGGTATTTTTGATAAACAAACAAACATAAACATCACAAATCCGTTTACTGTTTTTTCGGTTAAAGATTTGCAGGATGTTCTAAGGCCCATCGCCATGTTTATAATCCTAGACTACATTTGGACGAGAGTTAAAAAAGACCTCAAGAAACGCATCTTAATCGCCGAGGAGGCCTGGCAAATGATGAAGTACCCAGATACAGCCCAATTTTTATGGAGTGTCGTTAAAAGGGCTAGGAAATATTATTTAGGTTTAACAACGATTACTCAGGATGTGGAAGACTTTTTGGGCCAAGATATTGGTAAAGCAATTGTCACCAACAGTGCCATGCAGGTGCTTCTTAAACAGTCCCCAGCTGCAATCGATAAAATCGGGGAAATATTTTACTTAAGCCAGGGGGAAAAACAGTTACTCTTAGCAGCAAACGTTGGTGAGGGAATATTTTTTGCAGGCCCGCACCATGCTCCAATTAGGGTTGTTGCATCTGAGGATGAAAACAAACTAATTACAACCAAACCACAAGAAATTGCAAAGATAAGTCCAAACGCATATGAAGCAAAATAAAAATCCGCCTTCGGACTTTAATTTTCAAAAAACCACAGAGTTAATTGAGGCTCTACAGATAATGCTGCCCAAAAAGCTTGGCCTAAGTGATGTTTTGGCAAAAAAAACTCTTAAAACAGATTATTTTTCTTGGAAAAACCCCGAACAACTAGAAAAATATACTCTCGAAGTAACGGGTGAGGACAATATTAAATATGCCGAAAGACGTCTAGTTCAGTGGCAAGAAGAGCTTGCTGAAACTTCCGCAAAAATCGTTGAGCCGCCAAAGACTGTTGTCGAAGCCAGTCTTCCCAATAAAGGTTTAAGAGAACAGCAACAAGCAGATGTAGAAAGGGCTGAGGCGCAAACTATCGAAAGAGAAGAAAGAATTGGAGTCAAACTCCAAGCCGAACTTGATGCCAAAGTAAAAGCCGCTGCTAACGCAAAAATAATAAGGGAGTTTAAAGAATCAGTTAAAAATAAAAATGTTTACGCAAAAGTTAAAGAGGCTAACGAGTCCCTACTTAGCCAAGATGACGAAGTTAAAATTAACAATTTAAAGTCAGAGGCAAAAATAGATCCAGACGGCTTAACAGCACAGGTTGCAGCCGATATAAAAAGCCGCCTTGAACAAGTTGGTGTTCAGGGAGATATAGATGGTGCATCGGAATTAACTGCTCAAAATATGGTAGCCGTTTTGGGAGGAAATTCCCCACTAATCGAAGCCGTTATTGCTAAACAGTCAGTTGATAAAGGAATGCTTGGGGCTGCGGGAGAGTTTGGGGCCGCACAAAATATAGTTAAAGATTATTCACAGTATCAAGTTGAGAGTTTTATGTTTAGTAAAAACATTGCTGAAGTCGCTTTCGGTAAAGATGGTAAGGGAATTACGGATCGAATTTTTTCTACTCCTGAATCTATACAAGTTGCAAATATTCCCACCGAAGGCTTTACCCCGTATGCAGTATCAAAACTAATCAACTCTGAGCCTACAGTCATAGTAAACACTTCTGATTTAGGAACCGGATCTAGTCAGCCAATTTTTATTAATCGTGTAAGTAGACCGCATTTTGAAGCAAGTTCTCGCCAAACAGACAGATTCGATTTTAGATCCCAAATGTCTTCTTTTAAACCTAGTCCGAGCACCAAGTCCGTAAACATAAATGCTCAGAAAATTGGCACACCAAAGATTTCTATTTCAACGGCTCCACTAAGACAGGCTGCTTCTGGAATAACAAAGGTTTTTGCTGATCTTTTTTCTAAAGGCAAAATTGCAATTAAAGGCTTGGAAAATAGCCAAGGAGGGTTAATTGTTGGTGGAATTGCCGTGGCGGTTGCAGGAATAACTTCGGGTAGTGCACTTTTAACATCGGTTGGCTTTGGTAGTACTGCTGCCGGTTTTGTTGTAAATCCCGGTAGAGCTCTTAGTGGATCCGCTTTTGGCAATGTTGTTGCACCAATCTTGGGATTCTTTCATTCGGTTATGAATTTTGTACTTGAAGGGATTGTTCTACCTATCATCCTAGCTGTTCTTTGTGTTCCACTTTTAATAGCACTTTTTCTTTTTATAATAAATTCGGGTGCCTTAATTGTTCCACCCGGTCAGTCAACTTTAAGTAGCACAAATCCATACATCGAGGTTCGAAAGGTTCCTAACCCCGGAGGCCAACTTGGGTCGCCGCAAGCAATAACCTATACAATTACAGTCACCGCAAAAAAGGATCTTCTTACTAGGATAAGTTTTAAAACAGATTGCAAAGCAATCAAAAAAAGTGGCCCTAGTATTGATTGTAGTTCGCTTGAAAAAATTGCTACATCAACAGCCTCGATTGCACCCGGATCACCTTTTTCTTTCAACTTTACATCAAACTACGATGCTAAATATCAAGATTCTCTTGTTTCAGACACTATCACAGTTTCTGCAGAGTCTAACGAGGGTGGAAAACTTTCGGAAACAGGCTCTGCATCGGTTTGTTTTGGAAAATGCCCTCTAAATTGTTTTGATTTTTCCAGCCCGACCTGGAGCTCTGTGCCTAATTTACAATCAAACCTAACCCAAGCCGCCGCCCAACTTGCATCTCAATACCCAAACTTTGCAGCCAAGGTTTGTGGAGGCGGAACGGTTAAACTTTGTTACACTACAAGTAATCCGACTCCTGTGGGTAAAGCTGGTATCTGCAATCAAGCAACTTACGCCAAAGATGTGGAACAAAAAGATTGTAATATCAACTTCAATCAGTGTGGAATTAAGTCGACCAGTGATGCACTGTTTATACTTACGCACGAAACAACTCACCATATTCAAATAATCAATAAAGGGTCTGAGAGGTTGTTTGAACAAAACGTACCACAATCAGAATGGCCAATCTGCACATACGGCCTCACTGGAAGTAATCCTTATGAAAGTCAAGCTGAGGGAGATGCTTTGTTTGTGAATCAACACCCATCGTGGGCTTCATCTTGTGTTACAAATTACGCAGTACAATACCCTAAACATTACAATTTTGCAAAGAATGTAATGTTTGGACCATAATATAGTTAAATGAAAAAATTAACAGGTTTCATAAAAAAATATTGGATATTAATCATGTTGGTCTTAGCAGGAATTCTTTATGTAATTAACTTTTTTTTAAAAGGTCCAATCTCACCAGTAACACCAACTCCTACACCAATTAATAAAATCGCAGCATTTGGTTCGCTTATTCCTGGTGTAAGTAATGAAAACGATGTTTTGAATGTTTTAGGCCGTCCGATTGACACAAAAACTGAAAATGGACTAGTAACTTCTCAATATAAATCTACCAATCAGTACAGATTTAACAAAGTAATTTTCACAAATGGTACAACTAAATTAATAAAGGAGATTGTCAATTCAAACGATAACAAAGACGCGAGTTCAATAACTAGTATTTACGGGGCGCCCCAATACACACTTTATGAAAAATTATCGAACAGTGTTTTTAATTTATACGTATATCCCCAAAATGGGATAGCTTATCTTGGTGCAACAGATGGGACACTAAAAGAGATTTGGTATTTCGAACCCACTACGATAGACAACTTCATCAAAGATTGGGGGCAGGATTTTGCAACAACTCCGGTTGGTGAAAAAGACAGTGCTTATTAAGATTGAACTCTAACTGGCATTATCAAGTGAAGATAATTTGAATCCGAAGAATCTGTAAACACCCCTGCTTTATCGGTTGTAGTAAATTCCATTTTTACTTCCTCACCACTTACAGAGTGCAAAAATTCCTCAAGAAATCGGTAATTAAAAGCAATTTCAAAATCTTTCACCTCTCCGTCAATTTTAGCCTCGACCTGAGTCTCCTGACTACCCGAGTTGCTGCTTTCCGCAAAAACTTTCACGGAATTCTTATCTAATTTGAGTTTTACAACATTTGCCGCTTCCCTAGCGAATATTGAGGCTAGTTTTACCGCTCTTAAGAACTCCTCTTTGTCTAATCTAACTGTGATTGTTGAACTTTTGGGTATAATCTTTTCAAAATCTGGGTACTCTCCTTCCAGAAGTCTCGAAGAAAGAACAATGTCACCTAGTCCAAAAATAACTTGTTTTTCTTTCTCTTGTATCTCAAATTGGAATTCTGAAACGTCTTCCAAAGATCTTCCAAGCTCCCCAAGTACCCCTTTAGGAATTACAATTTTCTGCTCCACCAGGTCTTTTTTATTTTTTAAGGCTATTTTCTTTCTTGATAGCCTAAAGCCGTCGGTTGCAACAATAGTTAATCCTTCTTTATCCAAAACAAAAAGGACTCCTGTTAAAACCGGCCTTGTTTCATCTGCACTTGCAGCAAAAACTACTTGAGAAAGTGATTCCAATATTTCTTTTTTAGGCAAACTTAAAGGTTTTACAACTGATTCCGGTATTTTTGGGAAGTCGGTTGCATTCATTCCTAATACTTTTGATGTAAAACCAGATGTTTCAATTTTAAGTTGTTCTTTTTCTGATTCCAAAGTTACATTTTCTTTTGGAAGATTACTCACAAGTTCAGATATTACTTTTGAGGGAATGCTTATCTCCCCTTCACTTTCTATTTTTGCGCCTATTTGTATTAGAACTGATATTTCAAGATTTGTTGAACTTATGTTGAGTTTTGTTTTTGTAGCTTTTAGTAGAATGTTTCCGAGTATTGGTAATTGAGATCTTGTACTGGCAAACCTTGAAGCTTGAGTTATCGCTTTTGTTAAATTTTCCTGTAAAACCGTTAATTTCATATTGTGTTAGTTATTATATATTAACTAGTAGTACTAGTAGTAGAGACGGTTGATAAGTTTATAAAACTCACTGTTTGGGTTTACCTTTCGGATAATATTAGTGTTGATACTAGCCTCAGTAAATTGTTCATAACTTTGTGTATAAATATACGCAATCTGTTGATAAGTGCATAAGTATCTAAAATTATCCTCAAAGTGTGTTTTTTATCTTCAACATATCCTCACGAATATGCACATCTGTTGTGGCTAGTTGTGTAATTTTATTCACAGCATGCATGACAGTTGAATGGTCGCGGTTTCCAACTAGCCTACCAACTTCCTCAAAGGCAATTCCAAGCTGGGTCCTAAGGAGATACATCAGCATTTGTCGGGGGCGGGCAACTTGGCGTGCTCTGGTGTCACTTAATATCAACCTTTTTCCTATTTGATAGTATTTACAAACAGCCTCGATAGTTTGTTCTGGTGTACTTCTTGATGCTTTTCCATTTATTTCCTCCTTATGGCTTAGAGCTCCTTCGACTAAGTCTTTTGTAATAGGTAGTTTTTTAAGATGAACTTCGTTCATTATTTTTATTAAAACCCCCTCAATGTTCCTTGCACCTTCGGTATTGGCAGCAATCATCTGTATTTGATCCATCTCCAGTGGAATTTTTCTTTCTTGAGACTTGATCTGTACAATTGCACATTTGAGCTCAAAGTCAGGTGGGGAAACGTCTACTATTAAACCCGCCTCAAAACGGCTTCTTAAACGGTCTTCAAGCTTAAATATTTCAGAAGGAGGCTTGTCAGCGGTCATTATTACCTGTCCCCCAGCCGAGGTCACGGCATTGAAAGTATGAAAGAATTCTTCTTGTGCAGTTTCCTTACCTGCAATAAACTGAATGTCGTCGACCATTAAGAGGTTTAGTTTCCTGTATTTTTTCCTGACTTCGGGCGTGGTTTTGTTGCGGATCCCGTCAATTATGTCGTTCGTAAAGTCCTCGGCTGTACATGATAAAACCAAACTGTGTGGATCCCGAAGCAATGTAGAATGCCCAACAGCCTGCATAAGATGGGTTTTGCCAACTCCGACCCCACCCCAGATAAATAATGGGTTGTATGCCGTTCCCAAGCTTTCAGAAACAGCCAATGCTGCTGCGTGGGCCATTTGATTACTTCCCGAAACTGCAAAATTCTCAAAAGTAAAACTTGGTTTAATCCGTGACGTTCTAAGAACCTCGATAAACTCTCTATCATCCTTTTTATTTTCAAATAACGGCGCTTCGGTTTCCTTACTTGGCTCAACTTTATCTAAGTTCTCTTTTACTATAAAAGTGACATCACACGTTTTACCCACCACCTTATTCAAAGAGTCTTGGATTAAACCAAAATATCTTGATTCTATTGTGTTTTTGGCAAAAGAGGTCGGACAGCCAATTTCAACAACTACCCTGTCCCCCACCTCATTTAAGCTTGCAATATGCGTTTTTGAAAACCAGGTAGAAAATATAGCCGGAGACACAGAAACTTTAATTATTTCTAAAGTGTCTTTCCAGGAAGTTTTTGGATCTATATTCATTGTTAATAACAAGGCACTTAGAAGAGAAAGGAGCAGTTTTTACTTTTGCTATGTGCTTTGTACTCTGTACTATTTACAAAGTTATCCACAATGAGTCAAGGGGCAAATTGTTAAATGGTTGATTAGTTAATTGGTTAATTGGTATAATAGCGTTATGTCTACAAAGAGAACTTATCAACCAAGTAAAACAAAAAGGCGAAATACCCACGGTTTTATGTCTAGAATGAAGACTGTTAGCGGTCGCAATGTTCTAAAAAGAAGGAGACTTAAAGGTAGAAAAGTCTTAGCCGTCTGATCTTCAATTTTAATTAAATGTTAGCAAAAAAATACAGACTCACAGGTTCGGGGGACTTTGCAAAAGTTCAGTCATTGGGCACGACCTTCCAATCAACTAATTTTGGTATAGCTGTTTTAGATAGGAAGGATGCAAATCCACCCAGGTTTGCTTTTATTATTTCAACCAAGATTGCCAAAGACGCGGTTGATAGAAACACAATTAGACGCCATATGAGCGAAACTGTAAGACTTATGACCTCTGAAGTAAAAAATGGCCTTGATGTGGTGTTTTTAGCTAAAACGAGCATAATGCGCATTCCGGCTGACGCGATTGTCCGTGAAGTAAGAACAGCAGTCCGGACTTGTGGAATAACTAAATAAATGAAGGCTTTGTTAATTTTTTTAATAAAATCTTATAAGAAAGTTGTTTCACCAGTTTTTGAAGTTTTGTTTGGAAAAGCTTGCAGGTTTACACCAACCTGTTCCGAGTATACAATTGAGGCTCTTGAAAAATTTGGAGCAAGTAGGGGAGTCGCGCTTGGAGCTAAAAGATTTTTAAGATGCCACCCTTGGGGAGGCTTAGGATTTGATCCGGTACCAAATAAATGAATATTTTTTCAACCATATTAACTCAACCATTAGCCAATGGCTTGATTCTTTTTTACAACTTCTTTGGCCACAACTTGGGGGTAGCCACAATTTTATTTAGCTCATTCTTGTTTTTGATTACACGTCCTTTGAGTAAACCCCAGATGGACTCAATGAAGAAAATTAAATCAGTCCAACCATTGGTCGATAAACTTAAAAAGAAGTATGGGACAGATAAAATGGCATTCCAAAAAGCTCAAGCCGAGCTTTACAAGCAAAAGGGTATTAACCCGGGGGCCGGATGCTTGTTTCAGATTTTACAACTGGTTATATTAATTACTTTTTACCAAGTTTTTGCCACCTCTTTATCGAATAATGCCCAATCAATTGCCAAATTGAATGCGCTTTTATATACACCTCTTAAAATTGCTTCTGAATCTACTCTTAATACAAGTTTTCTTTATTTAAACATTAGTAAGCCCGACCTCTTTAATATTCCAAGCCTTCCATTTGGTATTCCTGGAGTTTTCTTGATTTTGGCTACAATCTCACAATTTTTGTCAATTAAAATCACAGCTCCTTTTGTTGAAGCAGAAAAGAAAGTTGTCAAGTCAACAAAGAGTGAAACTGACGACATGCAGCTTGCCATGAGTTCATCTATGATGTACACAGTTCCTTTAATGACTTTGTATTTTGGTTATAAATTTCCATCGGGCCTGGCCCTTTATTGGTTAGTTTTTTCGATTGGAACAGTTTGGCAACAGGTTGCCAATAATGGTTGGGGCAGTCTGACCCCTTTTATTCGCCGCATTGGTCTGCTACAATCAAGCCTCAAGAATGGAAAAAAGAGTTAAAGACCTCAAAGGTATTACAGACGAGCTATTAACCTTAATGGGGACAAAAGCTACCGCTAACGTGTCATATGATGAAACGAATAAATCATACTTAGTTAATATTGATGGGGGAGACGAAACAGGACTTTTGATTGGTAAAAAAGGGGAGACACTTTTGAGTTTACAAACAATATTAGGCATTCTTCTTAAAAATGGATCTGATGAGTGGGAGAGAGTTACAGTCAACGTTGGTGACTATTTGGAAAAAGAGGAAGATTATCTTAAAAACCTTGCCGACAGTGCCGCCTCCCGTGCAAAAGAAACTGGAGAACCACAAAGTTTATATAACTTAAAACCAAACCAAAGAAGAATAATCCATATGATTCTCTCAGAAGACAAAGAAATTGTTACCGAATCAGTAGGGGAGGGAGAAGAGAGATATTTAGTTGTAAGAATTAAAAAGTAACTTTAATTCTTGGCACTAGATTCTAGAAATTCTATTGTGAAAGCCTCCAAATAGAGTAAAATCCAATAAGTGATCAAGTATGTTAAATCCCTTGAAAAATATTTAGTATTCTTTCTCATCTTTTTACTTCCAACCCAGCTTGCTTACCATTTTTGGCCCCAATCGGCTTTTGTTTTTGGAATAAGGGTGGACTTACTTTCTCCAAGTATTTATTTAACAGACATTTTAATAGTTGGCCTCTTTTTAACTAAAGTTGTTGGGGATGTTGGTTTTTTGAGGCCACTTAAAAAGTACAAAAATCTATTACTCTTCATACTACTTTTTGTGATTATAAATAGTCTTTTTTCAATCACCCCTGCTGTCAGTGTCTACAAATGGTTTAAGGTTGTTGAGATGTCGTTTGTAACTTTATATTTTTCTAAACAAAATTTAGTTGAGTTTTCATCCATAACTAAAAGTTTATTTTATTCATCAATATTCTTCTCCCTGATTGGAATTATCCAATTCTTTAAAGGTGGCACAATTGGTGGACTCTTTTACTATTTAGGTGAGCGGAGTTTTAATTTGGGTTCCCCTGGAATTGCTCTTGTTAGTTTGGGAGGAGCCCTATACCTTAGAGCATACTCAACATTTTCTCATCCAAACTCTTTGGCGGGTTTTTTGGGAGTAATAACTCTTTTAATACTTTTAAGTGGAAAATTAAGAAAGACGCCAAGCAATATTTTAGGACTATTAATAATTCTTAGTTGTTTTATTTTATCTTTTTCCATCTCTGCTTATTTAGGTGTATTTTTATCGTTCGCTCTTTATCTGTTTTCTAAGAATAAAAAGGTTTTTAAATTTATAGTTCTGACGTTTCTTTTTTTATCAATCATTGGTAGCCTTTTATTACCAATAATGTCTCCGTGGATTTTGAAGACATTTGCTTTGAATGCTCAAAACATAACCGAGAGACTTAATCTTTCGTATATTGCAGGTAAAGTAATAAGCCACCATTTCTTGCTTGGGGCAGGCCTTGGAACTTTTATTATAAACATACCCATGTTTAGAGGAATTTTTTCTTACTCATGGATTCTTCAGCCGGTTCATAATATTTATCTTTTGGTCTTTTCGGAGGCGGGAATAATTGCCTTTTTAACTTTTTGTTATTTAATATATAAAGTATTAATGAATGGTTTAAAAAAGAATAAACTATATTTGCTACTGCCACTTATATTTATTTTATTTACAGGTCTTTTTGACCATTATTGGTTAACGCTTCAACAAAACCTGATCTTAGTATCGCTTCTTCTTGGTTTATCGTTTAGAATAACGACATAACAAAACATGGAAAAGCAGCTAGTAATTCATACAGATGGTGGGTCTCGCGGTAATCCCGGCCCTGCTGCTTGCGCTTTTGTTGCTGAAGAAAATGGTGTCGAAATATTTAAAGCCTCAAAATATTTAGCAGCTAAAACAAATAATTTTGCAGAATACAGTGGAGTGATATTGGCGCTTAAATGGTTAGAAGAGAAAGCCATACAAACTTCACAAGTAACATTTTATCTTGACTCGGAATTAGTAGTTAAACAGATAAATGGAATTTATAAGGTGAAGGATGAAAATCTTAGAAATCTATTTTTTGAAATTTTAACGCTAATAAAAAAATTAGGAAATAGTTTTGTCTTCAAAAATGTTCCACGCGAAAAAAACAAGGAGGCAGACCTTTTAGTTAATTTAGAACTGGACAAGTCCCACTGATTTTTTTCGGTACAATTTTCGGTGTGAAAGTTTCACGTCCTGAATTATATTCAGAAGTTTACTCAAATCCGTTTGTTAATTTAAATACCATGCAGTTGCGGTAAAATAATACAAGACATGAACACGGATTCAAAACTGCGGGTCATACTCTTTTCTGATCCAAACTTTTTGGCTATTAATATTTTAGAGACTCTCCTTTCTAAAAATTGTTTAGTTAGTGTTGTTTCCGATGATCTTAATAAATGGCAAGAAAGAACCAAACAAATCGCAACCAACTCCAGATTCTCGTTTGTAAAAATTTCAGAATATAAAAACCTTGATAATTTTTCCTACGCAATTTTTTGTGGAGGATTTTTAAATAAAGAAAGTATTACTGAGGACTTTAAGAAGTTCATTACAAATAAAAACTTTGGTACCGCAAAAACTCTGGCAATATTTCCATTTGAAACATTCTCCTTAAAAATCAGTAGCAAAATTGCTATCAGCGATAACGCCGGGATTATCTATTTGGGCGACCTTATGGGTCCAAGAATTGACCTTAATAGTAACCTTTTACTGCCAACTCTTATAAGTGAAATGCTAACTAAAAGAACTGTGACTCTCCCTGTGGGGGAAATATTTTATCCAGTATTTATAACTGATGCAGCAAAAACAATTGTTAAGTGGTTATTATCATTTGGGCCCTACGGCCGTGACACTTTCCTTTTGGGGAGACAGTTTTCTAGCAGTGATTTTTGGAAACAAAACCTTAAATCATTCCCCGACCTGAAAGTTCTTTACGACACAAAACTCGAAACAAGATTTATTCCAAAAGGGTACGATATCCATTTTATTAACTCCAACCTTAATATTTGCTTGAACGAGACTTACAGATGGTTAATTGGAACAAAAACCGTTCAGCAAAAAGAAAAAGTTAAAAAACCAAGAAAGTATAAATTTTTGCGCCCAGTAATTACCTCAATACTTTTTATTCTTTTCTTGCCATTTATAACATCACTTATATCTGGAACTTTTCTATATTTTTCATACAAGCAATTTTTGCTTGAAAAAATTAGTAATGCACAAAATTTAGTTTTATCTGCGAAAACAAGTTTTGTTGTTGGAAAAGCCGTGAGTGGGGTTTTGGGCAACATCCCATTATTGGGTAGAGTATATAAAGAAACCTCCTATGTTTCAGAAGCAGGTGAAATCTTAACAGATATGTCACTGGCCATTATTCCAACAGCTGAGGATAGTCGCCAAATTTTAGGTAATGTACTGGGTGGGGGAATATTTGACCTAAAGGAGCCAGTATCACGTATAAAATTAAATTTGGATTATATTTACCAAGAACTTTCCTTTTTTGAGATCTTGACCAAAAATTCTGTTGAGTCTGGTATTTTATCTGCAAAACAAGTTCAAGAACTTGTTGATTTTGATAAATTCAAAGATCTTTCACATGAAGGTGGCGTAATAGCCAACAATCTGCCTTCAATTCTTGGAACTGAGGAGAACAAAAACTATTTAATACTTTTTGAGAATAATATGGAGCTAAGGCCCACTGGTGGGTTTATAGGTTCTTATGGAGTTATTAACTTTGGAGGCGGAAAGATGAACGGTCTGACTGTTAATGATATTTATTCAGCAGACGGACAACTTAAAGGGCATATAGAACCCCCCGCTCCAATTAAAAACTATCTAAATGAAGCAAATTGGTGGTTTAGAGATAGTAATTGGGATCCTGATTTTCCCACATCATCCGAAAGAGCAGAGTGGTTTTTAAACAAAGAAATGGACCAAAAAGTGGATGGTGTTATTGCAATCGATTTGTCACCAATCAAAACAATCTTAAACTACACAGGTCCAATATTTTTACCGGATTACAATTTAACAATTACTCCAGATAATTTATATGAAAAAACACAAGAAGAAGCCCAGGCGAACTCTTTCCCGGGATCTAGGCAAAAAGCTAGTTTTTTGACAGCTTTATCAAGAACACTTATAGATCAAATAGTGAAAATGAATCCAAAAGACAGAGTCTTGGTACTAAAGGCTTTTTACGAAAGTTTGGAAGGGCGTCACATGCAAGTTTATTTACATGACAATAATGTTAGTAGTGCTCTAAATAAACTGGGTTGGGATGGCAAGATTCAATCTTATTCGTGCGGAGACGAGTGCTACTCGGATTTTGTTGGGGACGTTGAGGCAAACGTTGGGGTTAATAAATCCAATTATTTTGTAAAAAGACATCTTAATTTTAATGTTTCCTTTGATCCGCAAAAAATTACAAGGCAGATGACAATAGCTTTATCTAATTCTGCAAATTCGGCTCTCGGAGTATCTGGAATATACAAAAGCTATATTAGAATTATGATTCCGACAGACTCAAAATTGATTAGTGTAAATAGCCAGGCTGGGACAACTCAGATAAGCCTTAAACCAGAAATAACTCAAGAAAAGGGCCGCCAAGAAGTTGGAGTCTTGGTTGAAACAACCCCTGGGCAAAGTAAAAATATTGAGTTTGTTTGGCAAAACGATTTGCCTCAAAATCAAGTTAACAGTTATGGTCTTTTTGTCAGGAAACAGGCAGGAGTTGAGGCAGATCCATTGTCCATTCAAGTTACAGGTATTGGTCAGATCGAAAGCCGTCCTGTTTTTTCCTTGACCGGGAACAGTGTTTACACGTATAATACGCTACTTAGCCAAGACTTCTTTGCCAGACTATCTTGGAATCATTAAAAATGGATAAGAAAATACTCAAAGCAGAAGAGAGAAAAATTAGCGGTAGAAAAGTAAAAACTATCAGAGTTGGTGGTTTTTTACCTGGGAATGTTTATGGTAAAAACATTAAATCGCTTTCAGTTCAAGTTGATAAAAAAGAATTTGCTAGTGTTTATAAAGAAGTAGGGGAGACAGGACTTATTATGCTTCAGGTAGGTAAAGATGAACTTCCAGTTTTGGTCAATAATGTGCAAAAACACCCAATAACAGATGAATCTATTCATGTTGACTTTAGGCAGGTAGACCTTAAAGTTAAGGTTTCTGCAAAGGTTCCAGTTGAGGTTGTGGGTGAGTCTCCTGCAGAAAAACAGAGCATTGGTACTGTTGTTCAGTACTTAAACGAGGTTGAGGTTGAAGCCCTTCCAGCTGACCTTCCTGAGAAATTTGAAGTTGATACATCGAATCTTTCTGAAGTTGACCAAGCAATTCATGTAAAGGATTTGAAAGTTGATTCTTCAAAGATCGAAATTAAAACTAATCTAGAAGAGATTGTGGTTAAAGTCGATCCGCCTCAAAAAGAAGAAGAGGTTGTTGCTCCAATCGTTGCAGTTGGCGCGGAAGGTGAAGTTCCTGCCGAAGGCGCTATCCCAGCAGAAGGTGAAGCCACAGAAGCTCCAAAAGAAGAAGCAAAGTAATCCACTATTTTATTTCGTAGTTAGGATCAATTAATTTGGCTTTATCAACACTACCAGTTTCAATCCAACCCGGAATATAACTAGGATTTTTGTTTAGAAAATCGTTCCAAAAAACCTCTTCACTATTGTCGGTTTCTGTTCCCAGCACTCGGATTTGTTTAGGCTTTAAATAATTATCAAAATTGATTGATATTAGAAGAAGAATAACGAGGAAAGAAATGTAAATAAAAAGCTCTTTAGCATTTTTGTTGACCAATTTACTTAACATGTGATAATGTTAATATTAGACATGAATCCAACTGATAACAATCCACAAACAGAGAACGCTAACTTAGGTAAACTTGAAGAAGATTTAAACAAATTGACTCAAGAAGCTGTGGTAACACCTTCTCCGACTCCCACTGAACCTACTAGCCCGCCACAAATAACTACTCCTTCTGTTGAACCAATGGATACTCCTCCTGCGCCACCCAATATTCCAGTCGAAACTCCAAAGAAAGGAAGCTCTGTTATGACAATCGCAATGATTCTATTAGTTGTCGCTTTAGTTGTCGCAATTGGCTACATGGTCTATACAAAATTCTTTGTTCAAACCCCAACAACTCAAACAGTTATTCCAACTTATTTACCGACAAATACACCTATTCCAGTAGTCTCACCTCAAGCATCGGATTCAGCAATTCCTTTGGTGACTCCGGCGGTCTCGCCAAGTGCTAGCGCCTCCCCCTCTGCAAGTGCTACACCTTTGGCCACGCCGTAATTAATAGAAGATCATCATTTTCCATTTCATGCCAGATTTGTTCTGTGACGAATGGCATAAAAGGATGAAGAATTTTAAGAGACTGCTCAAGGACTTGTTGTAAAATAGGAACCGCACTTTCACGAACTCCAAAATTGTCACCGTCTTTGGTTTTGGTTTTCTCGATATAAATATCGGCAAACTTATGCCAGACAAAATCATAAATCTCTTCAGCCGCTTCGTTAAGTTTGAATTTATCTAGATTTTTAGTT
This sequence comes from Patescibacteria group bacterium, assembly GCA_035260845.1. Taxonomy (GTDB): domain Bacteria; phylum Patescibacteriota; class Microgenomatia; order UBA8517; family UBA8517; genus DATFUL01. The sequence continues at coordinate 34,578 of DATFUL010000002.1, forward strand.
ACGGATAGAGTTGTCTTTTTAAGTTCTTCTAAAATCCATTCGTCATCTGTTTTTACAGATTTATCTGATTTAGTGTTTATAGATTCGCTTTCTGTTACAAAACGGGTTATATTCCAAACTTTATTGGCAAAGTTTCTGTATCCTCTGATCCTATCTTCCGAAAGTTTAATATCGTTTCCGGGGGCTGCGCCAATGATTAAGGACATACGAACAGCATCGGCTCCATATTTATCAATCATATCCACTGGATTAATAATGTTACCCAAAGACTTACTCATTTTTCGTCCCTGGTTATCACGTACCAAGCCATGCAAATAAACTTGCTTAAATGGCACCTCTCCTAAAAGAAACGAACTCATAAGTATCATGCGTGCTACCCAGAAGAAAAGAATGTCGTAACCTGTTTCAAGAAGGCTTGTCGGATGGAAGTTTTTAAGATCCTCTGTTTGTTCCGGCCAACCTAACGTTGAAAAAGTCCAAAGACCTGAGGAGAACCAAGTGTCAAGTGTGTCTGGGTCTTGTTCCCAGCCTTTTTCTTTTGGCGCTTCTGTTCCTACAAATATTTCCTCTCCCTTGTACCAAACCGGAATTCTATGACCAAACCAAATTTGACGACTGATGCACCAATCTCTTAAATTATCTATCCAGTGATAATATGTTTTTTCAAATCTAGATGGGGTTATTTTAGTTGCACCACTTTTTATGGCCTCTCGCATTAAATCTTTAAGACTTTTATTGTCTCTCTCCGGAATTTCTTTGTTTACATCAACCCACCATTGAAGTTTAATTTGGGGCTCAATAGTTCCACCTCCGCGGTAGTTGATAGCAATTTTATGAATATATTTTTCATCAACTTTTTCGATTAGACCTTTCTGTTTAAGTTTCTCAACAATTAAAGGTCTAGCCTTTTTAATGTGCTGACCTGCAAACTCACCTGCAATGGGAAGTAAGAGTCCCTTCTCATCGATTACTTGTTCAATGTCTAAGTTGTGACGTTTGGCTATTTCAAAATCTACAAAAGAATGGGATGGGGTAATGGTCATTACACCCGACCCAACTTCTGGGTCAGCGGCCGTATCTTTAATAATTGTTGCGGTCAGTGGGCCATTTATCCACTCGAGTTTAATTTTGTCACCGTGTTTATATTTTTTATACCGTTTGTCATCTGGATGCATAACCACATACTTGTCTCCGAATTTTGTTTCCGGCCGAACTGTACCGATTGTAAAAGGACCATATTTAAAATAATAAAATGGATCTATTTGCTCTTTGTATTCAATTTCATCATCAGCTACAGTTGTTTGGAACTGTGGATCCCAATTAACAATCCTGTTGCCTCTATAAATTAAACCAGCTTTATACATCCGTACAAAGGCTTCCATTACAGCTTTATAGCGTGTTCCATCCAAGGTATATGCATAGCGGCTCCAATCAAGTGAACTACCCATCCGTTTAACCTGACTAATAATAGTGCTCTCGCTATCCTTGATAAAAGCTTCAATCCGGTTCATTAACTCCGTGCGTCCTATGTCGTGTCGAGTTTTGCCCTCCTCCTTATATAAAACGCTTTCAACTTTGCTTTGGGTGGCAATGGCGGCTGAGTCCGTTCCCGGAATCCAAACAGTTTTCTTGCCTTGCATTCGGTTGTACCGGACTAAAATATCTTCAACCGCAAGCATGGCCGCATGGCCCAAATGTAAGGTTCCTGTCACGTTTGGTGGGGGAAGAACTATAGAAAAAGTTTCCTTTCGCTCTCCCGGTAAATTATCGGGATTAAAATAACCAGAGGTTTCCCATTTTTTATAAATTTTCTCTTCGTACAGTTTATGATTATAAGTTTTATCCATTTAAGTACTACCGTGCCCTTCCGAAGCTTATAGCGAAGGAGGGTGGATCTGTGTTTGTATTGTAGCATTTAGGTTTGATTTTTGCAGATATTCAAACTATCATGATAATATTTTTTTATTATGAACAAAGAACAAAAAGAAAATAGTCAGGTGGAAGCGTCCACTCGGTTGGCATACAAAATTGAAAAGGCTATGATAGTCATAGGTATGGCAGGTGGTGCTTCTTTAATGACAGGAGTTATACTACAAACTTTTTTGGAAATCCCAACTACTGAAGTACCTACCTACCTGGTAACAATGATACCAGCGGCAATTGTTGGTGCCGGAATAGGGGTTTATTTAAACCGTTTCGATAATCAAGATTTAGGAAAGTGATAATCTGGGATTGCGGTCAATTTTATCTGGATCTACAAATTCTTCTCTCTCAGCTTTAAAGTAAGCAGCGATGCCAATCATTGCTGCGTTGTCGCCGTATAATCTATTCGAATAGGGAAAATGCAAATTGATATTAAATGCTTTACCAAGTTTTCTTAATCTTTTTCTCATTTCGACATTTATTCCAACGCCGCCTCCAACTAATAAGTCTTTAGGCGTCTTTGGATAATCATTAGATAAAATAAAATGGAAAACTCGAATAATGTGTGTAAATGCGGCATCCTGGAAGCTAGCTGCTAAATCGTATATTTTCTCTTTAGTTAAAGGTTTTTCTGATTCTACCAGTCTCATCATTGAAGTTTTTAAGCCAGAGTACGAAAACATTCTGCGGTTTTCTTGGCCTGCTATAGGAACTGGAAGAGTGTATTTTTTAGGATTACCAAGTTTTGCCATTTTTTCGAAAATTGCTCCACCAGGGTACCCTAAACCCAACATTCTTGCAGCCTTATCAAGCGCCTCACCCAATGCATCGTCATGAGTTTCTGCAAGAACTTTGTAATTACCAATTTTATCTATTTGAATAATTTGTGTATTTTTCCCAGAAATGACTAACCCAAGTGCTGGGAATTTAATATCAATGTTTTGATTTGCAAAAGAGGAGAGAAGGTGTCCTTCCAAATGATTAACTGCGATTAGTTTTTTGTTATATTTAATTGCCAATTCTTTGGCTTTATTAACTCCAACCCCAAGTGCGATAGAAAGACCTGGGCCAATCGTTACCGCAATCGCATCGATATCCTTTGTTATTTCAAACTTTCCAAGAGCCTTTTTTATGACGAAGTCGATTCGCTCCTCGTGCATTCTTTGAGCCAGAGAGGGCATCACGCCGCCAAATTTAGCATGTGCTGAAGCTTGGGACCAAATAATATTACTTAATATTTTTGTATCCTCGGTTACTGCTGCAGCAGTTTCGTCACAGCTTGTATCAATCGAGAGAATTTTCATCGTTATCTATTTAACCTTAATACTTTCTTGAAGAATGGAATATTCCCATTTTAACTAAATGATATTTAACTATTTCAGATGAATCCATTCCATTTGTCTTACGCTCGGCCTTTAAGTGTCTCAAGATATCATCAATTTTAAGTCTGTTATCTTCAAACGCAACACTGTTTGGGGTTTTTGAAGTGGACCATAAACCTTCAAAAGTTTTTGGTTTTATATTTGCTTCAACCGAAACGATTCCGTCCGCACCCATTTCAAGTGAGTCTGCAGCATCTGCTGTATTACCCTGAAAAACTTTGAAAGAAGCATTTTTTAATTTTAGAACACTCTCAAACTGTTGAATGTCTTTACTTGATGACTTTATTCCAACAACTCTTCCTTTGGACTCGTCTTTAGCAAATTGAACCAGATCAAATGGAATTTCCTTCCCTTCGGTCATGCTTGGATTACTATAAAGAAGAACTGGTAAGCTAGTTGCATCTAGGACTGTCTCAAGAGCTTTGTAAGGATCACGACTTAACATGGGTGCAAATATAATTCCATCTGCTCCCACTGAATTTGCTGTTTTTGCAAATTCGGTAATTTCAGACATCTCCTTTTTAAGAACTCCTGCGAGTACAGGCACTCTGTTGATAGAATGCTTATCCCTACTGTTGATAACAGTAGTTAACAAAACGTTATAATTTTCTAAATCAAGAGATAAACCTTCACCAGCATTTCCTGCCGGAAATAAAGCGCCTGAGTGGTTGACGACACTAGCCACCAGGTTATCCAAGTCTTTTACTTGAACTAAGGGTTTCTTACTTTTCTCTGAAAAAGGAGTTACAAGCGGAATTACAACAGCCTTTAATTTACTTGGATTAAGTACTTCTTTTTGATCGACATGTCTCAATTTGAGATCAACCATGGTGTGGCGATTATAACACACCCCAAGAGATCAGTCTTTCGTTTTCAAATTTACCTGACTTAATATTTACCCAAATAACAATTGCTTCTTCGTCATACTTACGAATTTCGTCAGTTACTTTTTCTGCCCATTCAATTGAGACTACGGATTTGTTTTTAATTAAATCCGGAAAACCCAAAGCTGTTAATTCATCTGAATTTTCTAGCCTCCAAGTATCGAAATGGAATAATTTTTTACTGCCTTCTCCATATTCGTTTTCAAGAGCAAAAGTTGGTGAGGTAACTAGTTCAGTTATTCCCATGGCGCGGGCCAGCCCTTTTGTAAATTGAGTTTTACCTGCTCCCATTTGGCCTTCCAAGGCGAAAACAATTGCCCTTTTGCCTTTATAATTTTCATATTTTTGCCACAATTCTTTACCAATGTTTTGGGTATTTTCTTCTGAACGAGAAAGAACCTCATTTTTATCCTTAATTTTTATTTCACCTTGTCTTAAAACTGTTGGGTCATCAAGTGTTGTATCAATTACTGTTGAGGGTTCGTTTTTAGGAAGTTCGCCAACATCGATAATTAAGTCAATCAACCCTTTTTGCTTTTCAGAAATATTTCTGAGGATGTCATCAATTTTGTATGGCCGTTTTTGGTATGAAGCGTTGGCACTGGTTGCCACAATTGGACGGCCAAATTTGGTAATCAAATTAAGCATATTTTTATAATCCGGAATCCTAACTCCCAAGGTTCCTGTTTCTGACTCGATCCCTTTAGCAACTTTTCCTTTCCCATTGGAAATAACTGTAACCGGCCCAGGCAGAAAAGTTTTATAGAGATTTCGGGCGGTGTCGTTTAACTCTACATATTCCTCGGCCATTTTTTGATCAGAACACATAATGGCATAAGGTTTTCCTAATGGTCTTTCTTTGTATTTACTTAATTTTTCAATAGCCTCGGGGTTTTGTGAGTCCACGGCAACACCGTAAACAGTTTCGCAGGGGAAGACTACTAGCCCGCCAGCCTCAAGTGTTTTTAAAATCGTGTCTAAATCATCAAAATTGTTTACAAGCTTCATGAGGCCATTATACCTCCTAGTTGTTGGATTATGAATAAAAGTGTTAAATTTAGTTAATGTCTGTTTGGAACGAAGGACTACGTAAAATTGTAGATTTTCACTTGATTGACCCGAACTTTGATGGTACTCGGCAACTTTTTACTTTTTATAGAACCGGTAAGTATTCACTTGGGACTGAAAAAGATATGAATAAGGTAAGAAAAGACTCTGACAAAAAAAGTGCTATTGAAGACATAATCTTTTTAAATAGCAGGTCCAGTACCCTTTAAATAAATAGCTGCCCAGGGTTGGTAATTACTAACAAATGTCTTTTTATAAATACTTTCTCCATTTCTTGTTACTAAATAGTTAAATGTAATTTTGGCCCCACTTGCAGCAAAATCTGTTTGTTTTAGAGTTCCAGCTGGGAGAGTTGGATCGTCCTGGTAAATTGTAGGTAGTGCTGGTATAACATTAGAAACAACTGGTTTAGAAACCACCGACACTCTTCCATCACTTGTCCCATAAAGTTCAAAAACTAATGAATAATTTTTTGGATTATTTTTGGCTTGAATCAAGATGTACCCCGGTGTGTCGTTTTTAAACTTAAAATCTGGTGAAGGTGCATAAACTGTGGCGTCAATTCCTGGCGCGGAATTTTGTTCGTAATAACCAACACGATAAGCATGTGCTGTACGTTCCATTATTGGCAGTCCCGCATTAAGTGTTGCACGAAAAAGTGTCGTTGAGACTTGGCAAACCCCACCGCCATCACCGAGAATGGTGCGGCCTTCAGAAATTATGTAGGCCTCTTTATATCCTGTTAGTTTTGAAACATCACCCAAAGTTTGATTAAAAGAAAATGTGTCACCCGGTTTAATCAATGTACCATTTATTCTACTGGCCGCTAAATTTACGTTAAAAACACGCCCAGGAATTGAATGGAAATAGGTGGAAGTACCGCGACCAATCATCTCCTTTATTCCCAAGTTGTTGATTTCGTTGGTTGCGACATCGGACTTAGTTCTTGTTACTGGAACATCAATTGCAATATTTTTGTCTGTTGAATCCGCTAATTTATCAAGACTATTTATTAGTAGATCTTTAAGTTTTTGATTGTCTAAAGTAATTCCATCAAGTGCTGGTTGAAACTCACTAACTTTTAAGCCATTAAATTCAAATTTAGGATTTTGCGATTCCCTATTTACGCTTTTTGAAACTGCAAGGATTGTGTTATTTATTTCTTGATCGTTATAGCCCCCACTTGGGTTTATGAATTTAAGGATACGGTCTTTGTTATAGTCAAAACTTTCCACTTCAAATTTTAAAGAAATACTTTTGTCCAAATATTTTTCTCCTCTGGTTTTTGCTGCAATTATTTCTTGATCGCTTAAGCGTGGATCAATTGTTTGCATTGGAATTTGAACGTCACCAGTTCTTGCATAGGACAAAACCTGTCCAACAATTGCCTTAAGTAGTTCTTGGTCAACCAGCGTCCCTTCCGCACCTTTATTCACTTCAATATTTCCATTTTTGACTTCGATTGATGGATAAATCGGATTAACTGTAATTTGTTTATCGATTAGAGCAATAATATTTGAAAGTTTTTCGGTACTTATATTTGTGGTGAGACCCAAGTTTTGCCCCTGTCTCAAAAGATTAATTTGTGTAATTGAATCAGTAATAAAGTTTCCTGTTCTGGTTAAGTTGTAAACTCTATCAACCGAAGCCTCAAAGTTGTAACTTATATCTATGTCTTTTGTATTTAAATCAAAAGATTTTTTTGTGCTTACTAGACTAATTTTGTCTGCTATTTTAACTTCATTTGTAAGAGTTGCAACCGCCTCAGCAGGAGTTTGCCCACCAAGACTGATACCGGCAATATAAATATTTGGATAAATTCTGCCTAGGTATTTAACCTGATAGAAGAGGAAAAACCCTAAAACGAAAACAATAACTGAAAAGAAGAAGATTACAACCGAACGACCAAAGTTTTTCGGTTTTTTAGGCAGTTTTTTATTTACAATCGATCTCGCACTGCTCATTCCGATATGATACCATTTAAGGGTGGATACTAACCAGAATCCCCCTAATACTTATACAATTCCGGCGACACCAGCTAGTCCTATCCCTCCTGTTTCGGAAGTCCCGAGTGTGCCACCAATAGTTCCACCGATTCCAAAGAAAACTATTCCTAAAGTAGCAATCTTTGCAGGTATTGGTGTTTTGGTTTTAATTATTATTTTTGCGATTTTCAAAATTCTAACTTCTACTTCAACATCTAAAATTTCTGGAGGAACAATTACTTGGTGGGGACTTTGGGAAGATCCTAAAGCTGTACAACCATTAATTGATGCCTATCAAACTGCTCATAGTGGAGTAAAAATAAATTATATAAAAGAGTCCCCCCAGGATTATCGCGAACGTTTAACAAGTTCTCTTGCCAAAAGCAGCGGTCCCGATATCTTCACCTTTCATAATTCTTGGGTACCGATGTTTAAAGGAAGTTTGGATTCACTCCCCGCATCAGTCATGAACCCGGCAGACTTTGCCAAGACTTTTTATCCAATAACTTCATCTGATTTAACCTCTGGAAGTAGTATTGTTGGAATTCCTTTGGAGTATGATGCCTTAACATTATTTATTAACCAGGATATTTTTGATAAAGCAGGTAAGACCGCGCCGACAAGTTGGGATGATTTTAGATCGGTTGCAAAACAGCTCACAGTTAAAGATGATCAAGGTGTTATTACTCAATCGGGAGCAGCAATGGGAAGAACAGAAAATATTGATCATTGGCCAGAAATTTTAGCTCTTTTAATGCTTCAAAATGGAGTAAGCCTAAGTAATCCAACGGGACCAGGTGCTGAAGGGGCACTGACCTACTTTACACTTTTTTCAACGACTGACGGAATTTGGGACGCAACCCTCCCTTCTTCAACTCAATCTTTTGCAGCAGGAAAACTAGCGATGTACATTGGCCCTTCGTGGCGCGCTTTTGATATCCAAGCCCAAAATCCAAATTTGAAATTTAAAACGGTACCTATCCCACAACTCCCTAAGGATAGTCCAAGCCAAGCTGATATAACTTATGCAACTTACTGGGCTAGTGGAGTTTGGTCTGGGAGTTCCCATAAAGCTGCAGCTTGGGATTTCTTAAAATTCCTTTCAACTCAAGATTCGCTAACCAAACTTTACCAGAATGAGAGCAAAGTCAGAAGTTTTGGTGAACCATATCCAAGAGTCGACATGGCCAGTTTACTTTCGAGTCACCCTGTTCTTGGTTCAATAATTTCCCAGGCCCCGGGAGCAACTAGTTGGTATTTAGCTTCTCGTACTTTTGATGGCCCAACTGGAATAAACTCACAAATGATTAATTACTTTGGCGATGCTGTTAACGCGGTTGCAAATGGAACTTCAACTGCCGATAAAGCTCTAGCAACAGCCGCACAAGGTGTTTCGCAAATACTTGCCCAGTATAAACTGATTGCAAAGTAAAATGCTAAACCTGTATTCTATTGCCTTAAATCAAGAACCTACCAAAGAAGATTTGGACGACAAAGAAAAGGCATCCATCCTCTATCATAATTTATTTGATTACCCTCTAAGTTTTTCCGACTTAATAAAATGGAAATCAGGCAATAAAGTAGAAGTAACCAAGGCACGGAATCAGGTTACAAATAAAAGAGGTTTTTATTTTCTGGAAGGCCGAGAAGGACTTATTTACAAAAGGCTTTTAAGAAAAAGAGTCTCTGATAAAAAAATGAAAATCGCAAAGGCTTCTGCCAAGATTTTCGCGCTAATTCCTACCATCAAGATGGTTGCAGTCACGGGTTCCTTGGCTATGGAAAATGCTGCTGAGGAAAGTGATATTGATTTAATGATGGTTACAAAAAAAGGTACACTTTGGATAACCCGACTACTCACTTATTTACTTACCTACTTATTCAATCTTTCTATCCGAAAACCCTCTGATAATAATCAAAAAGACAAGTTTTGTTTGAATATTTGGCTAGATGAAACAGATTTGCTTTGGAGCAAAAAGGACAGAAATGTCTACACTGCCCACGAAATTGCCCAGATTATTCCACTAGTTAACAAAGATAAAACTTACGAAAAATTCTTGCATAAAAATAAATGGTTATTAGATTACTGGCCCAACTCAGTAAAAATTAGCGAAAAGCGAAGAGTGAAAAGTGAAAAAGTTTTTTCTTTAGATCTAATAGAAAAATTGGCTTTTAATTTGCAAAAAAATTATATGATGAAGAAAGTTACTCGCGAAATCGTGACCCCCACCCGTGCCCTTTTCCATCCTCAGGATTGGGGAAAAGTAGTTTTAGGAAGACTTACTTGACATATCGGCGCACCCTAGCTTAGAATAGCAGTCATAGGGATCGAATGCTAACAGTGTTAGCATTATTTTTTCGCTAAAAATGGCAAAACTTAACTTAAAACCGACCGCAGGCTATCTTCTTATTGAGCCTTTAGAAAAAGAAACAAAAACAGCTTCCGGAATTTATTTACCTGATAACGCCGGTGAAAAACCACAAAAAGGAAAAGTACTAGCAACTGGTGGAGCACTTCTTTCTGATGGTCATAAAATTGAAGCACCGGCAAAAGTTAACGACACAGTTCTTTACAAAAAATGGGGCGGAAACGAAGTCAAAATCGAAGGCAAAGAATATTTATTTGTTAAGTTTGAGGATGTTTTGGCAGTAGAAGAAAAATAATATGGCTTTAACAGAAACTTTATTAGATTTACAACAAACTTTTGACTTGACACCTAAAGAAGCGATTGCTGTGGCTACAGTTAGAAGCGGTCAAACAACATCTATAAATGCTCACCTAAAGGGTCAAGAACTAAAAGGGTTAGATGCTCAGGTGGCAAGAGTTGCTAATACAAATCTCTACAGATCTGCCTTAAACAAAATCAATCAGAAAAATACAGAAGTAGAATCAGTCGATTATTAAATATGGCTAAACAATTAAAATTTTCTAAAGACGCAAGGAAAGCCTTATTAAAAGGTATCGATACTGTTGCTAAAGCAGTTGTAACTACACTTGGGCCAAAAGGTAGGAACATCGCTTTAGACAAGAAATGGGGAGCTCCAAATATAGTTCATGACGGAGTTTCCGTTGCCAAAGAAATTGATTTACCAGATCCATTCGAAAACATGGGTGCCCAGCTTGTTAAAGAAGCCGCCAGTAAAACCAACGATAACGCGGGGGATGGAACCACAACTTCAACTCTTCTTGCCCAAGTAATCACTCAAAAAGGTATGGCTAAAATTGACTCAGGCGCAAACCCAATGATTGTTAAAAAAGGAATTGAAAAAGCGGTTGAAGCAGTTACCTTGGAGCTTAAAAGAATGGCTAAGCCTATTAAAGGCAAAGAAGAAATAGGCCAAGTGGCTACAATTTCTGCAGGGGACACAATAATTGGAAGTAAAATCGCAGAAGCCCTTGATAAAGTAGGCCGCGATGGAGTTGTAACAGTTGAAGAAGGCAAAGGTTTAACAATCGATATTGAATACAAAGAAGGCATGGAATTTGACCGTGGTTATGCTTCAGCTTACTTTGTAACAAATGCGGATAAAATGGAGGCAGAACTTGATAATCCATATATTTTACTAACCGACAAGAAAATCACTTCGATTCAGGATATGCTTCCCTTCCTTGAAAAATTCGTAAAAGTCAGTAAAAACCTTGTAATTATTGCTGATGAAATAGAAGGAGAAGCCTTGGCTACCCTTGTTGTAAATAAACTTAAAGGAACATTTAACACTTTAGCCATAAAGGCACCCGGGTTTGGTGATAGGCGTAAAGAAATGCTTGAAGATGTTGCAATTCTTACAGGTGCAACTGTAATAAGTGAAGATACAGGTATGACTTTTGAATCAATTGAGGTAACTGATTTGGGTCGTGCCGAAAAAGTCTGGGCCGATAAAGACAATGCCAGAATAATCGGCGGTAAAGGTGAGAAAAAGGCAATTGATTCCAGAGTTGAGTCAATCAAAAAGCAAATTAAAGCATCTGATAGTGACTTTGATAAAGAAAAATTTGAAGAAAGATTAGCTAAACTTGCGGGTGGAGTTGCCGTAATTAACGTTGGTGCAGCAACTGAAGTTGAGCTAAATGATAAAAAAGAAAGAGTAAAGGATGCAGTTGGGGCTACAAAAGCAGCAGTTGAGGAAGGAATAGTCCCAGGAGGGGAAACAGCACTTCTTAGGGCACGTGAGGTACTCAAAAAAGTTAAGGTCGAAAAGGGTGATGAAAAGATTGGTCTTGATATAGTTTATGATGCACTCGCTGAGCCAATCCAATGGTTAGCTAAAAATGCAGGGGATGATGAAAAACTGGTTCTTAAAAAAGTAATGGCCTCAAAAGATAATGATTTTGGCTATAACGCTCTTACTTCCGAATTTGGCTCAATGACCAAAATGGGAATTATTGACCCTGTAAAAGTTACCAGAAGCGCACTTCAGAATGCCGCAAGTGTAGCCATGATGGTTTTAACCACCGAAGGATTGGTAACAGACATTCCAGAACCAAAGGCCCCTCCAATGCCACAAGGCGGAATGGGTGGAATGGATTATTAAAAATGGAAAGAGATCCAAAAAGAAACGAAAAAAGAGTTAGAAAACTTCACCTTCCAAAAGCCGCTAGAGAGATAATTAAAGATATTTTAGATACAAAAGATATTGCTCGTGGTTACGGCAAGGTGCATGGAATTGGTGGTACTCCTCAGACAGGTGCTAATACAGTTGTTAGAACCGGGTTAATAGATCATACAATATAACCCCCTCTTGTTTTATAATCTTCATTAAAAAAACTAAGCCTGTTGTGCTTTTGAGGGTTCTTGGTAAACAAAAATAGGCAAAGCCCTATCATACTGTCGTTGTGTAGTAAATTTTTCCCAGAAGTGGGCTACGTACCTTGGGGCAAATTTTGTGTGAACACCAACTAAACTGGATGACATATCAATAACATTTCCAGTCTTCGTTCTTGACTTTGTTGGTAGAAGTTCATTCCGGTGACCATTTGATTCAGTTAGGTCTACTAAGATTGGGGCCTCTTTTATCATTTTTTCGTATAAAGTCGAATAAATATTTGCATATGTAGTTGCATTGCCCAAAATAGCACTCACGCCTTTAATATTTAGACTTTTTCCTGATTCTGCCACTAATTCCTCCATTTGATCAGCAGTTTTTGGTTCATGCCAACTAACCCTAACCAAGTTTTTTAGTACTGCAACTTGGCCTGATAGAGAAGTTTCTTCATCTAGAGAGTCTGTATAATCTTCAATATCCTTTTCTTTTTTAATAAAATTCTCAGGCAACAGAGTGATTCCTTTTAAGTCCTTCATTTGTTCAGGTCTAAGAGTTATAAACCAATAATTGTCTCCCATTTTCTCCTTTATTTCCTTGGGAAAAACCCCGTATTGCTCAACGGGCTTCTTTTGCTCTACATTTGGCTGTGAAAGGGGTACTTCCATTTTAAGTAAGTTGATTATATCATCAGCTTTAATGCATGTGGAAAAATGCTGAGAAATTTCTTCTAAAAGATAAATATATTGGCCCTTTAATTAAAACTTGGGGACACTGCACCATAAAATTTCGACCTCACAAAGACTATTTTGGGCACATTGCCGGGAACATTATTGGTCAACAGCTTTCGGGCAAAGTTGCCGACGTTATTGAGGGAAGATTTATTAAAGCCGTAGGTGGAAAAGTAACTCCAGACTCCATTCTAAAAGTAGATGGTCAAAAACTGCGTGATTGCGGGATGAGTTGGGGAAAGGTGTCATATGTTAAGGACTTGGCTGAAAAAACCAAGTCAGGTGAGCTTCAAACTAAAAAACTAGCAAACCTCACAGATAGTGAAGTGATAAAGGAACTTGTTGCAGTCAAAGGAATTGGTGGTTGGACGGCCGAAATGTTTTTAATGTTTTCTTTGGCCCGCCCCGATATTTTCCCTGTAGCGGACTTAGGTATTAAGAAAGGATTTGAGAAAGTAACCGGCAAAAAGTGGAACAAAATAAACTCTCCTAAATTTGCAGAAAAAACCTGGAAGCCTTATAGAACTGTGGCCTCGTGGTATTTATGGCGTAGTCTCGAAAACAGGTAATTACCTAGGTAAGACCGAAAGGGGGTTAAGTGGAATTCCGTTTTGTCTAATTTCCAAATGCAAATGAGGGCCGGTTGAATGCCCCGTAATACCAACTTTACCAATTTCAGTCTCAGTTGTTACGTAGTCGCCAATTTTGACCTCAATTTTACTTAAGTGGGCATACCTAGAAGTTAATCCCTTGCCATGGTCAATTAAAACAGTGTTTCCGTAGCCATCTGTTTCGTAGCCAGCTTCGATTACATCTCCAGATTTGATAGCCATAATCTCTGTTCCAACTTCTGCTCCAAGGTCAAGTCCAGGGTGAAAAATACTAAATCCCTGATTAATTTTAATTTCAGCAAAAGGGTATTGGATTGCCTTTTCGGTTTTAAGGGTGTTTTGAGTTTCAATAATGGCTTGGTCAGTGGTCACGTTTTGTGCCTGGGCGTTAAGTTGGCTTGACGGAAATACTGTACCAATAATTGCTAAGGCCGCCATATTGGTAGCCACAAGTCTTTTGGTGCTTTTATGTTCGCTCATGTGCCTGGCAATTTTTCCCAATAATGTACCACTCCTATACTTTTTGTTGATTATTGAAGCTGTAGGCACGAATGGCTCTTCCACAAGAGGTTTGCGCCTTTTAACTAGCTTCGCATGAAGCACAAGGCGGAACTTTGGCAGTTCAAGGCTAAATTTACGCATATAACCCCGAGAACTCAGGGTTTGGTCCGTTCCTTGCCACTTGGCTTGGTCAGGCATGTAAAAACCCGCTATAAAGCGGGCGAGCCGCTATTCTACCTTAATTTAGGCTCAAAAGTCAAGTTTCCTGGAGTGCTTTAGAATTTGATGTCAAAATTTATAGCAGGGGGTTTAAGGCGGCTTTCGTTAATATCTAAGTTATTTATTTGAATCTTTAATTTGCTAAGTTTATTTTGTGAATCAATAAGAATATCACCGGATGAACTGGCCTCTGGAGTATTTTCTATAACAGGAGGTGGGGTAGGTACTGGGGTCATGTTCTGACCAAGATTTTTACGTCCAAAAAGTAATCCCAGAATTATGATTAAAAGAATAAGGCCAAAAGAAATACTTACAGGCCAAAATATTTTTTTGTTAGAATAGAATTTGTTTAGGCCGCGTATGGCCAAAAGCTTGATTTTTTCAGTTAAAGATTTTAAATCTGAACCTAGTTTGGGTGTTTCTTGAGGCGGGACATTAACCTGCGGCATAGGAATTGGATTTTGGTTTACGGTTTGATTTTGGTCTATCATTTGATTTGGTTTTGAATGGAATTTAACATTTCGGTCAAATAGTTATTAAGCTGAGAAAGTGGGCTTAAAGAGGCAGAGAGAATTTGTATAGCTTCGTTGTAAGTGCTTGCAGTTCCAAAATTCTGAGTATATATGGTTTGTATTTTAGTAGCTCCCGAGGCCTCGTTCTTTTTAAGCAACTGAAGAACCGCGTCGGTATCGTTTAGCCACCTATTAAATGGGTCGATTTTTAAAGTCCCTTTTGCGACCTGATCGTTAATGTAATTTTTTAGATCTGAGTAGATTTGCTCGTGATCCTTTCTTATGCCTATTTCTTTACTTAAGCCAATATCAAACAGTGCTTCATCAACAATTGGGGTTGTATTTGTTTCATTCCTGCTTCTACCCTCATCGGCCTTGTTGAATAGGTCAACAAGTTCATCGCTGTCTTTGTAGTTTGGGATATGGATTTTGTACCAATCAACTTCTGAATCAATTTTGCCAAAAATGGCACCTTTTTGGCTGTCGTCAAAGCCTGTTGTCTCAACAATTTGTATGCGGAGGGCAGTTAAATAAACAATCATAAGCTGATCACGGTCTTTTAACATTTTTAAAGTTTTTTGCCGAGCATCCTCTTTAAGCTGGAGTGTGGGGTTAGCCAGATAGAATGTTTTAGCTTCTTGGAAATTTGAATAATCCTCCTGGTATATGCTCAGTTGATACTGGTAGTCAGCATAGGCTTTATTGGCATCGAAAGTTTGTGCAACTACCTTGGCAGGAAAAAAGAGAAAAATAACAACGAGGCCAAATAAGGCAGTTTTCTTCATACTTATTACATTCTAATCTATTTTAGGCAGTTGTGGTTTCTTGAGACCGGAGCGGGAATCGAACCCGCGCATGGAGGTTTTGCAGACCCCAGCGTTTCCACTTCGCCATCCGGTCAGGGATACGCTATTTTACCACGAGGCTTGTCAAAAGCTGAGTGGCAAGCTTGCTTATTATAAATATGGTAAACTCGAGGCTGGATAATGAAGACGTTAAAAATAGTGTTTGTAGTTCTTGTTACCCTGGCAGTAGTAGTTACAACTGGCTTTTTCTTAATTGGTTATCTTAAACCGAAGCCGGGTGGGCTTATGGTTGTTACTACACCCACGTCAAGCGTTTACATAAACGGAAAACTTATGGGTAAAAGTCCATACAAGGGCACAGATACCGCAGGCCAAATCAATCTTAAATTAATACCAGACGTAAGTGATCAAAGTTTAATTCCTTATGAAACAAAGGTTAATTTAGTAGCTGGTATTCAAACCATTGTTAGACGTGAATTTGGAACTACAGAGGACGCCTCTTCCGGGGATGTCATTTCTTTTGATAAACAAAGCGGGAACCTTTCTGGCCTTGTGGTTGTTTCAAATCCAGATAATTCCCAAATTTTTGTGGATGGTGTAGCTCAGGGTTTTTCTCCTTATAATCTAAACTCTGTTGCTACAGGTTCGCATCAAATTACAGTTAAAGCTGCTGGGTTTTTGGACCGGACAATGGACGTTAAAACACAAACTGGTTACAAGCTTACTGTCTTTGCCAAATTAGCAAAAACTTCTGAAGTTGAGCCAACACCAACTTTAGAGCCAAGCCCTATCCAAACAAGCAAAACTTATATTTTGATTAAAGATACCCCGACTGGATTTTTAAGAATGAGAACGGAACCAGGAGCAAAAGGTGAGGAAATTGCCGAACTTAAACCCGGCGGTAAATATTTGTTTTTAGAGGCAGATATCACTTCTGGTTGGTTTAAAATCCAATATCAAGACTCGGCTCCTGGGCTTCCAAACGGGATTGTTGGTTGGGTTTCTAACCAATATGCTGAGATTTCAACAGAGAGTGCAACCTTGAAATAATTAGGAAGCTCCAGTAACTGAAACTCCTGAGTAAAGTACCCAATAAACTAAAATTAACCAAATTGCGACTGTTGTAATTAGAGACTTGTCTGTTAAAAGCAATCTTTCAGGTGTTTCGGATCTATTTTCAAAAATTAAAGACTCATACCTCATGATTCCAAAAATAGTAACCGGGATTGTAAACATCAAAAGCTTATCTATAGTTGTGGTTCTGCTAAGCTCGGCGAGAACTAACCAAAAAGGAAGAGTGGCTTTCGGGCTTTCAAAAAATGTAAAAAGAGCCCAACTCATCCAGGAAGCATTGCCAAACATGGTTACGTAAGAATCTAAAAGTTCTCTTTTATACTCTCCAAGACTTTTCCTTGTCATGGTATTATCTTGACCAACTAAATTTAATTCGGCACGGCGTTTACCTGAGGCTAAAAATAATGCAACTGAAATTACACAAAGCAGGAACCAAACCGAAAGATGCGCGTTAACTACAAAGGCTCCGGCATAAACTCTAATTACGAATCCGGCAGCAATTATGACAATATCTACAATTGCTATATTTTTTAATCCTAAGCTATAAAATATTTGCATTAAAATATATCCAAGTACTAAGAAAAAAAATAAAGAATTGAGATTTGCACTAATAAGGAGTGCAAATAACGCCAAACATACAGCTTCTGTTACTGCAAACCCTAAGGGAAGAGCGCCACTTGCAATTGATCTAAACCTTTTTGTTGGATGCAGTCTGTCACGTTTTATGTCTAATATGTCATTAATTACATATGTCGCTGAGGTTGCAAAACAGAAGGCAATAAAACCTTGGAAGACCAAACTAAACTCTCCCTTATCGAATAGAATTCCAGAAAGGAACACCGCCGCAAAAAGAGATATATTTTTAATCCAATGAATTGGACGAGCTGCTTTAATTGCCGCCGTAATTAAACTGGTTTTTGGTTTTTTGATCTCTGAGTTAACCATAAAATAAATCCACCGAGTACAACTGCCACTCCAACCATTGTATAAATCTTTTGACTGGTATTCAAATTAAGTGCAATTATCCCAAGAAATGCCGTTACTGTCCAATAAAAAATAGCAACTTGGCCTTTAGTCAGACCAGCATCAAGAAGTTTATGGTGCAAATGATTTCTGTCTCCCCAGACAGGGGATTTACCTTTTAATATCCTATTAACAATAACATAACCTGTATCAATTAAAGGTATTCCAAGAACAACAAGAAGAACGCCAACTTTGGCAGTTGCTAGTATTGAAAGAACTCCAAGAAGATAACCAGCAAGAGTACTACCTCCATAACCTGGCATTATTTTTTGGGGAAAAATATGCCAAGGCAAAAATCCTAAATACGCTCCTCCTGTAATTGCTGCCAAAATAATGATCGGCCACTGAGTAATGTCCGCAGAATATTTAAGTGAAATAAGCGCGATTACAAATGCCGCTATTACTGTTACGCCGGAAAGTTGGCCATCGACTCCTTTTGCTCCCATATTAATCATATTCATTAAAAAAGTTACCCAAAAAATGGCAAACAGGTCGGCAATTAGCCAAATATGATGTGTTATTCCAAAGATTGAAAAAGTTATTTGCGGCTGACTTAAATCAATAACACCACCAAAAGGATTTGTAATGAAAGCAATACCAATTCCGGCAGCAATTGGAGCACTGGCCGCAACAACTCCGAGTACAAGTCTAAGATATGGGTTCAAATTATATTTATCATCAAGCACTCCCATGACCACTAAGATAAGTGCACCCACCAAAATGCCAATTATGTGTTTATCTATTGGCAAGAATATGAGTGTGGCAATTAAAAGGGCTATGAATATTGGAATTCCACCACCTCTTGGAGTTGGGGTAACATGAATTGTTTTTGGGTGACTGCTTTTTTTTGGGTCGTCTATAATTCCTAATTTTCCGGCAAATTTAATCACAACAGGAGTTGTTATAAACGATATAGCCATCGAAGTGAGCCAAGGTGGTAAAAAAAGGTTCCACATAATTTAAAAAAATCCAACCAATAAAATAATCTTCAAGACGGCTACAGTTAAAAGAAATGAGACAAAGGCACTGGAAATTATTAAAGTTTTTTTCAAAAAAAGATCTTTTGTAAAACGGCAGACAAAAATGTTTAGAAGTACTACGACAATACCAATTGCAGGAACTGTTATAAGCCCGAGAGTTGGTGTCAGTTGTTCACCGCCGCTGGGAAGGCCATAGAAAAGAGGCACAACAGGAGGAAGGAATGTCTTCAAAGCCAATATAATTAGGATAGAAAGGACATTAATAGCAAAAGAAAAGTAAACATAGCCCTTGTACGGTATATTCTTCCACATCCAAGGCCTATTTTACCATTTGCCAAGACAAATGGCCAAGGTTCTCGCGGCAGCTATTTTTTTGGAGCTAAATCTATGCGGGCGTATATGCTGGCGTTTTCAATCTGATTAATAAGAAGATACTTTGTTCTTAGGAGTGGATTTAAATCAGGAAACGGATGGGCTGAAGTTAATACTATAAATTTAGGGAGATTGTTTGTAAGTTCTCTAGCGACTTCAGATTGGCTTGAATAATCGAGTACATGATAATCGGCAACATATTTTATTGGAGGCAACCTTCTGGAAAGAGCATACACAACAGCCGAATCGGGATCCCACATAAAGACACGGTCAGATACTTTACTTGATTGCGACAAAAATTTGGCTATTTCGTAATTTCGATTAACTGTTGAACCGAAGGCCTGAAAATACTCCATCTTATTTGTCTTTCCTGTAGCGAAATTGATGAAACGAACATAATAACTGGCTGTTTGGTAATAGTAGAATTTATAATAGACGGGCACAAAAAAGGTCAGAGCTAGGGGTAATACTGCAAGTGACTGCATAACGCTTTTTTCAGCAAAAAACATGCCAAAAAGAAGAGATAAAGGTGGAAGCACCTGGACAAAATAATGTGGATATGGTCTTTCCGATAAAGTAACTGCAAAAAGGGCAAGGAGTGTCCAAATGCTAAAAAGAATAAAGTTTCTGGATACTTTTTTTCTACTCAGAAATAAAGCAAAACTACCAAGAGCAACAATCAGCGCTCTTATTAAAAGGGGAGCGTTTCTAACATAGAACGGTTTTTGAACATCGCTTGGCCTAAAGCTGCTTAAATAACCAACATTTTGTAGGAATGCAGCCTTGATATATTCTGGGAGTGCACCTCTAAAGTAATACCAACCAAAGGTAAACAAGATTGGCGTGCCAAAACCTAAGCTTAAAATAATAGTATTTTTGATTACATTACCCCAATTTTTAAAGTCATTAGTAATAAACCAATAAATTATTATTACAGGCAAATCAAAAGCCGCAGGAACTTTAAAAAGAGTGCCAAGCCCAAATAAAACTCCTGCAAAAAATATTTTTTTAGAATTTAGGCTTTCTGAAAGAAGAATAAATAGGGCAATAATAGTAAAACCAATCATAAAAAGTTCGGAATTGACTATATTCCCTTCAAAAAGTGGAATTGTAGTCAAGATCGCAAAAATTGAGGTCGATACCATCTGAGCCTTTTCATTTTTCTCAAACAGCTTTGCTGACAATTTATAAAAGAAGACGATACTAATTAGGCTCCAGAAGCATAGAATCGCCTTAAACCAGAATAAGTTTCCGGCAACCGCCGCAGTTAAATAAAGAAGGGGGGGTTTGTTGTCATGTATATCTTTATAGAGGGTGAGTCCCTGGCGCACACCCTGACCAAGACTCATATAAATCATTTCGTCGCCATAATAATAGGGCTCAAAGAAAGACGGAATCCTAAGAATCAAAACGAGTGCTAAAATTCCCAAGACCCAAGCTGGAAAATCAGGAAGATGTAATTTGTCTCCGACTCTGTGAAGCATATTCCAGAATGATTTCATTACCATTCTATATTAGGATATAATTTGCCTATATGCAAAAAGTTCTCATTACTGGGGGTGCTGGATTCATTGGGTCTCATTTATGTGAGGTTTTACTAAACAAAGGTTATAAGATAATTTGTTTAGATAATTTACTAACTGGATCTAAGAAAAATATTGAGCCACTTTTGGGAAACTCTAATTTTGAATTTATTGAAGCTGATGTTTGTAAACCTTTAGACAATTTTGTTAATCAAGAAATTAGTCATATTTTTCATCTGGCCTCTCCCGCCTCGCCAATTGATTATCAGAATCACCCAGAAGAAACGTTGTTAGTTAACTCTCAGGGAACGCTAAATGTTTTAGCACTAGCGCGTGACTCAAAAGCCAAAATTTTGGTAGCATCTACATCTGAAGTTTATGGGGATCCGCTTGAGCATCCCCAAAAAGAAACTTATTGGGGAAATGTTAATTCGTTTGGGCCAAGATCTTGTTATGATGAAAGTAAGCGTTTTGCAGAGTCTGCTACTTATATATTTTTAAATAAATATAAAATTGACGCAAGGATAGTTAGGATTTTTAATACCTACGGTCCTAAAATGCAAAAAGACGATGGACGAGTAGTAAGTAATTTTATTAATGCGGCTTTAACCAACCAAGATATAAAAATTGACGGAGATGGAAGCCAGACCCGTTCTTTTTGTTTTGTCTCCGACTTGGTGGATGGAATAACAAAAGCCATGTTTTCGGAACAGACAACCGGGGAGATCTTTAATTTAGGAAACCCGGTTGAATATACTATTAAAGAACTAGCCGATAAGGTGATTAAACTTACCGCCGCAAGCTCTCAAATTAAATATAGTGAAACCTTTAGACAAGATGATCCAATGAGAAGAAAACCAGATATAACAAAAGCAAAAAATGTTTTGGGTTGGGAGCCAAATGTAAATATTGAAGAGGGACTTGGGAAGACTATTGAGTATTACAAATCTCTTTAAACCTTAATTTACACCTTCTCTGTAACTCGATATTCTATATATTTGCCAAGCATTAGTCGAGTATGCGCATCAATTCCAGGTAAAGCTCCAAAGAAAAACCCAGCGACTGGCAATAAAACAAATTCAAAAGGAGTAAGTATTACTCTCCAAAGCGGATAATCTTTTGGCCTTTCGGGTTTATGAATATTATCAATAAAAATCATAACTAGAAGAAAAATAAGCGCAACAGTAAGAGTCCAAGAAGATAATTTTGGAACTGTGTAACCTAGAGCGGTTCTTCCAAAAGCTGGGTTCAATAGTGTTGGAACGGTTAAACCGATTGTAATAATGAACCAATTAACAGGCCAAAGGAAATGGGCCCAAAGAACCTGGAAGAGCCTTGTTGTTTTTTCCAAAAATGGAATATCGGTTAATAAATAACTTTTAATTATCCAAGGATCGTCACTTACCCCCCAAGCCCACCTTTGAATTTGTTGATATTGATTTTTGACAGTTTTCCAAAATGAAGTCGATTGTGGGGCGTCAGCAAAAAGAGGTAAGTAAATTGGTTCGACTTCGATTCCACCACCCTTTTTGTAAAAAGTTTTAAAGAATATTCCCCAGTCCTCCGGAATTTTATCTGCATCCCAGTAACCAATTTCATCCAACAACTTAAAAGATAGGGAATAGTTAGCGGTATTAATTAATCTATCGCGTCTTGCAAGCTGAGAAAGATTTAATATAGACATTAAGGAATTGGGGACACGGGTAATTGCTGGAACTTCCCAAATGTTGTTATAAAACATAACCGAAGGCTGCCAAAACATTCTATAACGGTTTGGATTATCCAAAAATTTAAATGTTAAGGAAGCAAAATGTTTGGGGTGATATTTATGATCGGCGTCACATGAAGTAACTGTAAAGTAATCTATGTTTTTCTTTTCTCGGTCTATATAGTTTTCTTTGACCCAGATTGCGGCAAAGCGTTCGTTTGAGGCTTTTCCTGCAACCTCACCCATTTCGAGTTCGTGAACAGTAATAAAAATATTTTTAAATATTCCTTTAAATTTTGCTTTTAAATATTTAACTTTTTCTTCTCTGTCTTCTCTGACTTCTTTTCCTTCCATAGCAAGAACAACGTTAATTTGTTTGGTAGGGAATTCTTGAGACGCAAGAGAGTTGAAAGTTCTTTCAAGAGTATGAATGGGTTCTTTATAGGTTGGAATAATTACAACATGCTCAACTTTTTCCCAATCAGGAAAGCCTTTGACGTCACCCATCCAATCATATACTTTTGCAGCCTGAATTCTTAAATGAGCAACAATTGCTGAGATTGCAATTTGAAGGGATTGGAAAAACCAATAAATATTAAAAATTAAAACAAAGTAAGCAACAACTTGAGGCATTACAAAAATTCCCCAATAGGGGAAGAGGATAAGATTCCAAGAAGTAAAACCCGGCAAAATTTCAAGAAGACGAAGAACTCCTTTTTCGTGTTTTCTAATATAGTCCTTCATATAATATAAATAGATTATAGCTCTTGACGGGCCTTGCCCGCCGAAGCTGTTAGCGTAGGCGGGGGAATAGCGGAGCCTCTGATTTTATTTTTGGCCCTTTGAATTGATTTTCAATTTTTTGCGCGGTCTCTGGGAGGAAGGGTTTTAACTCAAACCCGATCTGACGAATTCGGTCTACACAAATTTGAAGAAAATCTTTCAGCTTTGTTTCATCCTTTATATTCCATGGCTCAGTTTTATTAATCATCTCATCTAGGGATTTTATCTCTGTCTGAACAATTCCAATTACTTGATCCAACTTGAATTCTTCGACATCTTTTATGTACTCTTTTGTAAATGCAGGTTTATATTCAGTGAAAACATCAACTTTTTCTGAGAGTTTAGCAATCCTTGCAACAACATTTCCCAAACCGTTTGCCAAGTCGGAATTAAACTTTGTATCAAAAGATTTCAATGAAATATTTCCATCTGATCCAAACGAAACAGCGGAAATCATCAAATATCTGGCCCCATCGACTCCGTATTTATCTACCAACTGCTTCGGGGTTATTACGTTCCCCAGAGATTTGGACATCTTCTGTCCGTAGATTGTAAAAAATCCATGAGCGAAGACTGTGTCTGGTATTTTTTCTCCAGCTGCAATAAGTAACGCTTCCCAAATTACTGCATGAAACCAAAGAATATCCTTTGCCATTAAGTGAAGATCGGCTGGCCAGAATTTTTCTTTATCTTCTAAGAATTTTGTCGCAGAAAAATAATTTATTAATGCATCCACCCAAACATAAATAGTTTGAGATTTATCCCATGGAAGTGGAATTCCCCAAGTGACTCCTTCTCGGGAAACCGAGACGTCCTCAATTCCTTGCTCAATACGGCTTAAGATTTCGTTTTTTCTTTCTTCCGGAAGAATGTTATATTCCGCCGACTTTAATTTTGGCAAGACCTTATCGTTCACCAACTCTTTGAGTTTTAGAAAATAGTTCTTCTCTTTTTGATACGAAATCTCTTTGTTTGGATGAAGTGGGCATCTGCCGTCGACAAGCTCTGATTCTTTGTAAAACCTTTCACAACCAATACAATACGGTCCTTCGTAAATTCCAGAATAAATATAGCCCGCATCGTAAACCTTTTGCAATAGTTCACTAACTATTTTTTCATGCCTTGGATCTGTTGTCCTGATAAAAAAATCGTAGTCAATGTTTAGAAGTTTCCAGGCCTCCTTAAATTCTTGGGAAACTTTATCAGCAAGTTGGATCGGTGTAAGACCTTTTTCTTTGGCTACTGTCTGAATTTTTTGGCCATGTTCATCAGTTCCCACTAAAAAAAAGACATTTTCTTTGCCAAACTTTCCGCGGTAGTACCTGGCAATAATATCTCCGGCCAAAGTGGTATAGGCGCTCCCGATATGGGGGGCGTCGTTCACATAATAAATAGGAGTTGTGACGTAATATTTCTTAGGCATGCCTATATTGTACCCTTTTTGAGACTAAAAAGCCTATGAAGTTGGTTTAGAAGACTCATTTTTTATTTTGAGGAGGGCCACTAGTTCATTGATTCGTGGAATATTTATTTCACCATAAGCCACATTGTTTCTTTTAGCTAAAGCTCTTACTAAGCCTCTCATGTTGTCAGTTCTTCCCTCGTCACTTTGTTCACTGACAAATCCACGAGTATTCTCCATATATCTTGCTCGAAAAGTACTATGATTACCATCTACTCTTATACCGATACTAACTATTCGCCTATCAATCATGATTATGGTTATAAAATATTTTCTTAATTAAGTCAAATTAATCTTTGGTGAATTTCTTGATTCTTTGATCCCAAACATTTGCCCATTCATCGGCTTCAATATTTTTAATCGCCAGTTTTAAGCCATTTGTTTTTAACAACTTCTCAGTTTCAGTAATTTCTTTTACAGAGGCTTCTAAGTTTGTTTTAATATTTTCTACGTCTCGGCCTTTTTTAAGCCAGTAGGCGACTGCTAAACGTTTTATATATTTTTCCAGTTCATTATCATCAAAAAAATCTGTTAAGAATAATTCAATTTCCTTCGGATTTTTTAAATCAGAGAGCATTTTACTAAGAGTTCTAAGGAGTTGCCTTTTGAGGGAAGAGTTCATTGAGCGAAATATAACTCCACACATATCGCTATTGCAACTATCAAAAGAATGTTAAGAATATTTCCTACTCCTAAGTAGCTTAATATCGCAAAAAAAGTGAGAGCGATAGACACAATAATTCCGCGTCTGGTGTTGCCAAAAATTAGAGAGAAAGTAAAAAGGAGAACACTAAAAAATAATATAAAAAATATTGGAATAGCTGCAAAAGTTCCTGGATCTATAAAATAAACCAACCCAGCAATAAGAAGCCAAAGGACTATTGTTGCAAATAGGGTAGGTAAAAAATTTTTATGTTTAAGTTTTTGCTCTCTTCTTAACTCTTTCTTCATGGCATATAATAGGCGAATGGATCCAGCAATTGTTCTCATTATAGTATTATCCGCCCTGGTTATATTGGCAATTTTTGTTAATAGAAAATTATCAGATATTAAAGATTCACAAAAACCATCCGACGAGTTACTTGAGATTATAAAAACTTTACAAACTGGCTCCCGTGAAGACAGGCGCGATTTACTTTCTTCTCTCCAAAAAAATACTCAAGCTGTTAATGAAAGATTGGACAATGCTGCAAGAGTAATTTCCCAAGTCCAAAAAAATATTGGGGAATTCTCTGAAATTGGCCGTGGGATGAAAGACTTGCAAGAATTTCTCAATTCCCCAAAACTAAGGGGGAATATGGGAGAGCAAATTTTAAAAGAACTTCTTAAACAATTTTTACCAAGTCACGCCTTTGCCATTCAATATACTTTCAAGAGCGGGGAGAAGGTGGACGCAATTATTAAAACTTCTGGTGGAATTATTCCAGTCGACTCAAAATTCCCAATGGAAAACTTCCGCAAGATGTCTGGAGACGGGGATGAAGTTTTCAAAAAAGGTGCTTCACGCGATTTTCTGAATGATGTTAAAAAACATATAGATGACATATCTCGTAAATATATATTAGTTGATGAAGGAACGGTTGATTATGCTTTAATGTACATTCCTTCTGAATCTATTTATTACGAAATAATTAATAACGCCAGTCTTTTTGATTATTCATCAGAAAAAAGAATCTTAATCGTTTCTCCAAGCACTTTTTACGCTTATATGAAGGCAATCTTAATGAGCTTTGAGGGTCAAAAAATAGAAGCCCAAGCAAAAATCATTCTTTCCTCACTTCGTTCAATTCACAAAGACTATGGAAGAGTTAACGACAACCTGGGAGTAATGCAGAAGCATTTAACTAATGCATACAACATGATGGGTAATGTTTTCTCCTCGTTCAATCAGCTAGGTCAAAAGATTGATTCTATACAAAAGTTGGGTGGGGGCGGGAAAAAAGAATTGGAATAAATCCACAATTGACTTTTTAATTCAAAATATTTTAAGCTAGATATGTAGGAGAAGGGGGGTGATTATTTATGGCATTAAGTTCTTTGGTTAACGAACTAAAAGATGCGATGATTGCTACTATTAAAGGGGCTTCTGACATGCTGACTGCACTTCGTGAGGGAGTAAAAACTCAAATTACAGGCGGAATGAAAGATGTAACTGACGTAGTTGCCGCCGGAGTCCTTTCAGCGAAAGCTACTGGTGTCGCCCTAATTGACGCAGTCAAAAATGTAGTTTCTGCAGCAATAATGGCGGTAAGTGACACCGGAGGAGACGTAATGACAGCAACTTGGAAAGCTGTCTCTGGTGCGGTTTCTGGGGCTGCCGAGGTTGGTGAAGATGTTGGCGCAGTTGCAGTTTCTGCTGTAGAAAGTGCAATTGAAACTGCTGGAAAAGCAGGTAAGAGTACCGACGAAGCAGTTAAGATGGCAGTCGGTGGAGCAGTTGAAGCTGCTGACAAGATCGGTGGCGACGCAGGAAATTCTGTGCGCAGTGCACTTAGATCTGCGGCTTCTCTTCCAAAAGATTTGGTCGAGTCAGCCCTTAAGTAATTTGTAGTTCACAAGCCTCGCCGGCAGAATGTGTCGGCGAGGAAGATTTCTGGTATTATTCTTCTGTGGTAAACATCTTAGTGCTTCATGGATCCCATGGAACTCCATATAAAAATTGGTATCCATATCTCAAGAAAATTGCTTCTAAAAAAGGATATGTTGTGAATATTCCTCAAATGAACTTTATTGAGAGTTTGGATGTTGAAAAAACTGCTAATAAACTTATTGAAAAAGATTTGATTAATTCTGAAACAACTATAATCGCGCATTCAAGTGGATCGCGTGTGGCTCTGGGAATTTTAAATAATCTTCCCAAAAAAATAGTAGTTCAAAAAACAATCATGGTAGCTGGTTTTTCAAATTACAATTTACACCAAGCTCTATTCAGAGTAATTCCTAAAAGATTTTACGTAAGGCTCTTCAATGTTAAATGGGATTGGGAGAAAGTTAAGAGTAGTTGTAAGAAATTTATATTTATTTACTCAGATGATGACCCATATGTGCCAATTGAGCAAGTAAAAATTTTAAATGAGAAATTGGGAGGCAAGTTGATTTGTATTCTTGGAGCTAAGCATTTTTCAGTCAATACAGATCCAAGGTTCAAAAAATTTCCACAAATGGTTAAATTTATCTGAACCGAGTTATTCTTCATGCCACGACCTTTGTAATTTTTCTTGTTTTGCTCCATCCTATAATTTGATTTCTAGGCCCCAGAAATATATAATAGCCACATGTCAAACGGAACTGAATTTAGATTACCTCCAGAGTTGGAACAAGAAATGAGAAAATTTGAGGCTGAAAAAGCAGCGAAGATGGAGTCAATACACGCTGTTTTTGTAAAAATTGACGAACTTCCACTCATGAATTTTAACTCTGACCTTAAGAAAATGGAGAGGGTCAGGCCTGGGCAGTTCCACGGTGTAGAACATATTGCGAGACCTAGTGATCTGCTTGATAAAGACTACGGATCACAAGTTGATTTTCTTTTTGATGTCGAGACTCCAGATTTTGGAAGGGTGATGGACTTAATGACTATGTATGCAGTTGGAGAAGTATTGCATCAAATGGCTAGAGGTTAGGTGCAACTTTTGATAAAGTATCAATTCTTCATGTTACAATCTCTTCGTGGACAAGACTTCAAACCTAAAACTTAACAAAGAACAGCAGGATGCGATTAAATTTGGTGATGGACCACTTTTAATTATTGCGGGGGCTGGAACAGGGAAAACTACTGTTATAACCGAGAGAATTAAATATTTAATATTTGGGAAATATGCCAAACCAGAAGAAATCTTGGCATTAACTTTTACGGAAAAAGCGGCAAGGGAAATGGAAGAGAGGATAGATGTTGCCATGCCATATGGTTATACGCAGATGTGGGTTATGACTTTCCATTCTTTTTGTGATCGGATACTTCGGCGAGAAGCTTTACATATTGGACTTGATCCAAAATATAAATTAATGACGGAAGCTGAGAGCATTCAACTTCTAAGATCTAATTTATTTAAACTTGAACTTAATTATTTCCGTCCGCTAGGGAACCCAAATAAATTTTTAAGTGGAATGTTACAACATTTCTCGCGTTTACAGGACGAAGACGTATCACCCAGCGATTACACCTCATGGGTAAAAGCGCAAAAGGTAAAAGGAAAAGTGAAAAGTGAAAACGATAAGATAGAACTGGAAAAGTGGGAAGAGCTAGCAAAGGCTTACAAAGCTTACGATGAACTAAAAACAAAAGAAGGCTTAATGGATTTTGGTGATGTGATTGTTAAAACACTAAAACTTTTCCGTGACCGTAAAAACATATTGGCAAGTTATCAAAAACAATTTAAATATTTATTGGTGGACGAATTTCAGGACACGAATTATGCTCAAAATGAATTAGCTATAATGCTTTCAGGGAAGTCTAAAAACATTAATGTGGTGGGGGATGATGATCAATCGGTTTACAGGTTCCGCGGTGCTGCTGTAAGTAACATTCTACAGTTCAGAAAAACATTTCCAAAAACAAAAGTAATAGTACTAACCAAAAATTATCGTTCGACCCAAGAAATTTTGGATAGAAGTCACGATCTTATAGAACACAATAATCCGGATAGACTGGAAGTAGTCGAAAAAATTGACAAGAGGCTGATGTCACAAACTGGAAATCCTCCTTTGCAAAATGCTACGGCGGACGCAGTTGAATTTATTCATACCGATAGAGTTGAAAATGAATCTGATCAAATCGCCAAGAAAATCTTAGAACTTCAAAAAGAAAACAAATACCAGTACAAAGATTTTGCCATTTTAGTTCGTGCCAACAACCATTCGGAACCTATTATGCGAGCCTTGTCGCGAAACGGAATTCCGTTTCAGTTTTTGGGGCCAGGCAGACTTTTTAAACAACCAGAAATTATTGATTTAATTTCGTTCCTTAAAGTTCTTTATGATTTTACCGATTCCGTTTCTTTTTACAGATTATTATCAATCGACCATTTTGGAATAACGGGACGGGAAGTCGCTGAACTAGGGAATTATGCACGCAAAAACCATACAAGTTTATTTGAAGCGGCAGAAAAAATAGGAAGCGACAGAGTTACAAAGTTAACTGAGTTAATCAATAAAAACTTAGACAAAGTTAAGAAAGAATCAGCAGGGCAACTTCTATATTTCTTTTTGGAAGAAACTGGACTTTTACAAAAACTTTTGTCTCCAGAAAATGCAGAAGCAGAAAAAAGGGCCAAAAATATTTCCAAACTTTTTGACAAATTAAAGTCGTATGAGGCAGATCATGAAGATGCATCTGTAACTGCGATTGTAGATTGGCTCGACTTATCAATGGAACTGGGGGAGTCCCCACTTGCTGCAAACGAAGACTGGACAGAAATAAATGCAGTAAATATTTTAACAGTCCATAGTGCAAAAGGATTAGAGTTTCCAGTAGTCTTCTTAGTTAATTTGGTTGCACAAAGATTTCCAAGTATGGAGAGGCGCGAGCAAATTCCAATTCCCGAGAGTCTTATAAAAGAAGTTTTACCAATTGGGGACTTCCATTTGGAAGAAGAACGCCGTTTATTTTATGTTGGTATGACGAGGGCCAAGGAAAGACTTTTTTTGACTGCGGCTGATTACTACGGAGAAGGGAAGAGAGAAAAGAAACTTTCACCGTTTATATTCGAGTCATTGGGAAATAAAGTAGGCGAGTCGGAAAAATATTCCGCCAATGTTGATCAGTTAACTTTTCTTGATTACGAAACAAAAAATATTCCAGAGGTAATTGTAGCAAGTGAGAAACTCCATATTAACTATCTTTCTTATTCCCAAATAGAAACTTTCCAGACTTGCCCAATGCACTACAAACTTCGTTATATTTATAGTTTGCCAACACCGCCCTCTGCATCACAAAGCTTTGGAACGGCAATGCACGCAACATTAAAAGAGTTTTTTGAAGCCGTTTCCAAAAAAGAAAAACCAACAGATAAATTAATTTATCAACTACTTAATAAAAATTGGATAAGTGAGGGCTATAAAACAAAATCTCACGAAAGGGAATTCATGCAAAAGGGAAAAGATTATTTAGTTGGGTTTTTGAAAAACAATTTCGACGCAAAGAATTTACCAATTGCGATGGAACAAAAGTTCACACTTCCCTTAGGGGATGGACTTAAAATTGGGGGAACAGTAGATAGAATTGATAAACTTCCGGATGACTCAATCGAAATTATTGATTACAAAACCGGAGCAACAATCCCCACACAGCGCGAGGTTGATAAAAACTTACAATTATCTTTTTACGCTTTAGCAGCTACCAAAATTCAGGACTTCCCATTTGGTAAAAAACCAGAGCAGATTAAATTATCTTTGTATTATTTGGATTCCCAGGAAAAAATTTCTACAACACGAACTGCAAAACAGTTAGATGAAGCGATTAAGGAAATATTTAAAGTCAGGGAAGAGATAGAGAAGAGTGACTTTAAATGTAGCAATCACATTTTCTGCCAGATGGGGTGTGAATTTTCGCTTTTTTGTAAAACGGATTAAAAATCTTAATCAAGTATAAGCATCTGAATGTGACCAACTTTTTTAAGAACAACTGTTATATTTTTACGATCAAGTGTTATCTGATCGCCTGGGACAAGGACTCTTTGTTCTTTGTCGAAACATATTACGACAGGTCCACCCACGACCGGGTTATCTAGACTGAAAGTGGTTTCATCTCCCTTAGTATGGATATGAAGCTCTTTCATGATTGCGGAAACCAGTGTTTCGGATGCTGGTCCGAATGGAGTTGTTTGAGAACCTCCCTCCTGACGAATTTCCTGACCAGGTGCGATGACTAATGATCTGAAATGACGTTCGCTAACTGACATGGCAGAAATATTACTTCTTTTTTCGGGAAAGATCCATTACGAAGTGCCAGAAGACTAAGATTGTAGAAAAAAGTATTAACCAATCACGCATATTGTGAGGTTCAAAAACATCGTGGAACGAAAGCCAAACAACTCCAAGAAGCGAGAAAATCGCACCCAACATGATAATTTTATCTGACTTCATATATTAATACTACAACGGCAAACGAAACTTTGTAAAGGAACCAGGATAGAGGACTTCGGTTCCGCCGAATGAGCGCTTGAAGTGGGTGAATCCCAACCAACTTTTATTAGGGAAGCGTTCGTCATAGATCCCTTCGAAGTCAAATATTTTATAACCCTGTTTCTTAGCCCATAGTATAGCTTGGTAGAGAAGTGGAGCTTGAGATAGGGAAGTGCGACCTTCATTATTTGTAAATCCGTACCAATAGTAAGTGATACAGTTTGATCTGTCGTGTAAAGAAGTCGTGAAAAGCGCTCCTCCTATAATTCTGCCAAATATATTGTGCGACGCAAGTAATAGGGACTTATTACCAGGAAAACTTTTGCGTAGATTCAAAATTTGGTTAAGACTTGGCACGTAACGGCTTAATTTAACTGAATTTTTCCAGGCTTTGTGCCACTTTTTTATGTCTTTTATGGACGAGTAAGATTTAATTAAATTGGTCTCTCCCCTTTTCACGACCCTTCTAGTATCTTTTTTAAAACTAGCAAGAATTTGTTTTTGGCTTTTGGTTAGGTCAATTTGGAGTGTTTTTGTGGGTAAATATGGAGATTTGCTTACTTTAAAGCCATTTGAGGCTAAAACTTTAATATCTTTATCTGTTTTAGGCTCCACAATAACTTGAAAAATACGGTATTTTCGGCATAATTTGTCTATTACTTCAAAATCTATTATTTCTGGTCTCTGAACTTTAAGAAAAGAGCCTACCATTGGAAACTTTTTAATGAAGTAATTTATTTCCTCTACTCTTTCAACTATCCAACCTTCACGCCTTAAGTAATCAGCATATTCAGAAGTTTGCCTTATATCGATCATGTTAGAAACTTGCTTTTGAGAGCCCGAATTTTGCGGCAAGTTTAAGGACTGGCCAGCGCACTTTTTCTGCCAACTTATAAACTTTATAAAGAGGTTTATTTATTACCAAATCCCAGGTGCCCAAGAATTCAATAACTTTTGGACTATACCCTTCTTTGAATTTAGTAAAACCTTTACCTTCTTCCCTCCCCCAAAGATCAAATGTTTTTAAACCAAGTTTTTTACCAAACTTAATTGCTTCCCACATCATAAGATTATTGGCCATAACATTTTTGTGCTGCTCAGTGCTGGCCCCGTATGGGTAATATAAAAAATCGCGCCAAGTAAATAAAATCCAAGTTGTAATAATTTCTTTTTTATAAGTGGCAGTCATAAGGTGGGCAATTCCGGCATTTTTTAATATCGCGAACATTAATTTGTGATATTTTTCTGTATGGGCGTAGAAGCCCTGCCTATTTACAGTTTCACGAGTTAATTCAAGATATTTATCAAACGCTTTATCTGAATTA
Organism: Patescibacteria group bacterium; assembly: GCA_035260845.1. GTDB lineage: Bacteria > Patescibacteriota > Microgenomatia > UBA8517 > UBA8517 > DATFUL01. Next base: position 67,333 of record DATFUL010000002.1, read on the forward strand.
TCTTCTTTAACAGTAACGCCGCTCTTTATAGCCAGGCGAATGTTGTAACGGGTTTTACTAGAAAAACTTTTCATCAAATCTTCTTCGCTTGGTTTTAAGTCAATCCAAAAAGTTGTTGGGGTAAAAACGGTTTTCCCTGGAACCGCGCCATATTTTGTAAGAAGTTTTATGGCCTTGTCCTTATCTGCACAAGCCATATTATCTTTTTTGACAGGGTAATTCGGTTCAAGTTTAATAAATACTAAATTGTTTTCTTTTCCAATTTTGACAAGGTCTTTTATCATTTCCTCTGTCGGCATTGGGCCTTTTTCAAAAATCGCAATTTTATTTGCAGTAAACGGTAGTTTGTGGATAGTAAAAAGACCCCATTTTGTTTCTAATATTTCGTTTCCCCATTCTTTTCTAAATACTGCCCAAGCAGAAGTTTGCAACGGGTGAGTAGCAATTTTATCTAGATTGTTCATTTATGTAAAAATTCTTCCAAATTTGCAATATCTCGGTCTATGTCTTCTCTATGCTTCTTTTCTTTTTTATCATTTAGTTCGTCCTCAGGTAAAGTAGCTTCAAAAGAAAATCCATTTAAGTTCACTTGGTGGGTTCTATATTCTTGCGTTTCGTTCTTGCTACCATCGCTTTTGATTATTATTTTTTCTTTATCAAAAGGATCTCCTTCAACCTTGATGTAGTAAAAATCTGCACAAAAATCACCCTTAACTGCAAGGAAATTATGATAAAAAGTTGAGCGACCTTTGTCTCGCCATTTTACTCCTTTAGGATCAAATTGATCGGTCTGTATGGAATTTAATAGGTTTTGCAAAACTTCCTTGGCGTTGTCGGAATTTCCATAAACTTGCATATCGATATCTTTATGAGGTTTAGTGATTTTTCCTAAGGTTCCATCTACAGAATAACCTCCATGAATTATTATCCTAACCCCCACTTCCTTTGCCCTTTTGGTTAGTGAAGAAATAAAGTTTAAATCTCTTGCGATTTTATCTAGATTAGTCATTTTGTAGATACTTCTCAACGATTTATCGAGAAAAATTCTTTAGGAATTATCCAAGTATTTTTCTATTATATCGTCAAAGGTGCCTTTGATGTCGTCTACGCTATCTAACTTAAAATCATTTACTGCGCTAAAGTTTCCACCCCCTATATTTTCAATTAAATTTTCTGGTATATCCATTATGAATCTTGATGGTGGGTTACTTAATTTTTCCCCAAAATATAAACGGGAATTGGCATAAGTTAAATATAAACTTTCTTTGGCACGTGTTATACCAACGTAGGCGATTCTTCGTTCTTCTTCAAGCTGCGCGCTGTCCATGAGACTTCTGCTATGTGGAAAAAGGCCTTCCTCCATGCCAACTATGAACACAATTGGGAATTCGAGGCCCTTTGCTGAATGAAGTGTCATTAAAGTGACTACATTAGCGTCCCCCGAAGCTTCGCGTCTCAATTTTCCTTTTGAGTTTTGTTCTGCCTCAACTAGCGCAACATTTTCTAAAAACTCATTAATTTTAGGAAACTCAGTAGCTACAGACCTTAACTCCTTAATGTTTTCGAGTCTGGCAATGTTTTCCTCAGAATCTTTTTGGAACAGAGCTAAGTAATCTGTTTTGGCAATTACTGCATCCAAAATATCAAGTGTTGTCAGGTTCTCTAAATCTGGTTCTTCGTTTTTACCAGGGCTTTGACTGGCCAAGCTCTGCTTATAACTTTCCAACTTTTCAAATCTTCTTATACCAACTTTCTCAATTCTTTTTTTGGAAACTGAATCTTTTGGATTCACTAAATAGCGGACAAGAGCAATTACATCTTTGATTTCTTTTCTATCGTAAAATCTAGTTCCACCAACTAAAGTATATGGAATACCCTCGTGAAGAAGCGCCTCCTCCATTACACGGGATTGGGCATTGGTACGATAAAGAATTGCAACATCCGAATATTTATTGATGCGGCGTATTTCATCAACCACAAAGTCTGCCTCGGCAAATCCATTACTCGCTGCATAAAGTTTTATTTTGTCACCAGCATTTTTCTCGGTCCATAACTTTAAAATTGGATGGCTAGTGTTTTTCGAAATTACAAAGTTGGCGGCGTCCAAAATATTTTGAGTTGATCTGTAATTCTGTTCAAGATTAATTATTTTTAGGTCTGGATAGTCTCTGCTTAAATTATTTATATTTTTATAATCTGCCCCACGCCAGGAATAAATGGACTGACTTGCATCCCCCACGGCAGTTATGTTTTTTCTTTTACCCACCAGCATTTTGACCAATGCATACTGAATTTTATTTGTGTCCTGCCATTCGTCAACAAAAATATGAGTTAAGTTTCCCTGCCATTTTGCGAGGACCTCAGGAACCTCCTTAAATAGAATCACAGTTTTAATTAAAAGATCATCAAAGTCTAAAGCGCCGTTTTCCTTTAGTGTTTTTTCGTATCTATCGTAAATTTTAGCAACAATCTCTTGCCAATCTCCTCTTGCAAAACCTGCATATTCGGCTGGAGTCATCATTTGATTTTTGGCTTCGCCGATTCCATTTAAAATTGCAGCCGGATTATACTGATCGGTAGACAAATTCATGGATTCTAAGATCTGTTTGATTAAATCTTTTTGATCGGTGTCGTCGTAAATTACAAAATGGTCTGGAATTCCAATATTATGTCCCTCAACTCGCAAAACTTTAACGCAAAAAGAGTGAAACGTACCCGCAAAAGGTTGACCAGTTGTTTCGACCAACTTTTTAATCCTCTCACGCATCTCGGCGGCTGCTTTATTGGTGAAGGTTAAAAGAAGACAATTTTCAGGTTTGGCTAAGTTTTGGGAGATAAAATAGGCTACACGGTGAGTGAGGACTTTGGTTTTACCGCTTCCTGCGCCGGCTAGAACTAAAAGAGGACCATCGGTATAAGTAACAGCCTCTTTTTGTTTATCGTTAAGACCAGCTATACTATCTATATTCAACATGCCTGAACATTCTACAACAGATTCAAAGATGACCGAAGTACCTAAAAATCAAAAAAAGGCAAAGATTGAGTATTCTAGAATCAAAAGACAAATTCTAAGTCATGTTCTACTCGTTCGGATTTTTATAATCGCCATTTTCTTGGGAGTTTTGTTTTTAATTATTTCCTTTGGAGTAAAAGGGGCGCGAGCTTTAAATATCCCACTCTATTTTGACACTGCATACAATTTTGTTAAAGCTCCGGTTGAGAAGCTGGCATCTTTTAATGGAAGAACCAATATTCTAGTAATGGGAAAGGCTGGTGGTGTCCACGATGGGCCAGAGTTAACCGATACGATGATGCTGGTTTCGGTATCACTAACTTCCCCCAATATAAAAATTATTTCTATCCCCCGTGACACTTGGATTCCAGAAATTCGTGCCAAAATTAATAGCGCATATTATTGGGGAAACCAAAAAACCGTGGGCGGCGGAATTACCTTTGCTAAGGCAATTAGTGAAGAAGTTGTAGGAGTTCCAATACATTATGGAGTTGTAATAGATTTCTCGGGATTTAGGGACATTATTAACGAAATTGGTGGAATTAGTGTTGATGTTCCTAATTCATTTACTGATTATTATTATCCAATTGCCGGTCGTGAGAATGACACCTGTGGTGGGCACGACCCTAAATTTATGTGCAGATATGAAACATTAACCTTTACGTCTGGCCTCCAGATGATGGACGGGGATACCGCGCTCAAATTTGTAAGATCACGCCATGCACTTGGAGTTGAAGGAACCGATATCGCAAGAGAAGCCAGGCAGGCAAAAGTAATTGATGCCATCAAAGATAAACTGGTTGATAAAAAAACTTACCAAAATCCAAGTCGTGATATTGCAATCTTGAAAGTTGTCCTAAAATCCATTCAAACAGATATTGATTATCCTACTGCTGGAATTTTGGCGAGACTTATTTATAACGACAGAAACTCAATCAATAGTTTTTTAATTCCAGCTGAACTAATGACAAACCCTCCCATCTCAAAGATTTATGACATGCAGTCAGTTTTTATACCAAAAGCGGGAAGTGGCAAATGGCAAGAAATAAATAAGTGGGTTGCTTCTGTTCTTCAGTAAAATCACCAACCTACGTAGCCAAATTTGTTAATAAAAATAACTCCCCAAATATTTACTAGAACTGAAATTAAAAGCAGGGTCCAATGATGCCATTTAATATCTTTATTGCCAACAGAGTCGACTATTAAAAATAAAATTAACGGATAAAAGTCTACTGCATATCTATATCCAAACTGCGTAAATCCTGTCCCGCCATGAATAAAAATAACGAAAGCTATTAAAAAAATACTAACCCAAGTTATAAGGTTTTGTGTGTTTCTTTTTGCCCAGAATAAATAAACAAATGCAGGGCTTGTTATCCAAATAGATAACCCTCCCCACGACGGTGTAACATAAGGAAAGTGGTTACTAAATCTAGGAATCGACATAAACATAACTTTTAAGTTGGAAATGATATGGGAATATTTGAATAATGCCCCGCCGTACCAAGGTTCTGCGAGAACACCTGGAATAAGACTGTAGCCAGTTTCCAAAAAGGATCCAAATCTCAGATAGTTGTAAATGCCATAAATTATTCCAAAAAATGACACACCTAAAATGAATGAGGAAAGTTTTTTAATGTCTTTAAATTTGCTCCAATTTAGGTAAATTACTAATGGTAGTGCTAAGACAACTTGGAGGCGAGAAAAAACTGCTAAAGCAAAATATAAAACTAGAAATATGATCCTTTTTTTGTTTAATGATTCATAGATAGCTAGACTCAAAAACATAAAAGCTGATACCTGTCCCATATACCACACAGACCCATTTCCGGCCATGAACCAAACGATATTTCCCAACCCTGCCAGTAAAAATATCCAAAGAGAAACAATTTTTCTACCGGATTTTAAATAGGCAATTTCCCCCCAAACAAAAATTGCAATGGTCCCCATGATTTGCGAAACAATTGTTTGATCAATATTTTTGCCAAAGATTAAAACAAATGGAATGGAAATAATGGCCGGTGCCGGTGGATAAACTACAGCAAATTTACCTGCCATAATTGGCACAAGTTCATTAAGCCATGAAGGGTTTGTATCTAAATAATATTTTCCCTGTAAAAAAGAGTCTGCCAGCCTGATAAAATAGTTGTAGGGAGTAGTTCCGCCTGAAGTTGCCCAGTAGATTACAAAAATTGCGACTGCCAGGAAAAAGAGAACTAAGTGCCAGGAGATCTTTTGTTTTAGAGCGCCAACCATGATCCATTATACCTTTCTTTTTATAGGACTTATTTATACAACTATATTGCCCGGATTTGTTTTGGTCGAATTATTTTTTCCAAAATTAGCTTTTTTTAAGAAATTTCCACTTTACTTAATTTTAAGCGTTATTACTTCCTGCTATTTTTCCTACTTTGCCTCCGTTGTCTTTGGGTTTACCAGAGAAACTCTACTTGGCTGTTTTTTGTTTTTCTTGGCTCTTTTTGTTTATATTTTGGCCAAGAAAAAAATAAATGTTGGCCCTGGTATTAGATCTAACTGGCAAGTCATCCTCATTGGACTTTTGATTTATTTAGCATTTTTTATTTCTCTCTACCCAGCAATATTTAAATTTTTTAATGGCTATTTTGTAATGGGTGGGCCAAATTGGCAGGATACAGCTATGCACCTTTCAATTATTCAAAGTCTGACTCAGGGGAACTTTCCTCCACAGGCGCCTTATTTTTCTGGTCAGCCTCTGTCTTATTATTATTTTTCCGACTTCCATGCAGCCATTGTTAATACAATGTTTGGGGATTTCTTTCCCGAAATCCTAGTTCTTATAAATCCTTTTTTTGCGATGCTATTTTTCCTCTCAGTTTTTGCACTAAGTTACTCAATAACTAAAAAGAAAATATTCTCTATAATTTCCGGAATTGGTGCAGTTCTTTATGGTAATTTTGGTTTTGTAAACATGGCCAAAGAACTTATATCCACTCACGGTAGTTACATAGCTCTTGTCACAACAAATCCATTCAATTTTGATAAAGGGTATTTACAAATGACTCCAATGGCAGATTACTTCCTCCAGAATAGACCTATGTTGGTTGGGCTTCCGGCGCTCGTTTTAATAATCTTACTTTTACAAAAAAACAAAAAAACCGATCAGTCCTACGTTTCTAAAATTTTCCTTGCCGGCATAATTACAGCATCACTCCTAAAATTCCAGTTTTTTGGGTTTATTATTTCCTGGATATTTTTTGGAATTTATTTTGGTCTTAATTTTATTTTTAAGAAAATAAATATCCGTAAGTTATTTATATATTTATTTGTTTTTGGAATTCCGTCACTAATTTTAGTTTTAATATTTGGATTTACTAAGGTTGAAGGCAGATCATTAATAACAATATTTATTGATAGTTTTTCTTGGGGGCCTTGGCAAAAATATGGTTTTAGTTGGTTTATTTATTTCCTACTCGGCAACTTGGGAATCGGTTTTTTGATTTATCTTTTTGGAATTCCCATGAAAAAACCATGGAAAAATATAGAAATTTTGGGTATTTATATAACTTCAATTGTTTTAGTTGCCATCCCTTTAATAATGAAATTCACAATTTACGAATTTGATATGCTTAAGTTTTATTATTATTTGGTTCCTCTCATTTGTGTTCTTCTTGCCTATTTTTATGCAAAATCTAAATACAGGAAACTTTCAATTTTTATTTTTATTTTGGTAACCATTATCTCATCAGTAACATCTATCAATATGTTGGTTCATTCATATCTAAGTAAAACTCAGGGATATTCTTTATCAGACTATGAAGTTGGAAATTGGATTTTAAGTAACACAGATCAAAGATCAGTCTTTGTTACTATGCCGACAGTTCACTCTGCATCAAGTGACATTGGTGGCAGACTCCGTATAATTTCTTATATAAATTGGCCTTATTCACATGGTTTTAATTCCGGTCCGGACAACGTTTTCTCAAGAGTTGACGATGTGACTGAAGTTTACAAGACTGGAGATATTAGTTTGGTCAAGTTAAAATATGATGCAGATTATGTTTTTTATGGAGGGGACGAAAGAGGTTTGTTCTCTGAAGCCTACAAACTTTTTGATGCTAGCAAAAGCCTGAAGCTGGTTTACAATCGGGATGGAACGGAAATATACAAAATTCTAAAATGATGCAATTTTTGAAAAAAAATCAAAATATAATCTTGATTTTGTTTTTCGCTTTAATTTTACGGTTCTTTTTGTCTTTTTTTGGTACCTTACATCTTGATCAAGGAACATTTATCGCTTGGAGTAACATTCTTGTTCACGATGGGTTTAAAAGTTTTTACAATGGTTGGAGCGATTATCTACCGGGATATTTGTATATACTCTGGGGCCTAGGAAAAATAAATTTACTCGGGATAGTGTCACAACCCTTTCTTTATAAGTTTCCCGCCAATATAGCCGACATTCTAACTGGCTTTTTAATTTACAAAATTATTGCAAAGTCAAAAGGGGAAAAATGGGGAATTTTTGGAACAATTATTTATCTTTTTAATCCTGCAATAATATTCAACTCAGCAATTTGGGGACAAGTGGATTCACTAACCGCACTTCTTTCTTTATTTTCTATTTTTACTTTCCCGACCTCGGTTATTTTATCGGCAGCAAGTCTTGCCTTTGGTACCATTGTTAAACCTCAAACTGCATTTATTTTCCCAGTAATACTATTTATGATGGTTAAAGAAAAATGGAAATTGGCAAAAATACTTTCTTATTTATTTGTCGGCCTTTTAGTTTTCGTTTTAGGTTTTGTTCCATTTTGGAATCATGGTAATTTAATCTCATTTATTTATGAACGGCTTGGAGTGTCTCTTAACCAATATCAAAACACTTCAGTAAATGCCTTTAATTTTTGGGGAATTGTTGGTTTTTGGAAACCAGACAATATATATTACCAATTAGCAGGTTACGTATTGGTTACATTTTCATCAATCTTCCTCTTCTTTAAACTTTGGAAAGTTAAAAATCCTGAATATTATTTTCTATCTTTTATCTTTGGAGCAACTTTTATTTTCTTTACTAGAATGCACGAAAGACATTTGCTACCAATCTTTGCACCCTTGGTAGTTGCGGCAGTTGAGAATCCATATCTTTTAATTCCTTACATTGGTTTTTCTGTAACTTACGTAGCTAATTTATATTATTCATATATTTGGATCACTTATAATTTTAGGCAAATATTTTCTGACTTTTTTATTAAGTTTTTTGAAGTTATAAATATTGGTTTAATAACTTTTATTTTTTATACACTTGTTCGAAATATTAATTTGAGTTGGGAAAGATTGCTCTCAATTGGAAATAAATTTATTTCCAATTTTAAAAAACCTAAGGTTCAAGTCATTCCCTTGCCGAAAATTCATCTTTCAAAAAATTCGGCAAGACTAATTCTTGCTGGAATACTTTTGTTTGCAGCCATAACTCGTCTTTTTGATTTGGGAAGTCCATCGAGCGAGTATTTTGACGAAGTCTATCATGCCTTTACGGCAAAAGTTATCTTGCACGGCGACCCCAAAGCCTGGGAATGGTGGAATACGCCGCCTACTGGCTTTGCATACGAATGGACGCATCCACCTGTTGCTAAACTTGGTATGGTTCTTGGAATGCTTGTTTTTGGTGAAAACTCTTTTGGTTATAGAATCCCTGGAGCCCTACTCGGGATTGGATCAGTTTTACTTGTTTATTTACTTGCTGTCCAGATTTTTAAGGACGAAGCTGTCGGACTTCTATCTGCCGCGGCCTTTAGTTTGGACGGTTTAACACTCGTAATGAGCCGAATTGGAATGAATGACAGTTATTTATTATTCTTTTCACTTTTGGCAATTTATTTATATCTTCGAGATAAAAACTTTTTATCAGCAATATTTTTTGGACTTGCTGTTGCTTCTAAATGGAGTGCGATTTGGGCAATCCCAATTTTTGGAATAATCTTCTTATCGCGGAAAAAGAAGCTATCCTGGAGCTATGTTTGGTTTTTTGTTTTACCACTTGCGGTTTATCTTGGAAGCTATTTTGATATGTTTTTAACGGGGCACAATTTATCTATTTGGTGGGGAATGCAGGAACAGATGTGGTGGTATCATACGGGACTAAAAGCCACTCATTCTTATTCTTCAATGTGGTGGAGTTGGCCATTTTTAATCAGACCTATCTATCTTTATACAAGCGATGAGGTAATGGGAATGGTTGCAAGAATCTATGCAATGGGGAATCCATTTATCTTTTGGTTTGGACTAGTTTCCATTCTTGCATCTTTTGTTTATTCATACCTTGAGAAAAACAAAAACCTAGCACTTGTTGTATTTTCTTATCTAATATTTTTTACACCTTGGGCCCTCTCCCCCAGAATTATGTTTTTATATCACTATTTGCCATCGATTCCATTTATGTGTATAGCAATTGGGTACATCTTGCGCCGTTTTCCAAAATTAATATCTACTTATTTGTTTATTTGTTTATTGGCTTTTATTTACTTCTATCCACATTGGGCGGGACTTCAAATTCCTCTTTGGCTCGACAAATCTTATTATTGGGTAGCTTCTTGGAGATAAAAAACTAAACTAGAGAGCTAGGATTAGGCTTCCGATTATTGTAAGTATTCCGATTCCAATACCAAGTGTTGTTGGCCAGTCTGTTCCAGACTGTGGAAGAGCAGCCGGCGTAGCGGTTGCAGTTGCGTGTGGAGTAGCGGTTGCACAGACGCAGTTGGTGGCACTTGTGCAAGAAGTGTTCCTACAATTTCCGGTTGTTGCTCCTGCAGGAATTGAACAAATTAAGTTTGATGGACAGCCACTATTTGTTGTACAGCTAGTGTTACACTGGGCAATAGGTGTGGCAGTCGCGGTTGCGGTAGGTGTTGCCGTTACTGTTGGTGTCGGTGTTACATGAGGAGTAGCAGTAGGTGTAGGGGAACCTGATCCCGTTGGTGTGGGAGTTGGGGTAGTTACGCTTAATGTAAATGATAATGAACAATTATTGGTCGGAGGTTGGGTTGGAGTCACTTCTTGCGCTCTTGGTTGACTTTCGGGTGCATTGGGAGCTACCGAGGTTTGCCTCAATTGATAAAGTCTAATAGCTGTAAAAATAGCGACCCCTGCCAAAATAAATGTAGCAATAAGAATTATTACTGTTGCTATTTTGCCTTTAAAAAAGTTTTTCATTTATTATTTATTAGAACCAACCCAAAACCGAATGATGGATTTGTGCACTTACATTAAATGTTGTAATGGCTGTCGGGATTGTATAATTTTGACAATAATCGTTAACCGCAGCCCCAGAACCTTTTGTTGTTGTTTCTGCCTGGACAACCGTATTGATTGTAAACTTGCCTTTATCAAAAGCACCTGTTCCTGTTGCAGTTCCTGCTACACAGAAATTTATGACACTTCCAGAGTGGAGTGCAGAAAGGTCTGCTCCAGTTAACAAAGTCCAAGTTGATGAATAAGCTTTAACAGCTTGACACGAACCAGCTGCGGTCGGGGGAGTAGGTGTTGGTCCACCACTGTTAGTAGTTGTATTAGGTACACAATCTTGGTTACTGCAAGTATAACCAGCTGCACAAGTTGTGTAGTGCGGCCCGTTACACGCTGCACCCACTGCACCGGTCACTGGGTCAACGACAAAACCAATAGATGTAGTTACAAAACAGTCTCCAGCGTGTCTTTGATTATTTGCACAATTTCCACTGGGTGTACCGTCAATGGTGTTACCTGTGTTTGGGTCAATTTGGTTGTTTGAATTGGGGCCAAGGGTAGTGTTATCGCTAATATAACTACCCCCACAATATGTAGTGCAAGTTGTTGCATTGGGTACACACGCACCCCCTGCAGAGCAAGTACACAAATGTTGGTCCGCACCGCACCCTCCCCCTCCGGGCCCGTTAAGACTTGTACCTCCTACCGCGCAGCAACCACGACTACACGCATAGTATCCCGAACCACAACCTCCTGTTTGATCTGAGGTATTGGTATTTGTTACATTGGCTTCACATTGACCTGTTTGATGATTGCAAGATTTTCCTGCATCACAGGAACCACAGGTCAAATATGCTTTTGAATTTGGATTTTGATTTTGTTGGGTTAAATAAACCCCGGTCCCGACTCCACCAACCAAAAGTAAAAGCCCTAAAATTGTTGCGATTATTTTTCCTGATCCAAATTTTTTCTTGGGGGAGGAAGTAACCATTGGAGGTAAGTCGGGTGGTGCAGCACTTCCACTACTGGTTGATTGCTCCTCGATCGCACTTGGGGTTGTAGAGTTAATTGGAGGGGCTGACCCTGAGTCACTAGGCACAACATTTTGAAAATCCGGGGGAAGGGGAGGGAGATCTGTATGCATTGGCATACTTCCGGCGGACGTTACTGGCGAAACCGGTTGATCAGCTGGTTTATTTGGGTCAGTTTGATTAGGCATTTATTTAATTCTCAGCTATTTTCCATACGACAAAACTGAAGGCAACAACTGCTAATCCCATGATAAAGAGTATTAAGGTTGGGGTCAAGTCACCAGTAACTGGTACTGGCATGGCTGTGGTGGAAGCTACAGGACTTGGTGTTAATGTGACTTTTGGTGTTGCCGTTGGTTTTGCGCTTCCGCTTGCTGTTGGGGTCACGGTTGGGGTAGCCGTTGCTGCTGACTGGGATGCCGAAAAAGAAGGGGCTTCTCCCGCCTTAACCACAAAGTCACGGGTTAAAAATCTGGTAATTCCGGAGGCATCTATCCAAGAAATTTTAATAGTATGATTGCCCGGTGTAAGGTCTGTGGGAACCGTATAACTCCATGACCCATTTGCTGGAATTTGCACAGTTGCCTCAATCGGGTCTTGGGAATGGACCTCAATTGTAATTGTTTCGCCCCCGGGGCCTTTGCCAAAAAACTGAGGTTGAGTAGAAGTTAGTGTTTCACCCTCATTTAAACTTTCGAGAATAACGCTAGTAGGTTTTGGAGTTTCTGAAGGGGCCGTGATGTTAAATTTTGACTCAGAGCTTGCATTTTCAGGAAGGTTTAGATTAACACTTGGGTTTCCACCTTGATTATTTGCAGCCTGATTTCTAAAATCATAAACTTGGCCAATGACGATTGTGGGGACCGGGTTACCGGACTTGGGAAAAATCTGGGCTGAGGCGACGCCATCCGGAGGTGCAACAACCGAAATTTGAACCAGGGTACTGTCCATATTGATCTGGGCATAGTTTGCAAGGTCAGGCGTTCGTGCACTCCCAAGCTGAAAAACAAAATTTCCTGTATCAGAAGTTAGGGTGGATAAAAGATAGCCCCCAACGTTTGCATAAATTAAAGCTTTTTTCTCCGGAGTTCCTGTTGCATTTATTACAGTTCCCGAAAGAAGAACAGACGCTTTATTAATACTAAGACTTGCACCCGTAGTTAACTGCCAAGGAATCCCTCCGTTATCAAAAGTTGTCCCATCTGAATTTATTTTATAAAAATAGTTTGTATTGCCAGAAAGACCTGTTAAAGAAATGCTATGGCTAAAATATTTTTGATTGTTTGAATCTTCACTTTCAACTTTACCGGTGTTTCCGGCTGAATTTCCCCATTCAATAAAATCAGATGTCGCCTTGTCTGTAGTCCAAGAAATTGTAGCCGAATTATCTGTGATATTGCCTACTCTAATATCTTTTGGAGCGGCCTCTGCACTTGCCCCGATTCTAAAGACTTGGGCATTTCTTAAAAAAAATACAGCAGCAAAAAGGCCCACAAGAAGTACAAGTATTCCTAAAATTGTTGGAATTGTAGATTTTTTCTTCATTGTGTTACTGCTGAACCCGACGCATTAGTGGGAGTAGCGCTAGCTTCTATTGTTGCGGTTGGGGTAGGGCTTGGTAAGTTGGTACTTGGAATCGGTGATGAACTAATTATGTTTTCAGGAATTTGTGAATCATCTAAATAATTACGCGACTCAATTTGTTTGATTGCATCTTTGTCAAGGGATGGCGTGAGTGGCTCAGAAACAGTGACAGGAATTTTAGTCTCAACAGGCTTATTAAAGGCTCTATAAACATCAAACGAAACCCACATCACAACTGTGACCAAGGTAAGTATTAAAATTGGTATTAAGCTAGGTAATTTTGTTTTATTCATTGTATTACTCCCAAATACGGCACTCTTGCTGTTACAGTACCAATAACCACGCTCCCTTCTTGAGTTTGGGAAGAGTTAAGTGCCAGAGAATCAACCTTAGATGGTATTCTTAAATTTTCAAAATCTTTAGTAAAAGCAAGTAAGTTTGAGTATGTTCCCTTTACACTTATTGATACGGGCATTGCCAGGGCGTTTCCGGGAAGAGGTTTTAAATCAGTTGTAGCTTTAGGAAGGGTGTTTTTCCCCAGAAGAACCACTTGTCCAACTGAAATCCCCACTATAGATACCGAATCCTTTGCGCTAAGACCCAAAATTTGTTTGGAAATAGTATCTGGTTCTGGACTATCAAATATTGCGGCATCGATGTCAGGGATAACTGTTTGATTTTGTTTAAAAATATTATTTGCTGTTTGTAAATTAGATATCTTTTGATTTAAGGCTTCAAGAGTTGTTCTTTTATCCTTAATTTCGTTATATAAACTTATAATGGTTAGAGCGGTTGGTTTAAGAGCAAAGATGATAAATATAATTACTGTTGAAAGAGACAAAATTACTTCCAAAAACGCCCTCAAGTCCCGCCTCTCTTTGTAAAGCGCAACTATATTTAGAAAAAAATCTTTATAACGATAGTATTGTCCTCGCCATCCAAGTGCCATATTTTAAAAGGTAACACTAATAAAAAAAGTTATTAGTGTCTGATTTTGTTCGGACGATCCAACCGATCCCAACTCCACCTTTTTAAAGGTAGGTTCGGCTTCCAAATTACTTATGAACTGTGTAATTCCGATTTCGCTTGTTGAAGTACCTTTTATTTGGGCCAAATTTTCCTGAACGCTAATTGAAGAAAGTGTCAAATCGGTCGGAGTTTTACTTGCAATCAGCTCAACCTTTCCGCTTGCAGGTTTTGCACTTGCGATTTGTTTAAATATATTTAATTTTTGTTGAACCCCTCTAAACTCTTTTTCGAAATTACTCTGCGCTTGTATTTGGGCTGAAGCATTTTTAATAGATTGACTGAGATCTGAGTTTTGGGCATCAAGCCAAAAACGGGAAAGAAATGCTGCCATAACAATCATCTCTGTTAATATGACTATAATTCTAAAACTCCCCATGGCCCACTTCAGAGTTCTGCCTAAAACTGAAGTATCAAATTCTTCTTGTGGTAATAAATTAACTGATTTGTTTTTTGCCATACCAATCGCTACGCTCAATTAAAAATTTGGAACGTAGTTCAGTATCAATATAGCATATGAAAACAGGTGTTAGAAGCGAATTAAACCTTCTTAGAAGAGACCTTCTTTTTAGTCGTTTTTGCTGGAGTTTTTAGAGTCATCAGTTTGGCCATTTGAGATTTGATTCTTGCGGCCTTATTCTTATGTATAACCTTCCTTTTAGCGGCGCGGTCTGCCAAAGAAACAGCCTTAACTACCTTGTCTTGGCTTTTAGTTTTTCGGGCAACTCTAATGGCGGCCTCGAGCTTGCTTATGGTAAGTTTGTTGACTATCTCTTTTGCACGGCTTCCCCTTAAAGCTCTTTTGGCTGTTTTCGTAACTGGCATGAGCGCAGTATAATCGAAACAAAGCTAAAATGGAAGATTTAATTACAAAAGGCAAGAAGCTTCTTAATTCGCAGCAAAACACTGTTCTTTCTGCGGCAACCTTAATTATGATTATGATTGTTGCTAGCCGTGTTTTGGGTCTCATTAGGCAGAGGGTTTTAGCCAACTATTTTGCTCCAACAGATTTATCACTATTTTTTGCCGCCTTCAGGCTTCCAGACTCTATTTTTGAGATCTTAGTTTTTGGTACTTTTTCATCTGCTTTTATACCGGTTTTTACTAAGGCTATTCGTGAAGGTAAAAACCGTGCCTGGCAAATTGCCGGCAGAGTTGTAACTATTGGGATTTTAGCCTTTGGAATAATTGCCATTATGATGGGAATTTGGGCTCCTCAGATTTATTCACTTATTGCCCCCGGCTATAGCGCTTCCCAAAATACACAGATTGCAATGCTAGCCAGGGTTTTATTCATCGCTCAGGGATTTTTTGTTGTAAGTTATGTTTTAACTGGTGTACTTGAATCTTTAAGAAGATTCTTGGTTCCCGCTTTAGCTCCAATCTTCTATAACATCGGCATTATTTTGGGAACAATATTTTTAACTCCCTATTTAGGCCTCATGGCTCCGGCTGTTGGAGTAGTAATTGGAGCAGCAGCACACTTTTTGATTCAATATCCGCTTTCAAGGAAACTTGGTTTTAGATTTATTTGGGATTTAAAACCCGACAATGGCGTAAAGAAAGTTGGCACACTAGCCCTTCCAAGAATAATTGATTTGGCATTCGACCAGATAGGTAAAACAACTGAGCTTTTTTTATCATCCATAATTTCTCAAGCTTCCTATACGTATTACATTTTTGCTAATACTCTTCAACTTTTACCGGTAACTTTAATAGGAACTTCTCTTGCCAAGGCTGTTTTACCGCTTTTGTCTAGGGCAGACGGGGATAAAAGGGAGTTTAGAAGAATTTTACATGTCGGTGTCTTTCAAGCAATATTTTTAACACTTCCACTTTCAGCAGCCTTAATTGTTTTAAGAATCCCAATAGTCCGTTTGGTTTATGGAACTAAAATTTTTGATTGGGATGCAACCGTACAAACCGGAACTATCCTTTCAGTTTATGGTATCGCTATTATTACTCAAACATTAATATCGATTTTGGCACGAGCGTTCTTTGCCCTACGGGATACAAAGACTCCTGTTATAGTTTCTTTTATTGGCCTCGGGCTTTTGGTGTTGGGGGACTTCGTTTTAGTTAAAGGTTTTAATCTTCCTGTTTGGGCACTCGCGGCCTCTTTTGCGTTTAGTACTTATGTTGAAGCCATAATTCTTTTGACCTTGATTCATAAACGAATTGGGTCGATTGTAAATAACAATTTCTGGATCCACATTTTAAAGATTTCAGTAGCAACATTTTTTTCCGGATCTGCAATGTTCTTTCTAATAAAATTCTTCGATCAGTCAGTTTGGGTTAAGAGGTTATCATTCCTAAACCAAATTCAGGCGAGTTCGAGTATTCCTTTTGAAAACTTTGTACTCGATACCCGCTACACAATAAATGTTTTGATTCTGACGGTACTGGCATTTTTGATCGGGATGACTATCTATGTAGTTATAGCACTCATATTAAGAATCGATGAAGCCCGTTACTTTGTTGATGCAATCAGAAAGTTTATTACTAAAAGAAATATTCCGGGAATTCCCCAAAAAGAAGAGGAGCCAGTCACCCCAATTACCCCAGATACTCAGGGCCAGTAAAGTACTTGACAACTCTTTAGCACTCGTTGTATATTAGTGCTAATCACAGTAGTGTGAACACACAATATGACGGACGGACTTACAGCCAGGCAAACATCACTTCTAAAAACCATTATTGATGAGTATATTAAAACTGCTGAGGCGGTCGGAAGTGAAAATTTGGACAAAAAATACAATCTTGGCGTCTCCCCAGCTACAATCAGAAACGAAATGGTAGCCCTAACTAAATCTGGCTATCTAAAACAAACTCATACTTCTGCAGGCCGTGTTCCAACCCCAATCGCTCTTAAGTTTTATATTGATCAGCTTATGGAGGAAAAACAAATGAGTTTAGTTGACGAAGTTAAAGCCAAAGAAGAAGTTTGGGATAGTAGAAATCAAATCGATGATCTAATGGATGAGGCGACACGCGCACTTGCTTCTAGAACCAAATCTTTGGCAGTTGCCGCCCTAAAAGGTAAAAAAGATAAATTTTGGCATGCAGGACATAGTTATATTTTTAATAACCCTGAGTTTTCGGAGATGGCAGTTTGCCAAAGCCTTTTTTCAATATTTGAGGAATTTGATAAAATGGATAGATTGTTTTTTGGATTTGGGTCAACCTCTCCACTCGACGTTTTATTTGGAGAAGAAATTGGTTGGCCGGAATTAATGCCGACAGGGATTGTTTCAACACATTTTACAATTCATGGTAATCCGGGCGCTTTAGGAGTGATCGGCCCAGCAAGGGCGGATTATTCAACAGTTATTCCAATCCTTAGATATTTTGGTAATTTAATACAAGAAGTAGCAAATGGCTAACAAAATAAAAGTCAAAAAAGTCGAAAATAATGAGACAGAGGCTTTAAAAAGCCAACTTGCAAGGGCTTTAGCTGATTACGATAATCTTAGAAGAAGAACAGATGTGGAAAAGACTCTCTGGATAAAGTTTTCTTCTCAGACTATTATAACCAAGCTTTTGACAATTCTTGATATGCTCGAGAAGGCGCAGGAGCACCTTAAAGATCAAGGTTTAGCAATTGCAACTTTAGAATTTAAAAAAGTTTTAAACGAAGAGGGGGTTGAAGAAATAACACCCAAAGTTGGGGATGAGTTTAATCACGAGTTAGAGGAAGTAATAGAAACAGTAGAAGGTGGAGAATCAGGAAAGATTGCAGAAGTGTTGGTAACAGGTTGGAAATATAAAGACGGTAACATATTAAGGTTTGCAAAAGTTAAGGTTTATAATTAATAATTAAAATAAGATGGGAAAAATAATCGGCATTGATTTAGGTACAACAAATTCAGCACTTTCCGTAATGGAAGGCGGGAGGCCTGTGGTCATTTCCGCCAGCGACACAGGCCGTAATACCACTCCTTCTGTTGTTGAACCTGTTAAAAACTTAGTAGGTGACGTTGCCAAGAGGCAAATGATTTTAAACTCCAAAAATACAATTTATTCTGCAAAGCGCTTGATGGGTAGAAGGTTCACAGATCCAGAAGTCAAAAGAACGATCGAGATGGTTCCTTATAAAGTAGTTAGCGGCAAAGGCAGCATGGCCGACATCGAAATTGAAGGTAAAAACTATACCCCGCAAGAAATTGGCGCTAGAGTTTTAATGAAGCTTAAGGCAGACGCCGAAAAATACTTAGGGGAGAAGGTAACTCAAGCAGTTATCACAGTTCCCGCCTATTTTGACGATGCCCAGAGGCAGGCCACTAAACAAGCCGGGGAGATTGCAGGGCTTACAGTTGAACGCATTATCAATGAGCCAACTGCAGCAGCCTTAGCTTACGGACTAGATAAGAAAAAGGCCGAAAAAATTGCGGTTTATGACTTGGGTGGTGGAACTTTTGATATCTCCATTCTTGAAATTGGAGACGGCGTAATTGAGGTTAAAGCAACCAACGGCGACACTCATTTAGGTGGAGATGACTTTGATGCCAAGATTGTTGACTACATAGTTTCTGAATTCAAAAAAGAGAACGCAATTGACCTAAAAGCCGATACACAGGCTTATCAAAGAGTCAGAGACGCCGCAGAAAAAGCAAAAATTGAGCTATCTGCCGCAAACGAAGTAGAAATTAATCAGCCTTACATTACTCAAAAAGATGGCCAACCGCTTCATTTAACCATGAAGCTAACTCGCGCCAAGATGGAAAGCTTGGTTGAAGAGTTAATTCAAAAAACAATTAAACCAGTCGAAGCTTGTCTTAAGGACGCAAAACTAGATGCACACGATATTAATGAAGTAGTTATGGTCGGAGGAATGACCCGTATGCCAAAAGTAGTTGAGACAGTTAAGAACTTTTTTGGTCGCGACCCGAACCAATCAGTTAATCCAGACGAAGTTGTTGCTGTTGGAGCAGCAATTCAAGGTGGAGTTTTGGGCGGGGAAGTTAAAGATATTTTACTACTCGACGTTACTCCATTAACTTTAGCAATCGAAACTCTTGGAGGAGTGGCTACACCAATGATTCCAAGGAATACCACTATTCCAACCAGTAAAACCGAAACATTTTCTACAGCCGCAGATAATCAAACACAAGTTCAAATTGTAGTTACTCAAGGCGAGAGGCCACTTAGTGCTGACAATAAAACGCTGGGAACTTTTACTTTAGACGGAATTCCACCGGCCCCGCGCGGAGTTCCACAAGTTGAAGTTACTTTTGATATGGATGCATCCGGCATCTTAACTGTTACTGCTAAAGACAAAGCCAGCGGTAAAACCACAAACATTAAGATTACAGGTGCGGTTGGCCTAAGCGATGACGAAGTTAAAAGAATGCAGGAGGAAGCTGAAAAACACAAAGAAGAAGACGAAAAGAAAGCTGAGTCAATCAAAGCCAAAAATAATGCCGACGCCTTAATCGCAACTGCAGAAAAAGCACTTAAGGATGCAGGAGATAAAGCTCCGGCAGATGTTAAAGAAAAAGTTGAAGAGAAAATAAAAACTCTTAAAGAAGTTGTCGGAAAAGAAGATTCTAGTAAAGAAGATATTGAAACCGCAACAAAAGAATTAAGCGACGAGCTTTCCAAAGTTGGAGAAGCTATGTATGCGGACAAAGGAAAAGAGGAAAAAGCCGGAGGTCCTGAGGAGTCCAAAGGAGAAGAAAAATCTGACAAAAAAGACGAGAAAGTTGAAGAGGGCGAAGTCGTAGAGTAAAAATGTCAATAGAAAGTTTTTTACGGGAAAATATAGAAGGCCAGTCAATTTCATGGAAAAATGGAGCTACAAGATTTGTGATATCTGTTGTCAATAAATTAGAAAACAAACCAATAATTGATGTGACCCCGAGCCTTATAACGCAAAGAACACAAGAAAGAATAACTCATAGAAGAATTATCGAAGAAAGACGAGAAAGGCATGAGAGAAATGAAGTCAGGAGAAGAAGGGCTCAAGTATTGGAAAAACACGACACTCCTTGACACTTTTCCTTCTGGGTATTAACGATAAAATAGCTTCATGGCAACAAAAACTGACTACTATGATATTTTGGGAGTTTCTAAATCCGTTTACTTAAATCTCTTGGAGTTTTTTCTTGGCGTGACAATCCAGTACCGTAGCTGGTTGTAGCAATTATTCCAGTTTTTCTCTTACCATCGATTGTAAATTCAGTAACACTTGATCGATCAACAACATCTATTCCTAGGGCATCGTTCACCATCTCTTTTCGTTCCTTACTTTCTTTGTCACCAACAGCCTGACCTATAAAAATGTCAACTATTCTGCGGGCGGCTATTACTTCTGCATTGCTTTGGTTTACATCTTCTCCTTGAGGGCCCAAGTTGATTCTTTCCATCGCCTTAATTAGTTCCTCTGCAGTAATTGGCTCCTGAGTGTTCTGTATTCTTTCCCTTTTCATAAGTTTATTTAATTTTTGGTCCGCCAAGGCTTATTACAGGCTGGATTTCAACTATTTGATGTATACGGACAGAACCGTTTGGGAGAATGTTGTCGGCCAGTTCTAATATTTCTTCTTCGGTATCTTGTACTCCAACCAATTCTCCATTTGAAAATGCTACCCATTTCCCCATGTGCTCCAATTTTAATTGTGCTTCTTGGTTTTTGTACGCGAGGTAATTTGGATCTTCGACTAACTTCGAATGGCCTTTTTTATCAGTTTCTTTTGTCATGGCTAGATTCTACAACGGAAAGGGTATTTGTCAAAATCTTCAATGCTGGCTATAATTAGCACTAATTAATTATGGCTGCTAAGACTGACTACTACGACATACTTGGAGTTTCTAAATCTGCTTCGGCTGATGAAATTAAAAAAGCTTACCGTAAGCAAGCTTTGGAGTGGCATCCAGATACTCATAAGGGGGATAAAGTAGCGGCTGAGAAAAGGTTTAAAGAAATAAACGAGGCATACCAAGTTCTTTCTGATTCAAATAAAAGATCTCAGTACGATCAGTTTGGTAGTGCAGGCCCACAAGGCTTCCCCGGCGGTGGCAATCCATTTGCAGGAGGCCAAGGATCACCTTTTACATACACTTATTCAACTGGTGGGGAAAATCCATTTGGAAACATGGATTTTGGCGATCCATTTGATATTTTTGAATCCTTTTTTGGTGGCGGCAGTCCTTTTGGCCAACAATCTCGCCGTCAGCAAGTACAACGCTACTCTATTAGTATAAGTTTTATGGAGGCTATTAAGGGTGTAAGTAAAGAAGTTGGAATTGGCGGCAAGAAAAGAAAAATCAAGATCCCGGCAGGGATCTATGAAGGAGCAACAATTGACTTTGGTGACTTTAGACTTTCTGTAAACATTAAACCCGACAAACTTTTTGAGAGGCAAGACGATGATATTTATGTAACAATAGCTATTCCTTTTTCCATGGCAGTACTAGGAGGGGAAATTAAAGTTCCAACTGTTGAATCTGAAGTCAAAATTAGAGTTCGCCCAGGGACTCAAAGCGGAACAATGATGCGGTTAAGGGAACAGGGTGTTACCCATTTACATGGGCGTGGTAAGGGTGATGAATATGTTCGAATCAATGTGATTATCCCAGAAAAACTGAATAAGGATCAGAAAAACTTAGTTGATGAGATGAAGGATTCAGGTCTTTAACTTCTCGGCCTTGAATTAGGTAGCCTCAGCTGGTATATTCCACATTTAATGGCAGAGAGAATACAGATTAAATTAGTCAGTGGACCCGATAAATACACAATCCGTCCAATAAATGAAGTACGCGTCAAAGATGGCTATGTGGCTGCAGATGATGAGTTTTTAACTGGATTTGAGTTTCGGGTTGAGAAAGAGAATAGGCAAGTAGTTTTTAATGCCCTAAAAGAACTCCAAATTTTTTTAACCAAACCACATTTAGCGATTACAGATCGTCGCTTAAATGATTGGCTGATGACAATCGAAACAAATTTGATTCCTCCGGTTTTAATTACAGGTCCCGAAATGCTTGTAAGAAACGAGGCTTGATTGACTTAAGTTAGCTTCTAGGCTAAAATTGAAACCAGAAAGGGTCATTTGGCGGGAATAAGGCCCGCCTTTTTTGTTAACCAATATGAACAACTCACCAAGAACAGAATTTAGTCAGGCATTAAAAGCAATCGCTCAAGAGCGAGGACTTGATCCTGATGTAATTCTCTCAACAATTAAAGAGGCCATAGTCGCAGCCTATAAAAGGGATGCAAGGGAGCAGGGAATTGAAGTCGATTCTTTTGATTATGATGCAACTCTTGACCCGGTTAACGGCGAAACTCGTGTTTTTGCCTGGCCGCTTCCTGCAGAGGACGCCACAGAAAAACAAAAGGCAGAAGCCAAAAAAGAAAAGCGCGATGTTACTCCACCTGGTTTTGGTAGAATTGCAGCCCAAACCGCAAAGCAAGTAATTCATCAAAAGATAAGAGAAGCCGAAAAAGGCGCAATTATGGACGAGTTTGAAGAAAAAGTTGGTTCTTTGGTTTCTGGTTTAATTCTAAGATTTGACGGGCCAAACGTTCGTGTGGACTTGGGTAGAACTGAAGCTATTATGGCTGCTGAGGACAGGATTCCAAACGAAAGGCTTAACTTAAATCAAAGATTAACATTTTTAATTAAGGCTATTAACGAAACTCCAAGAGGTAAAGAGATATTTTTGTCTCGTAGTGCTCCGGAATTTGTAGAAAAACTTTTTGCCAGGGAAGTCCCTGAAATTTCCAGTAAGTCAGTTGAGATTAGAGCAATCGCAAGAGAAGCCGGAGTAAGAACTAAAATTGCCGTATTTTCGAATCAACCCGGGGTAGATCCAGTTGGTTCATGTGTTGGCCAAAAAGGAGTTAGGGTACAAGCCGTTACGAACGAAATTGGTGGTGAACGAGTGGACGTTATTTCTTGGAACGCTGACGTTTCTGAACTTATTAAGTCTTCCTTATCACCCGCCGAGGAAGTTAGTGTAACTTTAGACAATAAAACAAAAACCGCCAAAGTTTTGGCTCCTGAAGATCAACTTTCAATGGCAATTGGTAAAGATGGCCAAAATGTTCGTTTAACCGCCAAATTAACAGGTTACAGAATCGAAGTCGCAGGAAACGGCGAATTAACCAAAACTGAGGAAGTAGTTGCAGAACCTGAACCAGTAGTGGAAGTAAAAAAACCAGCAGTCAAAAAGGCCAAAAAAGTTAAAAAAGTGGAACCAACAGAAGAGGAAGTTGAAGATAAACCTAAAGTCCCAGGACTTAAATGATAATTCACCTCTTCCAAAATAATTATGAAAAACAGGCAACCAATTGTAGTAGTTCTTGGTCACGTAGATCACGGTAAGACCACTCTTCTTGATGCCATAAGGAAAACCTCAGTTGCCGCGCGTGAAGCCGGCGGAATTACTCAGGCCATTGGGGCTTCAGTAGTAGAAACTAAAACCGGCGCAAAAATAACATTCATCGATACTCCCGGACATGCAGCTTTTAGTAAAATGCGCGGCCGTGGTGCTAAGGTCGCCGACATTGCAATTTTAGTTGTGGCACAGGACGACGGAGTTGCCCCACAAACTAAAGAAGCAATTCAAATTATTAGAGATGCTAAAATTCCATTCGTTGTTGCGGGAACCAAGTCCGATGTTGCCGGAGTTTCGGCCGAAGCCTTAAAAGGCCAGCTTGAAAAAGAGCAAATATTTTTTGAGGGCCGCGGAGGGGATACTCCGTTTGTTTCAGTCTCAGCAAGAAATGGTAGTGGAATAACAGAACTTCTTGAAATGCTTATCTTAATGGCAGAAGTAGCTGACCTTAAAGGTGACACAGGGGCCGATCTCGAAGCTGTTGTAATTGAATCAAATAAAGAAAAAATGGGAACAGTTGCAACTGTTGTTGTTCGTAACGGCAAAATTAAAGTTGGGGACATTATTTTTACAGAGGAAGTTGAGTGTAAAGTAAGGGGAATTTTTGATGACAAAGGCAAATCTGTAAAAGAAGTTTTGCCAGGCTTCCCAGCTAAAATAATTGGTTTTAGTGAAGCGCCAGTTGTTGGTTCCCAAGTAACAAAAAAAGCTCAAGTGGCACTAAAAGAAGTAGTTGCACCTAAAAATGGTTTTGATTTAAGACGTTTAAAGGATGATGAAATTCCGGTAATAATTAAAGCCAGTAACGCCGGAGCCTTGGAGGCAATTATCGCTTCCCTGCCTCCAAAAATTGTGGTGGTTGATAGCGGAGTTGGGGAAATTACAAGTAGTGATGTTATTAATGCTAAAACTGGCAATGCCTACATATTTGCTTTTGAAACAAAAATCACAAACGACATTGCACGGCTAGCTGATGCTGAGGGTATTAAAGTGGCAAGCTTTAATATTATTTACGAATTATTACAAGCCGTCGATGAACTTCTCAAAAAAGGAAAAGTGGTTGAGCTTGGTCGGGCTGAAGTTTTGGCTACATTTCCTTTTAACGACAAAACAGTTGCAGGAAGTAAAGTTATAACAGGCAGAATCAGTAAAGGTGACAAACTAGTTATTATGCGTGGTGAAAAAGAAGTAGGACGCGCTAAAGCAGTTTCTATTCGCAAGCAAAAGAATGAAGTTACCTCAGTCGGCCAAAGTGAGGAATTTGGAGTAATAATGGAACCCCAACTTGATTTTAATAAAGGTGATGTTTTTTTGTCTATAGCAAAGTAGATAATTGCCCCGTAGCCGATTGACTCTTTTGCGTGAAGATGTTTTAATTACGCCTAATATGTTGCATGAATTTTCCCGTTTTTTAAAAGACCCAGTAGGTGTGGGACTTGGGGTTCGTATGGCGCCAATTGATTCTGAGTTGGCAAAAGAGGATTTTAAAGATCT
The DNA here is from genome assembly GCA_035260845.1 of Patescibacteria group bacterium. Classification (GTDB taxonomy): domain Bacteria; phylum Patescibacteriota; class Microgenomatia; order UBA8517; family UBA8517; genus DATFUL01. Next base: position 92,041 of record DATFUL010000002.1, read on the forward strand.
CCTTAGTAGTTCAAAGAGGCTTGTACGTTATGCAGTTGAAAAAATAGAGGATACTCAGCCCTTATTTGATTTAATAGACCGAGGGGTTAAATTAGAACTAATTGTCGGTAAATCTCAAGATAGAGTTCTTATGTCTGAGTTAGACAAGAAAGGTGCTAGTGTTTGGAGAATAAAACAGGGTTTGCGATCAATCCCGTCCCCATTCTTATAGTTGATGGTTCTAATACTCTTAGATGGGATCACGAAGATGTCATTGTTCCAGGTGGCGATGAGTCCAGACAACAGTACGTTGCTTATAATGACATGTTTCCTAGTGTTTTAAATAAAACTTTTGAAAACTTACTTAAACTATCTTCAAGATAGATTCAGGCCTCCATTGATTTTAAGTGTATGGTTGTGTTAGTATCCACTCGCTAGATCAATGGACACAAGTTTTACCTCTCTTACCGATGCTGCCGCCTCAATTCTAGTTTTGTTGCCAACAAAACCTTATTTTGACCAAGTGGCCGCCGGACTTTCACTTTATCTTTCCATCCACGAGACCAAAAACGTAACCATTTCTTGTCCGACTCCAATGATGGTTGGTGTGAACCGTATTATTGGGGCAAACAAGATTACAACAGAACTTGGAAACAAAAATTTAACAATTAAGTTTAAAGATTATGACGCAAACAATATTGAAAAAGTCAGTTACGATATAGTTAACGGTGAATTTAATTTGACTGTTGTCCCTAAAGCTGGTTTTACAGCTCCACAAAAAGAACAAATGGATCTAAATTTTAGCGGGGTTTCTGCTGATCTTATTATTCTTGTCGGTGGGGGCAATAGTTCTCATTTTCCAATTCTTGAATCCACCGAACTTTCTAGCGCAAAAATTGCACATATTGGCAATCGTGCACTCTCCCTAAACCGCGATGTTATGTCATTTGCTTTACCGGGAGCTACAACCAGTGAACTGGTTGCCAATCTTATAAAAGAAAATAACATGCCAATTGATGCCGATATTGCAACAAACCTTGTATTTGGAATTGAAGAAGGAAGCGAAAGTTTTATGAGTAGTGAGGTTACCCCAGGTACATTCGAAACTTTTGCTTGGTTAATGAGGAGCGGTGGCCAAAGATTGCCAAAAACAAATCTAGTTTCAACCGCTTTTCCACCTGGATCTATTCCGACACAATCTTTTAGTCAACCAAGATCTGTTAAGAGTGTCCCACAAATGGTTCCAGAATCAAATCCAGATCCAGTTCTTGAGCAAGTTGAGAATAAAGAAGAGGTTCTTGAGAATCCGCCTGACGATTGGCTTCAGCCAAAGGTCTTTAAGGGTGCAGCTCAACCAATGGGCCAATCCGATTCATTTAGTGAAAATAAGGGATAACTTTCCCCTTTGAACTTATCCACAAGGTATGGTATTATTCCCACAGATGTTAACAAGGTTTAGCTTGAAATAGCTTCACTTTGTTCCACATGACACACATATGGCACTAGCCAAGGATACAAAACAAGATATAATTAAAAAGTTTGCAAGGGAAAAAGGCGACACAGGCTCTCCTGAGGTTCAAATTGCTCTCCTTTCAAATCAAATTGAAAAATTAGTTGGGCACCTTAAGGAACACAAAAAAGATGTTCACTCAAGGCGCGGGCTTCTTTCGATGGTAGCCAAAAGAAGAAGGCTTCTTTCATACCTTTCGAAACGGGATGAGGGGCGCTACAAACAGCTCCTATCAGAATTGAAATTGGAAAAATAGGGAATTCTATCAATAAATTTTGCAAACAAGTTTGCGAATGGATGAATTTCATATAATAAATTATAAAAAAATAAATGAAAAAGATTGAAAAGTCCATAGAATTAGGTGGACGCACACTAACCCTCACAACTGGGGAACTCGCAGAACAAGCAGCAGGAGCTATTATGGCTAGAATGGGCGACACTGTAGTTTTAGCAACAGTTGCTTCCGCTCCACTTCGCGGGGAACTTGATTACTTCCCATTAACTCTTGAATACCAAGAAAAACTTTATGCAGGTGGACGTATTAAAGGCAGTCGTTGGGTTAAACGCGAAGGCAGACCAACCGACGAAGAAATTTTATCTGCTCGTTTAATTGATCGTTCAATTAGGCCTCTTTTCCCTAAGACTTACAAACGCGAAGTTCAAATCATTGTTACCGTTTTGGCCGTTGATATGGAAAACGATCCAGCAATTTTAGGTGCACTTGCAGCTTCTGCTGCTGTTCACGTTTCCACTCTTCCATGGAAAGGTCCAGTTGCTCCATTAACAGTAGGACTTGTTGACGGCAAATATTTAATTAATCCAGTTACCAAAGATTTAGACGCCAGTTCAATGGATTTGACAGTTTCTTCAACAAAAGACGCAATCTTAATGGTTGAGGCGGGTGCCAAAGAAGTAACCGAAGAAGAAATAATCAAAGGAATTGAATTCGCACAAAAAGAAAGTAAAGCCGTTCTTAAATTGATCGAAGATATGGCAACAGAGGTTGGAGTTAAAAGAGACGTTTACGAAGAGGCCAAGCCTTCCAAAGAGCTAGAAGCCAAAGTTAAAAAATTAGTTGGTGACAAAATGGCACAAGTAGTTGACAGCTTGGTCCAAGTTGAAAATGGAAGATCTAACGAACTTCAGGATTTAATAGCTGCAGTTACCGAAAAGGTAGAAGAAGATGACGCGAAATGGATTTTCGAAATAGTTGACCATCTTAAAAAGGACTTTATTCGTGAACAAATTCTTAAAAAAGGCAAACGCCCAGATGGCCGTAAATTAACAGAAGTTAGACAGCTTTCTGCACAAGTTGGTTATTTGCCAAGAGTTCATGGTTCAGCACTTTTCAAAAGAGGTCAAACACACGTTTTGTCCGTTGCTACTTTGGGATCTGAAAAAATGGGACAGCTATTGGAATCCGCCGAAGGAGAAGTAGAAAAGAACTACATGCACCAATACAACATGGCACCTTTTGCCAGTGGTGAAACAGGAAAGTTTGGTAATCCAGGCAGACGCGAAATTGGTCACGGTGCATTAGCCGAGCGCGCACTTGTTCCAGTTATTCCAAGCAAATCTGAATTCCCTTATGCAATCCGAGTAGTTTCTGAAGTTATGAGTTCAAATGGTTCAACTTCTATGGCCAGTGTCTGTGGTTCAACTCTTTCTTTGATGGATGCCGGAGTACCAATTAAGGCCCCTGTTGCCGGAATTGCGATGGGACTAATCATTGAGTCCGAAAAAGAATTCGCGGTGTTAAGCGACATAATGGGAATTGAGGATTATAACGGAGACATGGACTTTAAAGTTGCGGGAACTGAAAAAGGTATTACAGCACTTCAACTTGACGTTAAAACTTTGAATTTAACTTCTGAAATCTTAAGTAAAGCCCTTGAACAGTCCAAAGACGCAAGAGCCCAGGTAATGAAGATAATTGTAGAAACTCTTGCCACACCTCGCGCACAAGTTTCAGCATTTGCACCAAAAATTAAAGTTGTAAAAATTCCGGTTGATAAAATTGGAGAGTTTATTGGCCCAGGAGGCAAGAATGTTAAAAAACTTTCTGCGGACACAGGTTGTGAATTCAATACCGAGGACGATGGAAGTGTTGCAATTAGTGGAGTAGATCCAGACCAAATGGCTAAAGCAGTTGCTTATGTTGAAGGGTTTGCAAAAGAAGTAATGGCTGGAGAAATTTATGACGGAGAAGTCGTAAGAATCATGCCTTTTGGAGCATTTGTGAATATTTTGCCAGGTAAAGACGGAATGGTACACGTTTCCGACATGGGCCGTGAGGAATTTGTAGCTGACGCCAACGATGTAGTTAAGATTGGAGACAAAATTAAAGTTCGCGTAGTTAGAATCGATGACATGGGCAGAATCAATCTTTCCATGAACATGGATCCTTCTAAAGACAAACCAAAAGAAGATAGACCACCAAGAAGTGGTGGATTTAGAGGCGGCGATCGTGGTGGACGCGGAGGATTTGGTGGAGGAAGCCGTGGAGGTTTTGGGGGAGGCGCACCAAGAACCAGTTTTGGTGGACCAAGACGAGAAGGTGGATTTAGCAGGGGCCCGAGTAGGGGCGGATTTGGTGGTGGACGTTCAAGTGGAGGATTTAATAGAGATGATCGTGGTGGCAGTGGTGGCCCACATTTCCCAACCTCACGACTCACAAGTGATGCAGGTAAAGACTTCAGCAGATAACTTCTTCAATACATGATTTCAAAGATGTTAGACTAGAGCATGGTATCTGCAAATAAGAAAATTTTTAAATTGATTTACGTGTTGGTTTTTGTTTGCCTAACTTTATTTTCGATATACGAATATATTCAAAATTCTGAATTAAAGAACTATGTAAATCTTGTAAACAACACATATAAAATTCCAACAGGCCAATCTAATGAATCAGTTATTCCAAGCAATTTTAAATTTACCCGCCAAGACGCCTTTGGAGTAACGCTTGTTGACATTACACATTTATTAAACGGTAGGTATTTAGTTGATCCCAACCATGAAAATTTATTCTATTGGATCGACTCAAGTGGGAAAGAAATCGACTTAAGTAGTAAATCCGATTATGTTTACATAGGTGTTCCCCTTAAACCTGAAGATGTCGGGAAGTATGACGTAGAAAATATACCTTACGTTAATCAAGTATATCAAGATTTGGGATCTGCCTTTGAAAGAAGTGGATTCAAAATTAACAAATCATTTTCCAAGATGGACATTTATGGTTATGACAATGGGTTTAGTATAAATATTAAAGCTTTTGAGAATTCTATTGGAACAAGGTGTATTGTGGAGCAGCCTGCCGCATATAGTTTCAGTGATTTTTCAAGGCGAATCGGTTTGGGAGAAACTCCGCAAATTGGCCCATATACACTCGGCTACATTTATGTAGCCTGTGTCGATGGTCGATGACCCCATTCGTTGTATACTAAATATATGGATTCTGCCTCCCAAGAAATTACAGTTTTAATTGATAGAATTAAAAAAGCTGATCTGCCGGATAAACTTCGTGATATTGTTCTAATCCGCTTAAACCAATTAACCAAACTTACAAATTCCCCATCATTTTTGCCTGAATTCGATAGCATAGAAAAATATATTGATTGGATTACTATCCTTCCTTGGAATAAAAGAACACAAGATACTTTGGACTTAGAAAACGCCAAAAAAATACTAGAGATGCACCACTATGGTTTGGATGATATTAAAACGCGTGTTTTGGAATATATGAGTGTAATGAAGTTAAAACAGGAAAAAGGTGAGAGTAAAGATATTTATAGAGCTCCAATTCTTTGTTTTGTGGGTTTGGTTGGAACTGGTAAAACTACAATTGCCTATTCAATTGCGGAAGCTTTGGGGCGGCCCATTGCCCGTATTCCTTTTGGTGGAATGGGAGACCCTTTGGATCTTCGAGGTCAGTCAAGAATGCATGCGGAAGCAGAACCTGGAAAAGTAATTAAAGCTTTAAGGGACACTCAAAGCAGAAACCCGGTAATATTGTTAGATGAAATCGATAGGGTTACCGATCAAGGTAGAGCCTCGATCATGGGTGTACTTGTGGAACTTTTGGACCCCAAACAGAATTATGCATTTAACGATCACTATATTGATTTCCCGTTTGATTTATCGGAAGCCTTATTTATTGCAACCGCAAATAATACAACTAATATTGCTACAGCAGTTATGGATAGGTTGGAGCCTATTAGCATGCCAAGTTATTCTGATCAGGAAAAAATAATCATAGGCCAAAAATATATTTTGCCAGCTGCTATGAAAGCATCGGGCCTTCCAGATGGAACTCTTAAAATTAGCGATGACGTTTGGGCGAGTGTTGTGCGCCCTTTGGGTTATGATGCCGGAATCCGTACACTGGAGCGCAATATTGATGGCATTGTAAGGAAAGTTGCCAGGCAAATTGTTGAAGGTAAAGCAAAAGAGGTGGACATTACCCCCGAAAACGTCAAAACTTTCTTGCCTACGTAATAGAGTAGAATAGATCAGTGAAAATATTAATAATCTCAGACTCTCATGGAAATATTGCCAATCTCAAAGCTGTGATGGAGATTGCAAAGAAGTCGGGCATTAAGGCAGTTATTCACTGCGGTGATTGGGATAACAAGGAATCAGTCGAAACTGTTACATCTTTTGGAATTCCACTTTATGCGGTTCTTGGGAATGCTGATGTGGACTCAAACATTGAAGATACTTTAAAATTCCAAGCCAAAAAATTTGATCCATTTCTTCTAAAACTAAATTTGGACGGCGTTAAAATCGGAGTTATTCACCAAGCTAATTTAAAAAACGAAAAATTATATGAATTTAAGTTTGTTTTTTCTGGGCACTATCATTCCAAAGAAGAAAAAATGGTGAATTTTACAAAATTTGTTAGGCCTGGGGCTATAATCAATGGAATTAATTTTGCAGTTTTTGAGACCACCTCTGGTACAATAGAATTCGTAAACGAAGAATGAGCAAATTTGAAGAACTTCACAAACTCAAAGAAAAAATGGAGAAGGATGACTCTCTCCCTCTCAAAAAAGTTGCAAACAAATTAGTTTTTGGTGTGGGTAATACGGAAGCTAAGATTTTATGCATTGGGGAAGGCCCAGGCCACAACGAGGACATGCAGGGAATTCCATTTGTGGGACAGGCGGGGAAACTTCTGGATAAACTATTTCCCCTGGCGGGCTTGGAACGAAAGAACGTATTTATAACAAATATTGTTCACCATAGGCCGCCGGAAAATCGCGATCCGCTCCCTAACGAAATTGAAGCTTACGGAAAATATTTAGATGAAATCATTAAAATAATAAACCCACAAGTAATAATCACATTAGGGAGGTTTTCAATGGCCAAGTTTTTGCCCGATGTTTTTATTTCGGGGGTTCATGGCAAGAAGTTTGAAAAACCATTTAATGGTAAATGGCTAACAGTTATCCCGATGTATCACCCTGCGGCGGCGCTTAGGAATGGAAATATTTTAGAGTCGGAAAAACGGGATTTTGTTGAACTCAAAAATATACTGGCCACGATATTTAAACCAAAAGATGATATAGTGGAGGCTGAACAAACAAATTTAATATGAAACCCACACTTAAATTCATTGCCCTCTCGGGAACAATTGACGTAACAGAAAATCTCTACGTTTATGAATACGGCGACGATATGATGATCGTTGACTGTGGAGTTGGTTTTCCGGATTTGGAAATGCCGGGCGTAGAGCTTGTATTACCCGACTTTTCCTACATAGTTAAAAACAAAAGTAAATTAAGGGGAATTGTGCTTTCCCAAGGTCATGACGATCACGTTGGTGCTTTGCCATTTCTTTTAAAAGAATTAAGCGCTCCCATTTGGTGCACCCCCCTCGTTCGAGAATTTTTGAAAGTTAAATTTAAAGACTATAAAGTTATGGATTATAAATTAAATTCTTTTAATCCTGACCGGGACGTCTTTGAGGTTGGGCCTTTTAAGATTAGTTCATTCCGTGTGACCCATTCGGTGCCGGATACAGTTGGGCTTGTAATTGATACCCCAGAAGGCAGAATTTTCCATGTTGCGGAACACAAAATGGATCAGACTTCCGCCGACGGGATGAGTTTTGATATTCCAAAATCTAAACAGCTGGCCGCAGAAAAACCAGTTTTATGTTTAATGTCGGATTGCCTTGGATCTAATTCTCCAGGAATGGCCCCAAGCGGACTTCCAATTGAAGACAATATATTTAACATTACAAAAGATGCGCATCAGGCGGTTTATATGACGGCAATCAGCTCAAGTATTGGCAGATTCCAACAAATGCTCCACGTTGCACAAAAAGTGAATAGGAAAGTAATTCTTGTTGGCAGGTCTATTCAAAGTAAAATTGATATTGCCCACGAACTTGGCTATTTAAAATATTTACCTGATCAAATAATTGATTTAAAGGAAGCTTCAAAATATAACCCAAGTAAACTTATATATATTATCGCTGGATGTTATGGCCAACCTGGCAGTTCTGTTTATAGACTTGCTTTGGGTGAACACGAAAAAGTCGAAGCCAAAAAGGGCGATACTTTTATCTTCTCTGCCGACCCTGGTCCCGCTTATTCCAAAGAAAGCCAGGATTTTATAGTTGACCATTTAATAGACCTTGGGGTTGATGTTCATTATTACGATTTGAATGAAGGCTTGCATGTTTCGGGACATGGTGGCCAGGAAGACATTAAAGAATTGTTCAAGATTGTTAAACCTAAATATTACATTCCAACAGGTGGAACAATTAGATACATGAAGTCTTACGAAAAACTTGCAGTTTCCACTGGAGCAAAAACCGAAAACGTTTTCAGGCTTAAGCCCGGAGAAAGTGTTATTTTTGAAAATGGGGAGGCTAGGCGTGGGGAATCAATTCAAGTTAAAGAGATTTTGGTTCACGGACTTGGGATTGGGGATATTGGTAAAGTTGTCCTTGAAGATAGAACAGCACTAGGCAAAGAAGGAGTGGTTGTTGCCGCAATTAAAGTTAATAGAAATGGAAAGATTGTAGCCAGACCGGAGCTTACTAGCCGCGGATTTGTTTTTGAACCAGGCTATGGTGGAGTACTTGACGATGCCGCAATCGAACTTGATAGGTCCCTTCAAAGTAAAAAATTAGAAAACCCTGCAATTGTTAAAAATACCGCGAATCAGTTTTTGGAAAAATATTTCTTTGATAAAACCCGTCGTCACCCCATGATTTTACCTGTGGTTGTTGAAGTGTAACTTTCTTTTCTTGCTTCTCCAAACTTTAATTTAATACTTCTTTGCTCGTCCAAAGAAGTATTAGGAAGAAAGGACGCGCTCTCTGTTCATCATCCATTTCTCAATTCGTTCGTACTATACAAAAACCTCTCCTCGGGTCAAGCCCTCGTCTAACAAGTTTTTGCTCTTTGGTACTCACCCATCTCGGCATGGAGTCTTTACAGACGCTTGGAAGAATTAAAAACCTGTCAAAAACAAATGACTAGCCACTGGCTGCCTTCTATGTATATAATGTGTCTGCCATGAGTAAACTTAAAAAAAGACAAAGATTTACAAAACGGGGTTTTAAGTTAAAACTTAAAAAAGAAACTACATTTTCTATTGCTCAAATATTCTTTTTTGCTGTTGCGGGACTCATTCTCATTTCTTTTTCCAGGCAGGGAGCAATCCTACTTAAATTTAATGACATCCTTGTAACTTATTTTTCCTGGTCCTCAATATTTTTACCATTCCTATTTTTAGCATTCGCGTTTCTTATGACCAAAATTAAATTCCCTCTTGGTCAACCAAATGTAATTGTTGGAGGCTTACTTTTTTTTGTTTCTATAATGACCCTGGGCCGTGCCGGTGTTTTCGGTTTAACAGCTTGGGAGGGTATAGCTGCACTAGTCACTAAAGTTGGGGCTGCAATTATTTTAATTGGAACCAGTTTTGTTGGCTTGATAGTTTTATTTAATACATCAATCGAAGCTGTTTATAAAGTATTTAAATCTTGGTGGGAAGTAGTGCGCGGCTATATTTTTGGAACAAGCCAAATGAAAATTGGCGGGCTTGGTGCAAAAACATTTTCTAAAGGGCAATTAAAACTTTCCGGAGACGGAAGTATGAATGTAAATTCTCCTAAGCCAATTACTGCGGCAAGTAATGCTAACAAAGAGCCACTTGAACAAAAATTGGTAAGTAATGTTCCTGGACAAGATTTAATTTGGAAATATCCGAGTTTAGATTTACTTAGTGAAACCGAAATGGGTAAGGCAGAGCGTGGGGATATTAGAGGTAACGCGGCAACAATCGAAAAAACTTTGGAATCTTTTGGAATAGACGCCAAGGTGGTTGAGGTTAATTTGGGCCCTGCAGTTACCCAATATGCTTTGGAAGTTGCACTTGGTACTAAGCTTAGTAAAATCACTGGTCTTGAGCGTGATTTAGCTCTTTCCTTAGCAGCTCCAAATGGAACCATAAGAATTGAGGCTCCAATTCCGGGTCGTTCTTTAGTTGGAATTGAACTTCCAAATAGATCCGCAGAATTTGTTTCCTTAAGAAAAATGTTGGCATCTGAAGAGATGTCTTCACACAAATCAAAATTGGCGGTCTCTTTGGGCTTAGATGTTTCTGGTAAACCGGTTGTAGCTGACATTGCAAGAATGCCTCACGTACTTATTGCAGGCCAAACAGGGTCGGGTAAATCTGTTTGTATAAATGCGTTTCTTGCCTCAATTCTTTTCCGCGCAGCTCCAACCGAAGTTAAATTAATTTTAGTTGACCCTAAACGGGTCGAGCTCACCGGTTATAACGGAATTCCGCATCTTCTCTCCCCTGTGATTGTAGAGCCGGAAAAAGTTATTTCGGCATTGCGTTGGGTAATGGCAGAAATGGATAGACGCTACAAACTTTTTGCAGAAGCTGGGGCAAGAAATATTGATGGCTACAACGAAATGTCTGGTTTCCAAGCTCTTCCTTATATAGTTTTATTTATAGACGAACTTGCGGACATCATGCTTTTTTCACCAGTTGAAGTTGAAGATGCAATTACAAGAATTGCCCAAATGAGCAGGGCCACCGGCATTCACATGGTCTTGGCTACCCAGAGGCCATCAGTCGACGTAATTACTGGACTTATTAAAGCCAATGTTCCAAGTAGAATTGCATTCGCAGTTGCCTCCCAAGTTGATTCACGCGTTATTTTAGACACTCAAGGAGCAGAAAAGTTATTAGGTAAAGGGGACATGTTATTCCTTCCTCCGGAGCAAGCCAAACCAATGAGGATTCAAGGAGCATTTGTAAATGACAAAGAAATAAATGCTTTGGTAGCGTTTATTAAAAACCAGGGAATTCCTACTCAGTACACCGATGAAGTTACAACGATGGCTAAAAAAGGAACGGTAACAATAAGTGGAGTAACAGGGGACATTGATGAACTTTTTAAAGAGGCTGTAAAAGTTGTTTGCCAGTACGATAAAGCTTCCTCGTCGCTCCTCCAGCGCAGACTCTCAATTGGCTATGCTAGAGCTGCCAGAATTATGGATCAACTTGAGGCTTCGGGTGTCGTTTCTGCAAGTGAGGGAGGCAGTAAAGCCCGCGAAGTATTAGTTACAAACGCAGAAGAATTTTTAAGTACCCTAGGTAACCCTCCTGCCCAACAGTGATATCTATATAAATATTATGAATACAATCGGCCAGATAATTAAAAGTGCTCGTGTCACAAAAAGTTATTCTCAAATACATGTTGAGGGAATGACCAAGATAAAGTCCAACTTTATTGACTCGATAGAAAAGGAAAACTGGGACGAGTTGCCGCCATTCCCTACAGTTCTCGGGTTTGTAAAAAGTATTTCTATGGCGCTTGAGGTTGATCCAAAATTAGCGGTTGCGGTTCTAAAACGTGACTATCCGCCTAAAAAACTTAGCATTGTTCCAAAGCCTGATGTTAGCCGAAAATTTGTTTGGAGTCCAAAGTTAACTTTTGTCTTGGGGGTTTCTTTAGTCTTAATTTCCCTTTTTGGTTATTTAGGTTTTCAATATGTTCGCTTTACTTCCCCGCCATCTTTAACTGTTGAGAGTCCAAAGGAAAACCAGACAGTAAGTGGCAGTTCGGTTGTTGTTTTTGGTACTACCGATAGCGATGCCAAAATAGTTATTAATAATCAACCAATTACAGTCAACGATGATGGTAAATTCTCTTATACTATTGAAGTTACAAAAGAAACTAAAGAGGTTACGATTGTTGCATCATCCCGCTCTGGTAAAGTAACAATCATTTCGCGTAAAATAAAGGTTGAGTAATAGAAAGCATATAAAATTCTGTCAGGAGATTAAGCGATTCAAAGAATCTCTAAGGATGAATTTTATATAATGATAAATCATTATGGATAACGTACAAACACTATTAGTCGTAGTAGTAATAAGTCTTACAGTCCTTTTAGTTATTGTTGGGTTTCAAGTGATGCTTATTATTATTGACTTGAGAAAAGCGATTAAACGCCTCAATTCTATTTTGGAAGACTCTATTTTGGGAGGAGGACTTATTCGTCCCGAAAGATTAACCTCTGTTATGGAAATACTGGGTAAAAATAAAAAAATAGAAACCCACGGTGGCTAAAAATGCTATACTTTAGCCATGACAACAAAGGAAATCCGTGAAAAGTACTTAGAATTTTTCAAAAAGCGCGGTCATAAAGAAATCGCACCCTCACCTCTAGTTTTGGAAAACGATCCAACAACACTTTTTACCTCAAGCGGTATGCAGCAAATGGTTCCATATCTTAAAGGTGAAAAACATTCACAAGGAACAAGACTGGTTGACTCACAACCCGCATTAAGACTTCAAGATTTGGAAGATGTGGGTGACAATCGCCACGATACCCTTTTTGAGATGTTAGGAAACTGGAGCTTGGGTGATTACTTTAAAGAAGAACAGCTAAATTGGATTTGGAAGTTTTTTACAGAAGAATTAAAACTTGATCCTAAAAAGATCCATGTAACGGTTTTTGAAGGGAATGATCAGGTACCAAAAGATATAGAGTCGTATGAGATTTGGAAGAAAATTGGTGTTCCCGAAGATCGTATCCATTTTTATGATGCCAAAAAGAATTGGTGGAGTAGGGCTGGGGAACCTTCTAAAATGCCGGCGGGGGAAATTGGTGGACCGGATTCTGAAATGTTTTATGAATTCGATGTCCCCCATGATCCGGCATATGGTAAATTTTGCCATCCAAATTGTGACTGCGGAAAGTTTTTTGAAATTGGAAATTCCGTTTTTATACAATATAAAAAAGAAGAAGACGGGACGCTTTCTGAGTTGCCACAGAGAAATGTCGATTTTGGAGGTGGACTTGAAAGGATTGTGGCAGCCTTCAATAATAGTCCGGATATTTTTAAAATAGATGTTTTTGACCTGATTATTAAAAGAGTTGAGAAAGAAGTTGGCATCCCTTATGGATCAGATACAAAAAAAGACCGCAGTTTTAGAATTATCGCAGATCATCTTCGAACCTCGTGCAATCTTTTAGCCGAAGGAGTTATTCCGTCAAATAAACTCCATGGCTATGTTTTAAGAAGAATTATAAGGCGGGCAATGTTCCATTTTCATCTGTTGGGTACAGGTATTTCGGGCACTACGATTTCTGCTGTTGCTCAAGATTTAAAAAATAATTATCCAAATATAGATAAGAACTGGCCTTTTATTGAAGAGAATTTAATCTCCGAAGCAACAAGATTTGAATCAGCTCTTAAACGGGGTTTGGCCAAACTAACAAAAGCGGTTAGTGACGGGCTTGAGATTGATGGCAAATTTGCTTTTGATTTATTTCAAAATGATGGTTTTCCACTTGAGCTCACTCTTGAGATTCTTTCGCAAAATGGCATTGCCTTTTCGCCAATTGAAAAAAACTCATTTGAAAGTGAATTTGAAAAACACAAGGAAAATTCAAGAAGCATGTCGGCGGGAATATTTAAAGGGGGACTGGAAAACGCCGCAGATGAAACTATCAAAAAACTCCATACTGCTACCCATTTATTACATGCATCTTTAAGAAAAATTTTAGGTGAACATGTTTCACAAAAAGGAAGTCATATAACAAATGAGAGACTCAGGTTTGATTTCAGTCACCCAAATAAATTAACGGACCAAGAGGTTAAAGAGGTTGAAGACTTGATGAATGTTCAAATTAAAAAAGATTTACCAGTTTCTTTTGAAACAACAACTCTTCCTGACGCAATTAAAAAAGGAGCACTCCACTTTTTTGCAGAAAAATATGGCAAGGAAGTAAAAGTTTACAGTATTGGAGAATTTTCGAAGGAAGTTTGCGGTGGACCGCATGTAGAACACACTAGCGTGATTGGACATGTTAAGATTATTAAGCAAGAAAAGATTGGATCCGGAATAATTAGGATCTACGTTGCACTGACACAATGAACCTCAAAGATTTTTTGACCACACGCGAAAAACCGCCTGAACTTTATTGGTCTTTAGTGATTGAAAAGGGTTGGGTCCAAGCCGGAATTTGGTATATTGGCGACACAAAGGCTGAAGTTTTGAATATTAGTCCCGGGGCAGCTTGGGAAGCTGAAGAAGAGTTAATTGGTGCTTGTGATGCTGCTCTTTCCTCATCGGTTGCAAAACTTCCGGAAGATTATGTTGAACCAACTAAAACTGTTTTTGGAGTTAATTCTTCCTGGGTTAAAAATGGAGAAATACAAGATGAATATTTAGCGATGATTAAAAAAATTTGTACTGACCTGTCTCTGACTCCTGTAGGGTTTGTAGTTCTTCCCGAAGCCATTGCTCATTTATATAAATCCGAAGAAGGCGCCCCGCTTTCTGCTATCGTCATTGGCTTGGGACCTACAAATCTTGAGATATCTGTTTTTAAATTGGGAAACTTGGTTGGAACAACAACAGTTGCCAGAAGTATTTCTATTACGGAGGATGTGACGGAAGGGTTATCGCGTTTTGAAGGGGCAACACCACTGCCATCGCGTATGATAGTTTTTGACGGAAAAGGCGGGGAATTAGAAGAAGCAAAAGAAGAATTAATGAGTGCTAATTGGGAGGGTAGTGGCAAAATGAAGTTTTTACATACTCCAAAAGCAGAAATTTTGGAAAGTAGTAGGAAAGTTTTGGCCACAAGTTTGGCAGGAGCTGCCGAAATAGGAAATGTGACCGGAGTTTCTTCCAAAGAAGAAGACTTTAATGATCAAGATGAACTCCCACCTGAGTCAGAAATAAAAAATGTAACGGAACCAGATATTGCGACAACCGCGGAAGACCTGGGATTTTCGGTTAACACTGATGTAACAACTCAAACTAAACCGGAGGCTGAATATGTTCCGCTCCCGGTTACCCCCCCAATCCAAACAGCTCTTAAGTCCCAAGCGCCGCCCACCCCAAAAATAGGTGAATATTTACAAAAAACAAAAACTTTATTTCATAGTTTTTCTTCAAAATTTAAAGTTCGTGGCCCAACTATCAATTCTTATGGCAATAAAAGGCCTTTGTATTTTGTTTTGGCGTTACTGGCGGTCTTAATTGTTGGAGGACTTTCGTATTGGTGGTTTGTCCCTAAGGCAACGGTAACAATATTTGTATCGCCAAAATCAT
>DATFUL010000003.1:0-154188 GCA_035260845.1 Patescibacteria group bacterium
GCGAAGTCCCGCGAAGCGGGACTGAGCGACAACACGACATTTGCGTCAATTCATTTCCCCTTTAACCCCTTTTCTTGACGCAAATGAAATATTTTAAATTTTAGTGCTAAAATAAGTTCGAGCTAAATTAAAAACTCGCTCATAAAAAATGAGACAAAGATATTCAAGGTTAGAATCGGTCGAAGAAAAAAAGAATTTTAGAAATGCCGTGATTCTTATTATTTTAACAATGACGGTAATCGCTGTATTAATCGTTGTCGGAATCCCAACTTTGGGAAAAGTAGCAAACTTCGTATCAGGTTTAAGAAATAGCACTGTAGTATCTAGTTCAAACGATAAAACACCCCCGGCCCCGCCAACATTTAGGACGTATCCCGATTTTACAAACCAACAAACGATCAGTTTATCTGGAAGCGCTGAGCCAGGTACAGCAATCAAGCTAACCTTCAATGAATCAAAAACAGATGCTTTGATCGACAAAGACGGCAACTTTTCGTTTCAGGATTTAAACCTGCAAAATGGGGAAAATAATTTTTCGGCTTACGCAATTGACACCGCAGGTAACATAAGTCAAAAGTCGGTAGGTGGAAAGATTACATACGACAATACTCCACCCAATCTTACAGTAGACAGCCCTTCTGATGGGTCCAAGTTCTTTGGAGCGAGTCAACGTCAAGTTACAATTCAAGGCACAACTGATAGCGGATCAAGTATTACAATCAACGATAGAATTGTTTCGGTTAGTGATAACGGCAAATTCCAATATACACTTACCTTAAACTCGGGAGACAATATCTTTAACGTTAAATCGGTTGATATGGCGGGTAATTCAACCGAAAAAAATATCACCTTAAACTTCAGCGAGTAAGATTGATAGAAGAATAATCATCCAGCCCATTATCCAAGGGTAAAACATCGAGTTACTGAATAAACTGTGAACTAAAAGCGTTATAAAACTTGTAGATAGAATTATAAATTGTGAGTTTTTTGATGAAAGTTTTGCAATTTTAAGAAGCGATATTACAAAAATAATAAGTCCTACAACTCCGGTTGTAGCTAAGACAAAAAGAATACTTGAATCAGATCCGGAACAAGCATGAGACGAAAATTCCTGCGGACCAATATATTTCTGATTGGCTAAACATAAATTATCGTATCCAATCCCAAAAACTGGGGACTTTAAAAACAATTTAAAAGTCGATCCATAATTCTCAAACCTCGAAAGCACTGAAAAAGACCTCATAAATTCTATGCTATGGTTTCTTGAGGTTGGTAAAATTAATATCAAAGCTCCCAAAACAAAAACCGGATATATTAAATATTTTATTTTTTTATGTATATACAGTAAGTAACTAACACCTACCAAGAATGCTAGATAACTAGCTCTTGAATAAGTAAAGGCAAGAGAAATAATAAGAAAAAGAGTTGCTAATAAATAGTTTCTATCTTTTGTTGCTATAAAGCGATGTATGGTGATTATTAATCCAAAGACAATAATTAGACCCAAAAATGTAGGGTCCAAAAATGTACCAACCAATCTAAATAGATGCATGTCCCAACCCCAGGCAAAAAATGGTTTTAGGTCCGGAAATTTAAAAAATTGAACCCAGCCAAAGATTGCAGAGGTTAAAGAAATTAAAAGTAATGAATTTAGCAGTAGCTCCTTATTGCTTTTTTTACTCTGTACAAAATTCCAAACATAAACACCAAAATAACAGTAAGCAAACAAACGCACCAAATAAAGGATTCCATATAAAACTTCGAGTTGGTGGAAAAAGAAAATCGAGAATATAAAAGAAACGGCAGCAAAAAATAAAAATAGCTTAAAGACAGTAACAAAATTTGGTATTCTTTGGTGTTTAAATATTGAATATAAAGCCGCAATCCCAACTATTAAATCAATTGGCTGAAGTATACCAATTCTAATTATTTGTCCAAATGGAAATAGAATTAAAAAAAGAAAGATGAAGATGTTGTCAAAATTTAATCGTTTTGTAATTTCCATTCTTTGCTCCAAGCCAAAAAGGAGTGAAACGATTGTAACATGCTCATTACAAATCCGCGACCAATAATGATACTTTGAAAGAATTTGAAAACAGGGAATAAAATAATTTTAATTAAATTAGATTTTTTACCCTCTTTCAAATTTTCTTTGGCATGGAGGGTTGAATAAAAATTAATTTTATCTATAAATTCATAAAGGTTACTGGCTGTTTCGTGAATTAATGGGTTTTTAAGAACTCCAACATTGCCTTTTATTTCCCAAACCTCGTGCACCGAGCGTGTCCATTTACCCGCGTCTTTCCGAGCTAAGCGGATAATTTTATCTGTTCCAACATATTTACCTAATAAATAATTTTTTCGATAAATATAATAACCAATATATTTATTCCCGGGGTTTGCGGTCACGTCAACGATTTCCTTTTTTAAGCCAGCTAGAACGATTTCATCTGTATCAACAAAGAAAATCCAATCCGCACTTGCCTTTTTGAGCATTTCGTTGCGCGCCTTGGCAAAATCGGTTAGATTTTTAGTTTTTAGAGTAAGAATTTGTAAAGTCATTTATTGTGTAAGTAACCGTCGCATTATCTGTGAGTTTACCACCCATTAATAAAACTAAATATTTATAATTCTGAGAATAATTTTCAGGAAAATAATCATATGGACCAATTCTTTTAATAGCAAAACTTGAGCCCTTGGCATCATCAACCATGGAACGAGCAGTTTTAACTTGCTTTTTAAAAGGAATGTAATCATCCCCAAATTGCGGGTTAAAATAGCCATATAAATTTAGTAAGAAGATTACCACTATAAATACATAAGAATATTTATATTTTTCTAAATAAACACCAAACAAGATTGGTAGGGTTGTAAATATTGGCAAAAAATAATGTATGGGCGGGGCTCCGTGCAAAAAATTGGCAATTAAGATTAGAGAAATAGATGATGTTAAGTAAAATACCAAAAAGTCTTTTTTAAATTTACTTTTATTTTGAATAATGTAATTTACAAAGACACAAACAAATATAATCAGCCCAACCAGCCAAAAATGTTGACTCCAAAAAAAGTTTCGGCCCGCATATTCAACAAGTCCTTGCCAAGTTCCGCCTGGATTTTTATCTGCGACATTTAAAGTTCTATATGGAAGCCATGCAAAAATTTTATAATCATTCCAAATATAAGTAATGTTTGGCACCAAGACTCCGATTACTAAATTTAAGTAATCTTTTAATACATATCGCTTTATCCAAAAAAGGAAAACTACAACTACAAGGAGTGGAATTTGACTAAAATGGAAACTAAACATTAATCCGTAAATAAATCCCGCCCAAAAAATATACTTTTTATTACCATTCCAAAGTAAATAACAAAGATACATTAATACCGGCGATAAAATAAAAAAGAAAACATGTAACTTTGAGAGCTGGGTTTGCCAAATTAGAAGTGGTGAAATCGATTGGATTAGTGTTGAATAAATAGCGACTTTTTGACTTATCATTTTTTTAACGAAAATGTAGTTAAGAATCATTCCAATTACGGCAGCAACTAGTGCGGCCCAGAAAAGAATAAAAGGACTTCCATTCCACAAATTAAAAATGGGAATCATAATCCAATAATAAACCGGGCCATAACTAAGCCAAGCATGCGAAGTCGCCATCCCAATTAAAGGAAGTGTATTTGTTATGGCAAATTGCCTTATATATAGTAGTTCCTTGCCTAGTTCTCCGGTAAAATAATAATTCGTGCCAATATTGTAAGCACGCAAAAAGACTCCAGTTGCAAGAATTAGGGCAAGAAACAGATTACTTTGAGTGAAATATTTTTTGAACATTAAATATAACTACTGGGAAACTGCAAAGTACAGCAATTATGGTTGAGTAACCAGCGCCAACTATTCCATATTTCATAACCATTGGGTAAATTGCGATTGCCATTCCAATTATCCCAAAAAGTTCTGAAAGCATAATAGCCTTTTGCATTTTTAAAGATAAAAAAAGTGAATAAGTTGTATTCAATATGGCTTTAAATACTCCGAAAATAGCCAAGATTTTTAAGACTGGTTCAATAACTAGCCATTTGGGCCCCAGGAAAATTAAAATTATTGGACTACTAAAGAAAAATATTATTGTCCCAAATATTAGCGCAAAGGAAAAAATTGCACCAAGCGCTTTATAAAAAGCATATTTAAGTTCAATTATCCTGTTCGACATTTTTACAAACACTGGAAACATAACTTTGTTAAAAATGTCATTAACACCCGAAACTGGAAGAGTCGAAATACTGTACGATTGCTGATAAAAACCTAAATTTGTGGTTCCTAAAAATTTACCAACTACCACATTATCTATATTTTGAAATATATAAGAAAAAATACCCGCTCCTGTAACCCATTTACCCGAATGAACAACTCTTAAGAATTTTTCTTTCTCAAATTTAATCTTTGGTCGCGCTTGGAATAATACAAAACTCAAAACAACTTCAAGGGTTGCTGCAACAATCATACTTATTATCATTGCTGATTCAGAGTGGGTTAAAATTCCCAAAGTAACAGCCGCTGCTGCATCAGTGAGATAAAGGACTCCCTGAAACATAAAAACTTTCATAAACTCAAGTTTTTTCTGGAAAAATACTTCCATTGGATTTATAAAACCACGGATTAACGCAACTCCCGCGACCAAATAGAGAAGATTGCCAACATGGGGAGTATTAAAGAATTTTAAGATCCAAGGAATAGAAAGAACAATAAGCATTGCAATTAAAACTCCGCGAATAATAGAAACCACCCATGCTGAATCAAGGTAGTTGTCAGCATCATCTTTTTCCTGAATCAAAAATATATTTATTCCTGTTTCGGTTAGGGTTTCCAATAATCCCAAAACCAAAAGCGCAATTCCGTATGACCCAAATTGAGATGGAGATAAAATTCTGGCGAGTATTGCAATCTTCCCAATTGCTACCCCCTTGGTAATAGCTTCCAGAGCAGTCATCCAAGTAATACCTTTTAATGTGTCTTTTAAGTAGCCCATTACCCGCTAATTATACCCGATAAGAAGCCCGAAATAACTGCCGTATCAGAAGCGACTTGGAGAATTGGTCCCCAGATTGCGATTCGCCAGTCCCCAAGCTCAACAAAGACTTTACGATAAGCCCAAACAAAATAAGCAAATAAACAAATAAGCAAAATAGGGAACAGGGAAGTAAATTTGAATGACAAGAACAACAGATAAAGCCCTACAACATACCTAAATAGAACAGAAAGTGCTTTAATATTGTGCGACGTAATACCTTTTCCTGGAAAGAACCAAATTTTAGTTCTTGCGTCCCATTTTGCGTAATTGTAAATTTTAAATTGAAAATTGGTAATTGTGTCAGGCATCCCCCACTCTACTATAGCACTTTTCACGCGTGCGTAGCGCATGCCTAATTTAAGCGTGTGAAAATTAAAATAAGTATCTTCAGCAGAATTTTTATCCTCATCAGGAAACCCACCTACTTCTTCCCAAACTCTCTTTCTAAAAGCCATCGATCTTGTGGAGGGCAAAAAATTTATATCAAATTTAGACGGCATTACTCCTAAAAATATTGACTCTGCTTTTTGCATATACGTTTTTCCTACCATTTTGTAATACCCTGCCGAAATATCTACTTCAGGATGAATAAATGGAGCGGTGAGCTTTTCCAACCAATCCTCATGAACAACACAGCCTGCATCTGTGATAGCTATTATTTCGTTCTTGGCAATTTCTATTCCAATATTACGCCCCTTTGCGCGTGAACACTTTTCTACAAGAAGTTTTATTTTTGAATCTTTTTTTTGATAATGTCTAATTATCTCGACTGTTTTATCACTAGAGCCACCGTCAACAATTACAATTTCGGTTGGTTTTTTGGTTTGCACCAAAAGTGAATCCAAAAGCCTGCCAATACTCCTTTCTTCATTAAATGTTGTTATACAGATAGATATTTCCATTTTTTATTAAATATAAAAATGTATCCAGATACTAAGCCGATTAAAATCAGTTTCGGATGATATGACAAATTAAGAATAGAGAAAATTGAGGTTAAAAGAGCTAATGCTGACAGTTCACTAGAATTATCTTTAAAATAAATAAAAACAGAAAGTATAAGAACCGCTAAAGACGGATATATTAAGCGGAGATTAGATACTTCTATCCCCGGCCAATACAAAAGCATTGTTGCGAATATAACAAATACCGATACTCCCAACCAGGAAAGTTTGTAGGCTTCGTCTTTATGTTTCTTAAAAATTAAATAAACTCCGAACGGAATAGCTAAAGCCCAGGTTAAAAATTCTGTGTTTATAGATTGTAAAAAAGTTAGTAAAAAGCGAGGATTTTTAATTATATTTCCTACAAGTGTCCAGTCTTGATAATGAATAATTGGGTAATCAGGCGCCCCATGCATAAAAACAAAGTTTGCCGGATAAATTGGATTTCCAGTTAGAATAAAATTTCGAATTGGCCAAGATAATCCAAGAACCAAGACTGGTATTGTGAATGCAATAGATTTTTGAATATTTAATTTTCTTAATATATCTTTGCCGAAAATTAAAAATATAAAAAGCAAAAAAGGTAAACCAGAAATTTTGGCACCGATAAGTAATCCAGAAGTTATACCAAGTTTTAAATAATCATAAATACTGGTTTTATTTTGCTTAATAAGGTAGAGCGTCAAAGTAAAAAATACTGCAACCCAAATATCTACGTCTTGAGTTAGGGGCCACCTCAAAACAGATTGCAAAGTCACAACTGTTCCTGCATAAATAATTGCCATCTCACGGCTTAACCCAAAGGATTTTCCAAGTTTTATACAAACAACAAAAAGTAATACCCAACTTAAGACACCAAATAAGTTAAGTGGAATATGCAAAAAGATAAATAAAGCCAAAATAAATTCGGCGCCACCAAAATAATAACCCAGACCTTCGTCTAACTGGGGTGGCATAAAATTACCCTTTGCGAGTTCGGTAGCAATTGGAATGTGGTAACCAAGACTATCTGATTCGTTAATTGTTTGGGGTGTTGTAGTAAAAGCAAAAAATAAAAACTGAAACAGTAAGGTTATAAAAATAACCAAAAATATTTTTGATACAAATTCAGTAACTTTCATTTACTTGTATAAAGATCCATATACTCGTCTGCAATTTTGTCCCAAGTTTGCTCTCTTGCCCATTTTTTAAGTTCCTTTCCTTTTAATTTATAAAAAGGCGACATTTTCCAATAATCTTCCTTCACTTTATTATTCCAAAACAGTTTTAATTTGCAATTATATGCTAGTCCTTCTAAAGCTGCTAAATAGCCACCAGGAACACATATCTCAGCCTTTTTAAGAAACGGAACAGGGTCGGTAAAACCATGAACAATTCCATACTTCTCGCACTCTGCCCTAAGTGGCCCGTCCCCACAAAAATCCACATGATATTTTTTGTTTTTGTCGAGCCATTTTAAAAATTCCAAAAATCCCGTGTTCTCTTCCAACCTTCCGACATAGACAACTAAATCATAAACTTTACTATAAATGGATTCGCTCATTGATATTCCACCATAAGTAATCAAGTCAAATTTAACCTTTAAATATTTTTCTAAAAATTCTCCTGCCCCAACTGATGCATTTGAAAGTTTTATTGCTAATCTTTTCTGCCAAAGGCCTATTAAAGATAACGGATTATCCCATTCAAAGCCATGGATTGTCGTAACATTTTTTTTATTAAAAAATATAAATCGGAACGGTAAATACCAAATAAAAACGTCGTGAATATGTACTACATCGGCATTAAAAATTAATCTAAATCTTTTGATAAGTTGTAACCAAACCAAACTAAGACCAATAAATTTTATTTGCGGGTAATAAAATCTTTCAATCCGTACTCCATTAATGGTTTGTTTATTTATTATTCTTTTCTCATGTTTTCGAGTTAGAACCGTTACCTTATTGCCTTTTTTTATTAATTCTTTTGAAACTTTTAAAACATGCTTCTCAACGCCACCTATGTGCGGATAAAAAAACGGTGTTATAAATAAAATATTCATACCTTCTCTGCAAAGATGATCATTAAATTAGGTTTTTTAATTTTATAGGGAAATAAATTAACAATTAGAGATTTTAAAAAATAAAATCTAGAAAATGCATATAAATATTTCACATATAAAACTTTGAAACCAGAAAGTCTCATTTCCATCTTGATTATATCTGGTGTATAAGTTCTAAGATGACCGTTTGGGTTTTTTCCATTTCTGAGCATTTCTTCTAAATCTTCATTTAGAGGAACAGAAGCAACCAGCAGCGCATGCTTCTTCAAAACTCTAAACATCTCTTGATATGCCTTAAAGGTTTTATCTGTAGAGAGATGTTCTAATACATCAAGGGCAAGAACAAAATCGAAATAATTTGATCTGAAAGGAAGACCGTATATATTTCCAACCTTAAACGTACCATCAACACTTTTTCTGATTTTATCAACTAACATTTTAGAAATTTCGATTCCAAATAAATCTAAATTAGGGTTCATTTTTAATTTTTCCTCGACTCCTCCATGCCCAAAACCTATATCTAATAACTTTCCATGCATATTTTGAACACAGTTGACCACAATTCTGATCTTGTTTTTGTAAATTTGACTTGAGGACAACATCCTCATATTTTTGGATGTCAACTGTTCCCAAAAATATATTGAATTTAAATCCTCGATCCCAACCGCATAATCATATGTCCGTCTAAATTTTTTATATTGATGACCTTTGGCAAGCATATCTCTTTGTTCCTCGATGCGAAAAGGTGAATCCATACTCGAAGTCTACCAATTTATCAATCGACAAACAAATTAATAAATATTTAATCTATCAATGGGATATTGATCTATGAAGTACTTTATCGTTGCCATTTTAGTTGTAATATTTTTTGCAATATCCCCCTCAAATGTAATGGCTGACACATTAGTATTTTCATACGGCCCTTCTAGTATTACCAACTCGAATGGGTTTTTAGTTTCTAAAATTGACAACCTACAGGTCTATTATCCATTCGTGCCAGGCCACAGCTATCGCCTAGACATCACAGGGGCAATTAATCCAAATACTTTTTGGATAGGTATTTGCAACGACGCCAATATATGTAATTCCTCAGCTGCCAATTACACCAATGATGGAGATTTTTCAGTTAACTTCATCGATATCAATTCCCAATGGTTCGATATCTGGGGCAATTGCGCTGGGTTTGGAACTTGTTCAATCACCGGTGCTTATTTGTATGATGTTTCAATTGGCTCAACTCCCACCCCAACACCAACATTGGTCCCAACTAATACTCCTACGCCCACCTCAACCCCTATAGCCACACCAACTGCTACCTCTACACCAACATCCATCCCAGTTACGAAGGTTTTTTTCATTCCTGGGTTTGGTGCAAGTTGGAATGCAAGTGCGTTTGCCAGCTGTATTCAAGATAACGATCCAAGCCATTGGTCTTTGGCCTCATATGCTACCAATGTTTATAATGGTATTCTTACAACTCTTGCATCATCAGGATGGACAACAATTCCTTTTTATTACGATTGGCGACAAATAATTTCTAATAACTCATCTGTTTTAACTAGTTTTGTAAACGGTAGAATAGGAAACAATGAAAAATTTAATCTCGTAGGTCATAGCATGGGTGGACTTGTAGCAAGACAGTATTTAGAAGATACCTCTGGTCAGAAAATAAATAAGCTCTTGACCGCAGGTTCACCACATCAGGGAATACCAACAGCTTATCCAGCTTGGAGCGCAGGAGATATTTGGCAGGATAATTTTATAACCAAAATTGCAATGACATTGTATCTTAAACATTGCGCAGGAGTTTTTACAGACGATAGGACTGCAGTGCAACAAAATATTCCTTCTGTTAACAACCTTCTTCCAATTTTCAATTACCTCAAAAACACAAAAAGTGTAATTTTTAAAGATTGGTCCAGCATGATAGTTAAAAATTACTGGCACAATAGCAATGATTACGACTCTCATGGAGTTGAGACAGAAACACTGTCTGGCTATGGGTTTTCTACATTACAAGAGATTCAAATCAAAGACCCGTCAAAAACCGATATCAAAAATGGAGACTGGCTGGATGGTAAACCATCCGGAAAAATATATTCCACAAATGGAGATGGAACAGTTCTTGAAAATAGCAGTACTCTTCCCGGCGTTTCTAATGTAACTCTCAATCAAACACATTCAGGTCTTGTAACATCAGTTGATGGAATGGCAGAAATTTTAAGGTTTTTGGGAACAACAAATTCATCTTCGCTTCATTCAAACTTTACGGAACCAAATTCTGCCCTCGTATTAATTGGTTATCCTGGAAATTTTTGGATCACTGATCAAAAGGGTCATACTCAAAAAGATAAAAATGGAATGATTAGTTTTATAAATCCAGAATCTGACTCTTTTAGATTAAATCTTATTCCACAAATCAATAACACTTTATTTGTAATTGCGCAATTTTTGCCTAATGGCCAAGTCTACTATAAAGAGTATAGATTCTCTGGTTTTACTCCAAAACTGAAAACTATCAAATTTGATCTTAAGAATCCAACTGAAGATATATTAAATTAGATCTGTTAAAACTTAACCTACTGAGCCTTCTTTACCGCGTGAAACACTAATCATTGGGTCGGGTGGAAGTCCGTTTTCGATTGGGGTAGTATCGTTCGCCATTTTTTTGAACCAGGCTCTTGCTCTTACTTCATGAATTTTAGCCACAGCTATCCTAGACGCAAGGTATGCAGGGTTTCTCCACTTTTCTTGTTCACCCAAAACAGGTGGCTCGACGATCTTAGTACGATCATCCACTGGTACTATTAATTCTCCTTGAAATAATTTTTTAAGCATGATTTTTACTGTTTTTGATAAACTTGGCAGATTTTACCATGATTACGACCAAAACAGCAACATAGGCCACTATTGCAAAGACAAAAAATGGCATGTAGCCAAAATCGGTTCCCAACAAAAACCCATGAATTCCAATTAACAAAAATACTAAATAGTTCAAAATATGGAACTTTTTCCAGTGGATACGCATAAAGGGATTAAGAGTTCTAAAAAGTCCCGCAAAAACAGTAGTTGTAATTAACCAGAAGGAAAGTCTGCCAAGAGTAATGTAAAGCTCACTTTTCGTTTTACAAAGCAGACAAAAGTCAGTAAAAATATAAAAAGGATCAAGACCAAGTCCTGCAAAATATCTAAAAAGTATAAAGGAAGTTATATGCAAAAGGACCAAACTATAAATTGTAATCCCCTCCAAAACATGGAACTTAAAAATCCATCCACCAAATATTTCTGTCAATCGGCGCATAAAAGAACCCAGAATTATTTGTACAAAAAGCATCGTAAAAAGTGTTAAACCAAAAATGCGCTGCGCCAAATTGGCCAAAAAGGCAGAAGTTATGTGAATATGGCCAAAAGAAGTATTACTATAAATACTAAAAAAACCAAAAAACAAAAGAAGTATATAAACTATCCCGAAAACAAACTTGTTTTTCATTTTGTGGTCGCGGAGGGGCTCGAACCCCCGGCCTTTGCAATGTGAATGCAACGCTCTAACCAACTGAGCTACGCGACCCTATAGGTATTAAGTGTTAATTATATGCTTCAGCATGGCTCCAAACAAGAATTGACACAAATAATCCCATAGGTTATTACTACTCTGGACATGATTACAGAAAATCAACTGACTTTTAAATTTGATACCCGATATTTACGTTTTCCAGAAGAGCCAAAAAAAATAAATATTGGAGGCTTTGAGTTTTACGATTATATTTCCCCACAAGCCATGAACGCAATCATTCAAAACTTTTCTGATCATATCAACTTACGAATGTTTGATGAAGTTCTTGTAAACCAATCCGGCGGGGATCATTTTGCTAAAAATTTAGCTTATTTACAAAAATACGATCGAAAAATAATAGATATTAATTATGCCCGGGGCGGCAAAATAAAAACCCCTGTCCCCGACCATTTGAGGGATAAAAAGATAGCAATAATTGAAGATATTTTAGATGGTGGTGGAACCGCCCAAAGAATGGTTGAAGATGCACCAAATGCAACAATTTTGTTCATGACACAAAAAATCAATGTTCCAAATCAAATGCCAATTGACCATAAATTAGTAGCATTACTGATCGATAACGTGTGGGTTGGTGGATTTGGAATGAATATTGATGACGAGGGTGATTCCCTACCTAAAGACTTTCTCCGTGACTACCCAGGCCTAGCTGCAAAAATTATTAAAAATCGATAAATACTGCTTGTATTTCCTACCTAAACTCAACATAATTAAGTAATGTTCAAGCGTTTGGGCACATTTTTTTTGGATATTTCAGAAGTAATCGTGTTTGCAGTTGGAATCTTCTTTTTTGTTTATCTTCTTATTATGCGTCCTCACAAAATCGATGGCGAGAGTATGATGCCCAACTTTCAAAATGCCGAATATTTATTAACAGAAAAGGTTACCTATTATCTCCATAAACCGCAAAGAGGCGATGTTGTAGTTTTAAAACCCCCGCTAAAAGTTTCTGAGGGAGACGAGTTTATAAAAAGAATAATTGCCCTCCCGGGTGAGAAAGTAAAGGTCCTTGGAGCACATGTATATATCAACGACAAACTTCTTAAGGAGCCATATATCGGAAGCGATGTGGGTACATATGGCGGTCCATTTTTAACTGAGGGGGTTGAGTTCGTGGTTCCCGATAAGACGTACTTTTTAATGGGTGATAACCGCGAACATTCATCGGACTCCAGATATTGGGGCCCGGTTCCTTTGAACCTTTCACCAAACACTGAAAAAGAAGGTATTAACGGTCGCGCCTGGTTGATTTACTATCCATTTAACAAAGTCGGAGTTACAAAGAATCCAAATTATAATTAAATAATTACGAAGTAACTGATTTGTAAACCTTCTGAAGTTTTTCCTCGGTTTCTTCTAGCCCACCCTTAAAAACGAATACTAGTCTTGTTTCTCTTTGAGATCTAACAAGTTTCACAGCAACTTTTTTGCTTTGGCCGTTAACTGCGTCCCCTGGAATGAAGGCCATTTGCATATCCGCCTGCATTTTATCGATTTCTTCAGAAATTATTCTAACGTGCGGCTGATCTGCCCTTTTTGCTTCCTGTTGAGATTTAACTTTCATACGTCTCGCAAGCTCTTCTGCACGTCTCACAGAGCCTGATTCCCTTAAAACTATCTTATAGGCCTCAATCATCAAAGAAGGGTCATCTATGGCTGCTAGAGCCCTTGCGTGGCCTTCGGTAATAAGTCCAGACAAAAGTCCATCTTTTAGAGCATCTGGTAAAGAAAGAAGTCTTAGGGAATTACTTACATAAGCAACTGATTTACCAATGCGGACTGCGATTTCGCTTGTAGTAAGGCCAAACTCATTCATAAGGCGTTCAAATCCCTTGGCCCGATCTAGTGCATTAAGGTCAACTCTTTGAACGTTTTCAACAAGGGCCATTTCAAGCATACCCTTAGGGGAAGTTTCGCGGACAATTACAGGAACATGAGTTAAGCCTGCAAGCTTACTTGCTCTCCAACGTCTTTCACCTGCAATAATCTGGAATCCAGCAGGAGTTTTGGCTACAACCAAAGGCTCTAAAATTCCATGCTCACGAATTGAATCGACTAAATCGACTAAGCTTTCTGGGGTTATTGCACCACGAGGTTGGAGTGGGTTTGGCTGGAGTTGGTTTATTTCAATTTGTACTACTTCTTCGGCCATAAATTAGCTTGAAACGACGCTAACCACCTTTTTACCAAGTTTTGTTCCAAATTTAACAACACCTTCAAGCATTGAATATAAAGTGTGGTCACGTCCCGCGCGAACATTTTTACCCTTGTGAAAGGTTGTTCCACGTTGTCTTACTAAAATTGATCCAACCTTTACTTTCTCGCCTCCGGAGACCTTAACTTCCAAGCGTTTTCCGACTGGACTTACATGTTGTGAAGCTTTTCCACCTGCGGCTTTATGTGTAGACATATTTTTGTTCCGTCTACACTTGCATATGTGTAGACATCTTGGGGACAATATAAATTAAATTTTCACAGCTGTCAAGAGGTCAGAAAGATATATATTGATGCACTCTGAAGCGAATTAACCAATTTTCTCTACCATTACTCGAGTGTGCTGAGACCTAAAACCTGTATGTTTTCTGTATCTGCTTTTAGCCTTAAAATGATAAACCTCAATTTTTTCACCCATTTCCATTTCTTTAAGTACTTTAAGTGTAACTTTGGCACCTTTGACGACAGGTTTACCCACTTCTACCTTTTCTCCGTCGGCCACCAAAAGAACTTCAGGAGTAAGCTTAAGATCGTTCATCTTATCGATTAAGAGTTCTTGTCCTTCTTGGACTTTATATTGTCTGCCTAAAATTCTAATAACAGCGTATTTTTGAGCTTTAACTTTTGCCATATAGGCCATATTTTAACCTCGATAGGCTCCTAATGCAATCCCTAAGCCTATCATTGTAGCTAGAAGAGAAGACCCACCAGCAGAAACTAATGGGAAAGGTAGTCCCGTCACAGGAAAAATACCCATATTCATACCTGTATGTACAAAAACCTGGACTAAATAAGTGAGTAAGAATCCCGATATATATGCCCGTGCGGCAGGACTAGTTGAATTTTCCATAAATTTTGTAAGTCTAAATAAAATCACGAAGGTTGCTACCAACATCAACGAAGTGCCAATAAACCCAAGTTCTTCCCCCACTGCTGCAAAAATAAAGTCGGTTTGTTTTTCGGGAAGGAATGATAACTGGGTTTGAATCCCCCGCCCAAGGCCGCGGCCATCAAATTTACCAGCCCCTGCAGCAATAGTTGCCTGAATACTATTATAACCAGCGCCTAGTGGGTCTGAAGTTGGTTCTAAAAATGTTAAAAGTCTAAGTTTTTGATAAGGAGCCATAATTTGCCAAAAGATAGGAATTACTACAGCAATGCCCAAAAGGCCAAATAACAAATATTTTTTATTAAAATCAGAGGCAATTAGAACTCCAAAAAAACCAACCAGTGTTAGAACTGCAACGCTCAATGATGGCTGAACAAGAATAAGGACTGTAGGAATCGCGAGCAATAAAATTGCCTTAAAAAATCTATTTATTTTTACCTTTTCTTTTGTTAAGAAACTTGCAAAAAATACCAACAGGAAGGGGCGGGCGAGTTCGGAGGGTTGAAGAGTAAATGAGCCAATGGGAATCCAACGAATAGTACCATTTGTAACCCTGCCTATTATAAGAGTGAGAATTAGAAGAAATATTGTGATTACGTAAAAATGTGTAGAAAACAAAGAAACGATATCAAATCCAATTTGTGAGAAAAACCACAACAAAGCCAGCGAGAGAATTATATAAACAAAATATAGTGGAAATATACCAGGCGCAATCGAGTTGAGTATAAATACACTGAGTATTAGCAAAAAACCAATAGAAATCGATAAACCTATATCCTTAAACATTAAGAGGCTTTACTAACTTTAAACTTACCGACTTTGAGACTTGATATCTGAGCTTTCTTAGTCATCCACTGAACAAGTTTTGTGTTCGTAGGCATTTCATCAATAACAACGTCTGCTCTTTGAGTAAGATTTAGACCCAATTCCTTTCGTGCATCTTGAATCTTACGTATTAGATCACGGATACTTGCCTCTTCTTCAAGTTCTTTCGTTATTTTCATATCTAATTTATTACTTTTTGATCCCCAGATTAAATTTTTGACATTTATTTCATCCTTAATTAAGTATTCAAGATTTTTAGAAACTGCTTTAAGGGTCGATGTGTATGAATTTAATGGCTGCCTAACAGGAATACTATTTTCTTTTCTAACCGAATGGGCCGTTTCTACAAGCTCACGAACTTTCAGCATTTCTTCAACTAGATCAGTGTTTACCTTACCCAAAGATTTTGGCCAATCGGATAAATGTACCGATTCCTCTTTTGTAAGATTTTTGTACATAAATTCAGACAAGAATGGTGTAAATGGAGCCATAATCTTACTTAATGTTACTAAAACAAAGTAATTGGTCTGGTAAAAATTATTTTTGTCTTTTTCGGACTCGGAAGCTGGCCCTACTCTATCGCGCGATCTTCTTACATACCAAAGAGACAGGTCATCAACAAACTTTTCGATTTCACCGCTTCCTGTAAAGGCGTCATATTTTTCAAGTGCATTTGTGACGACAGCTATGGTTTGGTTAAGTCTTGCTAAAATCCATTGATCCAAAACATTTTGAGATTTGATTTTTGATTTTTGATCTTTAAGTGGTTGAAAACCGTCTAGGTTGGCGTATGTCACAAAAAAATTATAGACATTCCAAAGTTTTAGATGAAACCTGCGCCTAACTTCATCAGCAATTTTATAACCAAAAAGCATATTATCGGCAGGGTTTGCCCTAGAATACATCCAGCGCATAACATCAGCTCCAATTATGTCTGCTCCTTCATTAAATTCAATCGAGTTCCCCCAGCTTTTGTGCATTGGGCGCCCATCTGCACCTGACAAAGTTCCATAACCCAAAACTGTTTTCATTGGATTAATATCTTCAAGAACTGTGCTCATAGCAATTAAAGAATAGAACCAGTTTTTAAATTGTCCCGGGAAGCTTTCGGTAATAAAATCTGCTGGAAACCAGTTTTGCCAAGCTTTTTTATTTGTAAGGTATAGGGGTTTTGTTTTAGTTACTTCAAAATTTGCGGCTTCGTTATTTTCACTTATAGTTGAAAACGGCACAATTCCTGCGTCAAGCCAGGGGTTACCTACCGGCTCAATTCTGGAGGCGACGTTTCCACAATTTGAACACTTGATTTTGACTCCATCAATTTGTGGTTTATGAGGAGTTTTACCTTTAAATTCTGCCCACCCCTTAACGGCTCTTTCTTCTAATTCTTCTTTACTTCCAATTACTTCAAAATTACCACACTCTGTACATTCCCAAATGGGAAGAGCAAGTCCCCAATACCTGTTTTTCTTACTTATAAGCCAATCATGCATATTGTCTAACCAGTCCATCTCGCGGGCAAGCCCAAAACCAGGAATCCAATTTATTTTTGCTGCCGAATCCTTCATTCTTTGCCTTAGTGTTCGCAGGTCTTGAACTTCCTGTTGCTTTTCATCATCCTCTGCCCAGTCAGTAACTTCTGACTTTTGATTTTTGACTTTTGATTTTAGGATTCCCTTATCCATTGCAATGTACCACTCGTCAGCTACTTTCCAGACAAGCTCGGTTTTACATCTCCAACAAGCTGGGTACCTATGTGTGTAGTTTTCTATTTTGAAGTAAAAGTGTTTGCCTTCTGCGTCTAATTTTTTAAGGTAGTCTAAAACTACTTCTGGATGTTTTTTGGCATTAAGACCACTTAAAAATCCAAGTTCACTCATATAACTTGCGTCGTCTTCAATTACAGGAATCATTGGAAGGCCAAGTTTTTTACCCAATTTAAAGTCTTCTGTTCCAGCAGAAACTGCTGTATGCACAAGCCCTGTCCCTTCTGTAACTGTTATTGGCAAAATAAAATTATCTGTTGCAACAACTGTATGGAACATGTCATTTTTGCCTTTTGCAACCTCTGCAACTTTTGGAAGGTCATCGAAAGCACCTGTATATCTTAAACCGACCAACTTGGACCCTTTAACTGTCTTTAGAACTTTATGGTCCTCCTTGTCTACAACTCTGTCTTTTGAATCTTTTGCAATCCAATATTTACGCTTACCAACTTCAACTAATGAATAATCAAGTTCTGAGTCAACCGCAACTGCAATATTTGCAGGAACTGTCCAAGGGGTAGTTGTCCAAACCAACAAATATTCTTCTGATTGGCCAACAATCGGGAAAGCTAAATAAACAGATTGATGAGTAATTACTTTATAGTCTTCAGTTAGCATCTCGTGTTGGCTTATCGCGGTTTCACACCTTGGGCACCACGGGACCGACTCGTGACCTTTGTAAATCCAACCATTTTCAAAACAGCGCTTAAGAAATGTCCAAATCATATAATTATTGTCGTCACTTAAGGTGTAGTAAGAGTGATCCCAATCCATAAAGTTGCCCAATCTCTTAGTTTGCTCAGTTTGAATTCCTGAATATTTTTTAACACGATCCCTACAAAGTTGAACAAACTTGGCTACTCCAAATTTCTCGATATCTTTTTTGTTTGTAAATCCAAGCTCTTTTTCTACTTCTACCTCCACCCAAAGACCTTGTGCGTCGAAACCGTTTTGGAAAAGCTGGTTAAAGCCTTGCATATTCTTAAACCTCCTCCAAAGGTCTTTGTAGGTACGTCCCCAAGCATGATGAACCCCCATTGGGTTATTGGCGGTAATTGGACCATCTATAAAAGAGAAGTATTTTTTGGAGGTTTTATTGCGGTTTAGGTACTTTTTAACTACACCCTTTTTGTACCAGTCAGATAAGAGCTTTTTCTCAAGCTCCGGAAAATTCACATTTTGCTCTACAGGCTCAAAATAGGTCTTGTTTCTGGCCATACTGAGGCTATTGTACTACCTAAAAGTTTACGAAACTAGTGGATTTTGCGAAGAAATGCCGGGATCTCAAATTTTTCACCAAAAGTATCACTATCATTGTCGTCATTTTGCTCTTCGGGGGGTTCAACCTTCCTCTCATTTTCATCACGGCTAATCACGTTAGACCTAACAGGATCACTAACAACACCCTGAACAATAGGCGGCTGGGTGGGCTGGCGCATTTGAGCAATTCTACTTCTTGTTTCATCAAAACCAGTAGCGATTACTGTAATCCTTACTTGGTCTGCCAAGTCGTCTTTAACAACAGCACCGAAAATTACATTTGCATCAGGGTCGGCGGCGCCGCTAATTATACGTGCGGCCTCGTCAACTTCAAACATAGTCAAGTCATTGCCACCTGCAATGTTAAATAAGACTCCACGTGCACCCTCTATAGAAAGATCAAGAAGTGGTGAGGAAACTGCTGCACGGGCGGCCATTTGAGCCCTGTTTTCTCCAACTCCAGTCCCAATTCCAAGTAGAGCTGAACCTGCATCCTTCATGATGGTCTTTACGTCAGCAAAGTCGACGTTAACCAAGCCCGCGGTTGTGATTATATCTGCAATTCCACCAACTGCTTGCCCAAGAACTGAGTCAACTACCTTAAAAGCCTCAAGAAGGGTCATTTTTCTATCAATTACGTCCATCAAGCGCTGATTTGGAATAACTATTAATGTATCTGTTGCCTCTTTTAGCTTTTCTATACCATCCTCTGCTGCAACTGCACGCCTTGTTCCCTCAAAGGCAAATGGTTTGGTTACTACTCCAACGGTTAAGGCTCCGGCTTCTTTTGCTAATTTAGCAATCACTGGTGCTGATCCTGTACCAGTTCCACCACCCATTCCTGCAGTAACAAAGACCATATCTGAGTCAATTAAAAGTTCTTTAATTTTTTCAATTGACTCCTCAGCTGCCATTGTCCCTATTTCAGGATTTCCGCCAACACCAAGTCCTTTTGTTAATTTTTCACCAATTTGAAGTTTTGTGGGAGCTTTACTCTGAAGAAGTACTTGAGCATCTGTATTAATCGCGATAAATTCAACACCATTAACATTGCCGGCTTCGATCATGGAAGAAATTGCGTTTCCACCACCACCACCCACTCCAATAACTTTTATTTTTGCTATTCTTGCTGAATCAGGTTTAACTAAAGCCATATTAATTTATTAATTCACGCGTCGCCGCATTGTATATTGGGCAGAGGAAAAACTCAAGGCAGAAGATCTTTGATTGACGAAATTACTTTTCCAAATATTCCGCTAGCTTTACTTGGTAGTTTTATCTTTTTAGTGAATCTTGTCAAGCTTTCGTTTACAGGAACGTCATGCGCACCATAAAGTAAAAGTCCAACACAAGTTGAGAAAGACGGATTAACAACATCATCAATGAGCCCGGAAACTCCTCTTGGAATTCCAATTCTAACCGGCAAACTTAACATTCTTTTCGCAGAGTCAATTACACCTGCCGTTTCTGCTCCACCGCCAGTAATAATTGCTCCTGACGGAATTCTATTGGCAAGGCCTTCGCGCTCGAGTTCCATTCTTACCATTGTAAAAATTTCGTTTAGACGCGGTCTTATTATTCCTTCCAGTAAAGTTTTTTTTGAAATCTTAGTTACTTCAGTAACACCAAGGCCAACAAGATCCATTTCGTCTGATTCTTCTTTCTTTTTCTTATTTGACAATGCTAATTTAATTTTCTCTGCAGTTTCCAAGGAAACCCTAAGTCCAATAGCCAAATCATTGGTAACATTTTTAGCTCCGACGGGAATTACTCCTGAATAACTCAATGCACCATCTGTATAGGCTGCAATTGAAGTCGTTCCACCACCAATATCAATTAAAACACAACCTAGTTCTTTTTCTGTTCCTGAAAGAACTGCCTCTCCTGAGGCCATACCAGAAAAAATAAGGTCATCAATCTGAACCCCCACCTCATTAATTGCCTTTTTTACATTTTTAATTGCTGCGGAGCCCGCTGAAACTATGTGTGTGTCAACTTCGAGTCTCACTCCACTCATTCCTACAGGGTCACGTACCCCAGTCTCGCCATCAACAATATATTCTCTGGGCATAACATGAATAATCTCTCGCGAGGTTGGTAGAGAAATTGCAGAGGCAGCTTCAATAGCTCGATCAACGTCATTTTGGTTTATTTCTCCATTTGGTTCGGAAATTGCAACTACTCCATGTGAGTTCTGGGAATGAATATGGGCACCCCCTAGTGCTACATAAGCCGACTCGAGATTGTAACCTGCCATCCTCTCCGCAGCCTCAACTGAGGAAATTACTGCTTCAACTGCTTCTTCAATATCTACTATTTGTCCTTTTTTAATTCCACGAGATGGAGAGGAAGCAGCTCCCATTATATTAATTGTGGTTTCCAAACTAATGGGGTCTGTTACGACCTGTGAAATTAAAGTGGCAATTTTATTGGATCCGAGTTCTATTCCAGCTATAATTCTTGATTTATTCATATTTTATTCTTGCACTATCCTTAATACAGGGTTTTTGTACCTCATGTCAATCTGCGAATATGTTCCGAGGTAATCGGTTGTAACTTTTGTATATATCAATCTAAATGCTCCAAGCAAAACTTCAGGTTCGCTTTCGCTCCTTATTGGAAATATTACTCTAACACCGGTAGGCATATCAACAACCAAAGCATCGTTCTCAATCGTACCATATAAAACTTGATACATCTGATTAATACCAAACATTAAATGTGATGCAAATAAATTATAATCTTCAATTGGCTCGCTCACTTTTTTTAATGGTTCAGAAGTAAAAACAGCGGGTAAGTTAGAACTAGTAGATTGCGAAAGAACGACCCCATTTTTATCAACCAAATCAAATACACCCGAAGAAATGTTTTTTATGGCAAAATAGGGTTTTTTAGAAATTATGTTTACAAGAATTGTATTGGGCAATTTAAATTGTGTAGAAAAATCAGAAACAAGTTGTAAGTTTTTTAAAACTTTTACAGTTTCCCTTTTTGCAACAAATAAATTTTTTGAATTTGATATACGAAGTTTAGAGTTTAATTCCTCCGGGCATTCCCCAAACTGGCTTTTGCATTCAATCTTAACTTTAATAAAAAAAGGGAAAATAAACAGAAAAATAATAATCAAGAAAGACAAAATATATGCAATCTTTTTGGTCATATATACTTTTCCAAAAGAGCAACAAGCTTTGTTGAAGCATTTATATCCGGGCTTACAATATCAGAAGTTTTTGAGATTATTTTTTGCCAGCTTTCTATAATCCGGCTTATTTCTTTGATTACAGTCTGTGGCGTTGCCTCCTTTTCAAGAAAAACTGTGGCAAGTCCAAAGCCTTGGGCATATTTTGCGTTCTTAACTTGTTCATTCATAAATGTTCTTGGAAGTGGAATAAAGATTGCAGGACGTTTAACATAAATTATTTCGGATACAGAATTTGCTCCGGATCTACTGATTATCAAGTCAGACTGTGAGTAATAACTACCCATTTCAAACGGATCAATAGATTCATAAACCTTGTAATTTTCTTTTAGGTGACTTGGTAATGATTCTCTAAAATCATTAACCATAACAAAATCGTTTTGGCCGGTTACATGGATTAATATAAATCTGGAAAGAAGAGTCTTAGCAATACCAACTATTAACTCATTAATAAAATTAGACCCGCGCGAACCCCCAATTACAAGTATTTTTGGTGTATTGGAAAGTAAGCTCTTGGGTTTTACATTTAAAACGTTTGCCATTAACGGATTTCCTGTAATTACAGATTTATTGCTGGGAAAATATTCCGCACTTTCTGGCCTTGCTAGCGCTATTTTTGTTGCAAAAGAGGAAACTGATATATTTGCACGACCGCCGACAACTGTTTGTTCATGTAGTATAACGGGGATTCTAAAAACCCACGACCAAAAAACAACAGGAACTGAAGAATATCCGCCAAAAGATAAAACTATGTTAGGTTTAATTTCCAACAAACTTCGAAAGGCTTCCATAAACCCTAAAGGTATTTTAAGAATTGAAGGGATTGTATGTCTTGTGAATTTGGTTTGGATTTTTCCGGCATTAATGGAGATAAATTTGACACCCATGTTTGGAAAAACCATTGATTCAAGAGTTCCAACTTTAGAGCCTTCCATGGCTCTACTTGAGCCCAGCCAATATATAAAAGCGTTTTTTAGGTTTTTAGTTTTTCTAATTTCCTCGACAACCGCTATGCCAGTTGTTGCCGCATGACCGCCAGTTAAGAGAATTTTAGGGTCTGTGTTTTTCATGATTTGAATATCGGCTTACTTTGAGTCTTCGAAAAACAAGCTTTGCTTATATTTAAGAGTATACCGCATGCAGAAAGTATGGTCACAAGACTACTGCCTCCATAAGAAATAAATGGTAAAGGTATACCGGTTAAAGGAACGAGCGCTACCATTGAAGCGATGTTTAAAAAAGCCTGTCCGGCTACCCAAACAGTTATACCCGTTGCAAGAACTCTAGAAAAAGTATCAGGTGCATTTTTTGCAATCATTAACCCTTTATAAAGAAAGTATCCAAAAAGAAAGATAACAATAGAAGCACCAATCAAACCCAATTCCTCCGCAATTACAGCAAAAATTGAATCGGTTGAACTCTCAGGAAGGAACAAATATTTTTGCCGTGAAGCTCCAAGCCCTACCCCAAATATTCCACCGGACCCGAGTCCAAGTAAGATTTGACGAATATGATAAGACGCCCCAAGCGGATCGCGCTCAGTTTGCAAGAAAGTCAAAAGACGTTCCTTTCTATATGGGGATATTAAAATTAGACCAAACGTCCCCAAAGCTCCGATAATTAATGCACCAGAAAAATAGACCAAGTTGATTCCAGAGATAAATATTTCACTTAAAGCAATTATTGAAACAGTAAGTGTTGTGCCTAAATCAGGTTGAAGCATAATCAGCCCCGATACAATTAGAACAGGTAAAAAATAAGAGGCTGCACTTTTGTTTTTCGATGCAACTTTGGCCAAAAACATAGCCAAACTGAGTTTAATTAGTTCCGAAGGTTGAAAACTAAAAAAACCTGCATCAATCCAGCGCCGTGCTCCAAGTGCTGTAAAACCAAGCCGGGGCAAAAGTACTAGAACTAAAAGAAGTAGGGATAATAAAAAAAATGGAGTTGCCAACTTTTCCCAAAATTTATAGTTAATTTTTGAAGTTACAAAAAGAGCAACTATACCAACACCAGCCCAAACAAGTTGCTGCTTAAACAGGTAAAATTTATCTCCGTAAGTATTTAAAGCCTGTGGGGCTGAAGCATCAGCTACAGCAATTAGCCCTATAAAAACGAGGACAAAAATCAGAATAAATAAGCTATGGTCGGCGTAAGTTTTTTGTTTGGCAAGTTTAATTTTTCGCACATTACTAGATTGTAGAAAGCCATAGTCCAAAAATAGAGAGCATGATTCCTAAAAGCCAAGCCCTCATTACAATCTTAGGTTCTTCCCAACCTTTGGCTAAAAACGCATTGTGTGCAGGAGCTATAGAAAAAAACGGGCGACCGCGAAACTTCCAAGACATGATCTGAATCGCCGAGGAAGCAACTTCAAAAATAAAAATTCCACCCATTACAATCAAAGCTACAATGCTTCCGGTAAGAAGTCCGATTACAGCAAGTGTTGCCCCAAAAGAAAGAGCACCGGTGTCCCCCATAAAAATTCTGGCCGGCCAAATATTAAAATATAAAAACGCAAGAAGTGAACCAATCCAAAGCGCAATAAATAAAGAAAGTGGAGTATCAAGGTGCCCCGCAACTATTATTCCAAAAGCAGCAAGACATATTAAAAGAAGTCCGGTAGCTAGTCCATCCAAGCCATCAGTAATATTGTAAGCATTTGTAAAAGAAACAATTACAAGTGCAGATAATGGAACGTACCAAAAACCCAAATCAATTACGCGTCCTAAAAGCGGGATGTGAATTATATGTATCCCTAAGTTATTGTAAATCATAAACCCAACAATAAATGCCAAAATCCATTGAAGAATAAATTTCTGTCTTCGTCTAAGACCAAACCATAAGCCAAGAATTCCTTTAGTTGGCTTTGTGAATAATTTTAGAAAATCATCTGAAAGTCCAAGGATGCCAAATGAAATAAAAGTGAAAAATATTATAGTTAGCTCTGAACGTAAACTATAAGAAGTTTTAATATATACCCCTAAATGTGAAGCGAGCGGAAAAAGAATCGCAAAGAGTATGCTAACGAGCGCGATAATAATTACACCGCCCCCAATTGGGGTTCCAGCTTTTATGTCGTGCATCTTATCAAAAAGCGGAATCTTACCACGCTTCGGAGCTTCCGCCCTCCTTGTGAAACGAAGTTTATATAGTAAATTAATAAACGGAACTATTAAAACCGAGGAAATAAGAAAGGAAAATATAACGAGCCCCAAGGCTAGGGGTAAAAAGTTAGAAGTATTCATATCCTCGTGAAAACTATTATACTACACAAGGGTATCAACAAGCTTATCAAGGCCAATCGAACGTGAGCCTTTGATCAAAATATAATTGCCATTCTTTAAATATTGGGTTATCAATTTACGCGCAGATTTTTCATCATCAACTAGAACGGTTTCGGTATTTTTAGAGCCATTTTTTATTTCTTCAATTAAATATTTTGAAGCTTTTCCGACGGCTATAATTCCACTAAAGCCCATCTTTGCAATTACTTTCCCAATCTGACGGTGAGAAGACTCCTCATATTGTCCAAGTTGTTTCATATCTCCAATAACTGCATACATTTTTTTGTCTTTAGCCATCTTTCCAAAATAACTCAAGGAACTTAGCGCAGCTTCCGGGTTATTGTTATAGCTATCATCAAGAATAATAGCACCTGACTTGTGATGCAAAACAGAAAGTCTATGTTTTGGCTTTTGATAGTTTTTTATTCCAGTTTCTATGCTTGCACTATCTATTCCCAAACCTACGGCAACAGTTAAAGCAATTTCTGAGTTTTGAATAATTGGGTCACTAATGATCTTAAACTTTAAAACTCTTGCTTTAATCTGACTTAATATTGATTTTGAAATATAACTTTCATTCAGAACCGCGACTCCATTCTTAGAAAGGCCTAAGACTAATTTACTTTTTTCTTTAAGTACACCATCAACATCCCCAAAAAATTCCAAATGCGTTGGAAAGATGTTTGTTATAGCGGCGACATCAGGTACTGCCATCCATAAATAAAAATCCATTTCTCCCGGATATTCAACGCCCATTTCTAAAATCAAATATTTTGTGTCAATTCCTGCTCTTAAGATTGTATTGGGGATGTTGTAAACAGGATCAATACTTTCCCTTGACCAAACAGTTCTTCCAACATGTGAACAAATAGACGCAAGCATTTGGGTTGTGGTTGTTTTACCCGAACTTCCTGTTATGCCAATTACTTTTATATCGGTAAATTTTCTTAAAAACTCCAGATATTTTTTAGCAAGCCTTCTTTTGATAGGGTGTATAAACCAATTCGAAAAAAAATGAATAACTATTTTTAATGGATTTTTATCTATTAAAAGTGGCAATTCAAAAACATCTTCATATGGAAGTTTCGGTGTCACCCACCACTGTAGGATTGGATTAACTTTCTTCATACGATTATTCTGGGAAGAAGCGGGTTGATTCTCGCTACTACTTCATAATTAATTGTACCAATTTTTTTAGCCCATTCATCCGCAGAAACTTTTAGGCCATCTTTATTGCCAAGCAACGCCACTTCATCTTCAAGTTTTACATTTTTAACATCTGTAACATCAATCATGATCATATTCATGGCCACCCTGCCAACAACGTTTGCATAACTTCCGTTAATGATTACTCTGCCAATATTTGAAAGTCTTCTATCGTATCCATCTGAATATCCAACTGGAATTACTGCAATTCTTGTCTTCCTGGTTGCAAACCAGGTTCGCCCATAGCCAACCGATTCCCCCACATTAATATACTTAATCTGTGCAACAAGGCTCTTCCAGGTTAAGACAGGCTTCAAATCAAGATCTCTTTTTTGTGCCAAAAGTGACACTCTTGTTTCTAACGAAGACCACCATCCATAAATTCCAAACCCAATCCTTACCATCGAAAAATGTGTTTCGGGATACAGTAATGTACCTGCTGATGCAGCACTGTGAATAAATGATGGATGGAAACCCTCCCCATGAATAACTCTAATCGCTTTTTTGAACTCAGAAAGTTGAGCCATTGGAAATGTCGAATCGAGCGTGTCCTCTATATTAGCAAAGTGGGTTGATACCCCCTCCAGTAATAAATAGTCTCTATGGTTTTTAATAAACTTAAGGAATCTTAATAAATCCTTTATTTGAATACCCTGTCTATTTAAACCAGTTTCAATTTTTAAATGGATTTTGGCAGGTTTGTTCAATTTGAGAGATAGAATTCTTTTTATAGTCTCCATGTTGTAGACAACAAACGAAATATCATTTTTGATTGCGACCGAAAGATTTATTAATGTTATATATCCAAGAACTACTATTGGGATGTGGGAATCTATTTGACGAATGGTAAGGGCTTCATCAATACTGTCAACAGCAAAAACGTCAACTTTGTCTTTCAAAAGTAAAATTGTTTCTTTAAGACCGTGACCGTAAGCATTTGCTTTTACAACAACTCCTAATTTTACATTTTTTCCAATACATTTCCGAAAAACATTAACGTTAGAAATCAAAGCTTTTTTTGAAATCTCAACCCATATCTTGAACCCATTATCCTTAGATTGCATATCCGATTATCATATCCAAAAGTTTGGAATAGTCAATTCCGGCAGCTTTTGCCGCTTTAGGTAATAGAGAGGCTGGTGTTAAACCCGGGCTTGTATTTATTTCGAGAACAATCGGGTATTTACCATCTTTTAATATAAAATCTATCCTCGACACGCCTTTACAACCAACAGCCTTATA
Organism: Patescibacteria group bacterium; assembly: GCA_035260845.1. Lineage (GTDB taxonomy): Bacteria > Patescibacteriota > Microgenomatia > UBA8517 > UBA8517 > DATFUL01. Next base: position 27,511 of record DATFUL010000003.1, read on the forward strand.
GACTTTAATAGCCATTTCTTTAACCTTTTTGGTTAGTTCAGGAGAAATTCTGGCGGGAACAATTTCCAGGGCACCCTTGTCGGTATATTTGGATTTATAATCAAAAAAATTTCCTTTTAAGGCTTGTATTTCGATTACAGGTAAAGCGATTGGATTTTTGTTCCCCAGAACTGCACAAGTAAGTTCTATTCCTTCAATATATTCGTCAACCAAAGCAATCTGACTATATTTAAGAGCAAGATTAAGAGCCGACCTTAAATCCTTTGTTTGTTTAACTAGCGATGCACCCACAGACGAACCCTGATCATAAGGTTTTATAAAATATGAGGGTTTACCAAGGTTGGAGGATACTTTTTTAAGACTCTCACCTTTTTCAAACGTAACAAACTTTGGAATAGGAATATTTTCCGAAACCATTATTTTTCTAAACATGACTTTATCTATCCCAATTGAAGATGCTAAAACTCCCGGTCCTGTGTATGGGATTCCAAAAAGGTCTAGCATTCCTTGAACCGTGCCATCTTCACCGAATGGACCATGCATTGCGATATAAACAACGTCGGGTTTTATTTTTAATATTCCTTCAATCCCCTTTCCAGATTTTGGTATAGGAAGGGGAATAACTCTATATTTATTTTTATCAAGTTGTTTTACGACTTCTTTACCCGAAATCATCGAAACATCATGCTCAGGGGACTTTCCACCCATTAGCACAGCAACTTTAATTTTTTTGTCCATTTAATGTATTGACTGCGGATTTAAATTGATTTCCACGGTCCTTGTAATTTTCAAACATATCAAAACTGGCAGCAGCTGGGGAAAGAATTACAACGCCACCTTTTGGTGTTATCTCAAACGCTTTTTTAACAATTTCTAGCATTGTGGAGGTTCCTAAATCCAAAATATTTTTATTGATAATGTATTTTTTAATTTGATCTCTAATCAAACCAATTAAAATAATATTTTTGACATTTTCTTTTTGAGAAACAACTTTTCCGAGTTCCGAATAATTCAAACCTTTGTCAGATCCCCCAAGTATTAAAGTTTCCGATTCTGTAAAAGAATTAATTGCAGCAATGGTAGGCTGTGGTCCAGTTGCAAAAGAATCATTGTAGAAGGTAATATCGTCGATAGTATTAACTAATTCTAAACGATGCTCTAGACCCTTAAAGTTCCTGACAACTTCTAGAATTTCTTCATCATTTATTCCCAAAATTTTTCCAACTGAAACGGCAGCTGCAATATTTTCTAGATTATGTTCTCCACGAAGAAGCAAGCCGGTTTTAAATTTGTCTTGCAACTTTGGTTTGGAAAAAAACACAATTTTCGCTTTTGTAAGTTTTGCAAAATTTTTCGATGATTCATATTCCTCGTTTATCACAGAAAAATCATTTATGGATTGATGACTTACGATATTCTTTTTAGCATTAACGTATTCATCCTGATCTTTATGCCAATCCATATGGTCGGAGGTAATGTTTAATACAACCGCAATATGTGGTGAGATATTTAAATCGATTAACTGAAAAGAAGACATCTCAAGTATTACCCATGAGTCCTTTGTGAGTTTTGGTAAGAGCTCTAAATATGGTTTGCCAATATTCCCTGCCAAATAAACATCCTTTTTAGCCTTTTTAAGAATTTCATAAATTAAAGTGGAAGTTGTTCCTTTACCTTTTGTGCCAGTAACACCAATTATCTTTGCTGGACAGTTTTCAAAAAATATTTTTATAGGGCTGGTTATTGTTATTCCACTTTTTTCAGCCTCAACAATCTCTGGAAGGAAACGATAAACTCCAGCAGAGCGAACAATTACATCAAAGTTCTTTAGATTTTCCAAATAATTTTCATCAAATTTTTTATCAAGAACTGCAACTTTCGCTTTTTCTGTTTGCAAAAATTTTTCAACATCCTGACCCTCAATTCCATATCCTAAGATAGCAACTTTTTTGTTTAGATAATTCATAACTAAAAATTAATTAACTGGACTTCCCTTTCTAATTTTATATTAAACTTTTTATAAACGTCTTCTTTAATTTTTTCTGAAAGTTCCAATACTTCCTTTGCACTAGCATTTCCGCTTTTATTAACCAATATTAGAGCGTGTTTTGAAGATACCGCAGCAGATTTGTAAGATTTTCCTTTCCACCCCGACTGCTCAACTAACCAAGCTGCCGATATCTTAAATTTATCTTCAAAAGGAAATGTACTAAACCCAGGAAATTTCGATTCTAGTTTTTCTTTTTCAGATAAACTGATTATTGGATTTTTGAAGAACGAACCCGCATTTCCAATTTCTTTTGGATCCTCCAATTTATCTTTCCTTACCTGTAAAACTGCATCTCTGATTTCTAAAAGTGTTGGATTCTCTTTTGAAATGTATTTTTTAAGTGAGTCATAAGTTACTTTTCCAAATTTGTTTTTAGAAAGCTGAAGAGTGATGTTGCATATTACATACTTTTGCCAAAAATCCTTTTTCTTAAAAACACTTTCTCTATAGCCAAAATCACAATCTTGATTATTGAAAGTTATAAATTTTTCATTTTGAATATCGTAGGCTTCTAGGCTAACGAAGGTGTCTTTTAATTCGACTCCATAAGCACCAATATTTTGAATTGGGGCGGCCCCGACTGTTCCAGGAATCCCAGAAAGAGCCTCAATACCTTGAAGATTTTTATTAACTGCTTCATTAACCAAAGTATCCCAGTTAACACCCGCTTCAGCAGTTACCTCACCCGATTCTCTAAATTCAACATTTTTCCCAACATACTTTAAAACAGCTCCATCGAAGTTTTTATCCGAAACTAAAATATCAGTCCCGTCTCCCAATACAAATAGAGGTAGTTTTTCCTTTTTTATGAGTTTAACTGCACTTTCTAATTCCTCTTTGCCTGTTATCTTGATATATTTTTTAATTTGTCCACCAATTCTAAAAGCAGTTACCTCCGAAAACTTTACCGGAATAAGCTCAGAGATTTGCCTTGCCCATAAATAACTTTTACCCGCGCCCATTACAAGAACAACGTCACCCGGTTTTAATTCCTTAGATAAAATATTTTTAATTTCTTCAAAAGATTCATACCCAATAGCTTCAGATTTTTCTGAGACTTTGGCAATCAGCGCCGGGGTAATACCAAAGGTTTCAGCGTCGCGTGCTTTAAAAATAGGTCCAATCAAAACTTTGTCGGCAGCATCAAAAACATTTTTATAGTTGGAAAGCAAAGCTTTGGTTCTAGCAAAACCATGGGCTTCAACAATTGCCCAGATTCTATTTTTGGGATATTTTTCTCTTACACCCAGCAGGGTGGTAGCAATTGCAGTTGGATGGTGGGCGTAGTCATCATATATTTTAATATCATTATTATCAGAAATTAACTCCATCCTGCGACTAATTCCATTAAATTCCTCTATCGATTTTATAATTTTATCATCGGAAATACTTAATGCTTTACCCAAAAGAAAAACCATGTTTGCATTTTTTTGATTATGTTTTCCAAAAACTTTTAAATTAAATTCCCTATTCAAACTATCTTTTTCTGTAATCAATATCTTTTGTCCTGTTAGGTTTTTTATGAATTTATTAAAACTTTCTTGAACCTCTTCTTTGTTTTTAAAAAAATCAGGGTGATCAAATTCAATATTATTAATAATGGCTATATCAGGTTTATAGTTTAAAAAGTTATTATTAAATTCATCGGCTTCAACAACTGCATATTCCCCATTTCCAAACCTAGAATTGCTATTCCACTCAGGGACTATTGCTCCAAGAACCACAATTGGGTCAAAACCGTTATCGATTAGAAGCTTGGCCGCCATCGCGGTTGTAGTCGACTTTCCATGCGTGCCAGCAATGCAAATTAGTTTTTTATCCTTTAATAAAATTTTTCCTAAAAACTCCTGCCACGTGATTAATTTATTTTGTTTTTGTGCTTCGGTTATTTCTGGGTTGTTACTATTTTGATAAATGACTGCAGGGCTAACTACTACCAAGTCGGCATCTTTTATATGTGTAGCGCTATGCCCTTTTAGAATATTCTTGCCATAGGCGGTCGAGTCTTCCAGGTCGCAACCTGAAACCATATATCCCATCCTTTCAGATAGTTGTGAAACTCCAAACAGGCCGCTTCCGCCAATACCAACAAAATGTACTCGTTTAATTTTTGTATGCATTTAATTTAACTTCCATTTTCTGTTTTGCTTTTTCAAGTTCTTCTCTAGTATTGACGCCCTGCCATTCATCAGTATTTGGAAGTTTGACGGCATCCACTTTTTTATCTTGATCTATAGCCATTTTAATAAGTTCGACAAGATAATATTCACCGGAAACAGGACTTTTAGAGACATTTTTCAGATTTTTCTCTAGCCAATTTCGATTAAAAATATATAGTCCATCGTTTACTTCTTTAATTTCCCTTTCCTCATCTGTTGCGTCTTTTTCTTCTATAATACTTACCAGGTTTCCGTTTTTATCCCTGACTATTCTACCCAAACCACGGGGATCATCCTTAACCAGCGTAATAAATGTCAAAACAGACCCTGATCTTTTATGGCTTTCGAGTACTTTAGATATTGTTTTTGGCGTATAAAAAGCAGTGTCATCGCCATAAAGAATCATCACATTATTGGATTTTTTTGATAGAATCGACATTCCACTCGCTGCAGCATCAGCGGTTCCACCTTTCGGATTCTTTTGAATTGCAATTTTGATTGGGCCTAAAATCACCTTTTCTATCTGATTTCTTCTAAAAGATAAAACTGTAATAACTTCCCCAACCTTAGCATTTCTCAAATTTTCAATGCTATAAGAAATCATGGGCCTTCCACAAATTTCATGAAGAATTTTTGGAATATTCGAATGCATTCTCGAACCCTTTCCTCCAGCTAATATAATTGCAGAAATGCTATCATCTTTTTCCAAATAATTTTTAATTATTTCTTGATCACTCCATGGATGCTCCCAACCTTTGAATGCCATACTCGTTTCATGCCCCTTACCTAAGATTGCAACGGTATCGCCGTTTTTGGCAATCGATAACGCATACGCAATTGCCTCACCGCGTTCCGGTATACAAACAAAATTCTTTGCATCCTTTTTCATTAATCTAAAAATATCTGTCAAATTTTCGCTTCTTGGATCCTCAGCTGTAAAGATTGAAAAGTCAGCCAGTTGCTCTGAAATTTTGCCCATTTTTCGGCGTTTTTTATGATCCCGCTCTCCGGCGCACCCAAAAACTGCAATAAGTTTTCCTTTGGTTTCTGTACGTAAATGTTTTAAAACTGCCTCTAGAGAATCTGGTGTATGAGCAAAGTCAACAAAAATTTTTAGCCCTCTTGAGTTCTTGATTTCTTCCAGTCTTCCTTTTGGTAATGTAAAAGAATCAATTGATCTAATTGCTTGAGAATTGGTGACCCCTAGTATTTCAGATACTTTAATAGCAGCTTCAAGGTTCAAGTTATTAAATTTACCAGGAAGTATATTTAACTTTGTGTCTTTTGGTGCGACAACTGAGATTTTTGCAGATTTCAAAAAAGACATCTTAACCCTTTTATATTCCTTAAAAGTCTTGTGATAATCCAAGTGTTCCGGGGCAATGTTGGTTAAAACCCCAATTTCAAATTTAACTCCCGAGACCCTTTTTTGATCAATTCCATGTGAACTAACTTCAATTACAGCGTATTTACATCCAGAGTCTACCATCTCACCCAGGAATTTATGAAGCGATACTACATCGGGGCTAGTAATGTGAAAGCCCGTATCGATCTCCCGCTCTCCTATCTTGGCTACAATTGACGAAATAAGACCAGTTTTTTTACCTGAGGCATTAAGAATATGATAAATGAGATGTGAGGTTGTAGTTTTACCTTTAGTTCCCGTTACTCCAATAATTTTAATTTTCTGGCTTGGATTACCGTAAAATTCAGATGCATACTGCCCAAGAGCCTTCCTTGAATCTGGAACTTGAATATATTCCACTTCAGCAGGTAACTTTAGATCTTTTTCTCCAACAACTATTTTTGCTCCATTCTTTATAGCTTCTTTAATGTAATCATGCCCATCAGAAGTGAGACCGGTAACAGCTACAAACATAAAGCCGTTCCTGACAGATCTGGAATCAGAAGTTATACCTTCAAATTTATGCATCTTCGTCTGCTCTTTTAATCTCCGCGCCGAGCGAGACAAAGCGGCTTTGAATATTCTCGTAACCTCGCTCAACCATTTCTATATTTTCTATCTCACTTCTTCCATTGGCAATAAGCGCCGCAAGAATAACAGAAATACCAGCTCTTATATCTTTACAAAACAATCTATCACTCATAAGTGGGGTTGGGCCGCTTACAACGACTCTGTGTGGGTCAGCAATAAAGATATTCGCTCCCATAGAAATAAGATCGTCTACAAAAAACATTCTCCATTCATACATCCAATCATGGCAAAGCACTGTTCCTTCGGTTTGTGTAGCTAAAACTATGAATGGGCTCATTAGGTCGGTTGGAAATCCTGGCCAAGGACGAGTCTGAAACTTGCGCCTGGAAGCTACCAGTTTTGATGGTAATACTCTTAGTGAATTCTTACCGACTTCAAATTTAACGCCCATGTTACTTAAATAACTTAATATCATTGAATAATCTTCTGGAACAAAGTCAGTTATTTCGATATTGCCTCCTGTAATTGCTGAGGCTATGGCAAATGTACCACCTTCAATGTGATCTGGTGAAACTTTATATTCAGCTCCACCGAGAGAAGATTTGCCAGAAATAGTTATAGTATTAGTGCCACTACCGTTTATTTTTGCTCCAATTTTAGTTAAATAATTGGCTAAATCGCTAACATGGGGTTCTGTAGCTGCATCTTCAATAATTGTAGACTCAGGAAGAGATGAGGCCAACATTAACCCCATTTCGGTAGCAGTAACTGAAGTTTCTTCTAAAAAGATTTTGGAAGCTTTTGGCCTTTTCCACTCCAAAAAGAACCTGCCATCTTTACGGGTTATTTCAACACCCATCTTCTGCATTAGAGAAAAATGAGTGTCCAAGAGTCTTTCTCCAATTTGGTCACCTCCGGGTGGGGTAATTATTGCTTTACCAAACTTAACAAGAAGAGGTGCCGCAAGAACAACTGAAGCCCTAAATTTAGAGCATAAATCAGGGTCTGGATCGAATGAATTTAAAGTGGAAGGGTCAATACTAAGCACATGGTCTTTGTACTCAACTTTTGCCCCAAGACTGGCAACAAGCTCAACCATAATCGAGACATCGGAAATATTAGGCACGTTTGTCAAAACTGACGGAGAGTTGCCCAAAAGGGTAGCTGGAATTAGCTTCAAAGCTGAATTCTTATTGCCTGAAAGCTTAACTGTCCCCTCTAATTTATTTCCTCCTGTAACAATGAATTTGGACATACTAGCGTATATTGTACCATTTTTGGTCAAAAAACGGCCAAATTAACCATATAGATTAAGGGTCTGGCTGAACTCCTAAATATGGAAAAAGGTCGCGGGCAATTGCATACCATAAAGGGGCCGCGGTTTCTGCCGCCCACGGTGAAGTTTGGGGAGACTGAAGAGTTACAAGCATTACAAATTTTGGATTTGTGACAGGCGCAAAACCAATAAAAGAATGATTTGTATTGGTTAGATCGTAGTGCCCGGCCACGGGAATTTGTGCAGTACCAGTTTTTGCAGCAACTGTAAAACCAGGAATCTTCGTCCACTTGGCTTCACCTAAATTTGCAGCATCAGCCATCATTTGAGCAATTTCCTGAGCTGTATTCTCACTAATTACTCTGGTTGAGGCGGGTGGATCTATTTTTTCGCGCCAATCATCTCCCCTAATCTCGGTAACCACATGGGGACTAGGTAAGTACCCTCCATTTGCGATAGCAGAAACCGCGCGAACCATTTGAATACCTGTAACGGCAATTCCTTGCCCAAAAGTGGTTGTGTCTAAGTCTACGTTGCTCCAAGTACCCTTTTTTCTTATTGGAGGGGCGGCCTCTCCTTGTAAATCAATTCCACTTAGAACCCCTATTCCAAATTTGTGTAGATAATCATACAGTGAGTCTGCGCCCATTTTTTGCCCAACAAAACTCATACCCACGTTGTCTGAATCTACGATAACATCGGTCATTGTTGAGTCTGCCTTGTACTTATTATTCCAAGTTTTAATTTGATATCCATCCACATTAATAGGCCCACCACAGATATCGCATTTTGTATCCGGCTTTACAACACCAGAATCAATACCAGCAGCCATCACCAAAACCTTAAAGATTGAACCTGGTTCGAACGAGTTAGAAATGACAGGATTTCTAAATACGTCATTGCCATAATCTTGATATTTTTGAGGGTCAAAGGCGGGATATGAAGCCATCCCAAGTATGGCACCGGTATGAGGATCCATTATCGTAACGCCGCCGCTTTTAGCACCATATTTTAGAACCCCAGCTTCAAGATTCTTTTCAATTGAGAGCTGTATTCTTTTATCTATACTTGTAACTATATCCACTCCATTAATTGCATTCACCTCTTTATTCCCTCCCAAAAGGATTGGGGTACCCCTAGCGTCTTTTTCCTGACCCATAAAGCCTGGTTTTCCGCTTAAAGGCAGATTGTAATAGCCTTCCAGACCAAAATATCCCAGATTATTACCATCTTCATTTTTACCAACAAAACCAAGAAGCTGTGCTGCGGATGATGCTTCAGGATAAAACCTGCCTTCTTGTTCTACAAAACTTAGTCCAGTTATACCCAAAGCTTCAATGTTTTTCTTAATATCATCTGAGACCTTTTGAGCAAGCAAAACCCAAGAAGTAGATGGTTTTGATAATAAATTAAAAATTCTTTGTGTTTCAGCAGAGACTGAAGCTATATTTTCCGAGTCTTCCACTAAAAATGGTGCCAATCTTTTAGAAACAGTTAATTTATCTGCCATTTGTTTTGGGTTTGCCGTTATTTGCCAAACATTATTTCTTATTACCCAAAAACTACCATCTGACGCCAAAATGTTTCCGCGGGGTGCTGAGGTTATTGTTGATGAATCGTATTGGCCATGCGCTTTTTGGGAGAGAGATGCACCCATTACTACCTGCCAATGAAATAATCTAATAATTAACCCTAAAAAAAGCAAAAAGAAGACGATTAGAAGCGTCCGTATTTTTACATTCATTATTAAGGTAATCTCGCAACAGGAATTCTACCTGAAACATAAACCAAATTACTAACTTTAGTAAATCCCATTTCGATACTTTTTTCCTGAAGCGAATTAACAGACAAGTTCTCCACCAATTGTGTCTCCAACTCTCTTTGTTGTACTAAAAGAGCCGATTCCTTGTTTTGAATTCCAGCAACTTCCGCTCCGGTTGAAGCAGATTGAATAGTCATAAATATCGAAAGAACTGCCAATACTCCACAGATACCTGAGAGCAAATAAACTCTCAAGCTTTTTAGATTTATCTTACTATCAACTTTAATTTTATTTCTTGTCATATTATGTTCTTTGCAAAATTCTCATTTTAGCGCTTCTTGAGCGCGGGTTAGTGTTAACTTCTAATTCGGTTGGTGCAACATATTCACCTTTTTTATCAAAAAATTCTTTGACAATATCTTCCTCCCGAGAATGAAAAGTAATCACTACTAAATATCCATTCTTTTCTAAAAGCTTGTAAGCTTTCGGAAGTGTGTTCCTTAAATTATCAAGCTCACTATTGACTGCAATTCTTAAAGCTAAAAAGGGTAGGGTTGCTTCATTTAATGCAACCTTGCCTGTTTTTAAACCCCTACAGATTTCCAAAAAATCGGAAACTGTTTTTATTGGTTTATCTTCTCTAACTGCCAAAATCCTGCTACTTAGCCATCTAGAAGGACCAGGCTCCATTGTTACTTTAAATAAGTCTACTAATTGGTCTAGCCTTAAAGCATTTAATAAATCAGATGCTTTAACTCCTTGTGACTCGCGATTTAACCGCATATCAAGTTCAGTATCGGATGTTCCAAAAGAAAAACCACGGGTACTATCGGTTAAATGCAAATTAGATACCCCTAAATCGAATAATATTCCTGAAACTTCATTAAACCCATTTTCTTGAGCGATTCTATCGATATCTGTAAAATTTCCGTTAACTAATTTACAATTTCCGCTTTCTATATATGATTTGAGTCTATTTTCGGCAATCTTCAGCATTTCTGAATCTGCTTCAATTGCCAGAACTTGCCCGTTAGCTTTTAAAATCGCTTCAGTATGTCCGCCAGTTCCAAGTGTTGCGTCAATATATTTGGCTTGATTTTTAATGTGCAATTCTCTTACTACTTCGTTAACCATTACGCTCTCGTGGTAAGCAGAGCTTGCCACTCTTATACCATCGTGGTAAGCAGAGCTTGCCACTCCCATAGCATTGTGGTAGATGTTTGTCATTTTTTCTTCGCTAATTCGTCTATATATTTAGCTGCATCCTTTACCACTTCTTTTTCTTTAATATCCCAAGCTGTTTTGTCCCAAATCTCAATTTTTTCTCCGAGTCCTATAAAATAAACTTCTTCTACTACTTTTGAATAATCAAATAGTGGCTGTGGAATTACAATTCTGCCTTGATCGTCCGGAAAGACTTCGTAGGCTGAACCTAATACAAATCTTTCAGTGTCTCTGATTGGCGTAATTATTAATTCCTGTCCACCAGTTAACCTTTTATAAAGTGCATCCCAACCTTCTTTACCTACTAATACCAAACAACCTTCGTACCATCTTGCCAATATGTAAGTTTCTCCAAGCTGGGCTCTGAAGGGCGCTGGAACTGCTATACGATGACCGGAGACCACTTTTGTTTGATAAGTTCCTAAAAGCATGTGGATATATGTTTAGCATGGGCAGCTATTGGTGTGATGTAGTTATCACCACTTCTCACCATTAGAAACCATTTTGATATTATTTCACGATAATGTCAAGTACTTTTACACGTATACAAATAGTATGCATCTTAAGAGTAAAGTATTAGACAAACGAAGAATTAATTATTGAGCTAATTTCCCTGAGTGAGGAAGAGCGTCTGAAGCAAAAACACCATAGCCATTCTGCCAAGCTACATATTGGGATGCGTCAGGTTGAGCAAAAGTAGGCATTGTTATAAAGAAAACCCCTTTTGCAATTTTATCCAAAGTATAGATAAATTTACCATCAACTGAAGTCAAACTAACTTCTCCCGATTGCAAATGGAAGTCAGAAGAAAGCTTACCTAAAGATTTACCGTTTCCATCTCTAAATATAATTGTTATGGTTCCGTGATTTACCCCTGCATCAAACCTAAACTTTCCCGAAGACTCAGACCCTAAAAGTAGATTTTTATCAACAGTACTACCCGTAAGTTTAATTGTTCCGGGAACACCCTGCTGACCACCATCACTGGTACTATATACGAGCAAATAATCCATTGAGGTGGCTCGGGCAACATTGATTTTTTGAACTTTAAAATCTAATAAATGGCCTAAAGAGTTCGGAATATTAACATCACTAACGGGAGTTAAGGTAACAACTGGCCATTCAGACTGTGCAAGTTCTGGAACAACTTCATCTTGGCTAGTAGTACCCGAAGAAGTTCCTTTAAAAGTTCTGGCTACAATCATTACAGCAAAAAGGACTATAAGAACCGCGCCTGCAATTAAAATTATGGGTAGATTTTTTTTCATGATATTCTAACAAGCTTTGCTTATAATGCGCTAGCAATATATCAAATTCATCCTCTGAGAAATTTATTTCGTTTAATTTCTATTTATAGAATTTGATAGTATCTCTATTTCAATCCATTCTGAAAGTATTCCTGAAGTTTGTCAATGTTTATTCTTTCCTGTTTTCCACTGTCTCGATCACGAACAGTTACAGTATTATCTTCAAGCGTTGTAAAGTCGACAGTAACACACCACGGTGTTCCAATTTCATCTTGTGCAAAATACCTTTTCCCAATATTCCCCCTATCATCCCAAACTGTAACAAAATTTTTCTTAAGCTCTTTATAAATTTCTCTAGCTTTTTCAGTAAGTTCGGGTTTATTTGCAAGAAGCGGAAAAACTGCAACTTTATAAGGCGCAAGGCGTGGGTTTAGTTTTAAATAAACACGCTCTCCATCTTCGGTGTACGAATCAATTAGAAAAAATAAAGTCGCGCGGTCGACCCCACCGGAAGTTTCAATTACCCAAGGAGTGTATTCTTCATTTGTTAAATTGTCATGATATTTTAAACCATGGTTACCTAAGTCATAGTCTCCCCTATGGTGAATTCCTTCCATTTCACTCCAACCAAACGGAGCATCGTACTCGATATCAGTAGCGTAACGCGCATAATGAGCCCTCTTTTCTGGTTCATGATCATGGAATTTAAGTTTTTTAGGATTTAGTCCCAAATCTTTATACCAATTGAGTCTTGCCTCCTTAAATTCATTAAATGTTTTTTCACTTTCTTTTTCATCTGGTTTTACAAAATATTCAAGTTCCATTTGTTCAAATTCACGGGAACGGAAAGTTAGGTTGCCTGGAGTAATTTCATTTCTGAAAGCTTTTCCAATCTGTGCAATTCCAAATGGAACTTTAACACGAGTCGAGTCAACAACATTTCTAAAATTAACAAATACACCCTGAGTGATTTCCCCTCTCAAATATGACTTTTCTTTAGGTTCTGTTGTCCCTAAAAGAACTTCGGTCATTAAATTAAACGTCTTAGCGGCAGTCCAGATGTTCTTCTCTTCATGAACTTTTTCATGGGCCGCAATTTCCTCTTCTTTATCAGCTCTAAATCTTTTATGACAAATTTTACATTCAACCAATGGATCTGTAAAAGCTTTCAAGTGTCCCGACTTTTCCCAAGTAGTAGGATTCATGATGATTGCGGCATCAATTCCAACAACATCTTCACGGCCATAAACCGTAGACTTCCACCATTCTCTTTTTAAATTATTTTTAAGCTCAACTCCAGCAGGACCGTAATCCCAAAAACCTTGATAGCCACCATAGATTTCACTGCCTTGAAAAATAAACCCACGGCGTTTTGCAAGAGAAGTGATCTTTTCCATCAAACCAGCATTAACATTTAATTCCATATTTGGATTATATCAGAACCCAATATACGAGTGTATAATTAGAAATTCTTATGTGGGAAAAGATAATTGGGAGCAAGATTTATACAGCTATATTCCTAGCAATAGTATTTTTTGTAGGTTTAGCGGCTACATATTTATTTCTTTCTTTCTCTAAAATATTTGTTAAAAATCCACTAAGAAATATTCTTCCAACTCCAAATGCTTATACTTTTGCTTCACCAAAACCAATCGAACAATTTGAACCAGAGCATCAGGAAAAGGGAACTTACAATATTTTATTTTTGGGTTACGGTGGCGCAGGGCATGAAGGTTCCCTATTAACAGATAGTATTATCCTTCTTCATGTAGATACCAATTCACACAAAGCGGCTTTTATTTCTGTACCCCGTGATCTTTGGGTAAACGGAAACCATAAGATTAATGCGGCAGGGATAAGTGGCTTTCAGGATTCCAAGCCAATAGTTACAGGTGTAACGGGACTCCCTGTAAATTATTATGTTTCAGTTGACTTTGGAGGCTTTACAAAAATAATTGACGACCTTGGTGGAATTACTGTTCAAGTTCCCGCGACTTTTGATGATCCATTTTATCCAATTACGGGAGAAGAGAATAATACTTGCGGAAAAACAGAACAAGAAATTAATTTACTTAAAACCAAATATTCAGGGTATTCTTTAGAAACACAGTTTACTTGCAGATATGAACACTTACATTTTGACAAAGGCGAAGTAAATTTGGATGGCGCTACAGCGCTAAAGTTTGCTCGTTCGCGACATGGAGATAGCGATTTTGGCAGGAGTTTACGTCAATTTGCAATTCTTGGTGGGATAAAAAATAAATTAATCTCTTTCCAAATGACAAGCAAGTTTGAAGAAATTGTAGGTACACTTTTGCACATAGTTAGAACAGATTTGGATCCCAGTATAATTAAAGCTCTTGTTCAAATTGTGGGAGACGTCAAAGCATATTCAATAAAACAAATACAATTAACAACTGATAATGTTTTAAATCAATCAACGAGTAATAATGGCCAGTTCATCTTAATCCCGAAATCTGGAAATTTTAATTTTTCAGGAATAAAAGAGTATATTAGTAGTAATATCAAATAAAATGGAAACTATAACTTTGGCAGGTGGTTGCTTTTGGTGTACAGAAGCCATATTTTCGCAGCTTAAGGGGGTAGCGAGCGTAACTCCCGGATACTCTGGTGGAAGCGTAGAGAATCCAAGCTACGAAGAAGTTTGTACAGGTAACACGGGACATGCGGAAAGTGTGCAAATTGTTTTCGATCCAAAAATTTTAGCATTAAAAGATTTACTTTATGTATTTTTTAAACTTCATGATCCAACAACTTTAAATCGCCAAGGCGCAGATACTGGCACACAGTACCGCTCTGCAATTTTTTATTCTTCTGAAACACAAAAGGAAATAGCAGAAAAAGCTGTTGAAGAAGCTAAAAAGTTTTATAGCGATCCAGTTGTAACCGAAATTACTAAATTTAGTAATTTTTATCCGGCCGACCCATCACATAAAGATTATTATTTTGCCCACAGAAATTCACCTTATTGTATATTGGTAATCGATCCAAAAATACAAAAACTTAAAAAGGAGTTTGGAAATTTACTTAAAAGTTAATCGGGTAGAATATATATGTCTTGCCTGGTTCCACTTATCCCAACTTTCTCCGCTTCGCCCCTTAACACTCTCTCTAGTGGTCTACAATTAAAACACCCACCTTTTGGGCACTTAAACTCTTCCTTTTCGCGGGCTTTCTTTATATCCTTTGCGATACTTAAAACTTTTTTGTAAGCATCGGTGGTCCTAGGCAACTTCTTTTCCATAACATCATCGTCGCGATCTAAATACCAATATGAAGCTTTAGTTACTTTTTTGGTTTGAGTATTGGTAGCCAACAGTAAATAAATAGGTAACTGAAGTGAATCGTCACTTTCTTCATTTTTTCCCGTTTTAAAGTCGATTATGTGAACCGAATCTGACTCTGGTAAATATTCCAGCCAATCGATTTTTCCGCAAAGAATAATATTGTCTTTTTCTGACAAATAATAATTAGGCAGACCCATTGACCCTGTTTTGATTTTAATTGCGGGTCGCATAATAGGCCCTGGGTTTTCCTGTAAATTAATAAGCATGGCGAGCCCCCTATCCCGATACTCCATTTCTTGGGTATGGTTTTTAAATCCACCCATTTTGCCGGTATATTTTAGCCAAACAGGATCCAACTTTTTAACTAAAGATATTTTTAGCCTCTCTTCAGTGGGAAGAGTCGCAAGTGACTCAATTACTTCATGAACAGCGCCACCCAAGGCAAGCGGTGGTGTTACAACCGTAATTTTATGTCCCGTAATTGGGTCTTTATAAACATTTCTTAAATAATAAGATCTTGGACATTTAATAAAATCGGATATGGAAGAGTGTGACACCCAAACTGCTGAATATTTGTCCTGGACCATTTTAGATTTTCGTAACAGAAGATAGGATTGAATTGATTTGGTCTAACATTGTTTGATCAGGAGTCGAGGGGTTTGTAATGTCAATTCGGCCAAACTCAGTTAAATCTCCCCACGCCCCATTTTGCATCTCACAAACTGTACGATTACCAGAGGGCAACAAACCAACCCTTAGTTTTGCTCCATCTGAAGTTGTAACCGAACTAAAAGCATTAAATTTGATACTCATTGCCTGGTCAGCGTCACCAGGGTAAACACATCCCTCCCCACCTAAAGCTGCTTGAGTAAAAACAATTTTATATTTGCCGCTTACCAAAGTTAACTTATCAATTTGACCCGCCACTGTGCCGCTAGTTGTACTTGTCCAAAGAGCTGGCAAATCAAGCGAATATGCCTTAAAAACTAAAACTCCACCAGCTTTAACTTTTGTAAAACTCGAAGATGGACTTGCAGATGGCTCAGTAGTAGGTTTAAGTGTGATATTGGAAACTTCCGTGTTTTGAACTGAAACAGCCTGAGGTTTATTAAAAGTTACAGATGGCAGCCACCCCTTAAAATAGGCAGTTACACCAAGCCCTACTACCAAAGCTGTTAGAATTATTGTTATTACGTATTTCATAAAGAATGCTATTTCGAAACATTGTAACCCGGTTTCCTTACAAAAAACAAGACAACACCGAGTATTAACAAAGCAAATCCTAAAATTTGCCAATAAATCACAACTTCACTTATTACAGCTGGAGCAATAATACTCACAAAAACAGAAACTACAGATGTGCTACCGGGCAAGCCCGATAAAATTGATTTTTGTATGCCGATTGCGACTTCCATTACAAAAAAGGTCAAACTCCCGGATAAAATAAATGCTATTCCAAGACTTATGAGTCTTTCGCCTTTTTTGATTAGTAAGAACAACAAAAATAGGATAAAAATGAGTAATAACGATGCGGCTATAAATCCGTTTGAGGATACTTTTCCAAACTGTGATATTTCCTTAAGTGGAATATTTTGATAGTCTTGAAAATTAAACTTAGTTAAAAGTTCCTGAAGAGGCATATCCGTTTTTAAACCATTAAGAGTTTTTGGCAATAAGTTTTTTGGTATTTTATCAACTGGAACATAAACATTAATCTGACTAGAAGTTCCATTTGCAAAACTTAAAACATTCTTTAGGTTTTTGTCGAGTACATCTTTGGTATTTTCTGGAGTTATTAAGTCGGTCAAAATTTTGACGTCGTTTTTATTACCGCCTTCTTTTCCAATTTGTGATTCAAATGAACTTTTACTAGCCGTTGCTAAACTTTGATAAGTATTGTGTTTTTGAAATGCATTTTGCCAGAAATTATAATTAAGAAGTTGAAACTTGAAAGTGCCCGACAATAGCTCACCTAAAAATAAAATTACAAAAAAAATTACTAATAAAATTTTGGCAGAGGTCTTCATTTCTCCAATGGAACAAACTCTAATGATAATGAATTTATACAGTATCTAAGCCCAGTCTTATCTTTGGGGCCATCGTTGAAAACATGTCCCAAGTGGGAGCCGCATTTTGCACAGGTCACTTCTGTTCTTGTCATACCAAGAGAATTATCTGGAATTTTCTTGATTGCGTGCGAGTCAGCCATGTCCCAAAAACTTGGCCAACCTGTACCAGAATCATATTTTTTATCACTCTTAAAAAGTTCCTGACCGCACACAGCACAAACATACATTCCAGTTGCCTTATTGTGAAGATACTTGCCACTCCCGGGTGGTTCTGTACCTTTTAGGAAACAGACATTGTAGGCTTCAGGAGAAAGTTGTTTTTTAGGGTCCACCATTTATTGTATCAAAAAAGACTATCTTGAAGAATAGGTTCCTTAGGTGGGTAAGTAAAATCAAGTTTTACTTCGTGAGTTTCATTCCAAAAATCAACGTACTTTAAAGAGCCATTCTTCATTGCATAATCATAAATCCTGGTTGTTATTTCAACATCCATTTCGCAATAAATTCTAAGTTTGGTCAAGCTTTCTGTGTCCCCCGCCACCCAATACTTTATCGCGTTTTCCCCTGAATCATTTTTTTTACTGCCAAGCGTTGCCTTTGCAAGTGAATCAAGCGAAACTCTTTTGCCCTCAACTTTTCTTATTTCGTCCAAAATATCAAAGTGTTTTAATTTTGACCAATGTGATGGAAGATATGGGGAGAGAGCAGGAATATCAAAACCAAGTGAGTTAAAACCAATTACCCTATCTGCTTTTTCGAATATTTTAAACATTTCCATGAAGTCCTTTTCCCAAAAGCTTTCCATTTTTCCTTCAATTTCATTCCCATTTTCGTCAACCGTTCTTGAGTAAACTGAAGTTATAGAAACTCCAAGTTTGCTGGCGTCAAAACCAGTTGACTCATCAAAGAATTTTTTAGTTTCAGTATCGAAAATCACCTCAAACATAATTCATATATTGTAGCTGAAGTTGGAAAAAAGGGGAAATCTTACCTAGAATTTCTCAATTGCTCCTTTAAAGGATCAAAGGTTGCAATTCCAGTATGTTTAGATTCACATTCATCCAAATTTAGAACTCCTCTTAAATGTTTTTCTTCATGCTGATAAAGTCTGGCTAAAAATCCATCAAACTTTTGCCTTTGAGATTTATTTTTAGAATCGGTCCATTCCATTTCTACCCAGTCAGGTCTGCCAACATCTGCATAAAAAATTCCAGAACTGAGGCAAAGTTCTTTGTAATAATTTAGTGTTTCAGAAACATTTACTATTTTTGGATTTATAAAAATTTCAACATTGTCATTTACAAATGTAGTAAAAACTGATTTATTAATTCCAATTTGAGGAGCAGCAAAGCCTCTTCCATAACCCGCAATTTTCCGGTATTGAAGAAGCACATCGCCAAGTTTTTTGCCAATTTTCAACCCTTCTTCAAATTTAACGGGTATACTAAATTCCCTTAGAGATGGATCACCTACATATTTAACTTCAGGGAGTTTATCAAGAACTTTTGAGAAAGTTTCGACACGACTTCTAATAATATCAATTTCTGCCATAGGTGCATTTTACTACTTTCTCAAAAAGTAGCTAATAATGAGGTGTGTAACAGCTTGTTAATACTAAAGCCAGGTCGGAGAAAATTCCATGTATACTATTGACATATGCAACTAAGTTGCGTATGATAGAGGAATGAAATCCATTGAATTTGTTAATGAAATGAAAAGATTAAAAAAGCGAGTTACACCCGCCAGAACAAAAATATTTAAAATTGTTCACTCAGCTAAATCCCCTATTTCTGCAGATAAACTTGTAAAAGAGATTGGCGTAAATAAAACCACAATTTATCGTGATTTAGATCTCTTTCTCAAGAATGGCTTTATCGACGATGTTGATTTTGGTGACGGAATAAAGCGGTATGAGGTTAAAGAGGAAAGTCACCATCACCATTTGGTTTGTATGCAATGTAAAAACGTTCAGGATATAAGTTTTGAGGAAAATTTAAAAATAGAAGAACAAAAAATCGCAAGAAATAACAACTTTAAAGTAATAAAACATAATTTAGAATTTTTTGGCTACTGCCAAAATTGTATATGATGAAAAAACTATTCATTTTAATAATACTGTTCTTGGTTGTTGGAATCGGAGTTTATTTTGCATTATTAAAGAGTAGACCAGAAAGTGTTAATGACAATAAACTTCAAATAACTGCCTCTTTTTACCCATATTATTTTTTTGCAAGCCAAATTGGTGGAAACAAAGTGAACGTAGTTAACATTACTCCAGCTGGAGCGGAACCGCATGACTACGAACCGACTAGTGGTGATATTGTTCAAATTCAGACAAGTGCACTTTTAATTCTTAACGGCACAGTAGAACCATGGGGAAATAAAATTCAAGATGACTTAAAAGGTAAAAATACAAGGGTGCTAGTTGCAGGAAAAGGACTTTTTACCCAGAAAGTAGCAGATGAAAACGGAAAAAAATCAACAGACCCACACATATGGTTAAGTCCCAATTTGGCTAAAGCACAAGTTAAATCAATTTTAAATGAATTTATTCAAATTGATCCTGAAAATAAAAATTATTACACGGCAAATACTAATAAACTTCTAAATGATCTTGATAACTTAGATAAAGATTATAAAAATGGCCTGCGAACTTGTCAGAAAAAAGATATTGTTACTTCCCACGCCGCGTTTGGCTATTTAGCGGTTGATTATGGGCTCGTCCAAGTTCCAATTACCGGACTCTCCCCCGACGCCGAACCATCTCTAAAACAATTAGCAAACATTGCAGATTTTGTAAAGAAAAATAACATAAAATATATTTTCTTTGAAAGCTTAGTTAGTCCTAAACTTGCACAAACTTTAGCCTCTGAGACCGGATCTCAAACCATGGTTCTTGATCCATTGGAAGGTCTTACTCCCGATGCGTTAGTAAAAGGTGAAAATTATTTGACTGTAATGAGGCAAAACCTTCATAATCTAGAAGTTGCACTAGACTGCATTTAATATGATCCCCGATCACAGTAAAAATATTGTTGAAGTTAAAGATTTATCTTTTTTTTATGAAAACAATCTAGTTTTGAAAAACATAAATCTTAATATTCATAAAGGCGACTATATAGGCATAATTGGCCCAAATGGCGGAGGTAAAACCACACTTATCAAATTGATTTTGAACCTTCTTGAAGTTAAAACAGGGTACATCCACGTTGACTGTAAAAATGTTTCTTACGTTGGACAACACGCAAGCAGTATCGACCAAAAGTTTCCAATTACAGTCAGCGAAGTTGTAAGTCTGGGCACAGACAAAGATTCCGCGTTAAATTCAATGGATGAGGTCGGCATAAAAGAACTAAAAAATCGTATGATTGGCGAACTCTCCGGAGGGCAATTACAAAAGGTTTTTATTGCAAGAGCACTTGCACAAAAGCCAGAAATTTTATTTTTGGATGAACCAACTAGCGGGATTGACCAAGCATCGCAAAAAGAATTTTATAAACTTCTTAAAAAACTAAATCAGGAAATGGGAATTACACTTGTCATTATTTCCCACGATGTGGATATTATCAGTAAAGAGGCCACAGAAATTGCGGCAATTAACCAAAGCTTGGTATTTTACGGCAAAGCCTCCGAATTTATAAAGGAAGAGCACGGAATTAAATTCATTCACCATGATTAATTTGTTTCAATATGATTTTGTTATTCGCGGCCTAACTGCGGGCCTTATTATTGCAATCATTGCCCCAATTGTTGGTATTTTCTTAGTATTAAGGCGCTATTCACTTATTGCAGATACTCTTTCTCATGTATCTTTGGCTGGAATTGCTTTTGGTCTCCTTTTGGGCTTTAACCCACTTTTAACTGCAATAGGGGCCACCACAGTCTCTTCAATTGCAATTGAAAGGCTAAGGCTTTCCAAAAAAGTTTATGGTGAAAGTGCACTCGCATTATTTTTATCTGGAAGTTTGGCGGTTGCAGTAATTTTGATTAGTATTTCGCACGGATTTAATTCGACTCTGTTCAACTACCTATTTGGCAGTATCGCGACTGTTACTCAAAATGATATCTATACAGTACTTATTTTGGGCATAATTGTTGTGGTATCCATTGTAATTCTCTACAAAAAACTACTTTTTATTACTTTTGATGAAGATGCCGCAAAAGTCGATGGTATAAATGTTAGTTTAATAAACACAATCTTTATAATTTTAGCTGCCATAACAATTTCGCTTGCAATTCCAATTGTAGGAATTTTACTCATTTCGGCACTTCTTATTATTCCTGTTCTTACAGCACTTCAATTCAAGAAATCATTTATTCCAACAATTTTAATTGCCCAGGCAGTATCAGTTTTTTCTGTAATCACCGGAGTTGTTGTTTCATTTTACTTTGACCTTGCCCCAGGCGGAACCATTGTTTTACTTAATTTGATTATCTTTTTAATCATTAGTATTTTCTAAAATGAAAAAGCTTCTAGCTGTGTTTTTGTTTTTAATAGCATTGTTTTTCAATTCCACCAACATTGTCCGGGCGGAGGATGAATTCTTCAAAGCAAAAGTCACGGCAATAACAAATCAAGGACAAATAATAAATGATTCCGGAACCTTTCTCTACCAAGAAATAAATTTAAAAGCCCTTGATGGTGGTTTAAAAGATAAAACAATTAATATTTCTTATGGAAAAGACACAAACCTGACTGCGGCCCAATTATTAAATGTTGGTGATATCGTAGTAGTTGATAAAACCATGGGCTCGAATGGAAGTAACATATACCAAATTACCGATAGATATAGATTAAATTCAGTTGTTCCAATACTAATTTTCTTCTTCCTAATTGTCATTGGTTTAAGCCAACTAAAAGGCGTTGGGTCAATTTTGGGAATGTTCATTAGCCTTGGAGTAATAATTGGTTATATTGTTCCACAGATTTTAAAAGGCCAAAACCCACTAATGGTAAGTGTCGTGGGATGCCTTTTTATCATGATTACTACTATATATTTAGCACACGGTTTTTCTAGAAAGACTACTATTGCTGTAATTTCTACATTCCTAACTTTGGTTGGAACTGCAATCCTTGCTTCATTGTTTGTAAAGATGACTTTTTTGACTGGTCTTGGTAACGATGACGCATCTTCTTTAAGGTTCGGTTTAACTACAGCAAACATAGATTTTAGAGGACTTTTATTGGGCGGAATTTTAATAGGAACTTTGGGGGTTCTTGATGATGTTACAACTGGGTTATCTGCTTCTATTTATGAACTTATTAAGGTAAATCCCAAAATAAAATTTACTGAGCTATTTAAGTCCGGTCTTGCTATAGGCAAAGAGCATATTTCTTCTCTTGTTAACACACTTGTTCTTGCTTATGCAGGGGCGTCGCTACCTATATTTATAATTATTATTCTTAATCCAAACCACTACCCACTTTGGCTAATATTAAATGATGGGCTTATTATAGAAGAGGTTGTAAGGACGCTTGCAGGAAGTATTGGTTTGGTAGCCGCGGTTCCATTAACAACTCTTATGGCCGCATTTTATTTTGCCAAAATCCGCCGCCCAACTCTTTCTGAATAAATTTTCCTTTCAATTACTTCTTCCAAAACTTCATCGGGATTTGGTAAGGTTTGTCCATGCGGCCAATAACCCATGATCCTTAAAAGATTTGTAACAAAATTAAGCCTTAGTTCTTTTAATTTATTTTCTGTTTTCAATTTATTAAGTGAGGATAGAATTAAATTAAAAAGCTCGTGATTTTGCTCGTTTTCGTGAGTAATTTTGCCAACTACCTCCATAAGGTAGTAGGCGAGCGTAATTTTAGGCAGGCTATTCCTTATCTCCTTAAAATCATCAGATATGTCTGCTTCAGTTAACATGTCTAGCCCATGCCCCGAATTTGCTTGAAATTTAACTAAAGAAAAAACTTCTAAATGCCCGCGCTTTTTACTTTTTGGCCGTCTTATCCCCTTGGCGATTAAACTAATTCTGCCACGATCACTGGAATAAATAGAAAGAATTCTATCGGCTTCTCCATAATTTTTACGCCCAAGTACAATTCCGAGGGAAGAATATGAATGAGGTGTCATTCGCTAATTCTAACATCTAGGTTTTATTTTGAGTATTTGGTAAAATACTGACCATGAATGCAGAACACTTTGAGACTAACGATGAGGATCCAATTTATAATATAGGGGACCAGATAGTGAATAAAATAATAGATTCTTTCTCATTAAATGCATCTCGAAACAAGGAATTCGCTGAAATGATATCAATCGAATATGCTCAATATACAAAGACATTGTTATTGTACGAGGATATCACAGGAACCGAGATACAAGAGTACGTGGTGTGGTCCCGCGCCATGAGCGATGCAGTAGATGGAAATTGGACACAGATGCAAAGGATTTTAAACAATCTTGGCAACGATTTCGTTACAGGTGAGAATCATAAAATACAAGATGAAGAGTTTGGAACCTCTTTAATTAACCTTTCCCGATCACTTTAAAGTTAAATCAGAGCCCTATTTTAACTTCTTTATCTGTCTTTAGATAGAACTCCTGCTGGGTACGCCCCACTTTAACTGTATAAAGATAATCGTTGGCACCAGGTTGTTTTTGAATCAAAAGTTTGTATTGACCTTTAACCTTGAACGGCAATTTGTATTGAATAGTGACTTTAGCCAGGCCTTCTGGTCTAAGTTGGAAATACCCCGCAAAAACAGTTTTACCCAAGTCTTCATATGGATCAGCTTTCGTTTCCACTCCGTCCATGGCAACAAGTGTGCTTCCTTTGGGTACATAAACACGAACCCAGGTTGGTAAGACCGAATTAAGCCAGCCATCTTGTTTTTCTGGATTTTTATAAGTAATTACTAAAGTTTTAGTTACAGTTCCATCTCCGGCAATTTTTATATCCTGTTCCACATCTTCAGTTGAATAAAGATTGGATTTACGTCCTCCTAAATTGGCATCATTTATGTGTAAATAATCACCGTCATAATCTTTGATTACTCCACCAATTCCAAAGTCTGTGACAGCCTTTTGAACTTTGGGATCATTAATATAAAACAAAACATCTTTTTCCATTACAGAATTAAACACGGCCGAGAAAAGTGCTGCTAATTTTTCTTTCGGCTGCCCCATTGCATTTGCCAAAATAGAGTTCATTAGGGGTCCAATTATTTTCTTTCTATTTTCAGAGTTTGCGGGGCGCTGAATAATCTTACCTGTTAATGGATCCCATATAATTGGACCCTCAACGTCTGCATATGCCTCAAGCGCATGAATTACCTGGGAACAATTACACTGCGGGTCAATCGCTGTACTAAAATTACCAAATCCGGGAACACCAATCGGCCCGATTACGCTTAACAAGTTATCAAGAACTTTTGTATCAACTGCAATTATGCCATCAATATTCTTGACACCAACTTGGGACAAGACCGGAGAAACCATTTCCATACTTTTGGTAAAGTCTGGTGACCAATTCATATCTCTTAAACGCAAATTCTGAG
Source organism: Patescibacteria group bacterium (assembly GCA_035260845.1). Lineage (GTDB taxonomy): Bacteria > Patescibacteriota > Microgenomatia > UBA8517 > UBA8517 > DATFUL01. The sequence goes on from DATFUL010000003.1 coordinate 52,052, forward strand.
ATAAAACGTATGGACCTTTTATGTATTTAATAATTGGGTCTGGGGCTTTAATGCTTGGCTTATACTTTGCATCTAAATTATAGATGTCATCGCTTAATGTTGGGTTAAATTTGGCTTTATCCACCTTCATAATGGCATAGGCCGTCATAAACCCTCCAGTCGGCCTAAGTTCTTTATCGTTTTGGAAAAGGACAAAGTAAGTTCGAGGCGAGTCCATTCCAAGAAGGTAGGGTGCATTTTCTATTAAAGGCTTACCATTAACCAAGAGGTTCGAGGTTTCATCAATCAAATCTTGTGCAAGTTTGATATTGCTTCTTATTTTCTTTCCCTTAATCTCTTCCGGGTACCTTTCTGCTTTAATTTGAGATGTTTCACTTTCCATGACCTTCATCTTTCCGGAAATATTATCTATTTGAGGAAGAAGGCTTGGCAAACTCTTAACTATAAAGTCAATTCTGTCTTGAGCAGTTTTTGCACCATCCGCTGCTGGAGCTGCCTGTTGACCATTTGTTCCTTTAAGTCCTAAGAGATCTGAGTATGGCTCTATTGTTGTTATAACAATTTGCCCGGCGTCCATACCGGCTTGTGCTGCGTTAACTGCGTGGCCAAGATCAGAAACATAACCACCAAAATATGGAATTATTCTAGTCCAGGAAAGTAAAATGTATGACGTCTTAAAGTCAGAGAGGGCTTTACTGGTTGATGTGATTTGGGTTTTTATCTGAGATAAATCTTGTGATTTGGCGGAAGATTCCAGATTTTTAATCGATTTATACAAAACAAGGCCTTTTTGATATGTTAAAAATGCAGGGATTCCTACAGCAACTAAAAGTATCAAAATAAAAGCCATAATGCCTACTCCCACCCTAAGGAAAGCACTAGTAGGGTTTTTTACTTCTTCTCTTGCCTCCATGGCTTCCGGGGCCCCTGCATCTACTTCAATCTTAGGAATCAAAACTGAATCAGGCTCAATTTGAGGAATATTAATTTCGTCGACAGTCATACAGTAAATAGTATCACAAAATTATACAGCGTTCTTTCCACTAATCATTACGAACGGAGTTTTGGCGATTATCATTAGATCCATTAAAAGCGATTTCTTACGGGCATAGTTTGCATCCATTTCGATACGTTTATCAAAATTTATGCTGCTCCTTCCGGAAACCTGCCAAAAACCGGTAATACCTGGCTTAACAGTCTGGGTTTCTTTGACATATTTAGCAGTATTTGGATAAACTTTTTGCTGTTCTTCAAGCTCAAGTGCGTGATATGGCCTGGGACCCACAAGACTCATGTCCCCCTTAAGAACATTAAAAAGTTGAGGCATTTCGTCGATGGAAAACTTTCTTATAAATTTACCAAATTTGGTAACTCTGGGGTCTTCATGCAGTTTAAAATTAGACCTCTTCCATTCTGTATAAAGCTTTTTAAATTTTGGGTCCCGTGTTAATACTGAGTCTGAATAAACTGGCATAGACCTAAATTTAAAAAGTCTAAAGATTTTGCCATTTTTACCAATTCGTCTCATGTGTGAGTTTCCCGGCTCAACCAATACCGGTCCGGGAGCTGTGATTTTAATAATAATTGCTGTAAGAAGCATTACAGGTAAAAATAAAATAATTAGGAAAAGAGAGGTGGCAACATCAATTATGCGTTTTAAAAAATCATACATATAATTTCTAGAGGAGATCTGTTCTTTTTTCCGCCTTTAACTTTTCTACAATCTTTTTAACATCCTGTGCGTGGCTTTTTGACATAACCAATAGAGCCTCTTTTGTATCTACAATAACAAGATTATCTACATCAATAACTGCAACAAGCCTACCATCTGTGTGGATTAAAGCATCTGTTGTATCAATATTGACTACTTCTCCACCTTCCTCTTCACCTGAAATTATTACATTCCCCTGACTATCCTTAGGAAGATTTTTCCAAACCTCATTCCAGTCTCCAATGTCAGTCCAATTATAATCAGCCAAAATCATAAAGAAATTATTTGCTTTTTCTGAAACTGCATAATCAACTGATATTTTTTCAAATTTTTTATACTCGCGCATCATCGTTTCAGATAAAGTTGGTTTTCCAATGTGATTAGCTATATCTTTCATACCTTTTGACAAAATGGGTGCATATTTTTCGATTGCAGAAAGAAAGGCATCTGCTCTCCAAACATAATGGTTGGCATTCCAAAAATATTCTCCTGAGTCTGTAAATTTTTTAGCTAATTCTATCGGTGGCTTCTCTACAAACTTATCTAATTTAAAAACAAATCTACCCTCAGAAACATCTACTTTTTCACCTTTTTTAAGATGCCCCATTCCTGTATGTGGATATAAAGGTTTTATTCCGATTGACATTAAACATTTGTTTTCAAACGCATATTTAGAAGCTGCGAACATGGTTTTTTCATAATTAAGTTGAGGGCTTACAAAATGGTCTGAAGCGGCGTTTATTATAACCGCATCAGGATCCTTATTGAGGATAAAAGTTGCTCCAAGTGCGTGAGCGGCAGCACTGTCTTTTCTTTCCGGCTCAACCAATACGTTTTCCTTTGGAATTTTTGGGAGAAGTTCTTTAATTTTATCACCATAGGATTTAGTTGTTGTTACAACAAATATTTTTTCCCACGGGAGCATTTTACTTAAACGTTCGCCTGTAATTTCTGTCAAAGTCTTACCACCAAATATCTTTAAAAATTGCTTAGGAGTTTTTTCAAGAGACTTTGGCCAAAGACGCGTGCCTCCGCCTCCTGCCAAAATTAGTGCGTACAAGTGCTTCTTGTAATTGTCTTTTGAAAATCGTTTTAGAAAACTTTCGAGCATTTGTTCTTAATATTCTCTCACTAAATCGCATTTTAGCAAACTTTTCAACTCCCTGCATTAAACTTTTCACAGTCTGAGATTTGAATAGAACTCCAGTTTTACCATCTACAACCGTATCTAATGCTCCACCTTTTTTATAAGCTATAACAGGTACAGACCTTCCTTGAGCTTCGACTGCAACAATGCCAAAATCCTCTTCCTGGGGCATAATGAGTGCGATTGCATGTCGATAGTATTCAGATAGCCTTTTTTCAGAAACTTTACCAACAAATTTTATATTAGGCTTTGCAATCTTCATCAATTTCTTTTTCTCTCTTCCGGCTCCAACGATAACTAGCGGATCTTGAAGTTTATTGAAGGCCTTAATTGCTAGATCAACTTTCTTATAACCATAATCTAATCTTGATACTAACAAGTAGTATTTTTTGGATTTTGACTTACGAGCGACTACTTCTACTGGTGGAAATATTATTTCTGAATCTCTTTTATAATATTTACTTATCCGTTTTTGAACCTCAGTTGAAATTGCAATGATTTTATCGGGCCGACCCGCAGCTTTTTTATCCCACCATTTTAGATAACTGACAATTGGCTTAGTGACAGCTTTAAAGGCGGGGTCTTTAAAGTATTCATCGTAATGGCTCCACAAATACCGTGTCGGTGTCAGGCAATAACAAATATGGACTGTACCTGGTTTTATTTTGATGCCTTTTGCCGCTTCCGAAGTTACTGAAATAACTAAATCAAAATCTGAGAAATCAAACGATTCAAATGCGAATGACATAAAAGTGGCTAAAAATTCATGGTTGTTTTTGGCAAAAGGAATATTTTGCAAAAATGAAGTTTTTATACTGGGAAAAACTTTTGCCCATTTTGCTTGTTTTGAGTCATATACCGAAGTATAAAGAGGGGCTTCGGGAAACATTTCATGGATCGCTAGAAGAACACGTTCAGCGCCACCCCATTTATTTACCCGATCGTAGACTATCGCTACTTTCTTTTTTAATTGCTTCTGCATATATATCTAGAGTTTCTTTGGCCATTTTAGCCCAAGAATATTTTTTTACAAATTTTTGCCCCTCCAAAATTTTATTTTTTCTTTCATTTGGATTCATTTCTATAGCAGCTTTCATTATTTTCTCGATTGAAGAAAAGTCTAATTGATTAAAATATAGAGCGTGATTAGTGTAGATTTCCTTAAAAACAGGAATCTCTGATGCAAGTACTAATGCACCAGCATTCATGGCTTCAAGTCCAGGAAGACCAAATCCTTCAGAAAGAGATGGAAATACAAACCCTAATGATTTTTGATACAACCCACCAAGTTCATTGTCTGGTACAAATCCAACAAGTTTAACCAAAACCTCAGCCTTCAAGTCAGCTACTATTTTTTCAAGCCTTTTTGTAAAAACATTTCTGGCAGATGCAATCACTAAAATTATCTTTTTATCACGATTAGTATTCAAAAGTACCAGGGCCTGAATCAATCTTTTTAAGTTTTTGTGGGGATAAGCATTACCCGTATAAACAAAATAGGGATTTTCAAATTTAAGATTATTTGAAGAAGATATATTGTTATCGAGCCCTTCGTAAGTCACAGTGATTTTGTTTTGTGTCGTCGGATATTTTTTAACTAGCTCACTTTTTATTGCATGGCTGGGAACTATAATCCTAATGGATTTATTAACAGCTGTATCAAAAACTAAACGATATGCCGATCTTTTAATAAAATATATTGGAGCGGGTAGTGTTGTTGCCAACATCCCAGACTGCGTATGCATCAAAAGATCGTGAATCGTAACTACATAAGGCCCTTTGTAAAAAATAGGGACATTGAAATGGGGGAAATGAACCAAATCTGGGTTTTGATTTTTAATAAGACCTGGAAGAATAAATTGTTCCTGAAAGCTATAATGCCTAAAGTCTGCAAGAATTTTCTGCCAATTACTTGGTAATATTAATGAATCAAAATATTTTTTGCGTAGAAGTATTACGTACTGAGTAGTTGTATCAGTTTTTGATAATTCAAGAATTAAATTATTTAGATATCTTCCTAAGCCAGCATTCTCAAGTCCATAAAGACGTGCGTCAATTAATAGTCTCATCTTTGCGTATTTAAATAAATTTTATCAAGATATTCACTCATTTTGTCCCAACTGTAATTTTCCTCAACCAACTTTCGCGCATTTTCGGCAATCCGTTTTGCTTTTTTTGGATCGAGTAATATATCGACAACCCCATCTGCTAATAATTTTGGGGTGTCTCGGACAATAATGTTTAGGCCGTCCTTTGCTCCCAAACCTTCTGCACCAACTGAAGTGGTTATAAGAGGAAGTTTAGAAGCCATTGCAGCAAAATGTTTTAATCTGGTTCCTCCAGGCCCCTGTAGTGGTGAAACAAAAACAGAAGATTCGTAATAACATTTACGGATACTCTCCTGGTCATCTTCTTTTAAACTGTCAATAATAATATTTTTTGATCTAAATTTTGAAATCTCTTCTGGAATAAACTGGCCAACAATCCATAATTTTGCAGTTTTATTTTTTTCTCGAATAAGTGGAAAGACTTTGTTCAAAAGTAGTTCAGCAGCTTCAACGTTTTGTAGCCACTTAAAATTTGCAACAAAAAGTATTTTTGGAATTTTATTATTCCAATTTTCTTTTTGTTTAAAAAAATCAAGGTTTACCCCGTTAGGAACCAGGCCCACATCAAGATTTGGAGCAAGCTTAATCATTTCTTTTTTATCAGCCGCCGATACAGCAACAACCCCATCAGCTTTTTTCCAAAATCTGGTTTCCCAAAAACGCAACTTTGCAACATCAATCGATAGAACTAATTTCAAAAATGGATTTTTCAGACTTTCAACATAGTGTTTGTAAACCAAATATTCGATTGTTTGTTCGACAAGAAGAATTGGGATTTTTGTGTCTGGAATATGAGGCATTACATAAAATGTCTCGGCATGAATTAAATCATACTTATTTATCTTGATTTCTTCCTTAACAGCTTTTTTTTCTTGAGACGACAGGTTACGGATTACCAAAAATGGATAAGGACCAAATCCAGTCAAAAGTATGTTCCGCAAAGTCCAAGGTGACTTTGATCTTTTAAAAACCATCACTTTTTTGCAATACTTCTCAAGTTCCACAACAAAACGTTTTTCGGAACTATCTTTTATTAAAGAGAAAAGTGTGATCTCGTGCTTCTTACTTAAATCACGTATTAAATTATATGAACGGATTTGTCCGCCTGAAGAGTCAGGAAATGGCAAATATGGGGTTAACATTAATATCTTCATTTTGATTTAGATACAGGCTCTGTAAGATTGATTATTATATATTTATCAGTTTTTTCGATTGTCTTGAAGCGAGATTCAATCATTTTTGTGTCAGCACTTCCCAAGTCCACTGAAACATAATAACTGGCTCCTTCTTTAATAATATTATCTATTGAATTATCAATTGCGGGCCAACCCTTTCTTTTTGTTTGATAAAGGAAGGCGGTATCTCCATTATATGGTGCAACAACAATAGAATTTTTTGGCGTAATTTTATCTACCTCATTACCCGCCTCAATAATTTCTGGGTGATTTACGATGTAATCGCCTTTAACCTGAAACCAACCCGTAATAAGCATTATTAAAATAGAAAAAATCAGGATCGATCTTGCTAGGATTTTATTAAAAACTTGTTGATTCCATAAATAAATACTTCCAGAAGCCAGTGTGAGGGCAATCACGGGAATTACCAATATCTGATAATAGTCGTGCATTACGTTTGCATCAGCAACAAGAACTACATAAAAAATAAACCCGGCAAGAAACCAATGAATAAAAAGATTTTTAACTTTAGTGTTTAAAATTCCAAAAACAAATGGGATTAAGCCAAGCGAGCCAAGAATCAAGTGTCCTAAGCGCTCTCCAAAAATCCAATTCCAATAAGCTGGGTGAAATCTTATTCCGTTGCCGTTAAATGCCCACCAAAAAAGTGGAATGCCGGCCGGAAATCTTGATTCCCAAATTCTCCATAGAATAAAGGGTAAAAATGCAATTGCGAAATAAAGTAGTGAATTAAATAAAAGTTTTTTGTTCTTGAAAATATTCCTAAAGCCATATTTCAGATTAAAAAGATATGCAATTGGAAAAAGATAAAATCCAAGATAAGGCTTAATTAGAAGCATTAAAGCAGCAAAGACTGCAGAAAGATATAAATAGGCATTTCCAGAATCATCAAAAAATTTTACAAATGCCCAAATAGAAATTACCCCAAATGTTACTCCCATTGGATCAGGTAAAATTACACGTGTAAAATAAATATTAAAGGGTATAAACAGATAAAACAAAGCTGATAAAAGCCCGCCAGTACTTCCTAAAAATCTTTTGCCAATTAAATATAAAAAGAAAGAAGTGGTAAGTGCAAAAAAAATAGTTATCAATCGTGACCAAACTTCAAGTGATAGTTTGGGAAATGTATTTGTTGATACTGCAGCAATGGCATTATATATAGGAAACTCAACCATTCTATAGCCATTTGGATTAAAAATACGCGATTGAATACTACTTATGTCGTCAAATTTGGGAATAAGAAGGTTAATTCCATTTTGGATATATGTTCGAGTAACTGAAGCCGTGTCCGCTTGGCGCCAGCTATGCCAATCAGCAATTGGGTTATTTATCTTGTAAAGTCTGACAAGAAAACCAAGAATTAGAATCAATGATAACAAAAAGTACTCTATTTTTTGTGGATTCAGAATATGAATCGATTTATTGTTCATTTATATTATTTCTAATCAAATATATGGAGTAACCGACCATGAACCAAAATATAGTGGCAAACTTCGATGCTTCGAAAAGATCTATAAATGTAGAACTAATAAAAGTGCCTACTATAGCACCCAACATTCCTACTACAAAACCAAGTTCGATAGAAGAAAAGTTGTTTAGATATGGTATTGATTTAATAAACAATTTGCCAATTCTTGCAAATATTAATATAAAGGCTAGTAAACCAAGCACGCCAGTTTCCGCAAGCATCCTTAAGAAATCATTATCGGTTGCAAGACCAATCGAAGAATAGCCTGTACCCAAAAGTGGATTAACATTAAAGGCGCGTATTGCCGCAGGCCACTCGACATTGACTCTGATTGATGTTGATCTATCTTCAAAAACTGGAATTGGAGTTTGTGTTGCCGCTGGTAAATTTGACCTAAGAACTGGTAATGCTTGTGTTTCTGCATGAACAATAAAATCATTTTTGAGACTAATAAGTTTTATGGCTTTAATTTTTTGGTAATAAACATCAATTACTCTACCGAACCTGGCATCCAAACTTGAAGACTGCCCTATTAATAAAAAGCTTATAACAAGAATTACTCCAAGCGCCTTAAATTTTCGAGCAACAAGAAGCGCAATAGTCACTCCCACAAGGTAAGAAACCTGCGATATTCTGGAAAGTGAATTTATTAAAAGCCAAAGCCCGCCGCCAACTGCTATAAAAAGCCACACCTTACTCCACTTTTCTTTTATCACAAAAAATAGTGTTATAAAGATAGGAAGAAGCATAACCATAAAAGCAGCGAGGTCATAATGCCCGGCAAAAGTTGAACTGATATGGCTTCCCGGGGTCCATCTTAAAGCGACACCTTTTGAATACTGATCGTTTTGGGTAATAATTATTGGAAAACTTAAATATCTTTGCCCAAGGCCGTAAATAAACGCAACAATTGTTACTATAATTAAAATCTTAGTATAGTAAGCCAAGTTCTTTGTAATCTGCTCTTTTGTAAAGAGCGTTAGAACGGCAAAAAATGGTATTAGATACTCAAGTCTTCTAGCATAATTCAAAATTCCCAAATGCAGTTCAACTGTTTTTGTTAAAAAGACACCTGAAAGAAGTGAGATTAGGTTAACCCCAAAAAATATCACAAATGCGAGCGTAATTTTGTCCTTAAAAAATGTCTTAAAGTTAGTAATTACTCTAAAAAAAACAATTATTCCGAGTATTAATAAAAGAAGGTCTTCAAATCTAATAGCGACATAAGTCCCGGGTATTGAAAGTAAAGGAAACTTTGGAAAGAGTGGAACAATGACTAAAATTGCAGCCAGCAAATATTTAGGAAGTGTACTTTTAAACCACATATTTATTTTTTCCATATTTAAATCGTTTTTCCTTTCTTTATTATATTCTTTAAAAAATTGACCTCGGGAACAAACGCTAAATAAATTATAGGTATTGAAGCTAAAGTGAAGAGAGTGATTAAAAATCTTACAACTAAACTGCTCGGAACAAATTTTATTATAATTTTTTGCCTAAAATGCGTTCCCTCAATAACAATTCTATCTTTATAATCAGTCTCTGAAGGCTCATATCCATTAATGAATACAGTTTCACGCATTGGATGAACAATTTCTTGTAAAAATGTGCTTCTAGTCTGATCACGAATTATGCTCCCTGAGTCTTCCGGTGGATAGTTTAAAAGGTAAGTTGGGAGCGGTAAGTTATGAAAACTTGAGTGTTTAAATTGTTCTTCGTACCAGTTAAGAACTTCGGAACGGGTTGCATCTGTAAAATAAGCCCGTCTAAGAGGACTTTCTGTATCTGCAGGCTCTTTTGATTCTAGTGAACCTGGAACTGGTTTTGGAAAATCAAAATCAGGAAGCGCAACATAAAAAAGAAGAGTTAAAGAAAAAAGAATATAAATAAAAATTAAGATTTTTTTCATATCAATCGTTTGAGATAATCCTTTCTTCTCCAACTACTGTAATTTTACCATCCTCAACTATTATTTCTTCACCATTTTTCAATAAATATAATTTATTTCCTTTGTAATTCTTTTTAATTTTTTCGTACAAAGATTCTTCATAATGCGGATAAATGTCAAAATCAACAAGACCAAGTGGCTTAATATATTCTGACCCCCGCTCTTCATCAATAAAACTCCAACTCGCAATCTCCAGGCTTTGACCTGCAACCATCGAACCAGCGCTTGATCCAACATAAAGTGTGCCTTTATCCAAAACATCCTTTAGATTTTGGTCTAGACGGCAACGTCTAACCCAGTACATCAAATATCCAGCCATCCCTCCCGCAAACCAAACAATATCTTTTCCTACTATCTCCTTTATAACAGAGTCGCTTCTATATTCCTCTAGCTGAACTAATTTAACTTTGACAGGAAGTGTTTGAAGCAGTTTCCAGGAGCCACTTTCCTTCCAACTTTCCCAACCAGATTCGCCATTAGCCGCAGTTGGAATGTATGCAATTGATTTTCCTTCAAAACCGCCTATATACTCTTCAAGTTTTTTAATTGATTCAGGGTTTTTTACTTCAGAAGCCAAAAAGAGTTTCATAAACTATTGGAAAAGCCTAGCCCTTCCTAATTTATAACTTGGATTTTTATTCTTACGCTCACCAATAATTTTTGCTGGAACCCCGCCAACGATGGCAAAATCAGGAACATCTTTTGTGACAACTGCTCCAGCTGCGACAACCGATCCGCGACCAACCTTAACGCCAGGCAAAATTATTGCGCGGGGCCCTATAAAAACATAGTCTTCAATTGTTACAGGTTCTGTTCGCGCTTCAAAGTTTTCTTTTTCCAGATCATGCTCGGAGTTATAAATCATAACACTTGAAGCCATATCAACATGATTTCCAATAGTAAGTTTCGCCCTTCCATCTAAAAACACATGGTCCCCTATAATTGTGTCGTCACCTATCAATATTCCAGTCGGATCAAAAAAGTTTGCCCACATATGTACTACTGAGCCCTTTCCAATTTTCATCCCTGAAAGAATGTAGAAAAATTTTCTAATTGTGTGAAATGGAACATGCGAAACCCACCTTAAAACCATAAGTTCAAAATCCAAAAAGTAATTATAAAAACGATTGAATATTTTTGGAATTGCCTGATTAATAGTTAGTTTTTTACCTGTTTTGTCAGTAAACATTTTATTTTATAAAATGTTTGGCCACCTGCTGGTGGTGAACATCTTTAATAATTTTTAGAGTCTCACGGGCTGTCTTTTCCCAAGAAAACTTTTTAGCCTGTAAAACTCCTCTCTTAACCATACTATTATATTCCAAGTTGCCCATAGAAAGCACCTGGGCTATTCCACGCGCGATACTGGTTGTGCTTTTAGGATCAACCAAAATCCCCGCGTCTCCAACCACCTCCGGAAGTGAACCCACATCGCTTACAACAGCAGGGACACCACTAGCCATAGCGTTTAAGACATCGAGTCCGAACCCTTCCCAAAAAGAAGGCAGTACAAATACGCGAGCGCCCTTAACTAATCCGGCTTTATCTTCCTCAGGGATAAAATCAGTAAATATTACTCTTTTCGCGAGATCAAGATTTTCGACTTTCTTAAATATAGAATCAAACATCCATCCTTTCTTTCCAGCAATAACTAATTTAATATTTTTGGTAATTGGTAATTGATAATTGGTAATGACAGCCTGAAAGGCAGTTAGCAACCCTTCTATATTTTTACTTGGCTTCAAAGTGCCAATATATAGAATATAGTCATCAACTATGGAGTATTTACTTTTTACACGTCGCACATCCTTATCAGGTATGTCCAAGTTGAACTGGCTATGGTCATATGCGAGATGGGTAACTCTAGTTTTATCAGATGCTAATGGGTAATGTCGTACAATATCGTTCTTTGTACTGTTTGATATAGCAATGACCGCTTTTGATACAAATATACTGATAGCAGTCCACAACTTTAACTGCCAAAAGTCTTTTTTTGTAAATTGTCCCGAATATTCGAGGTAACCAAGGTCCATAATTGAACAGACTGTAGGCATTGTGGTTACTGGTGGTAAGTAGTGACTTGGTGAGAAGAAAACATTAGGCTTAGGTTTACCAAAAATCAGAGATGGCATGAGCTTTTTTAAAATCCACATTCCGCCGCCCGGAATAATTTTATATCTAAAGTTCGCAGTTTCTTCGGGCATATCGGGCAACGGTTTTTCTTTTAGGTAAATTATCAATGAATCTTCAACTTTCCATTCATCCTGTAGTTTCCAGAGATTTCGAATCAACTCATAGGCATAAGTATTAACACCTACCCGATATTTAACATTAGCCTCGTTGCCATCAATACCAATTATCATTGTTGGGCCTCCTTATCAGCAATTGACGCTTCCCGATATACATCTAATGTCATCTTGGCAGTTTTCTCCCAAGAAAAATCTTTTACGCGCCTAAGTCCTTTATCTATATAAGCCTTTGGGCCTCTAATAACCTTTTCTATGCCCTCTGTAATCGACTCTATACTTGTTGGGTCTACTAATATGGCCGCATTCCCTGCAACCTCACTCATACTGGATATATTAGATGTAACTACAGGGACACTGCAGTTAAAAGCATCCAAAATTGGGATTCCAAAACCTTCATAAAGAGAAGCAAATAGTAACCCACTCGATCCTGACAACAGGGCAGCTAAGTCATTAGAATCAACATGTCCCAAGAATCTTACGTTTCTCTCTACGGGGAATTCGATTCCGCTTGGACGGCCAACTACTATTAATTTTAGATCTTTTCCTGGTCGTGCTAAATGGAATGATTTGACAATAGCCTTGGTATTTTTAAGCCTTGTTGCGCCAATAGAAATTAAGTAGTCGCCAACAATGCCATATTTTGACTTTACTGAATCAATTAAAGAATCGTTCGGCCTTGTTAGAGTTGGTGCTTCAGGGATAACTCTAATTAGATTTTCAGATAAACCAATCTCAAGAAGATCATTTTTAGTGGAATTTGAGGGAACTATTATTCTTTTGCTTTCCTGAAAAACCCAACTCAATCTTCGCTTATGCACATCACGCACCACTCCATTTATTAATTTAGGGAATTTGATTGGATATAAGTCGTGTATGGTTGTAACTTTAAAAGCGCTAGAAGGTGGCTCCGACCAATCAGAAGAGTGGAAGACATCAATATTACCAATAAATTTCTCGATTGGAAACATATGCAGCCTATTCCAAATCACGTCGGCCAACATTGGCGGAATTGGAAAGACTTTGGTTGTCGGAAGTAGTGAAAGAATATCTGCTTTTCTTCTCAAACTCCCTGCAAAGAGTACATATTCATTGTTATGGTCTAGGCGAAGCAGGTTTTCAACCAAATTTTTTGTGTACACAGAAACACCTGTCCCATACACAACTTGACTGACATCAATTCCAACACGCATAATCAAATCTCCTTTCTTCGTAGCAAACTTTGCTTATAAGCATATTATTTAGTATATTTTCGAAAAATCACCCCGTTAAAGTTAAATTCCTCGAATCTATTATAACCCAGATTCTCTATCTTCTTGCGTACGGAGTCCGTCGGATCAAATATCTCCCAGACATACCTTGATAGCCAGACTTCCGGCTCTTTGCCACTAATTTTACTTATATCAACAATCTGCATTTCTTTACCATAATAAATCAATGCTTCTTTTTGAGAATTTGAAGGAGTAATAATTTTACTGTTTCCTATTGTTTTAGCGGCCAATCTCCAGTCTTCTCTATAAAATTTGGGGGTAAATAAATAATAAAACGATGTTGCAAGATTGATAAGAATAATTATACTAAGAAGGATATTTTTATACCTTCCTGATTTTTCAACTCCGCTAGCAACTAAAATATAAAAAGCAGGTAAGCAAAAAAGAAAACGAAAATAAGACAGTATTGGAATTTCAAAAGAGACCGCAATCCCAATAAAAATTGGTATTACTAGCCACGCCCAAACCAAATTTGAGCTTTTACGTGCTTTATAAAGGAGGTATCCAAAAATTAAGACTAAAAATACAATAATCGCACTATAGATCAGTTTATTTTCAAAACCAACTCTGCCTATTATAAACTTAACAGGGATTAACGCTATATTTTTGTAACTCAATTCCCCCAGTGTTCTCCACCAGCCAATAAACGTTGATACAGACTTTGTCCCCCCTAAGAGTTGTTCTAAAAATATGGATTTCCAGACTGTGAAAAAAATAAGAAGTGGGGTCAAAGAAACTAAAATTTTTTTCCAATCTTTAATTCCAAAAAATAAAAATATTGGAATTATAAATAAGGCTACATAATCCGTCATTCCCAAAAACATTAATGCTAGCGAAAATAAAATCCATTTTTTATTAATAAATAAATATATTAATGTGGTGACCAAAAAAGCTGCCAACATATACATTCTTGCTTCCTGAGAATAGTAAATAAAAAGACCAGAAGTAGAAACCAACAAGCTAGAGATTAACCCTACTTTTTGATCGAATATCTTTTTAGCAATTAAATAGGTTAAGTATATTGTTCCCAAACCAAAAATTATTGACGGAACCCGAAGAGTAATTTCTGAAAAACCAAACGTGCTAGCCCAGAACTTGAGAATAAGATAGTAAAGAGGAGGGTGAAAGTCTCCAGGTAGAAATTTTGTAAAAATATCGTGTACAGACATCCTAGCGACAAGCGCTGTAGTCGCCTCATCTAACCATAGCGATTGATTTATTGAAATAAGTCTAAGAACAAAACCGGCCAAAAGTATTAAATAGATCATTTTGAAGACTTTCCGCCAAACAATACTTCCAAAATACCAATAGAAATTCCTAAATCGTAAACTACTTTAAATACAACAAAAGAATATACATTAGATAGAATTGCCTTATATATTCCTATTAGAATTGATACAGGCAGCGACGATCTTACTAGCGCAACAATATACCCCAAACTCCCAAGTTTATATTTTCTTTTTCCCACCCATTTTGCATGCTTAAATATTTCAATTAAATTCGACGGATTTTTATGATAAAAAATCGCATCCGGTGCATTTATTGCCTCGTAACCTAACTTTTGAGACAAACTCCAATCGTCATCATAACCCCCAGGAGTAAAACCATTAACTCTTTCAAATTCACTTTTAAGAATTGCGCGAAAGACGGGTTGGGTATCTGGGTAATTCTTTACATGCCGTCTTTTATTTTCCCAATTCTCGTTTATGTTCCAACATTTTGCCCAATTATTTTCCCAATTTGACACATATTCTTCTTTACTAAAAGTGCCTTTTATGTCTCCGTCTTTGATCGGTTTGATAAGTGCGCGAAGAAAGTTTTTATCAAAAGTCATGTCAGCATCAACAAAAACCAAAATTTCACCTTTTGAGTTCTTCACCCCGAAATTTCTTGCGGCGCCAGCACCTTTGTGATTTTGTTTAAAAAAATGAAAAATCGAAATTGTTTTTTTAAGGTTTATTAAAATTTCGTCGGTACCATCACGGCTTCCGTCATCAATAACAATAATTTCAAAATCTTTTTCTGTTTGATATCCCAACGACTCTATACACTTTTCCAAAACTTCTTTTTCGTTATATGTGGGAATTATTACAGAAATCATTTTTCGAGTTTATATAAAGCATAGCCATCACCAAGATTAGATAATTCAATTACCTTGCGGGCACCGCCCGAAGAAATTTCCCAAATTCCAGAACTATCAAAATTATATCCTTTTTGACTGAGAGCATATATAACATTTGCATTAGGATAGTCAATTTCTGAAAGTAAATTCTTTCCATATTTAAATTCAAGATAGTAACGTAAAACATATGCTCTTTTATCAAAATCTAAGACTTCAGAAACATTAAAATCACCTGTTGTGTCATTTGCAATTATTTTACTAGCATTATCAATATCTGAAACTTTTAGGCCATTTGGCATCCCTGTTGGAGAATTAAACGATACTTTATATGAAGAAAGACTCAAAAATAAATATAAGCATATAAAAAACGCACCTGCAATTTTATTCCATTTGAATAGCCGTACTAGCAGTATTCCACCTAATATTGCAGCAATTGGCCAAAATGACAATAAATAATAATAATTAAAGTTTGCATCACTTCGATGCTGCAAAGTATCAATAAAATATTGAAAAATTGTCCTTGTTTGATAAAAATTGTGCCGTAAATCAAAAATCACCAAAGGTAGATTTCCTACTATGATTCCTGAAGCGAAAAAAATAATACTTTTTAGCTTATTTTTACTTTTCCAAATATTTATTAATAAAACAAAAATAGCAATTGGTGCAAACAGAACTTGAAGACCTATACCTACACCACTAAGGAGACCTAAAAGAAAAACATATCCAAACTTTTCTTTTTGAAAATTAAGATATGAAAAATAGAATATTAATATTCCAATCAGTGGAAGATAGTTGTAACTCCAAATAAAAAGTGAATGGTAAATCATAAAATCGTTAAATAAAAAGAGAAAGGTAGAAGCTAACGCCAACTTTTCCCCTAACGTCTTTTTAATTACAAGGTAAATAATAATTCCAGTGAATAAATTTAAAAACGTAAAGAAGATTGTAATGATAATTGGATTGTAGTCAGAGATTAAAAGTAAAGGAACTAACGAATAATTAAACAATGCTCCTGAATAAATAACATGCGAATTACTATCTTGCCGGAAATATTCTTGACCCAAAAGGCTTGGTTTCACTTTTATATAGTTAGCTGAGACAATCAAACTACGAGCTTGCTCCGACCAAAAAGTAACCCTATTTGGATAGTTATAAAACCGCACAAAAGAGGCCAAAATCAATATAACTATTATTAGAATGTTATTTTTCTTTAATAAGTTTTTCAAAAAGTTCTTCATATTGTTTTGCAATTATGTCCCAAGAAAACTTTTCGGCTTGTTTCCTTGGTTTACTACCCCAATCTGTATCCAACCCCTTTTTTAAGGCAACCGCATATTTTTCAGTATTTATTGGATCAACTAAAATTCCTGCATCTCCTACTATTTCCTTACGGATTGGATCGTCACTTGCAACTACAGGGAGGTTTGTAGCCATTGCTTCAACAAGTACATTGCCAAATGCCTCAGATGACGCAGACGGAAGTGTAAAAACATCAGCTACGCGATAAGCTTCGGGCATTTTATCAAATGGAAGGCTAATAATTTGAAATTTATTTCCCAACATGGCATTCCCCATTTCTTCGAGATTATTCCTCAAATTTCCGCCGCCGCCAACTATTAATAGACTAAAGTTCTTAAGTTTTGATACAGCTTTGATTGCAAGATCTAATCTTTTTTGCTCTGTAAAGGCTCCCACAGCCAACACAATCGGGCTTTTAAGGCTAGTTTTTATAATTTTTCCTTTCTGGGTAAACTTATAAAGATCAACGCCGTTGGGGATCGTTTCTATATTAACTAATGGGTTAATATTTTTAGCCCAAAGAGCGGCTTTAGAAGTAAGGGCAACAAAAGTATTTGGGAAAGATAAAAGATTTAACTTGTCATCCCAGCCCATCCCGGATTGCCCGGAAACAATTACTTTTGCACCGGTCAGCCAAGCAATTTTTCTAACAATAAACACCTGAAGTCTTCCGTTTGTTGGAATTAGTATGTCGTACCTTTTTTTAAAGAAATCTAAATATTTAATATTACTTATGACATCTACTTGGTGATTTTTAGAAAGCCGACGCGAAAGTTCATAAACAAAAGTCTCAGCTCCACGAGAAACTTTATTTTGATATTTATTTATAAACGCAATTTTCATTTCTTGGGAATTAATATTTCTATACCATCTATTTTTTCTTTCAATTTATAGTTTAAAATTACATAGTCATAAACTTTTTGTGGCTTATAAGACGCTAGCCCTGATTCTGAATAATCCTGAAGTAAAATTAATCTTGGCTTTGAAGCTATGAGATCAGCAACCTCTCTGTCTTGAACACCTTGAATTTCTTGATACCAATAAAGTTGCGGCACCCAAGGATTGGTAGCGGGGAGAGTGTTGGTTAGTGCATAAACGTTGTCCCACCAATTCATAACAAATATTTTGTCCCCCGGTGTTGTATTATTTTTAACATAGTTAGCAACATCCGAAACATCGCTTTCAAAAAAACGAGTGCCTTCCTGCCAATTCCTTATAAAAAAATTGGTGAATAAATAAATACTCACAAGGGCATAGAGTGCAATAAACATCTTTAAAAACCGATCACGTTTGTTTAGATTAGTAAGGACAATAGCTGATGACATCGCTAAAAACGGAAGACCGGGTTGAAAATGAAAAAATTCAAATCTTGGGTAAGCCGTCATGCTCCCCGCAAGTGCCCAAAGTGGCAAGTTAGCCACTTTACTTTTCATTTTTATGAAATATGGAATAAAAATCGAAAACGGAAAAAGTGCTATTAACATATTTTTAAGATCCGGAAACTGAATTTGTCCTTGTGATCTCGGTAAAACAAATACCCCAAACTTAATAGCCCATTCGTAAAAATTGGGCAGATTTCCCCAAAACAATGTTGCCAAAAAGTAAATTATTACTGTAACAGTTCCCCCATAAATAAAATCTCTATATTTCTTTAATGAAAAAATAATGGGTATTAAAAACCAAATTGCAGTTTGTTTTGTAAAAAACATAATAACCCAAAGAACTCCTGCCCAAAGATATTTTTTCTTATGAATAAGAAAAAATACAAATAAAGAAATCGGAGCAATCATTGAATCAAACCAAAGTCCGTTTCCATCATAAAACACTTGCCAAAATACAAATAGTGAAACGGCAATTATTGCAACTTTTTTACTATTAAATAGCAAGCTATTCTTATTCGATAACTTATTTATAACCCAAAAAAGCAAGAAGTCTGTAAAAATGATAACAGCCCATGTATAAATCTTTAATTGGAAAACACCGACTCCAAAAACTTTGTATATGAGTGAAAGTATAATTAATAAATTAGGTGTATGGGCAATTGCGATATCTCTATAAGGCAACAGTCCATGAACAATTAAATAAGGCCAAAGAAGCATTTCTGGCCATGCCGTAAATTTTAATTTTAATAACAAGAATAGATGTAATGCTAGAATGATTACCAGGAGCGAAGGAAATTTCTTCATATTTTTTTTGCAATTATTGTCATACTGTCACCCATATTTAACATTGTAGACACAAACGATAATGGGAAGGTTAAAAGGTCATACAAGAATGATTTTCTTTTTAATTCTAAGAGGGGATTTGAATATTCAAAAAGACCAGAGCGCGACTGCCACAAAAGTATTTTAAACCCGGTATTTTTAAATACTTTGAAAATACTATCTTTTGTAAACTGCCATTTATGCTCATTTGGTAATTTGTAGGGCCAATGGTCACCAAAAATCTTTGCTGGAATTCCACCGGCATTTGGAACATCAACAAAAACAAGCCCATTATTTTTTAACAAACTGTTTACTTTTTTTAGAACAAAGATAGGATCTTCCATATGCTCCAGGGTATGGTTTAATATAACTAAATTAAATGAATTTTTTGGAATATCCAACTTTTCAAAATATCCTTTATATACCTTTATCCCCTTTTTCTTAGCTATTTCAGAACTACCGGAGGGTTCTACCCCAAAGACTTCAAATCCATTCTCCTTAAATATTTCTAAAAAAATCCCGGTTGAAGAACCAATTTCCAAAACTCTGCCTTTTTTAATATATCTTTTGATTAATTTGTAACGTGTTAAAAAAATATTTCTGAAAGTCGATGAATACTTTTCATAATCATAATCTCTATGGTATTTTTTATAGTTAACGTCCATTAATATTTTAATATCCAACTCTACCTATCCATATTTTTCTTTTTATTTTCCTTAGTGGAGTTTCTACAAATGCCCTAGTTTTAAATTTAAAACTGGAAATACCCCAGGGGCTTTGTATAAATTCCGGCTTGGTTTTAAATAAGACTTCAGGATAGAAAAAATCCTTAGGAAAATTTTGACCAAATTCATATTTATATTTTTTGTTTCTTTTAATTACATTTAAATCGTCTTTTAAGGCCCTTCCACGCGGAACAAAAGTGGCGTGAAGATATGGAGCATCTATAAATTCTATTTTGTCTATATTTCTATCTTGAATCATTTTATTTTCAAAGTCAGACCATCCCCAAACACCATGAACTCCCTGTGAATGAAGACCTGGAATACTTCTATTTATAGCCCGCAGATTGTAATGTCCAACTCTACTCCCAAATTTATAACGGCCGGCTGAACTATCTTGGAAATGAAATATATCCCCAACTAAATTTAATGTTGGAACAACGACTGATTCAAGACTGGGATTAGTCTCTATTGTCTTTACAACACTTACGATTGAGTTATTCCACCAAATTTCGTCAGCATCGACCATCAAAAACCAATCCGACTCTGTTGCGTCAAGCATTTCTTGGCGTACCTTTGTAAAGTCCGTACTAGTACTTATATTTCTCTCTTTAAAAATAATTTTTTCCGGATAAAGCTTTTTTAATTCCTTTGCAATTTCGATACTGCCATCAGTGCTACCTGTATCCCAAAGCAAAATCTTGTCTACAAAATTAATTACTGAATTTACAGAAAACCATAACCATCTGGCCTCGTTTTTAACTAATGTGTGAGCCCAGATCTCCATAGGACTATTGTATCCTTTTTAATCTCGAATTTCTGCTAGAATAGTCTAGAATGTGTGGAATTGCAGGCAAGGTTTACTTCACAAAGAATAAAGATGTCCACCCACAGGAAATTAAATTGATGACCACTTCAATTGCTCATCGCGGTCCTGATGATGAAGGAATCTTTATTTCAAAAGACAAGAAGGTTGGTCTTGGAAGCCGCAGGCTTGCAATAATAGATTTAAGTCAGAGAGGACACCAACCGATGACCTATTTAAATAGATATACGATCACATTCAATGGTGAAATATATAATTTTCAATTCGAAAAAGAGAAACTAAAAAAGTTGGGTTATCAATTTAATTCAGACTCAGACACTGAAGTAATCTTGGCCCTATATGATAAATATGGGAAAAAGTGTTTAGATCACCTAAGAGGTATGTTTGCTTTTGCAATTTATGATGAGGTGCAAAGAACAATATTCTTGGCAAGAGACAGAATCGGCAAAAAACCTCTTAAATATTTTCTAAATGATGATGTCTTAATATTTGCTTCAGAACTTAAGGCAATCCTAACCCAATCGGGAGTAAAGAAAATAGTTGATTACAAAGCGATTCAACTTTATATGACTTATGGTTACACTCCGGCTCCGTACACAGGTTTTGAAGGCATTAAAAAACTAGAACCCGGAAGTTATATTTTTATCAACTTAAAAAGTCGGTCTTTTGAAAAAATTAGATATTGGGAGCCAATGTTTGATCACAAGCTAAACTTATCCGAAAAGGAGTGGTGTAAAAAAATATTAGAGACCCTTGAGGAATCGACCCGTCTTAGAATGATTGCGGACGTACCAGTTGGAGCATTTCTTTCTGGAGGAGTTGATAGCAGTGGAGTTGTCGCAACCATGGCTGGACTATCAACAAAACCAATCAAGACTTTTACTATTTCTTTTACCGATAGTGATTTAAATGAGAGTCAGCATGCAGGAAGAATTGCTAAACTTTACAAAACTGATCACCATATACTTCCCGCCAAACCACAATCAACCGATATATTGCCGTTTTTGGCTAAACAATATGAGGAACCTTTCGCAGATGCAAGCAACGTAGTTACCTATATGGTTTCTGAAATGACCAGGAAATTTGTGACAGTAGCATTAAATGGAGATGGTGGGGACGAAAACTTTGCCGGTTACCCAAATAGATACATGCGATTAAAACGAGATGTAGATTACGACAACTGGATACAAGACTTAAGACCATCAGCGGTAGTAGCTTTAGAGGCATTATCGAAAATGGGTAACTTAAAAACAGTTTCTAAAGCTAAAAAATTCTTTGACAATGCTAAAAAACCAATTTATGAAAGATTTGCCTCATATAATAAAATATTCGACCAAGAGGAGATTTTTAAGTATTCAAAAGGAAAATTACTTGAGGAGCAAAATAACAATAACCCATATCAAATCGTTGACGAATGTTTTAGTAATTTTGAAGGAAAAGATCTAAAAGACGCAGGACTCAAGTTTGACCTTATGTATTTTTTACCGGACCAACTCCTTGCAAAGGTAGACATTGCATCAATGGCAGCATCTCTGGAAGCCCGATCCCCTTTACTTGATCAAAACATGATAGAGCTTGCTGGTACCATTCCATTTAACCTCAAAGTAAAACATGGGGAGTCAAAGTACATACTAAAAAAGGCTTTTGAAAAGATAGTTCCCAAAGAGAATCTCTACCGACCCAAGGTAGGATTCACAATTCCACTTGAGAGATGGTTCTCTGGAAAATTAAATAGTTATGCAGAAAGCATTCTACTTTCTAAAAATACACAAATAAATGAACTTCTAGATAAAGATTATATTAAACGAATGGTTGAGGATAAAAACAAAAGTGAAGATTTTGGCCCCAGACTCTGGTCTCTTATGTCTCTTGAACTCTGGTTTAGGTCTTATTTCAACTAAACCAGTAATACTTAATTGCAATTGTCCACATATAAATTGCAAGTAAAATATTGGTTACTGCAAGTGTTATAGCTGGGCCGATTACTCCAAACTTTGGTATTAAAACAAGATCGAATCCAAACATAATGGCTAACTGAACAACTGAGAAAAATCCAATAAATTTTGGTTTTTTCATTGAATAAACAATTGCCGAAACAGCAGGTACTGAGAGAATGAATGGAATGTTGGCAAGTGCCAAAGCTCTAAAGACAGGAACTGAATCAAGGTATTTTGGAAAAATTAAAAGCATGAAAGGTTTTGCGATTATTGCCCAAAAAATTATTCCAAAAATTATAGGAATAGTAACTAGAACAGCTTTAAGTATGTAGGTTCTTTCTTTTTCTTTATTACCAAAACCGGCTAAACGTGTTGCAAGTACTGCAGAAAAACTACCCCCAAGAACAATAATAAAAGACGCCAACTTAGAAGGAATTGAATAAACAGCAGTAGACAAAGCTCCTAGTAGAGCCGCCATCATTTGTACATCCAAGTTTCCCGAAACCGCTGAAGTTATCCTGCTTACCCCAAGCCATCCAGAAAACCTAAAAAGCTTTTTATATATCTCAAGTTCCGGTTTAGTCCTAAAAAAATCAGTGCCTACAAGAATAAATCCAAAAAAACCTGCCGCCAATCCACCAAATATGTATGATCCAAAGACATTATATAAAGAGGTCCCTCCTATATATATTAGTATAAAAAGCGCACCAAGGCGTGTAATCATAAAAACCAAATCAGTTGAGACCGCACCTAAGAAATTCTTCCTAGCCTGAAGAACATATGGCAAAAACATCCACAAAAAGAAGGATAGTATCATTACTCCAACCCAAACTCCTGCCATTGGATCAGTTGTTGCAAGCAATCTTGGAGAAATAAAATTAGTTGTTATAACCGCAATCAATGCCAACGAAAGAACAACAAAAAGGCGGATCATAAAAGCAGCTTTTATGTATTTTCTTGCAAGGTCTATTTGCCCATTTGAAAGTGCTTCTGAAATAAAATTAACAACGCCTGAAGCAATTCCAACGTCAGCAACAGTCGAAACCATGGCTGCCAAGTTCGTAACAGCAAAAAACACTCCAGCTTCTGATTTATCAATAAACTTGGCTGTAAAAAAGACAAACAAAAACCCTAAGAAAGCAGATATCACATTACCTCCGAAAAGAACGTAGGTATCCATAGCCGTTTTGGAGAAAATTATTTCCCTGGCTCTTGTAATGTGCTTAATCATTATTCAATTATACCTTAAAGTTCTTTCTGTAAGTGTACCCCTCACCTCGCCTGAGAAGCTTTTTTATAAAGGCTTTAAAAATTGCTAGAGGGCTATCAATAAAATACAAAACTTTTCCGAATTTTATACTTTTAGTATTAAAGGTTAGAAAACGCTTATATTCATCGATTAGATTATGAATGTTCAAACTAATAAATTCTTTGTAATTTATATCGTTATTCCAAACATAAATAAATTCAGGACTTCCCAACCATTTTACAATATGAAAATCACTTGTATATAAAATCGGGAAATTTTTTGGAATGACTTTTATAATTCCCTTTTCTTTTACGAAAAACCATTTATGGTGCGCTTGTCCTGGAACTCTTCTAAATCCTGTTAACCAATCTGTAAAATCAATATCAGAAAAGACCATATCAATTCCCATGGATGGAGTTACTATAATTCCCCTTTTGGCAACCCTGCTCATTTCATTCATTATCAAAAAGGGATTAGAAAGATCCTCCAAAGTATGTGTGCATAAACAAACATCAAATTCTTTATCTTTAAAAGGAAGTTTGTCTCTTGTTATGTCAGCTTGCACAAACCTAGCAGCTTTAAGATTTGAAGATATATAAGGAGCTTCCTCCGGTCTAATAATATCCACAAGAGTGTCTATTTGAATTAGCTCGTGTTGTTGCATACTACCTCCAACGTCAAGGACACGGTCTTTTGATTTTATTTTTAATCTCTTTATTATTTCGCGGTCATTAATTAGCACGGCTTGATTATACCAAAATATCAGATATGATACGCTTAAGATGAAAATCAAAAAACTTTCAATTATTGTCCCTGCATATAATGAAGCAGCTACAATCGCAAAAACCTTACGCCGCGTACTCAAGATAAAAATTAAAGGGATAAAAACCGAAATTGTTATAGTCGATGACGGTTCAAAAGACAAAACACTTGCGGCTATTAAGAATATTAAAAACAAACGCATTAGTTTAATAAGTAAACGTAAAAACGAAGGTAAAGGAGCTGCTATAAAGAGTGCACTTAAAAAGGTTACGGGTGACGTAATAACTATCCAAGACGCAGATCTTGAATATAACCCTGATGAAATAAAGAAAATGATTGCACCAATAGTGAATGGTGATGCTGATGTTGTTTATGGCTCAAGATTTATAGGCAGCGAGCCACATAGGGTTTTACTTTTTTGGCATATGATTGGGAACAAGATCTTAACTCTTTTTTGCAACATGGTTACAAATTTAAATTTAACCGACATGGAAACATGCTACAAGATGTTTACTAAAGATGTAGCCAAAAAGTTAATTATCAAAGAAGATCGTTTTGGTTTCGAACCGGAATTTACTATAAAAATTGCAAAACTTAAAGCGCGGGTATACGAAATTGGCATCGGCTATTCTGGACGTAGTTATGCTGAAGGCAAAAAAATAAATTGGAAAGATGGACTCCAAGCTGTTTGGTGTATTATTAAATACGGAATTTTAAAATAAATGAGGAAATCTTCACACGGGCAAGTACGTGAACCTGCTTTAGAATATATTTTAAGCTTAATTCGTATTCAAGTTGCAAATAAATATATAAAAGAGGGTACAAAGGTCGCCGACCTTGGCTGTGGTTACAATGGTATTTTTTTAAGAAGAATTGCTAAGAGAATTAAGTTGGGTGATGGCTATGATGTTTCGGTAAAAAATAAAAATCTACCCAAAAATATTATATTAAATAATACCGATCTTAATAAAAATAATTTTGGGAAAAGCAAATATTACGATCACGTTACTGCTCTGGCAGTTTTAGAGCATGTAGAAAATCCGAATCGTTTTTTAAAACTTGCAAAAAAGATATTAAAACCAGGGGGTACATTAATTATCACTACTCCACATAAGAGATCTAAGAAAATCCTTGAACTTTTTTCAAGAATTGGTATTTTGAGCAAAGAAGAAATAGGTGATCATAAGAATTACTTTGACGAACATCGCATGAAAACAGATTTAAAGAATTTGGATTTTAAAATTATCAAACTTGGAACTTTTGAATTTGGCTTAAATATATGTTGTGTTGCTAAGAAAGTCTAATTATTTATTTCTTAACAAGAAGAATTGATTTGAAATCAGATTTCTCATAATCATCATTCCACACGACTTTATAGGAATTCTTAAACTTAAACTCTTTTGCTATTTCTTGACAGCTTTCGCACTTCCATTTCTTAGGGTCCGATGGATTATCAAAAATTTGATGCCAGTCATCTCCCATATCGTAATTTGGGTCATCAATTAAGTAATCAGTTAAATATATTACATCAAATGGAATAGTGCCTGTTGATGGATTGATTATTTGTTTTGGTTCGATCGGAAACCAAACGGAGCTGCGTTCACCATACCAACTTGCCCAGGTATCAAGGTTTGTTAAAACTTTTTGATCACTTGCTGTATTGTCTTTTAATATCCATGCCAATTTTACATATGCGGGTGGCGATTTTAGATTAAATCTATTTGAGTTAAATCGTGAATCTAAGAATATTATTCCGACAGTCTGTCCTACAACTAAACATAGTACCAAAATAGTTGCAATCAAAGGAATTGATCTATTTTTAGTTATCAATCCTACTATCCAGACAAGTGTTTCAATGGCCATCAGATAAATCAAAGGAGCTACTGGATGTATATATCGATAAAATGGAATACTAATAGCTGTAACTCCAACAGTGACTACAATCATAAATAGAGCCGATATCTTAAAGGCTGTCTCTGTTTTATTCTTAGACCAACGAAAAACTCCAATTACAAAAAGTAAAAATAAATAAGGATTAAGTATTTGGGGTAAGAGTTTGTAAAAGTTGTATAGGTTGTAGAATACTTTTTTTGCTATTGCCAAAACTGATGCTGACATACTGCCACCCCTTAAGGCATTTGATACGGAAACACTTGGCAAATATTGAGATAGTGAATTTTGACCTCTAGCGAAGATTGAAATAAGAAATATGTTCTGAGGAAGAATTGGTATAAGTAGCTTATCTACAATAACTGCCAAGAAAGATAATATACCAAACCATATAAATGCTTTTTTGGTTTTATAATTTATTAGAAGCCAGAATAAAATTGCACCAGCAATATAAATAAAAGATTGAGGTCTGGTTAAATACATTGCAATTAAAATTAAAACGGCTACAACACTAGCCCATCTTTTTCTAAGACTTATAAAATACAGAGTCGATAATATTTCAAAAATGAATGGGGATTCAGATGCACCCGAGGCCGCGTAATTAATTAAATCATAATTCGTTCCAATAGCTAAAGTTGATAAAAGTGCTACTAAATTATTTTTAAAAATACTTTTTGCAAGCAAAAATGAAAACAACATTGTGAGTACAAAGAAAATTAATGAAGTAATAATAACTGCCAGATCTGTAACACCAACCAAACGATAAAACATACTAATTATAAAGGGTGTAAAAACAGGTATTCCTCTTGCGGAATAAAAACCGGTATTTATTGATGAAAATATACTGGGACCAAAAAAACTAAAACTAGCAGTAAAACCCCTACCATTGACTAGGTTTCGTGCTATATCTGCAAATTTAGCTGCATCAGAAAAAGTTAAAAAACGAGGAAGGTTGTATTTTAAATTAAAAACAGTCAGAAAAATACAAAATACAAAAATAAAAATCAGCCAAAACCAAATCGATTTATCCTTTAACATCTTATGACTTTTGAGAGAAAAACTCAGCAACCTTTGCCGATACATAATCAACTTCCTTTAAACTCATAAACTGATGACATGGAATAGATAATATTTCATTTACAAATCTTTCTGAAACTGGAAGCTTGGGAACTTTTATATTTAATGTTCTTAAAACAGGCTGTTGAGGGATCGTTATAGGGAAATGAATTAAGGATGGTATACCATTATCCATAAGAAACTTTTTAAGTTCATCTCTTTTTTTTGTTTTGATAACGAACAGATGAAAATTTGAATCACTTATTTTTTTAGGCAAGACTAAAGTTAAACCTTTAATTTTAGAAAGGTTGTCAACATATCTTTTAGCAAGCTCTCTTCTAAAATCGTTGTCTTTTTGTAAAAATTTCAACTTAACTCTTAATATTCCTGCGTGTAGTTCGTCCAGACGACTATTTAAACCATAAACAACATGCTTATATTTATATTCCTGGCCATAATCACGCAGTTGTTTAAATTTATTTGCCAAAATTTTATCATTCGTTATTAAAGCTCCCCCATCACCAAAAGCTCCTAAATTTTTTGTAGGATAAAAACTAAAACAACCAACATCACCAAAAGTCCCCAACTTTTTATTTTTAAAATAAGATCCATGTGCCTGACATGAATCTTCAATCAAATATAATTCATGCCTCTTACATATAGACTTTATTTGATCAAGATCACAGGGCTGACCATATAAATCAACCGGTAGAACTGCCCTAGTTTTTTTTGTAATTAATTTCTCAATTTTACCTGCATCAATCTGTCCATTTTCGTTAATATCAGCAAAAACGGGCCTTGCTCCGACCGCAACAATTGCTAACGTGGTCGCTACTGCAGAAAGAGGCGTGGTTATTACTTCATCCCCCTTTCCAATTCCATAAGCCATTAAAGCAATCTGAATAGCTTCAAGGCCATTGGCAACACCAACACAATATTTTGTTCCTAAATATTTAGCAAATTCTGTCTCAAACTTTTCAACCTCACTCGATAGTACATAGGATCCAGATTTAAGAACCGTTGATACAGCCTTCATATACAATCTGCCACGAACCTTAACTTCTTTGGGAAAATCCAAATAGTTAATTTTTTTAATTTTATTGTTCACCATATGATTTTAGAAAGTCATCATAACTTCTTACATAATCTTGAGGGTCATGCCGTTCTGAGGCAAGAACTAAGAGAATAGTATCTTTTTTAAAACCCTGCATCTCATGCCAAACTCCTGGCTCTAATAATACACCAATATTTGATTTATTTAATAATACTTTTTCTTTCTTCTTACCATCGTCTAAAACAATAATAATACTACCTTGAATACAAAATAAAACCTGGATAGTCTCTTTGTGTGTATGAGCCCCGCGCACAGCACCAACTGAAACTCCAAAAATGTAATAGACTCTTTTGATGTCAAATGGAACGTCAGGAGATTGGAGTTGACATAAAGAACCATCTGTTGACATTAAGGGGGCCGTAATCAATTTTACAAGCTTACCTTTGTCTATTTCAGAAATAATCGGATCGCTCTTTAAATTTAAAATATTTTCAAAAAAGAAGACTGCAAGGAGATAAAAAGGTTTGCCTATTAAAACTAATATCTTAACAACATTTCTTAAAAAATCTCTCATCCGCAGAATTATATCGCACCAGGATCGAAAGTCCACTATAACAATAAATCATGGTCTTGTATCCAAAAACGGAGGCTTTGGTGAAGAGCCAAGTAAACTTATTATTGGTTGATGACCATTTACAGGCGGCAGATCCTTAATTTTATAAGAGACTAGTGATTCAATTATTGGTTTATGTTGGTCTATAACTTTCAAAAACTTTTCTTCACTATCAACCAAAACAAAATCATCCTGCAAGACACTTCGAGTAACTGGAACGGTAAGGATTTGAGTATATGCAACAGTTTTTCTTTCAGGTTCCGGATATTTAACAAATCCAAGAAGATTTACTTCATTAATAATATTTTCAGCAAGGTCCGGAGTTTTAAATATTTCTGATATTAACAATTTTGGTATAACTTTTTCACCACGAACAATTGTTAAATCTGCGTTTCCTGGAATATGCAGCCCACCCTCCCAATCCAGTTCTCCTTTTGACGCAGTTGGGTCATGTCTTACTTTCAAATATGGAAGTGTTGTTTCATAATCAACAGGAATAATTTCTACACACGAATAATTTCCATGTAATTCTAAATCCTTCAACCATATAAGTTTAGGCGCCCTATCATCATGTGTTTTCTTATATGCAATAATGGCATCAGCCAAATATGCAAAAGTTTTTGCAAATAGCGGCGACTCAACTAATCTATTTTTGAAATTATGTTCAACTGACATTAGAGCCAAGATTGTAACAAAATATACTGAAAAAGCAAAAGAAAGGTGGAATTAATTACTAAGCCAGGCTTTGAAGTTGCTAGCCAATGATGTAAATCTCCAGTAAATTGGCCCAATATACTTTGCTATTGTTTGCTGAAAAACTTTAGCGGTACTGACTAGTGGTGGGCGGATCTCGAAGGTTTTATCAAAATTTCTTATTTTTCTATATTGTTTGGCAATTTCTGCTTCATACGATTTGTAAATAAATTCAACCACATTTTTTGGCAAAGTATAACCATATACCCGGTTAAAACTCTTCGGTCCTAAGATTTGGAATTGATGAAAATGATAACAAACTAATTTATCATTATTTATAAAGACACTCCCATTCTTCTTACTTACTTTGTATTGAGAAATATTCCAGGGAGCTGCGTCAAGTCCAAGGTTTTTTGATATAACTAAGTTCTTGTATAGTTTTGGCCATTCATCCAAATAGCCCTGATCACCCATTTTTCCCTCTTCAGGTTTCCAATAGCACCAATCAAGACATTGCTTTCTCCACCTCTTAAGACATTTAAGTCCCTCAGAGTCGTTTTTGAAAACATTAAAAGCTAAATTAAATCTACCATTACGCTTTGCCAACCCCTCTAATCCTTTTGGAAACCTGTGTTCAATTGACAAAAGTGAACCCTTACCAATCTCATCAACCCCAACCATTGCACTAGAGAAAAAGTACAAGTCAGCATCGAGATAAATAACATATTTTACGTCAGGATTTTTTTTGAATATATAAAGTGGCCAAGAAGGTGAACATGTCCAATAATACTCGACTACGCTTCTTGAACTTTTAACAGCAAGAAGTTCCTTGTCTTCAAAGTCGGCCATTGGTACAACTGTCATCCCAGGTAATCTCATTTTCTTTAATATTTTTTCAGTATATTTATCCAGAGCCAAAACCCACAATTCCACACCCGGTGTAGTTCTATGAAGCGAGTCATACAAAGCCAAACCTTTAAGTAAAAAGCCCTTGTCAAAATAAACACAAAAGATTGATTTTTCCTTCATTGACGGCTAAATAATACCACAACTTCCTGCCTTGTGTCGAACCTAAGATTATCGCTATAATAGCCCTTATAAATGAAAAGGCCGCCACAGCCAATTGCTAAAAAACATTACCTTTCAAATAAGTATGAAGATTTTAATCTTTGGATTGATTATTGGTATCAAAAAAAGTTTTTAATAGAAACAAAACCAAATAAAATACTCGAAATTGGTAAAGGCACGGGAACCTTGGAAATGATATTGGAAAGAGATGGCTATAACTTTACCACGCTAGATATAGATAAAGACTTATCTCCAGATGTTGTTGGGGATGTTACAAAACTTCCATTTAAAGATAACAGTTATGACACGTCGTGTGCATTTGAAGTCCTAGAACATATTCCATTTGAGGAATTTAGCATCGCGCTTAAAGAATTAAGGCGTGTGTCTAAAAAATATGTAGTGATTTCGTTACCTTATGCAACAATCTTTTTTAGTTTTGCATTTCAACTTTTTTATATGAAATCATTCAGTAAGATTTTTAGGTTTCTAGGACTTAAACCTTTTGAACCGAGTTATATTAATTTTTCAATCCCATTATTTTTTCTTGACAAAAAAGGTATGATCAAGGCTCACGCCTGGGAGATAGGCAGAAAGAATTTATCAATATTTAAAATCAGAAAAGTGATTAGAGAACAAGGGTTTTTGATAGTAAAGGAGTCGGGGAGAATTTTTTATCCATACCACAGATTTTTTGTCCTAAAGAAGTTATAAATTATTTTTGGCCAACCATTTGCACAGCCTTATTCATTATTTGTGCAGAATTTAAGGGTGTCCACTCCTTTATAATTTGTAACGACATCTCTCCCATTCTTTTTAATACATTTCGATGTTTCAACAATAATTCAATTTTTAATTTGAGGTCAGAGACAGATCCTGACTTAAAAATGTAACCATTGACCTTATTTCGGATTAGGTCGGTGGAAGAACCAGAAGAATTTGAAACAATAACGGGAAGCCCACTTGCCATTGCTTGATTAACTACAAGGCCCCAAACTTCTTCCCTTGACGGCAGGACAAAAATATCCGCCATTGAGAAATATCGATCCATTTTATTATCACCAGGATTTTCTATAAATTTTACCTGTTCCGATATATTTAGTTTTTCTGTAAGCTTGGCCAAGGTATTTTTAAACTGACCAGACCCGACAATATATAATTCCAAATTTTTATATCTCTTAAGAAGAGATTCAAATGCTTTAAACAGAATGTCTATCCCTTTTCTTTCAATTAGTTGTCCATAATATAAAATGATTTTTTTATCCTTTACTTGATGTGTTTGATGGCTTTTATGATTCATATATTTTTGAATGTCCAATGTGTGCATGTAATTCAATATGTTTTTACTTTTTGCACCATTTTCAATTAAGTATTCTTTTGCTCGTGAGCCATAAGCAAGAAACATATCCGATCCCCAAATTATAAATTTAACTAAGGGTAAACTTAGAGCTCTCCTCCAGCTTTTCTCATATTTAGTACTTCCAGTCCATAAAATAACTTTTATCCCTTTAATTTTGCAGTAAATGAATGCAACCTGATAAGCAAATATGTCCCAACCTGCAATTATCACAACTCGCGGATTAGCTTTTTTAATTTCTTGTAGGATTGTTGGATTGATAAAATATGTGAATAAGTCTCGCCCGCGAAACTTTATGGAGTAATTGGGTAGTATTTTATATTTAAATCCATTTACATTTCCCTTCCATGTTCGATTTTCTTCGCCCATAGCGCAATAAAGAACTGTTAGATCTACAAGCTTAGAAAATTCCTGAAAAAGTTTAGTTACATGAGGTGAAACAATGTTATGAATAACAACTACTTTTGTTTTTTGCATAAATAAATGATATCTCCAGCTAAAAGGTCAGGATATATTTTTCTCAAAGATGGTAAAACTCCGGAATTGGTTTTCAGTTCAATTTTGAAACCGTTTTGTGCAAGCGTTTCTTTGAGAGAGGCATATGTAAAATAATGGAGTGCACCCCCGTCCTCAGGCCCCAGGAAAGAAGATGTTTTTGGCATAAATCCAAAAAGAAGCGCTAGTCGCCTTGTAAAAAATGCATAATTGGGAACTTCAATTACAAACCTTCCTGAAGGTTTCAGTATTCTTGCTACTTCTGAAAGTATAAAATTCAAATCATAAAAATAACTTAAAGAGGCTTCACAAAGAACAATGTCAGCAGTTTTGTCTCTTAGAGGCAATCCTTTATCAAAGTCAGAGTTCATAAATTTAACATTTTTAAATCCAAGTCTGACTGTTTTTTCTTTTGCAAATTTAATTCTATTCTTAGCTATATCAAGTCCTACAACATATTTGAATCGTTTGGCAATTGAAAAAATAGTATCACCGCTCCCGCATGCAATATCAATAAAGGTGTCCCCATTTTTAGGAAGAATCTCAGAAATCACATCTCTGCGCGACACTTCTAATCTTTTGATTAATTTTTCGAATAAATTTGGCCTAAAGTTATCAGAAAATTCTTTCTCCCATTTAGATACTTTTGCCATATTTACTTCTTTTTGAGGACTAAAATGTAACCCCTAGGATAAAAGGTGAATATATTGTCCAATTCAGATACCACTAATAGAATTGGGCTTAAAATTAAATTTAAGATAGTAAATTTATTTTTATACAAAAACTGCTGTGTTTTAACCATATATCGACTTACAAAAAAGAAGTATTTCTTAATAGAAACAACTCTTAAGCCTGCATTCCGAGCTAGTTTTTTAAGATCTGATACCTCATAACCGCTCCTGACATGTTCATACTTAACTGGCTTAAAATTTGGATCATTTTCTTGTTCTTTAGTGAGTGCCGTCCCTTTCATTGGCACAGAAATTACAAAAATTCCTCCCTTAATTAAATTTTTTGAAAGTCTTTTAATAACTCCTGCGTCGTCGTAAATGTGCTCCAAAACCTCAAGACAGATAGCTTTATTGAATTTTCTTTTACCTAAATTAACTTTTTCTAAAGTAGAAGTTATAAAGACATCGTCTCTTCCAAGGTATTTATTAATTTTTTCAGCACTGTTGACTCTGTTTCTTCGTGCATCAATACCAACACCCTGTGTATTAAACTTAACGCCGAATTCTTGAAGATATATGCCATTTCCACAACCGGCATCTAATACTCTATCCCCATTCTTAAGTTTCAATAACTTCTCAACAATTAAATAGCGCCTTTGGCTGGCAATATCTGGATAGCCAAATAAACTAAAATAAATTTTGGCAAAATAAGAAAAACCCGAATTTATTTTTGCGGAAAGCTTAAGGTTATTTAATTGGTTTATTGAAAGTTTTGAATATACCTTTCCGTAGCTAAAAATATTCATAGTTTTGTCATTAGCTTGTATGATACATCCTTTTGATCTTACAGGCTAGATTTAGGATTTTTGTCTATTAGATTGAAGTTTATACAACAAAATAGCACTCGAGAAGAATACAAAAGGTAAGTAATGATTTGTAAACCTAGTAAAGTCTGCCGAAAGCCACCAACTTAATCCTCCATAACCGCCGGTTAAGGTTGGTGAAAATAAAATTATAATAAAAACTATTAAAAAATTGACTAATATAATTAGTGTGCTAAATATAGTTACGAAGTCTCGGATTTTTATAAAACTCAATATTGAGATCAAGGTAAAGATGGTAAGTACAAAGTAACCAGTTGCAATCTTTCCGATCTCTTGCCAAAAGAAAGCAAGTATTTGAACAGATTTCTGAAGCATATAGCTTAAATTATTCCAATTTTCATTAAATCCTGAAACTGCAACATTGAAGTTATCATTAGAAATACTGTGAATATGAAGATAAATTTGCCATGGTAAATAATAAATTAATAGAATAAATATTAAAAGTGCAAAACTTTTTAATGCGTTTATTTTATTTATAAAGAATGTGACTAGACAAAATACCAAAATAGCAGCAAGTGAATACAATACACCCTCTGTTCTTATCTGAGATACCATTCCTAAAAGGATTCCAATAAATCCAACATTCTTCCATTGAATTTGCTGATCGACAATTAAAAGCATAAGAATTAAAGCCAAAGAATAAAATACTGAAAGAGGTAGGTCGGAATATGGTGCTCCCCAACCAATATTTATAAATGCACCAGCAACAACAAGCGATAAGGGAATATAGCTTATGAGATTTCTAATCTTTATGAACCTAAAGGATGCGGTAATCGCAAATACCCAGTAAACATAATATAGGATTATTGGAATAATTTGTGTTAATTTATCTTGAAGAATCATAAAGTCTGCAAGAAGTATTGACCAAAACCTTGGATACTCTTCAAACGGTATCAAATCCAGGTCCTTAAATGATCCAGATTCGATTAAAACTTTCGCCTTTGGAATCCAATGTATAATTTCATCCCACCAAATGGGTGGATTATTAAATAACTGAACTGCAGCCGCCAAATACCAAATCGTGCCAAAAATAAATAGACGGAGTGTAATTTTTTTTGTATCACCATTTAAAAAAACAGTATTGGCAACAACTTCTTTGATATCTTTTTTATAAACAAGAAAAGTAATCCTATTTATTAAAACCATAAACACTACGCTTAATAAAAGAGCTATTAAAATTAATGGCCAGCCAAAATCTAAAAATTGAAGGAGAAGGAATTCTGTGAACACAAAAATACTAAGTCCTACAAGCACTGAAAGAGAAATTAATTCGGGAATCAAGAATTGCTTAACCAACCTCTTTGCAAAAACCATTTTGGTTATAAAATAAAAAATAAAAAGTGGTGCAAGATATAAAAATATTCTTAGTATTAACATTATTTTTTTAGTATTATAAATGGATACAATGTTGAACTGTCTGTTGCTTCTAAAATCGATGGGGAATCTGTAATTGAGTATTCACAGTTACTACAGTTCACTACCAGTTTTCTTCCGAGCAAAAAATACGGTGCATACCAGGCCTTGGATAAACTAACAAAATCGTCTGTTGCATTTATTTTTGCATTATACGGCGTCTTACCTTCTATGATGGAGAAATAAATTGCTGCTTCTCCAATTGATCTAGCAATTGCATCACGATATGGAGGCAGAGGGCTTCTTGTAAAATCAGATAAATTCAACTGTAAAAGTGGCCCTATAAAATTACCTTTAACAAGAGCTAAGAAAATAAATACAACAACTATATAGTTCAAAGATTTTAAGTAGAAATTGCTTATCTTTTTATTCATGCCGATGCGTTTTCTTGAATACACATCTTTAATTTGTCGGCTTTAACTTTTGGCCAATACAACGTTTTATAGTCAGAGTCTTGAATATAGCAATTTTTTAATATCTTAGGAAAATTAATTACTCTTCCTTCAAAGGATTTATAGTCAAGATCTCCGGCTGTTGGATTGTAAATTATTGCGGAAGGGGTATTTGTAATAATATTACTTTTGTATTCAAGTCTTTGCCAGTCTTCTACTACAAGGTTTGCGATAAAAAACCTTGTACAGGGCCTTCTTTCCGAATAAAGATATGTCGTCCCCACTCCCCAACCATATATATCTAAGATACATTCATCCTTAGTTGTTTTCGTGTCTATCTTATCCAAAATCGGAGTAACTTTGTTCTTGTCTGCCCAAATTGCTAACTTGGGAATAAATCTTATGTTCAAAATATTATTAAAATTATAATCTATAAAATACGCTTTCTTTGGAAACAGAAAGGACAAAAAAAATAAAAGCATTAATACTCTCAACCATTTTGTTTTCTTTATAGAAGCTAGTTTTTTATCTGTATAATAAAAACAAAGAGTTATAAAAATAATAAGTGGCATTACTAAAACAATGTAATAATGAGATCCTAAACTTCTTTGCATCACAAAACCTATAGATAATCCTAATACAAAAAATATCATTGGCCACACCTTTCCTTCAACTAAATTGGAATTGAAAGTACTCTTAATATATTTTTGCCCATTATTGCTAACAATCTTGAGGTTTAGTGATTTGTTGCGTAACTTAATGAATACTGTAACAGCTAATAATATTAATATGGGTAAGAAAATTGAGTACCCTAAATAAAAAAATACATCCTTACCAAAGTCAATATGAACTAAAAAGTTTTCGGAAAGCCACGAAAGGTCAAATACATTAAAGGCAATACTTTTATAATTCAAGATTGAAATATAATCTTTTATTGATCCTAGTAAAAACAAATAAAGTATATTTATACCGGCTGAAGATATAACACCCAAAACTGAAAAAAGAATCCCATCGTAGAAATCTTTTTTTGATTTGAGAAGTAAAAATAGAACATAAGGCAAAAGAGCTAATCCAGAAAGAAGAAACGGATCTTTTACTTGGCCAGAGAAAAAAAACAAGAAGGCACTTATAAATATAGCTTTTCTATAGTTCTTAAAATAATAAAGTGAGGCTAGACCCGCAATGGAAAACAATGAGGCTAATATTTCTGCTGGAAGAATAAAAGTCGTCAGCCTTGTTGAAAATAGGAAAAAATATATAAGGCCAGCAGAGATATTTAAATAAACTCCAGATACCACATTCCTAAGGGTATAAAACACTAAAAAGACAATCAAAATAGAGGCAACTAAATGAAGTGTCTTTATAGACAAAGGTGAGAAACCAAAAAACTGGGACCACACGTCAAGAACAATGTAATGTCCTGGAGGAGTGATTTCCCAAAAATTTTTATACGGAACTCCAAGTCCAATCCTATGTGCCTCGGCTGGTAAAACTCTAGATACAATATCAGCACCTAATGTTGGTTCACCGGCGTAATGAAAAATATTAATTAATGCAAACAATATTCCTGCAAAAATCGTAACTAAATTAAACATTTTCAATATAAAAGATTCTTTCATCAAATTAATCTAGAATTTTAGTTATACCAAACTTAAACAACGCCTGAAAAGCCTTTTTGCCTTGAACAATGTAATCATCGGAGACAGTGGCAGTAAAAATTATAAGCAAGGGAACAATAAAACTTGATAGACGCTGCTGTGAATCTATAATAGCTTTCCAGTTTTCTGGCCATATATAACTAAATATATAAGTCCCAAAAAATAGCAGTGCAATATTTGCTAATACAAAATATAAAAATATCCTGGCTTTTTTAATATCCTTCCTGGCAAACATACCAACAAAAAACGCAATTAAAAGATAAGGTTGCCATGTAGGGATAGTTCCTTGGATTGTAGTCGCAACTACATCGATAAGTCTTGGTAAATTAAATACCTGGATTGAATGAATTGCATACCCTGCTTGATCGCTAATGTTTCTACCACCACCAATCATACTTGTCTCATACAACCTCCATGGTTGCTGTATTGCAAAAAATATTCCAAATGAAATTGCAACAATAAGTAGCGTGGAAAAGAATCTCTTTTTCATTTCAGGAACTAATAAAGCAACTACGAATAACATATTTACAACCCAAAAAGGTTCAGTTTGTCTCACCCATGTACTTAAACCAACAAGAATTGAACCAATCAATAAAAATGCTTTATTCTTTTCTTTTGTATAGCGGCACAAATATAAAATTGAGGAGATTAGATAAATTAAATACGGAAAATTTGTATAATCAAAATATGATCCTGTATAAATTGACATAAGCGAAATTAAAATTAGAGTCGTTAACATTAGTGTCAGTCTGCTTAAGAAAGGTCGAAGACAATAATAAACAATGGGTGTAAAACCGAAATACAAACCCCAATAGAAAAGGTGTGGATTACCTTTAAAAAAGTACATCCAAGTATGCGCAAGTGACGTCATGAGAGGGTAACCGAAAAAATATCCGCGGGAAATACCATCAGCCATCCCTCCAGTTGCAACAAAAGTTATGGCACGAAAATCATATAAGACCAACGAGTCCCATCCATAAACGGGGAAAAACACTCCAACCAACAAGCTAGTTAAAAGAAGTCCAAATATAGCTGCTACAAACAATTTTGTTAATAAATCAGCTTTAATAAAGCTTGATGATAATTTTTTGAAGAAACTTATTGAATTGCCAATTTTTAAAAATTTTATGATTTGTTGAAAGGACTTTGTTAAAAAAATGGCAATACTTAAACCCAGAGCTAAACCTAAAACTTCCGCTAAAGAGTTTAAAAGAGTGAACTTAAGCCCGAAAAGATAAAAGATAAACATAAAGAAAGTCTGAAAGCCAAAACCGAGAAGAATTCCAAGTCCAATTCTTTCTATACGCCCCACATCCAATCTAAACAAAAAGGTAATCAGAATTCCAAATGTTGTTGTTATAAATAGTCCTATTAATCCATTCATATTATCGTTTTAAAACTATGATCCCCCAAAGATCATCATAAGTGTGATCATTTGGATCGTAGTCTTTATCTAAAATTATTGGTGGCTTAGTATAATCATTGTCGGTCATATATAATATTTTTTCAGCTTTTACAGGAAAGGTTGGCCACTTTTCTATATATTTATCCACTCTTGGCGGCCCATACGCGCGGTGAATAAAGACATATGATATTCGTGGATCATTAAGTGAATTTTCATCTCCTGCTTTAGTAAACCTGGGGTAAATAAAACTTCTAACATAACCATCATTACTTAAACCTGGCCACTTACTTTGTTGTGTCATCCTCATTATTACAGCATCTGATGGGGTGTTGTTATCAACAAACAACATATAATCATAAAAGTCGGCAAACAAATATCTACCCTTCCATACTTTGTCTGCAAACGGATGCTTTATTACTGCTGACAATTTCGGTTTTATATCATAAAAGTCGCTACTTAAATTCATAAATATTAAATAGACAAAAAGCGAAGTAATGAGGAGTGATAAAAACACTCTCGGTAACTCATGTAATTTATACTTTCCAAAAAGTCCCTTTCTTGTTGCTGTATCAATCAAAAAAATCAATAACGAAATTGCAAATAAATAAAAAAAGTAGCTGGGATCAAAATGATATCCGTGTGTATAGACATATCCTTTGTAATGTTGTCTTTCTAAGGAGATAAATATTGCGCCTACTAGTATTAGTGCCGGTAAAAATAATGTTGTTAACTTGGAAAGTAGCTCAAAATATTTTGTCTTTTCAATAGTGACCATATTAACAACCACCAAATATCCACTAATAACTAATAGTGCAAAAAATATTTGAGGATCCAAAAAAAGGTGGCCATGAATAAATCCAGGATAAGTAACAGCCTCTAAAACCACAATAACTCCAGTAACAATTGCAAAAAAAGGAAAAGCAACTGTGTTTAAATATAAAAATCGCTTGAAAAGTTTCTTTTGTGAATTATTCATTTTATTTATTTACTTTATAAATATCCCAATAGTAGTTGTCTTGTGATTCTGACAAGATTGGGTTAAAACTGTAGTCACGATTCTTAATTACCATCGATAACCAATGTGGAATATAGTTCTTAAGAAATTGCATTGGGGGGTAATATAATTTGTTATCAATATGTATATCAATCCTTATTGGCCCGTCAAGTTTTCCCTTTTTAAAACCTTGATCATTTGAAACCTGCTTAAACTCACCAGCCCTTAAAAGAACGTCTCCAATTTTTAAGTTATTTACGTTATCGAAGTAAATAACTTTTATGTCGGGTCGATTAAAAAATAGCCTTAGGTGCAACCCTATTTCCTGTTTTAATTCAAGAGCGGTTCCTGGTGGCGTATCCAAAACAACAGTTCCGTTTTCCTTAACATTGTTTGCAAGATTTGATATTAGAGGTTTGTTAAAATTGTTTGTAAGTCCATAGATTCTAGTTATATATTGACCCATCATTAGTAAGTTATAGCTAGTAACTATAAATACCAAAAACCAAATTAACTTAACTAAAAAAGTACCATATCCATTAAGACCAAATTTGCGAAGAAATTTATCTTTACTTATTTGATTTAAACCATTAATTGTATTTGATAAGAGAATACCTAGACAAATACTAAAAAAGTATATGCCGGGAAACAAATATCTGGGTATTTCAAATTCCCACGGAAGTTGAACCATAAAAAAAGACAGAAATACCATCCCGAAAATTAAAACAAAATAATCTAAATAAGTTATTTTCCTATTGTTGTAAAGGCCAATCAATTTGAAAATTAAATATATTCCAGTTGTTATTAGGAGTGGCTCAAACGTAATCCATATGGAAGTTGCATAACCTGTAAAGTTACTTTTTATATTTTGGAAAGTTAATATATAATCGGAAGCATAACTTCCAGATCTATAATTCATACTTGCACCATATCTAGCTAGCATCAAAAGGGCAAGGTTCCAAATCATATAAAAAAAGACTGGCCCCTTGAGTTTTTTGGAATGATCTACAACGGCTGACCATATATAAATCATTACAGGGAATATCACAAAAGCGAGTGAGTTTTCTTTCATAAAATATGCTGGGAAAAGCATGGCGATAGACATGAAAAAGTAAGCCTTGGCTAATTTATTATTAAATCTAAATATATTTTTAAGATCATTTCTTGAAGGGATAAGTGAAAGTAAATAATAAATTGGTCTTTTAAATAAATCCTTTAAATTGATACTGTATTTTTGCAATGATTTTTCACTAACGATATAAAAAACCATAAATAAAACAGATAAGGCAAGGAAGAATATGAGAGGTGCTTCTTGAGGACCAAGTCGATACCAATTTTCCTGATTTAAAGTATTGGCAACAAACAAAATTCCAGCTAAAAATCCGGCCACTTTACTACCAGAAATTTTGAGTGCGGTTAGATAGCATGCAATAACAATTACCAAGATCAATAAAAATTGAATTAAGCCATGACCAAAATGACTGATTCCAAATTGTGTATAAACCAACCAGTGATAAAACCAATACGCAGGCCTAAATCTGCCAACTTGAGGATCTGTTAACCATTGGAGTATATGCCCCTTAAATAAAATACCTATCGTCGAAGACATTCTTTGAGATACCTCAATCATTTCTCCATCGTCAACAAATGACCAATAAGTTGATGGAGCAAAGCCGCCAATACAAATCGTTGTAATGACGAGTAAGGTTAAACCAATATTATTTTGGACCTTATTCAATGTTTCTTTTAAAAGTTTCATTAGAGTCAAAGCAGATACAAGACATCAGATATTTTTCATATATAATATCGATATCATGAGAAAAAATATTTTCCAGCAATTCTATCACAAAAAGCTTCACAGCATTCATGAATCTTTTAAAAAAACGAAAGATGGGTATTATAAAAAAATTATACCTGATGAGACAGTTGGGGGCGTAAAAGACCTACAAGCTTATCTTGAAAATCTGAGGAATTCAATCAAATCAAAATCGCTTATTTTACTAACATATCATAACCATCTTTGGGAGCCAGTTCTAAGTATTGCTTCATATTTTGGACTCAGGAAAGAGGTCAAGATTCAAAATTGGCTTGAAGAGGAAGATATAAAAAATATATTACAACTTTCTGGATTTGAGATTACAGAAAAACCGAAAAGTTATTTGCTTTCTTTAATTACTAGTGTTATCGCCAGGCCAAATCAAAAATTTAAGCCGCCTAGTCGTAAATACAGTGTCACTATTGTTGTGCCTGCCAGAAATGAGGCGGGCAATATTCCCAAAATTGTTCCGGCCATTCCTAAATTTGGAAAGTGGCAGGAAATAATTTTTGTGGAAGGAAATTCAACTGACAATACTTGGATAAAAATAAAAAACCAGATCAAGGGTCAGAAAAAAAATATTGCTTTAAAACAAAGTGGAGTTGGAAAGTCCGATGCGGTGAAATTGGGATTTGACAATGCAAAAGGAGATATTCTAATGATTTATGACGCAGATATGACAGTTGCAGCATCTGATCTAAAGAAATTTTACACTGCTTTGGCACAGAACCCCAGAACCTTTGCAAACGGAAGTCGTATGGTTTATCCAATGGAAGAAGACGCAATGAGGACGCTAAACAAAATTGGAAATAAAATATTTAGTTTACTTTTTAGTTGGATCTTAAATACAAAATTCAAAGATACTTTATGTGGAACTAAGGCAATATTTAAAAAGGATTATCTTAAATACAAAGATGACTATATAAATTATTTAAAGGTTGATCCTTTTGGCGATTTTGCATTAATATTCACAGCTATAAAAAATAAACTTAGAGTTGTTGAAATACCAATACGGTATAAAGAAAGAGTTTATGGAACAACCAATATCAAACGATTCAAACACGGATTAATACTTCTAAAGATGTCGCTTACAGCATTCCTTGAGTTTAAGCTTTAGTAGCAACAACATA
Source organism: Patescibacteria group bacterium (assembly GCA_035260845.1). Lineage (GTDB taxonomy): Bacteria > Patescibacteriota > Microgenomatia > UBA8517 > UBA8517 > DATFUL01. The sequence goes on from DATFUL010000003.1 coordinate 94,857, forward strand.
TTCAAATATAGAAAATCTTTTAAGTGGGGTTTCTAAATACTTGTTCAAGAAACTTGTAATAATTGGTATTTTAATTGGAATCAATAACTTATAATCGTGCTTAATTACTTTCATTCCGGACAACTCCATCTTAATCTTTAATTCTTTATATTTCATTCTATTGTGAGGCCCTTCAGGCATTTTAAGTCCTAGTTTTTCATAGATTAATTCGACCGGTTCCCAAATCGGATTCATCATGGTACAAATAAAGATTGTTTTTTGTTTCATTAATTTTGTTGTTTTTTTAAAAATCGTCTCCGGGTTTTCTAAATGCTCAATAACATCTGACATAAATATATAATTAAAATTATCCGAATCATGGGGCCAGGTCGTTGAAAATTTTAAATTCTTCGATCTTTTATATTTTCTTTTTGCTATTAAGATCATTTCATTACTCAAATCAACGCCATAGCCCCTACGGGGCCTTAAATGAGCCAACAGATCGCCAGTTCCACAACCAATTTCAAAAACATTTTTGTTTGATGGAATTAAATCAAGTAAAAGTTTTTTCAAATTATCGTAGTAAAAAGAATTTCTTTTTTTATAAAAATCGTATTTTTTTGCGACTTTGTCAAAATGTATTTGAACTTTTGTTTTTTTCATATTAATAATTTAAAAACTGACGAGATTTTATCTTGATACCACTAGTCCCGCCATATTTGACGCGTTGTGCAAGTTTTGGAAAAAATACAAAGAAAAAATTATTATCAGACAATGTTGTTTTTAAAGTTGCTGTTGGTGACCATGGTAAATCAATGTCCGATTCTGTATCCACAAAATCGATTTCATTGCCCTCAAGTTTGACCTCATTAATCTTAAAATAATCAAAAACTTTACGGGAAATTATAGCTTCCTGGGATATCCAGTTAGTTTGATAAGTAAATTTCAATGTTAGCCAAGAAGTGAGAGTCCAGATAAAAAGAAATAATCCTATAAAAATTTTATTTATTTTGGTTGCAATAAGCAGGTAAGAGATTCTAAAAACAACTCCTATGAGGGGTAATGTTAAATAAAATGTAAATTTATGAAACGGTAGAAAAGCTACAGGAAGTAATGCTGCAATAAACCAAACGATGCAAAATATTGAAACTTGATTACTGCTTTTGACTTTCTGTTTTAATGTTTTTATCAAAACAGATGCCAAAATAATTAGCTCGGCGACAAATAAAAACAAAATGGGTCTAACCTGACTCCCCCAATAAATGAACAAATTCTGGTTTATTTTTATTCCAGGGCCAATAAAATCGACAAATGACTCCGGAACATTGAAAGACCAAACTAAATACCATAAAACCGTATTAAAAAACCTTTTAACAGATAGGCTCCAAACATAACTGTCGCCCGTTGCAAAACCATACCAATTAAAACGAATAAATAGATAGACAAATAAAGAAATCATAAATGGAATTATTAAAATCAAAAATCTTTGAATTATCTTTTGATTTATTTTGTTTTTTGTTTTATAAAAATAAATTAAACCCAAAAGGATAGGCGTAATCACAGCCGTCTCTTTAGACAAAAGCGCTAAAACAAAAAATATAAAACTGAGAAGATTTTTATTTTTTACAAACATTAATAAGCTTAGGAGAACAAATAGTGTCATTCCTAATTCTTGAAATGTCGCCAAATAATATAAATGTCCAAAATGCGTCGCAGAAGTGGCATAAAGAAAAGCTGAAATTAAAGCTATTGTGCTGTTAGCGAATAGAAATTTTCCGAGAATATAAACCAAATAAATAATTATAAATAGAAACAAAAATGAAACTACATGTAGATATATTGGATTTGTTCCAAATATTACTCTTCCAAAAAAATAAAAAACTTGAGTTGTTAGTGGCCTATACATCCCAAAACTGTCAGGAGCATTGAAAATGTTAAAGAAATTAAAAAATTCACCAATGCTTTTTATTGTAGATATCTTTAAAAAAAAGAAATCATCATTTGTAAAAAAGGTAAATAAGGAGGGATAAAAAATACCAAATGAAATTAGAAATGTGAAGATTAGGTATTTATACTTTTTAAATATATTTATCATACAAATATACCAACCAACTCCCTTCCAAAATTATTTAATAGATGTAACGCAAGCACTAGCGGATTGTGCGTATACTTTTTAACAACTTTCCAATCCTCTTTAAGTAGTTGCATGTACATTGTCTTTGTTTTTGTATTATCATCAATTCTAAACTTGGAGATGTTTTTATTAATAACAGTCGGCACAGAGATTCTACATAGTTTTAGCCACAGGTCATATTCCATAATAAAATCTTTTGTGCCTGTAAAGGGTCCATATTTTTTCAATGCGGCTTTACTAACAAACACCGACGGCTGAATTAAAAAATTATTAGCTAGTAATGAATAATAATTGATCCGAGATAACAAAAAGTTTTTATACCAAGTAACAGGTTTTGCGATTTCGATATTCTTTTTATTCACCACCGCCCCCCGCCCAGAAAACCACAACGAATCTGGGTGGGTTTGATATGCTTTTGAAATTAAAAAAAGAGCGTTTCTTTCATAACAATCATCAGCGTTGATAAAAGTTACAATATCGCCGGTCGCTTTTTCAAGTCCCTTATTTACAGCGTCAAGTTGACCGTTATCTTTCTTTGACTTAAAAATAATATTATATCTTTTAACATATTCTTTAATTATCGAAACGGTTCCATCCGTTGACCCACCATCGTTTATAATTACTTCTAAATTTTTATACTTCTGCTCAAAGATTGATTTTAAAGTTTGATCAATATATTTAACCTTATTATATGAAGGGATAATTATGGAAATTTTTGGGAGAGCGTCATTTTTTTCTCTTCGCATTTTTAAAAGCCTCTTTCCTAACCAAATCCTCTAATTTTTTTTCATTTCGCTTTGTTCTTAAATATGTACTTCCAACCATTGAAATAACCAGGGCAAAACCACCAATAACCATTAAGTCGAAGACGCGAGTTACCAGAAAAGTCATAGAAAAAGATCTAAGAAGTTCAGGGAAAACAACAACAATTATTGCAAAGCACCAAAGTACTAACCAGGAAATTATTTCGAGCTTTGTCAATTCTCCACGCTTAAAACCAAGAATAGCAAAATAAGTCATACTAAAAGCAAATAAAAGTGCCATAATTTGCAAACCAATAATCATATAGTTAACCTCCATTTTACAACTTCTCCAAAGACCCCGAAAGCGTCAAGAATTGTTACACCTTTAGTTGGATCGTGGTATATGGTTTCAATAGGTACCTCTACTAGTTTTAGTTTTTCCTTTGAAGCCCTTGCCAAAATCTCTGTTTCTACACCATAACCGGAAGATTCCCAGGATACTTTTTTATATGCTTTTTTTGTTATACCCCTAAACCCGCATAATATGTCACTTACATCGATTCCAAAAAAAAGTCTCATAATGGTCGAGGCAACTTTATTTCCAACAAATCGAATAAAAGGTGCTTGGGTTCTAAAATTTCTGGAGCCTAAAACAATATCATTTTTATTTCCTTCTAAATTATCAACAAATTTTCCTAAGTCGGAGGCAATGTGCTGTCCATCAGAATCCATAAAAATTATGGCGGCGGCCCCTTTTTTAAAAGCATATTCAGCACCAGTTTTCATTGCGGCACCCTTTCCCAAATTCACTCCATGTTCAAGAAGAGTTAAATTTTTGATTCCTAATTTTTTAATTTTTAATTTTGAATTATCAACACTGCCATCTTCCACAACGACGATGGATAATTTGTATTTGGCAACACTCTTTAAAACGTATTCTATATGTTCCTCCTCATTGTGAAGTGGAATCACGATAAATATTCTCATTTTGATCCCTGTGTAGTTTTCTGGTTATTGGTAGAGGCTTTTAAATTAGCATCATACCAGTCAATTGTTTTTTTCAATCCTTCCTCGAATTTTATTTTGGATCTGAATCCAAACTCTCTTTTTGCTTTTGTAACATTCAACTTTCTTCGTGGCTGTCCATCAGGTTTTGTTTTATCCCAAACAATTTTTCCTTTAAACCCTGTTAAAGATTTTATTACTATAACCAAATCTTTAATTTTTATTTCAAACCCGGCCCCTAAATTTACTGGGTCTGACTTATTGTATTTTTCTGTTGCTAAAATAATTGCTTCTGCGGCATCGTCGACATATAAGAATTCTCTTGATGCCTTACCGGTCCCCCATACAACGACCTCGTTTTCGTTATTGTTCTTAGCATCCACAAACTTTTTAATTAAAGCTGGAATTACATGGGAAGACCGTGAGTCAAAGTTGTCACCAGGCCCGTAGAGATTTACAGGTAATAAAAATATCGAATTAAAACCATATTGCTGTCGATATGCCATCGACTGAACAAGTTGCATTTTTTTTGCCAGGCCATAAGGTGCATTAGTTTCTTCTGGATAACCCATCCATAAGTCGGTTTCCTTAAATGGAACTGGCGCAAATTTTGGATAAGCACAAATTGTTCCCATTGCGACATATTTTTGAACCTTAGAAACCCTAGCAGCCATCATCATGAAAGTTCCCATCAAAATATTATCATCAAAAAGCGTGCCCGGAAACTCGCGATTGTAACCAATTCCCCCCACATTTGCTGCAAGATGTATAACAATATCTGCTTTTTTGGCAACCTTCAAACAATCTTTATAATTTCTGAGATCGTATTCAGGAAACTTAGGAACAAAAATTTTTTTAGGTTTTAACTGCTTAAGTTTGGAGACAAGGTTTTTACCTAAAAAACCATTTCCACCTGTAACTACAACCCTTTTATTTGTCCAGAAAGATTTAGCCATATTAAAGTAAGTGAAGTATAGACGAATTTAGATTTTTAAGCCAGACAATAGTTTTTAATAAAAACCCCCTAAAGGCCATTTAAAAACTTTGGTATACCTTGATCGTTTCTTTTGCTGTCATTTCCCAAGAGTATTCTCTTGTAAGTTTTTTATTTATATTGGGCTTAATTATTCCACGAGCAATATCTTCGGAATTATAAGCATTTACATATTTGAAATCGTCCCCTAAAATTTCTACCAAACACTGGTTTTTAGTTACAACTACAGGAGTTGTACAAGCAATTGCCTCTAAAACTGGTAAACCAAAGCCTTCATAGAGCGATGGCTGAACATAAACCGATGCGAGATTATAGATATTGACCAAATCATCATCCGGGACAAATCCTAGTCTAACTACATTTGACCAATTTATATTTTTCAAATGGTTAAGCTCAGAATGATTCAAATCCATACTTTGAATCTCTTTTGCTTGTTTGCCAGCTATAACAAGGGGTATTCTAGCAATCTCACAAGCCTTAACTAAATTTGGAATATTTTTATTGTAATTAACGTCCCCTACATATAGGGCAAAATGTTTTGGCAAACTATATCTTTTTATAACCTCCTGTTTCTTAAATATGGCTCGGGGTGCAAGATAAATAACGTGCACAATTTCTGGCTTAACCCCTAAAAATCTACAAATATCTTTTTTAGAAGTTTCTGAGATTGTAATTATTGCATCAATGTTTTTATTAATTAAATATTTATTTATTAGCCAATTTATTTTTCCTTTAACTCCGGGCGGATAATGGGATGGGTAAATAAGTGGAATTAAATCATATATTGTTAATACAAATTTGGCATTTTCTGGTTTAACAAAAGGGATTGCAATAAAAAAGGGATTGAACCGTGTAAAATGAACTACATCATACTTACTTAAATCTTCTCTTGAAACATCGACCCCATCCATCTTTAAAGCCTTAAGAAGTTCTCTGGTATAAACTCCAATGCCACGAACGGAGTCACCACTTGATAACGGCCCTGAATCGATCGCAATCTTCATATTAATCTATTTTACCCTTAAAAGTATTAAGAAGAAACATATTTGAAATAGGAAATTGGAAAGTGGGAAGCTGAGAAGAAACTCCAGAGGAATCCACCTACTCCGTCGAGAAATCCTAAATGCCGAAAATAAAGGTTGCAGAAGATGTATATTGGCTTGAATATTGTGTATGAGATAAAACTCCAAAAACTTTTAGGAACTTTCTTGATTCTCAACTCTTCTGCATGTAGGTCTGTATAGCGATTCAAACGAGATAGGTAGCGCTTAAGAGTTGGTGAATCATAATGCAATAAGTCTCCAGTTAGCCATGATACTTGGCCATCAAGTTGTATTTGCTCATGAACAGATTTTTGAGGAAATTCTGCATTGCCATTTCGAACCAAGCGTATAACTCCGTCTGGGTAAACACCCGCATGTACTAAAGGCTTCCCGAGAAAAATATTCTTTCTCGGAATAAAGTAGCCAACAACTGTGGAATTTTCATTACCAATTTTCCCATCCCTAGCTTCGACTAATTGTTGATGCTTCTCAAAGAGTCTATTTTTTGTATAAACATAGTTCCCTACTAATACTTGTATTATATCTTTTGATAATTTTTCAGTAACAACTTCATCCGCGTCGAGTTGAAGTATCCAGTCTCCTTTTGCTTTATCAAGCGCCTTTTGTTTAGTTATATGGAATATACCATGATGGGGTTCAAGATAAACTCTAGCGCCTAACTTTTCAGCGATATCACGAGTTTTATCAGTAGAATATTCATCAACAATTATAATCTCATCAGCAATATCCTTTACAGATTCCAAGCACCTTGCAATATTTTCCTCCTCATTCCTTGTCGCGAGAACCACAGAAAGTTTTAACATGATAATTATTTAATTAGAAACTACGTCAAAATACTCAAATCCATTCGTACCATAAATCCTTTTAATTATATTTGCGGATTGAGGAATTTCCTCATGAGTGCCAATTATAAGACTGTTTGGATAATTATTTTGAATGGAGGTAAAATCGATAGGTCCAAAATGGTATTTGTCAAAATCCGATACAGTTGAAAACCCAAAATCATCTCTGCTTGTTAATGTGTGGTGAAATTGAAATTTTTGCGGAGGGTATTTTTGGTAGAAAAGAAAAAGAATATATGGCTGATCGTATCTATTAGTCACATAAATATCAGAGTATTTTGATTGATCTTGCAAAACATACTCAACAAGTTCTTTAACCCCATACTGAGAGGAGTAGGGGTAGGTTTTGCTCATATGCATGTAGTACATATTTAGATACCTTGCAAAGTTCCAAATAATTAACAGTGCTAAGAATGTTATACCAATAAACTTCCAAATTTTTCTACCATTCAAATAATTTAGGATTGTAGTAAGACCAAAAGCACTAATGACGGTGAGAGGAATTACCATATTCTGAGATCTTAAAGCATTTGGTGATTGGAAAGTTAAAGCTGAGGCAATTGGGCCAATTAAGAGCCAAGAAATAATAAATTTCCAACTATTATTGAATTTCTTAGCTATAAAGATAAAACCGACTGCTAGAAATAATAAATCAATCAAATACATCTCCCCTGTTTCTGGAACCTTATTCCTCTCGATAGAATCTCCGGACATAAATAAGAACTCACCATTAAAATGAGATGTCCAATTGTTTACAAAAAAGAGACCATAATTTACGAATTTATTGTGAAGTATTTCTGCAAAATAACCATTTACACTAGAATGTTCTCCTCTTTGTTCGTTAATCCTATTTATCGGTCCCTTGTCTGCAAATAGTCCAACTCCGGCTACCCTTGAAAGTGCACCGCCTGAAAGAAGATCGTGAGTTAATGGCAGTAAAATAACAACCGAGAAGATAGCAAAAATTAAATAGGGCTTAATGTTTTTGAATATCACATTTCTATAAATCAGAATTATCGAGAGTCCTAAAAGTGGAATAATCACTCGGACTGCATGGTATGTGTAAAGGGCAGCAACTAAACAAAGTGAACTCAAAACAAGTTTAGTAACTTTATGTTTAAATTTAATTTCCCTAAATGAATTAAAAAATAAAAGTAAACCAGCTAAAAGAAAAAAAGTGGCGGTATTGACCTCCCAACCACCCCTACTAAACTGTAAATGCCAAGGTGAAATCGCAAGAAAAAGTGCTGATATGAGTGCAAATTTGTCATCTTCAAAAAGCTCTTTTACGAGTAGGTAAATTAAAAGAACCGAGAGTACACCAAACATTGCACCTGGAATTCTAACTGACCACGAGTTTAATCCAAGTAATTTAACAAATGGAATGTCTAAATAAACATAAAGTCCTGGCTTATAATCGTTGAACGATTGGAAAGAAATTGGCCAAGAGTTACCATGCTGATCCATTCCAGTCTGAATCAATGAATAAGCATCGTAACCATTTGATGCTTCATCAGCATTTAATGCAGGGTATGTATCAAGTTTCCAAAACCTCAAAACAAAAGCCAAAAACACAATTAAAAATAATAGATATTTGTTAAGTTTATTCATGGTTAGTCATTATTTAACTTCAACAACCTCAAAAGCAACATCAATGTTATTCAAATATTTAAGTTCATATAGAAATTTATATTTCTCTGGTCTACTTATGACTTCAGGTGGAATGGTTGGACCGGTTACAACAAGTGTGCCATTTGTAAACTGAAGTGCACTCCAATCAACTCTTTCAAAACGAACATTATCAAGTTTTGTTTCAAAACCAACATCCCCTTTATACTTACTGCTGACTAAATTCGCCTGCTTTTGATATTTAGCAGGGTCGTATTTTTGATAGAAAAGGAAATAAATATATGGTTGATTAAATGATTGCTCAAATACGATGTCTTTATATTTAGACTCAAGAGGGGTTACATAATCAACCATCTGTTTATAGCCATATCGCCAATAATTTGAATTATGAGCTGGAAGATGGACAAAATATGAATCTAAAAAATATATAAAACCAAAAATCCAGACGGCTATGAAGGCCAAAATGACGATTTTATGGTAATTTATCACCTCATATATTCCAAAAGAAATAACAATAACTAAGGGGATGGCGGTAAGCAAGGATCTAACTGCATTTGTCTGGTCTCTTGAAATAGCCGCAGAAAAAGGTGATAGGATTAATAATAAAATTACAAACAATGTTCCTTTATTAAGTTTGTTCTTGAAAATTGTAAAAAGCCCAATTGGAAGCAAAAGCAAGTCCCCTAGTAATAATATTCCTTGATATGGCGAAGTATGAACTGGATTTGCGGTATCTCCATCGAAAAACAAAAAATGACCTGAATAGAAATTAAACCACCTACTCATGACCATTCTAAAATAATTTAATTGATCAGAGTGAAATAAATAAAAGTATCCATCGGAGTATGTTTGTATTTCTTCTGGCAATCTTGGATATGAAAAAACACTAAAAATAGTTAAGCGCTGTGCTTGTCCGTTAAATAAAGTTAATATTATTGGGATCGAAATAATTACTCCGAGAACAAATGATGTAATAAGATAGTTGAGTTTTATTTTCCAAAAGACTTTCCAATTAATTAAGATAAGCAGTAATAAAACAATTGCTGTAGATAGTTTTGCACCTTGATATGCAATTAGAGTCAAAGCAAAAAATATTGAACTTAATATAATATATTTATTTTCATCCAATGATTTCAAAAAGAAATAAATCCCAGCTAAGGTTAAAGTAATTGAAATGTTTGCCTCCCAAGCACCTCTGGAAAAATAAATTAAGTAAGGATTTGTCGCAGCGACAAAAGCACTGATAATAGCTAGCGACTTATAGTTGGCAAATAGTTTACGAACAATTAAATAAATTAAATAAATAGACAGTATCCCAAAGATTGCGGAAGGGAGACGGGTAGAAAACTCAGACAAACCAAAAACAGCTACAGATGGTACGGCCAAGTAAACATAAAGGCCTGGTTTGTAATCACCAAACGATTTAAAAACTATTGGTAGAGATTTTCCAAACTCATCACGACCCGTTTTTAGTATCGAATAGGCATTGTATCCCAAAGAAGCCTCATCTGGAGTTAAGCTTGGAGCAATACTACCAAGATGCCAAAGTCTTAAAATGCCGGCTAAAACAAGTGCAATTAGTAAAAGGCCTTGAGAACTAAATATCTTGTTAATAATTTTCATAATATTTACAACTACACCCCAACTTTATTCTTGAAAATTGCTATAAATCTCAAATGCTGATTTTCCATCTAAAAAGTTGACTGCATTAATCTTATTCCATCCTTTTGGATAATTACCAGGGGATGTAATTAATAGGCATCTCATATTTTTACAATCTATTTTTACTTTACTTTCCGTGACAAGATCTTTTATTTGCCAGTCATTTACGAAATAAAACTTGTCAAATCTGTCTACCCAATACCAATTTGATTGAAAAAAAGTAATCTTACTTGCATCATTTAGATATTTTGATGGATTGTAATATAAATAAAATAGAAAATATTCATGCGGTTCACCATATTTTTTTGTAACAATTATCTTGTCATACTCGCTATCGTGCTGTTTTACATAGTCAACAGCTTGTTTGTATCCATATTGCCAACTCCAACTGTAGTTAGTTCTATAAGCAGTAACATAATTAACGATATAACTTTCGGCAAATATAAATGTAAGAATTGCATATATAGAAACTGTCAAAAACTTGTAATTTTCTTTTACTTTTGATAACAATTCAAAAAAACAAATCGAAATTAAGATTTCAGGAATAGGAAGCATGGTTGTAGCCCGAATGACAGCAAAACTTTCGTTTGTTAATGAGGCAGGAATGGGTGAAAGAATAAGCCATAAAAGCAAAAATCTATAATTTTTGTCTTTTAGTGCCATTGCGATAATAAATATTATTCCTATATAAAAAAATGGCAGGTTTACTGGGTAAATTAGTCCAAAATTTGGAACACTGAATTGGTACTGAGTGCCACCTTTTATAAACAAAAATTTAGGAGAAAAATAACTAATGTAATTTTTAGAAAAATTTTCTATAAAATAAACAGGGCGGTTGTAAATAATCCTCTTAATATTATTAGGAAGTTTTGATGAGTTTCTGGCTTCAATAATTTTATTTACAGCACCCTGATCAACAAGAAACAGAACATTGCCCCGGGCAGTTGCCCCGGGGTTTATTAAGATATAAGCAGAAAATAATATGAAAATTCCTGCAAAAACATAGATTACTTTGCTGCTTATTTCTTTTCCGTAAATAAGAAGTGTTCCAATCAAAAGTAGTGGAGAAAATATTCGTGTTGTATGGTAAGAAAAAAGAGTCAGAAAGAGTGAAATAAAAGAAAAAGAAAGAAAGTGTTTATTCTTTTCTCTGTTCACAAAGAGTGCAGCAGCTGTAATTAAAAAGAAAACCGATAAATTTGATTGGAGTACAAACCTTGATGTAAATACATACCATGGGCTAATTGCAGTCAAGAAGCTGGAAAATAAGCTGATGTCTCGTCTCTTTGTAATTCCAAACGCTAAAAAGTAAACAGAAATTATTGTTAAAACCCCAAGGATTGCGTGTGGAAAACGAATAGAAAATTCTGTTAAACCAAATAGCGCGATAAAAGGTATTGTTAAATAAAGATTTAGTGTGGTTGGATAATCCCCATAAGCTCTAAAATTAAAAAAAGGCAACCTTTGACCCCATTGATCCATCCCCGTCTTAAGAATTGAATAAGCATTGTAACCATGACTAACTTCATCCCAATTAAGTGCAGGCGGATTCCAAGATAAAAAGGTGAACCTTAAGACGGCTCCCAAAACAATAATTAAAATTAAGTATGTTAAGTTCTTTCTGCCCATATTTTCTTTTTTAAAACATAAATTGCAGCAACAATTATTGTACTCAAACTAATTATGTTACCGATTTTCCTAATAGGAGTATCTTTAAAACTGGCGCCACTGGAGGGTATCAATCCATTTTCATCAGGAGTATTGTTCCAACCTGGGAAATAATTAATGTACTTTCCGTTCCCTGGTAAATTTGGTATTTTGTGTCCGAATTGCGGCCAATAATCTCCAATCGAAGCGGTTCTTTGGCGAGTCCATTCTGCACCAGTTGTAAAATATGAGTCACTTACTTTGTACCAAATATCTCCACGGAAAAATGATAAGTTAAAAACAATTGCCAATATCGCAACAATTAAACTAACTAAAACTTTTTGTTTTTCAAAAAATTGAAGGATTGCACCACTTGATAACGCAAAACAAAATGTAGCTACTCCTAAAAACCTCCAAGGAAACTGAATATATGCCATGCCAGAGATATGAGTCCAAAGGAATGTTGATTTATTGTGAGTTAAGAAAATATAAAATATGCCAACTATAAACAAAGTCAGAAAAGTCATGTTTTTTGATATTTTATTCCTAATAACAATTGCTATGAGAATAACGAGTGGCAACAACCACTGAATAGTTCCAATCGAAAGGCTTAGTCCATCCCCAATACCCCATGTGGAACCGCCATAACCCCAAAATCTTGAAATAAATATTTGATAAAGTGTTACAAAATGAGCCCTGAAATCAAAATATCCAGTAATTGTACTACCCAAATCAACATATTTAGACTCAAAAATAACCGGTAAAATATAAAAAGCAGAAATTAAAAATGAAACTACACCTGCCGGAATACTTTTCCAAAATCTTCTATAAATAATCCATATAATAAGTATCGGCAAAAACATAACGAGAGATAAATTGTGAGTTAAGATTAAACCAGAAAGTAATATTGAAAACCAAATATATGATTTTTTCTCGATCGATAAAAGTATTAGTGGGAAAAAAATAAACGAGAAGGCTTCGGGAAGGGCTCCACGTACCCAAACATCAACTGCACGGTATGGTGCATACAAATAGATTATTGAAGAGATAAAAGCAGAATAATTATTTTTCCATATCTCTTTTGCTAAGAAAAACATGGAAACAGAAGAACCAAAAAGTGAAAGTATAAAAAGAAACTTAAGTGAGTTAATTATACTTCCACCAACTAAATGATAAATTTCACCGATTGCGTATGGAAGTTGACCATAGAAATTAAAAAGAGGCTCTCCATAACCCAAACCTGCGTCTGGTGACCAACGGCAAGGAATTTGTAAATTTTGTATACATTTATCAAACTCATAAAGTCTAAAAAAATGAAAGTCCTGCATTGAATAAATTCCGGGTTGAAGCATCTTATAAAAAGTTGGGATAGACAATAGAAGAATTAAGACAACGAAAATATTTTTACTCAGAAAATTAGTTAGCTTTTGCATAGGCTTTATTTAGGGGGTTAACTACATATATAGATGGTGTTCCGTCCGGAAAATAAAATGTTTTAATGGCAACGATATTTTTAGGAAAATCGTCTGGGTGCCCAACCAATAGTGTATTTGGAAGATTCACATCCGTCTTCCAATCAAAAGATCTAATTGTGTAGTTCGCAAGTGAATAACTTGGTAACTGGTCTAACCAAGAAAGACCAGATTTATCAAAATTCCAATTCTTTGTATTCTTTTGATAGTCGCTCGGTGGTAATTTGCTTGAAAATGCAATAAATATCTGGGGTTCAGACAAACTACGGCTCAAAATTACATTTCTTCCATTTGAGTTTTCATGAAGATAATTAGCCATATCTAAATTTCCATACAACATTTGACCATTTACGTTGTTTGGTTGAGGCTTAAAATAGTCACTTTTAAAGATAAATATTTGATAAATCGAGAATATACAAAAAACTAGTGTCGGCAAAACACTAAATTTTTTGCCTCGAAGAAATAAAGTCCATCCAATAAATCCAAATCCTTCAAGAATCTGAAGAACGGGAAGCATACCCTCTGCTCTATTGCCAGAATATCCAGTACCAGAAGCTAGCGCAGCAGGGAGTGGAGCAATTAGAAGCCAAACAATTATTGGCAATAGAACCAGTCTTGATTTTTTGTTTAATAAAACTGGAATTAAACCAAATAAAAGTATTCCCTCAAATATATAAATTGTACCTACGTTTGCAACCATACCGTAATAAAATTCTGCTGCACCTTTTGTAAATAGAAATCTTGGAGAAAAATATTGAATATAATTAGTTGTAAAACGGTTTGCCACAACTTGATATTTATTATGCAATATTTTTGAAACGATTGGGTTTTTACCCATTTGGATAAGTTTTATTTTTGCTTCAGCACCTTCCTCAAGTGCACCTTGGGTAATACTTCTCTCAGATATCCTTGCCCCACCCCCTAGTGTAAAAGAGTAAGCAATTGCGATACAAAATATTATAAAAATAACTAGCGATAAAAATAATTTTCTAAACCCGATTCGTTTGAGATCTTTATAGAAAATCACAAAAAGTCCAATTATAACCAAAGGTGTAATCAGTTTCGCAGAATGATATGTAAACAGACTTATTCCAAAAAAAATCGCTGACCAAATAAAGAATTTTGAGTGTTTAAGTCCTTTTAGAAAGAAATAAATTCCTGCCGGAAGAAAGAGGGTTATTAAATTAGCTTCAAATGCACCCCTACTCATCATAACAGCCCATGGGTTAACAGCAAGGAGAAAAGCTGTAACTATTGCAGGACTAAAAGTATCATTAATTCCAAGATTATTTTTATATTTTTCAAATAATTCTTTTGTAAGAAGATATACAAATAATACAGCCAAAGTGCCTACAAGCACATTTGGAAAACGGGTAGCAAATACATTTAGACCAAAGATTGCTATGAATGGAACATCTAAATACCCATACACTGGAGACTTATAGTCTCCGAATGACTTTAATACTATTGGCAATAAATTACCCCATTGATCGCGACCAGTATGGAGAATCGAATAAGCATCGTAGCCAAACGATGCCTCGTCAGCATTAAAACCAACGGGAAAGTTTGTAACTGAGGCCACACGAATCAAAAAAGATATTGCCAATACAATGCAAATTAATAACCTTTTCATCACTATCTGATTGTATCATCTGCTGATCCTAATTGTTAAAATATAGATATGAATTATTTTAAAAAAATAGTAATTGTATTTTGTATTATTCTTTGGCCTCTAAATTTATTATTAAACTTCAAAGGCAACACCTCATTTGAGACGATTTTTACCAATGATTACCAAGGAGAACAGTTAATTCTTAGAAACATACACCTCTATCCGACTATTGCTCTCGCAAGGGTTTTTCAAAACAAACCGAGAATTTATATTTATAAGTTTTTTAATAATTTGTTTATATTAACTGATCCTAATAATTATTTTTTCGGACTTCATCCGGAACCAATTCCGGGACAAAACAATATTTTCAAATATCAATTCGTCGCAATTGTATTTTTTGCGTATGGCATATTTAGTATTTCAAAGTACAAATATAAAAATATAATTCTATTCACTTTTATTCCTTTTGTATTATTTCTATCAATTTTAAAAAACTTCTACGGATTAGACCTAATTTTGTGGATCCCAATTTCTTTGACAATAGGCAACGGTGTAACACAGATGATGATTGATAATAAAAAATTGTTCACAGTTACATCAATACTGCTTATCGTATTTGCAGTTCCTGAATTAATAAGGAGTTTTATAAGGTAAACAGATCTTGGCAAAATTATGAATTTTATGAAAAAATATCTTTCCTACATTTTACTTGGGTTGATAGTCTTAATTGCTGTAGTTTTGCGACTTTACAAGCTTGGCGAAGCTCCTGCTGGCTTATATGTTGACGAGGCCGGACAGGGGTATAGTGCTTATTCGATCCTAAAAACGGGAAGGGATGAATTTGGAAAATCGTTCCCGATTGTTTTCCGGTCATTAACAGATTTTAAAACTCCTGTTTATATTTATCTTATTGTTCCTTTAATTCCCTTATTCGGACTTACTCCATTTACTGTTAGGCTGCCGTCTTTTATTTTTAGTATCCTTACAATTCCGGTTTTATTTTTCTTGATAAAACGATTATTTAAAGATAAACAAAGTTTGGCCAAATCAAAATTTGGTGAAAAACTTGCATTATTGTCCTGTTTTCTACTTGCCATAAGCCCTTGGCACATTTTATTTGGCCGTACAAATTTTGAATGCAATGTAGCCTTATTCTTCTTCCTTTCTGGAGTCTTGTTTTTTTACAAAGGCTTAGAAAAACCAAAAACATTAATTTTGTCTGCCTTAATGTTTGGGATTGCGATTCCTGCATATCATTCGCAAAGAATAATAACACCGCTTATAATGACCATCCTTTTTATAAAATTTAGGAAAATATTGTTAGACAAAATCCACAAGAAGTATTTAATCTATTCAATCATTCTTGGTTTTGTTATCACTTTGCCAACATTGTCTGTAATATCTACACCAGGTTTCTTGGCACGTGCAACAGGACTTAATATATTTTCACATCTTCATCAAATGCCTGATGGGTTTATTGCAAGTTATAAAGGGATTTTAAGTCCAATTGTTAATGGTTCTTGGTTTTTAACAACTCGGGAATTTTTTTCACTTTACTTTTCTTATTTGTCACCGCGTTATATGTTTCTTCTTGGAGATTCTGGACCAAGAAGTTCTTTCCCTGAACTTTCAACATTTTTCCTATGGCAATTCCCTTTTTATATTTATGGAATTTGGATTTTATTGACTAAAAAAAATATTAGCGATCTTAAATTTCTTACGATAGCATTATTAATTGCATCTCCAATTCCTGCTGCGGTTACTCGTGACCCATATACAACAATCAGATCTCTACCTTTAGTAATTCCTCAGTTAATTGTAATCTCACTTGGAATCTTGGAAATATACTCAAAGTTAAAAATCGGTTTTGTTAAAAAAACCTCTCTTCTGCTGTTTTATGCGGTAGTCATTTATTCTATTTGTAAACTTTACAGTTCTGTTATTGTTCTGAATGAATATTACCGGGCCAAGGCGTGGGACTATGGATGGCAACAGGTTACCAGTATTATCCAAGGGCTTAATACTGATTTACCAATAGTCACAGATAACGCAAGAAGCGATGCTTATCCGCAAATTGCCTTTTACTTAAAATACGACCCTCTTAAATTCCAAAAAGAAAATTTCGAAGTGCCGACAAATGAATATTATACGAATCTTTACCATAATTCAGAAAAGCATATTGGAAAGATTGTTACCCGACCAATAAACTGGGAAAAGGATTTGTTGGTTGATCAATATTTAATTGCTGACGAACTTGGAATATCGCTGCAACAGATAAAGACTCACAAACTGATTCTCATTTCGGAAGTTAAATATCCAGATGGAGCAACAGCATATAGAATAGTGCGAACTAATCCAGAATTTACAAAAGAGGAACAAAGATTATTTAATTCCAGAAAACAAGTAGAACGCGGGTTCCCCTGAAGGAAACGGAATTGATTTAATTAGTTTTAGACCCTCTGGTGTTTTATCCGGGTGCAATATCAAATTTTCCCCATCTTCACTAGCGTTGGCTAAGTATAAAGTTTTTGAGTCAATATATTTTCCGAGTCCGTATATTTTAACATTTGGGTCAGGTGACCCAAAATAAAACTTACCTGTGTGGGATATCTTTCCAAAACCTGAAACTTCTATGTCGTTTCCGATTGGAAATTCTTTCTGCCAAATAGTTGGATTGTATTCATAGTGTCCAGCGAAGAATATCCAAGCAGGTTCACCACTCATAGAGATAATTACACGGTCGTAACTTGAATCAATAGATTTAACTTCACTAATTGCCTGCCCCCAACCATAATGCCACCAATGTTCACTATTTATTGGATAAACAAGATAATATTCATGAAAGTAAAAAACCATGGACAGAATGTAAAGCGATGATGCGACAACTATAAAAAATGTTTTATATTTTTGAGAAATAATTTTGTAAATTGAAAGCCACCCAAAGGATATAAAAAATATTAAAACAGGCAAAATTAATATTAAACGTGTGGCGTGTGTGCCACCGCCAATTGTTAGTGCCGAGGGAAACGCTCCAACCAAAAGCCAAAAAGACATTAACAATTTAGTTTTAGTATTAATATTCTTTTCAAAAAAGAAAAATGCCAAACCGAGAAGCAATGGAACTATCTCTATTAAATACAATTCACCAGTTCCGATAGATTGACGTAAATTTGCATCTCCTTTCAAAAACAAGAAGTCTGTAGAAAATGATCCAAAATAATTATTCAAAATTTCGCTACCCCAATATGTGTATTTATTATAAATAAATTTATTGTTATCTATCTTTCTACCTTCTCCAACTGTTTGTTCCATTTTTGAATCATTAAAAACACTAATGTCGTTTATTCTTTGCGTTCCACCTCCAAAAACAGTACTGGTTGCAATTGGAACTCCAATAATTAACCCAGCAATTAAGACAAAAACAAGTTCGCGCTTAGCCATTCTTAATATTTTTTTCCTGTAAAGAACAAATAAGAATATTAAAAGAAGGGGTGTAAATAATTTTGCGGTTGAATACACCCAAGGCATAAGGACTAGTAATGCAACAGAAAGCCAAAGCCTTTTTGAAGTATCTAAAGATTTAATAAATAAATAAAGCCCCAGGATCAGCAAAAATAGCATTTCGGTTACTTCAAAACCAGCTCTTGAGTATTGAATTAACCATGGTGAAACCGCTAATAAAAATGCAGAGACCAAACTAAGATTTTTGTTTTTTGTTAATTGATTTACGAGTAAATACATTGCATATACAATCAAGGTTCCAAAAATCGCAGCAGGTAATCTAACACCTAATGGCGTAATACCAAAGATGGCCACAGTTGGAACAGCAGAGTATAAATAAAGCGGAGTTCGCCATTCAGCAAGTGAATGAAAATGAACTGGCATAAAATTTCCCATATAGTCTCTACCTGTATGAAGAATTGAATATGCCTGGTAGCCCAGATCGAGTTCGTCGCCAAAAAGTGATGGTGGATTAACAGACAACCTATATAAACGGAGAATTGAAGCAAGAAGAATTATGGCAATAAGTAAAAATTTAGCGGTTAAAATCTTTCTCATTACGTTTAGTTTAACATTTTTAAAATAAATTTGGTTGTATACTACAAATGTGATTTTATTTGTACCTATATTTCTATTTTTAGCCGAGTTGTTTTGGCAAATATATGTTAACTACCCTCCCACCTCTGAGCAACTTAATTTTGGTGTTACAAACTATATATTACTTTGGTCATTAAGAATTATTAGTTTTATATTTATTATTGGCACATCATTCTTCCTGTCAAAAAAGCTAAGAACAAGAATAAAATCTTATTATTTTATTCTGATTCTAATATGCCCATGCATATCCTTGATTTGGATGTCGTACCCCTTAGATGCCTTAAAATTATTTATAATTTCAGGGATATTTTATTTTTTAACTAGAAAAAACCATAACTATTATTTCGCAGTTATAATAACCACCATCGCCATATTAAGTCTAAATCTCGGATTTTTTAATCAGAATCCAAATATTTTAAAAATCGTCTCGTTGAAACAACCCCAAAGTGAAGTTAATTTTCGTTTTCTTATTGAGGATAATTTAAATCCTAATATATCAGTTCCTAAGACTTTAAAAAGATTGGTTTACAATAAAATATTTTTTGCCTTAAGAGATTCTGTAAACGAATCATTAACCTTTTTTGATTTTGAGACGCTTTTTTTTCAAGAAATACACCCATTGGGACAAAAGGCCTTTGTAATATTCTTTTGGCCTGAAATTGTAATTTTTTGTCTCAGCCTTTGGCTGGTTATGACTAAAAAGATCTCCTCAAAAAAGGAATTTTTATCAATTTTATTGATATCTTTTATTTATTTTATAACTACCAACGTGTCGACTGAGAGAAGGTTGATCTTTAGCCTATTCCCGCTTTCTATTATTATGGCGGAATGCATAAACCAGTTTTTGAAAAGCCGTTCCAAAAAAACAAAGTATGGGATTATATTTCTAATTTTATTAACTTCTTATGGATGGCTAACTAATTATTATGATAGATTTGTAAGGCCTAATTTTTGGCTTGATAATCGTCCTATTGCATATAATTTTTTTCTATCTTATTTAAAAACACAAACTTTAAACTATAGTCAAATTATTGTATCTGAAAACCTCAGTGAATCTAAAAAATACTGTCTCTTTTACCTCAAAGATTGTAGTTTATTAAAAACTGACAATTTTGATTTAAGTAAAAATAGACCAAATAGGGGGGTTTTATATATTGGTTTCACAGGTAACTTCCTTGGCCAAAACTCGGAAAATTCATTCCCACAGGATGCAAATGAAGAAATAAAGAAAAGAGAATTAGAAATACTCAAAAAAACCCATATTCTTGATAATATTGCAAACAAGTACGGACAGGAACTTTTTATAGTACAAACTAAAGATAAACAATGAAAAGGCTGATATTTATAATATTAATAATTATTTGGATAGTTGGACTGCTACTTACACGACTTGTTGGCCTTGAAAAATCACCCATCTCAGTTGGTTTTGATGAGGCCTCTCTGGGATACAATGCATATAGCCTATTATTAACAGGGAAAGATGAATACGGAACGAGTTACCCATTAAGCCTTAGATCTTTTAATGACTTTAAACCGGCACTCTACTCATACCTGGATATTCCATTTATTCATTTTTTTGGCTTAAACCAGACAACAGTTAGAACCCCTTCAGCAATTTTTGGAACATTGTCCTTGGTGTTTCTACTTTTAATTTTTATGAAGCTATCAAAAAGGTCTACCCTTGTTTGTGTCATTATTTTAACCATAATCTCATTCTTTCCATGGCGTCTTCACTTCTCGCGCGTAGCATTTGAGGCAAACATATCAATGGCTTTCTTTACCGGAGTAATATGGTGTTTATTAAATTTTAAGAAGAACTTATTTTACAAAGTGAGTACAATCCTTTTTTCAGTACTTGCGATATATAGTTATCATTCGGCTAGACTTTCTATTCCGATTCTACTTCTTCTGTTTTTCATTGATCCCTTCTCTTTTAATTTTAAGGTGTTTTTGAAACATCCTTTTGAAATAATTAAAAAATTATGGCCTCTTTTTGTTGTAATAATACTTTACCTGCCGCTTTTTCTGGAATTTCATACCTCACTCCTACTCACAAGGTTTAGCCAGACGAATGTCTTTAGTCACTATTATCCGTTTACTCCTCATGAGCTAATTTATACGTCAAATGTTTGGTTAAATTCGCTCGGAAATCCCCTATACTATCTCGGTGGTATTTTAGTGGGACATATTACAGCCTATTTTTCACCAAAAAACCTTTCACTATTAATTTATCCAGGTGTAATAAAATCAGCTCAAGCAATAAGTGAAAGTGGAATGTTGGGTTTTTTTGGAGGACTCATGTTTGCGATAGGGCTTGTTTCTACATTTAGAGAATTTATACAGAACAAAGAAAAAAGAATTATAATTTATTGGATTTTGTCAGGTATCATTCCGGCCGCTGTTACATGGGAATGGTTTTACCCCCTAAGATCATTGAATATATACCCCTCTGTTGATCTAATTGCAGGTTTTGGTTTGTTAACTGTTGCTAATTACTTTTCAAGAAATAGGAATATGGTGCTCAAAAATGTGTATTTTTGTATATTTTTATTAATTGCTTTTGGAACATCGTTTTATAACATAATAAACGAGTTTAATTACGGAGCTTGGAATACCAGTGGTGAGTTTCAGCCTGGAGGTTTTAAAGAAGGTGTGCCTATATTGATATCTCTTAAGAGTGGTTATAAAACAATATATTTAGATACTAATCAGGCACAGAGTTACGAGATTTTTTGGTTTTATATGAAATATCCGCCCAAGAATATACAGAAAATTGCTTATAGAAGAAATGTGCCAGGAATTGAAGGTCCTCCTAGTATAAACTTTGATAATTTTGTGTATAAAAAATTTGATTGGCCAAATGATAAATATAAAAGTGATTTTATATACTGGACTACATCAGAAGTGAAAGAAGATGAAATCAAATCAATCAAGGGTGCAAAACTTTACAAAATATTAAACCCTGAAGGAAATTGGATTGCTTCAATAATCACCAAAAAATAATTGTATAAAAAGCCTAAATCTGCTATTGTTTCGTTAATGAAAATTGCATTAAAAATTATAAAAAGACCTCTTTTTTGGATATTTTTACTAACTTTATTTTTAAGGTTATATCGACTTGGGGAATTTCCATATGGATTCCACATAGACGAAGCCAAAATAGCCTGGAATTCTTTGTCGATTCTAAAAACAGGTCATGACGATCATGGAAATCTATTTTCACTTTATTACAATTCTTTTGGTGACTACAGGCCTACAGGACTTTTTTATCTTACCATTCCTTCGATAGCTATTTTCGGGAGATCAATTTTTGCTACAAGACTCCCAGTTGCTCTTTTTGGAGCTTTAATGATATTTCCAATATATTTTCTAATTAATTTGCTAGATACAAACAAAGGAAAATCGACAACAAACGCTAAGGCCGGGCTTTTAGGGGCGCTCCTCATGGCGATATCTCCTTGGCAAATTGACTTGAGCAGGGCTACAAACGAAGTAGTTGTTTCTACTTTCTTCGCTCTGTTTTCTTTATTTTTCCTTATAAAATTGATTAAATCAAAAAAAGAAGTATTCGGAGTGTTGTCGGTAATAACTATTATTTTTAGCTATTTCTTTTATCATGCAATAAGATTTTTAGCTCCTCCAATTCTACTTATTACGTTTTTGTATTATATCAAGGAGATTAAAAGAAAAGAGGTAAAAAAATGGATCTACATTTGCCTTATCGTTGCGTTTGTTTTATCTATTTTCTTTAGTACAACAAAGGAAGGTTTGGCAAGGTTTAATCAGGTTTCTATATTTAGCGGCGTTGACACAACTTATCAGATTGAAAGGATTAGGGGTGAAAATTCAAAGAGAAATTTATTGACCATATTTTTCGATAACAAATATGTAATTTATCTTAAAACTTTTATGGATCAATATAGTAGTTATTTTGCCGGTGATTTTTTAATTGGCCCGTCAGGTAGGCCATACCGATTTGCAACACCAGGTTCCGGACTTATTACTTACGTTGAAGCTATTCTCTTAATATCTGGTGGAATTATAATCGTAAAAGGCAAAAAGAACTTGCTACCGCTTTTTTTACTATTAGTTACCCCTTTACCTGCAGCTATAACCACCGAGGATGTCCCAAACTTGAGTCGCGCATTTTTAATGCTCCCATTTTTAATTATTATTGAGGCTTATGGTTTTGAAGCAATTCTCCTGATCTCCAAAAAATACAAAAAACTCATTACAACTACTATTTTTTCGTTATTGACCCTGAATTTTATCTATTTCTCATATATGTATATGGTTCATTCGATAAATCACCGTCCATATCTGAAAAATTACTTTGTCGATAGCCCAACTTATCGAAACATGGGTGCCAAAGAGCTTTCACTTAAACTTGATACACTCAAACAAAAATATGATAAAGTAATTATCACAAATTTTCCCGACAACCTATATCCATGGTACGCTTTTTTCACCAACAAAAATCCGTCTGACTTTAATAAAACTTATAGCACCCAGACGATGGAACGAGATTACGAAAATATAATATTCTCACAAGAAAAGTGTCCATCTGATAACAATTTAATTAAGTATAACAAGCAAAATATTCTCATGGTAGATTCATGGGAATGTGAGTATCAAAGTCAGATTGATCAGGGTTTACCCCTTAAGGTTGTAGGAAGAATCACTAGACCCGATGGTACTGAAGCTTATATCTTACTCGAAAGAGACAGGTCAAAGCCTTTATTTCTTAATGGAGTTTATTATTAATCCATTCCTTAACCATATCTAGAAAATACTACTTCATCTGAGACTCTTGATTCCTTTATCTCCTTCTTTCGTTTTTGCATAACAATTCCAAACCTACTAAGCGCCATTATTACTACCTTAATATACCCGGGATTTTTTAATAACCTGGAAAATAGTCCTACTATATGTTTTCTTATTAAATTTGGACTTGTGACATTTTTCCAAAGCATTAAAAGTTGGTTTCTTTCTCTAACTCTTGCAATATATTGTTTGGTAAATTTATTTATTGTCAACTCATGGTGGTGTTCGACAATACCACCCGGTTCCCAAAGTAATTTATAACCTCTTTTTGCTGCTCTATAACATAAATCAATATCCTCCCAATAAAATGGTGATAGAAGTTTCTCGTCCATTCCCCCAAGCTCAATCCAAACACTTTTTCTGAACACCCCACTTCCTCCATTGACATAAAAACTTGGATGATTTTTGTTTCCCTCTTCACCTGTTGCCAACTCTATAAATCCGTGAGCAAAGGTACCTTTTGCAGATCCAAAGCCTTTTTCATGGAGAGATACAGCAAAGACAGAGCTATCTTCAAAGTGTGGCAATACTTTTACCAAAAAATTTCTATCTGGGAAGACGTCTGTATTTATAAGCAGTATGAGCTCGCCCTTGGCAGCTCTCACCCCAGTATTAACCGCCGCAGAAAAACCACGATTTGCAGTATGTTTGAAAAGTCTAACTTCGGGAAATTTAGTCTTAAGTAATGCAACACTTCCATCCCATGAACCATCATCAACTATAATTATTTCTAAAATATTGTTTGGGGAATAATTTTTTGCGTCGATAAGTTTGGGTAGATTATTCTCAAGCAATTTCTCTCCATTGAGGTTAGATATAACAACTGAGACTTTTAATTCTTTATTTTTCATTTTTGATTATTCTTTCTTGAACTACCAACTCACCAAAAGTCCTTTGATCATAAAACTTTGATATTGAATCCTGATCTCCCTTTGCATAATCGATGTAAAGACTAGGTATCCCATTGGTGGGCTCAATTATAAAGAAGTGATGTGTTAGATTACTAGGTGCAAACTTTAAATTATTGCCAAGCTGACCAATTTGATCACGGCCAATCCAACTGGGTAAATATCCATATTTAGATTGACCATACCAGTTATATAAATAAGACCAAAGTGTGTTTACAAAAAGTGGGCTTGTTAGAGAACTTATACTAAATGGTTCGTTCCCAGATCTCTGATAAGTATAGTCGACTAGGCTGGTTTCATTTCTTAAAATAAGATCAGGTTGTAGTGGAAAGATTGTCTGACCATTTTTATTTTCTTTTAATATTGTAGACAAGTTTGCAAAAAGTACAATAATTAGCGCTATAGATAGTATAAATTTGTAATTGCTAAAATATTTCCAAATAAAAATTCCTGCAAAAATACAAATTGCCGGCGCCACCCCCACCAAGATATGCTTCATATTCCAACCTCCAAACGGAAGTGCTACTGAATAGGCAAAAATCCAAACTGTTAAAAAAGTTTCCCAAGTCAATATTTTGTTTTTAATTTCATTCAAATTCAAAAAGATTGAAGATATTATCATTGTAAAACCCAAAAGTCCTCCAAATACAATGTTTTTTGGATAAAGTGAATATGCAAAAACTTTACCAGATTGATTAATTAAAGTAACAATATAGTCACTTAATGTTTTTGTTTGAACAATTCCGTCTTGTCCTGTAAGGAGATACAAAATTCCAGAAGTACCGGTTAAACCAAATTTAATCTCTGCTAAGATCATGCTCGAAATACCAATCATAAAACTTAATATGAAAATTATTAAATCTTTTTTAACTATTTTATCTTTAAAAACCAGAAGCCAAATAATGAGTGGAAAAATATGGTAAGAAAGCGCAACTTCACTTTGAATAGAAAGCCCTAGACCCAAACCCGCGATGATAGGCGCCCACTTGTTTGATTTTGTAATCCAAAGATATAGTCCAACATAAAAAACTGGAACAAACCAGACAGCCATAGATGCATTTATTAAAAAGTTTGCATACTGGGTTGCTTCAAATGAAAATGCAAATATTAAAGAAGCGATGAGTGCAGGTATTTTATTTTTGGTAAGAAGTTTGGTTAGAAAAAAAACCACAAACACTCCCAAAGAACTAACAAAACTTAAAAAATAAGCAACCACAACAGGATTTCCGTGTCCAAATAAATAGGCAGGGGCTATAACATAATAATAAAGTACTCCATGGAAAAGTCCCGGAACTCCGCTCACAGGGGGGCCTAAGATTTTAAGGTTGCCACGCAGTAGGTCCTGAACCACAAAAGCGTCGCGTGCTTGATCATATGCAAAAGAAATGGCCTTTTGAGGCAAATACCACCATCTTAAAATTAAAGCTGCAACAAAAAAAGCGATTAAAAACCAATTAGAGTATTTTGTTAATATTCGATTCAAAGTTTTCATATGAGAATTTTTTACTATCGTTAATTGCGGAAAATGATAACTTCCTTAAAAGACTTTTATCTTTGATTAACTTATTAGTTATTTCGATAAGTTTTTGTTCAACATCCCATAAATATCCATTTTTATTGTTTTGAATTATCTCTGTATGTCCACCAGCATTATAAATAATAGGCACAGCGCCGGCCGCCATTGCTTCGACAACATTTATACCAAAATGCTCGACCTTGGTCGGATTTTTTACTGGATCTTCTCCAAAACCAGATGCAGACCAAAATATTCTCGATTTTCCATACAAATCTTTCAAATCTTTAAAACTTGGGCTTGTAATTAATTCAACCGGATATCCTTCCGCCATGTCCTTAAGTTCATTGAAATATTCATCCACGCCTACCTCCGTGCCGCCTGCTAGAATCAGCTTCCAATCCTTAAGTCCAGAGTCTGTCAATTTTTTAAAATTATCTACTAATACATCCTGCCGTTTACTCTGTGTTAAATGTGAGAATCTACCAACATATAAAATAATATTTTCTTTTCGTTTTGGTTTGATTGCCAAAGTATCCACTGGGGGATAGACAACAATGCTGTCAACTCCATATTCTGAGTCAATAAATTTTTTAGTAAATTCAGAGTTTACAATTATATTCTCGATACGATAAAGCTTCATCTTATTTAGAAGAGATCTACCATTAACATTTTGGAATGGAAATTGGAAATGAAGAATATTTTTTCGAGACTTAAGAGTAGGAATACTACCATCGCTTACCCAAAAACAAAGATCGTAACCATCTCCCCTATTAACATCATTGCGAACACGAACACCAGCTAAATCAAGGCCAAATCTATCCTCTAATTTTTTTATTATTTCTGGCGATTTCCACTCCAAATCAACCTCGTAACCAAGGCTTACCAAAACTTTAGCAAAAGAAAGAGTGTATCTTTCTCCTCCACCCAACGTGTCTAGATATGGATTATGAATTGCTGCCCTCATTTTTAATTTGCATCTCCCAGAGTTTTGAATATGAAATAAGCCTACTAAAAACTTGGTAGAGTCCGTAAATAGTACCTTTTACTCCATCTAGGAATGCCGCCTGAACAACCATCCGTAGCCAAAACTCACGAAATCCGGCAGAAGCAAATCTAAAAAAATTCATGGGTGGATGGTGAGCTTTGAACATTAGTTCCGCTTCAATCTCAGACCATTTGTTAGTTTTGTCTACCATATCAGCTATATTATCATGCTTTTGATGTATTAAAGCTTCCTTCAGGTACCCAATTTTACCAGTAATTTTGGGCTGTTCATGAAGTTTGCCTTCCCAGCCAGAAAATTTTTGTTTATTAATAAGCCTAAGAACATAATCAGGCCACAACCCACAATGGCGCATTTCTTGACCAAGTACAATATTTTTTCTGGGAATTGCATAAGCTGAATAATTATCTGTCGCAATCACTCTAGAAATTGATTCTTGAAGTTCTGGTGTTACAATTTCGTCAGTATCCACATAAAGAATCCACTTATTTTTGGCTTTCTTAGCACCTAAATTTCTGAAATCTGAAAAACTGCCTTTTAATTTATCTGCTTCTAGTTTAATTATTTCGTCTGCAAAAGAAACTGACTGGAGAGACTTCCTGAACACTTCTTTATCGTACTTTCCACCCTGTAAGATAATTACTGAAATACTTGGAGTGTTTTTAGTCATATCAAATACCAATTCTAAATCCGAAGCTTCCTTTTTAGCCTTGCAGTTAAACTGCCTGTTTGTTTATATAAAGCATTATTCTGCCAAAAATGTAGATCCTTTTCTTTTAATCTCATTTCAGAAATTATGTCTGATAAATTTATTTCTTCGTCTCTGAATTTTTCTGCCTGCCAAATCTTTAAATAAAGTACAAGTTCTGAAAAGCCTTGAAGAATAGAAACTGACAATCCGTGAACACCATCTTTATATCCTTCACCAAAAAAATATCTACTAAAAAACTCTTCGGCCGGTTTGCTTATTAAATCCTTCCATGAAAATTTATAGTTTTCAGATAACTTCATTTTTGATTGCTGTGAAGTATATCTATTCATTCGATCAATGTACTGATCGATAGAATCATAATGATGATGAATTATTGCAAATTCTTCCTTAACATCCATATCGTAGCCATCTCCTTGAGTAACTGGAACAGAGTGGATAACTTCATTCCATGAAACGGTACCTTTTTTAAAGAGGCGAATATTATAATCAGGCCACCACCTTGAATGTTTTAGCCACTTTCCAAAAATGATATTTTTCCGAGGAATTCTATAATATCCAAGTTTATTTTCATGGACTATTTTTCTTATTTTTTTCTTAAGAATCGGCGGAATTTCTTCATCTGGGTCTAAAACCAAAATCCACTCTCCAGTTGCTTTCGAAATCCCAAAATTTCTAAGAGGTTCAACATAAGCAGAATAACTATGAGGGAAAACTTTTGCTCCAAACTTTTTAGCAATCTCACGTGAATTGTCGGTAGACTCTGTGTCTATAACTACAATCTCATCAACTAAATCTTTAATAGAGTTTAATAATCTGGGAAGAACTTTGGCCTCATTATAGGTATTAATTACAACTGAAAGCTTCGCTGCCATGCCTAAATTGTACCACCAATCTTCCTATTATTCGACTCTATAAATTATGACCAAGTCATTCTCAAATATATTTGCTAAAGATAGTTTGCCCAAATCCAAAGGTGATTTACTCGCTTTAATCCAATAAATATATTTAATATCGTTTTTGACCAAAAATTGCCTAGATTTACCAGTATCAAGTTCTTGATACCAAGACGCTATTTGAGATCTTCTATCTTGCCAGTCGTAACCTGTTATATCTAAATTTATTTCATCCTCTAAGAATGTTGGTTGCTTGGAGAAGGCCGAAACATATGCTGTTGATGTATATAGATAAAGTGGTCTTGGCGGATTGTTTTCAGCCATTTTTGCCAAAAATGAATCAAAAGGCTTTGTCAAAACTATCCCCTGCGGCTGCTTTGATAGAAAGTTTAAAGCCGAAAGCTCGGACTCTGAAACCATTGCCGGTGGACGGTTAGGTATATATACATCTTTTAAAGTAATTAATGTTGTAGGAATTGTAGCTAAAACAATTAAAGAAATGAGAAGTTTACTTTTTATTTGCGAGACAACAGTTCCTGCTAAAATTGATGAGAAAAATAAAGAGTAATAAAAAAATTGGATTGTATTCCAGGGTGAACCTTTTTGTAAAAATAGCATTGGAATTACCCCACCTGCAACAATGAATGATCCAATAAAAACTTGCGTCCAAGACAATCTTTTTATGTTTTTAAGCCAGGTAAGAAGCGTAAATTCTTTTAAAATTCTAGTTCCCATGTTTCCTAACCAAAATATTGCAAAGGCGACTAAATATGCCAGAGTACCTTTAAAGTAATTGTGTGCTAATTTGTAATTGATCATTGCAGAATAGAACCTGGGCCAATCCAGACGGTCGGAAAGCCCCATCAATGTCTCTAAAAACCAAAATGGTTGGAAAACAAAAAGACTAACTGAATGGCTATTAAATGGTAAATAAACAATCAAAGAAAGAATTAAAGATCCCATAAAAATTTTTAGAAGTAGACTCTTTTTATAAAGGATGAATGAATATAATCCCGAAACAAGCAGTCCACCAAGGGCCAACACTCCCGCATAGGCTTTGATTTCTATTAGGCTACCGAAAAATAAAATCGATAATACGAAGTTCCAAATTTTAAATTTTTCCTCAAGGCTAAAGATAAGAATAAGTCCAAATAGGAGAAATATTAGAGATAGTGCAAAGGGTGGATTAATGAGAGATGAAACTGCTTGTTGTGCCCAAAACGCAGACTCTCCTTTCCCTAAAATCCAACCAAAACTCCCTCCGAAATATACAAAGAATGTTGCCCAAAAAGCTGATTTTTTTGAATTGATAAATAAATCCGTAAATTTGTAAGTTAATAGTCCAATCAATATTGAAAAAATTACGGGAAGAATTTGAAAATATAAATTTATAATCGGAATGAAAGTAATTTTGTGTAGTATTGCTAGAATTAAATCAAAACCAATGTGGTAGTTTTGAATTATGGATCCGGCAAAGATTGGTATCGAGAAAGACCCTTGAGACAAACTTTCGGCAAGAGCAATATGCCAAATTCCATCATGACCATTAGCACCCCAAAACCCAAGTCCGGATCCATTGATTCCTAATGAAGAATAAAACCACCCACTTTTGACCATCGTTAAACTCCAACTTATTGTCCCAAATAAAGTAAGTATAAAGAGTTTATTTTTTTGAAAAAATTGTTTTAAAACTTGTTTTAGCATCTTCTACTAAACTTAGTCCAACCATCGTGACCATTGATACAAGATAAACTATAAAGCCAAGAGATACCAAAACCTCCATTGCAAATAGGTTAGTTGGCAAAAATCTACGAGCTACAATAAGAACTGTTCCCATAACAAAGGATCCAATTAGCGGCTTTAGCATCGAATCAGTTATAGAAAAATTAACATATTTTTTGGCAATTATAATAGCTGCTACCGATGACGCCCCGACCAAAGAATATCCGATTGAAGCACCAACAACTCCATATTTTATTGCCAATGTTGGAACAAATGCCCAAGTTAAAACCGTCCACATTATCATCAAATAAAAAGTAATTTTTATTTTACCAATCGCGTTTAATAGATTTGTTAATTGAGTTGTAGCTGCTGCAAAGATAAAGTTTATAGACACAAAGATAATAGGGACAAGAGCGGGAATCCATTGGTTATATTTAGGAACGATACGAACCAAAATTGGAGCCAAAATAGAAATACCTACCAAACTAGGAAATACTAATAAACATATAAAAAATATTGACCTTGTAACACTCCGTTCCAAATCCTCTTTTGCATCCTGCATTCTTGAAAAAGCCGGGAAAGTAACACGGGTAACGGTATCCATGAAAAACGTTAATGGTAACCGGGAAATTTTTTGGGCAAAAGATAATACCCCGACTCCAATCGGACCAAGGATACTACCCAAAATCAAAGTCATTCCATCATCTTTAAAAGTAGCTAGAAATGTATTTATTTGATAAGGCACGCCAAATTTGAAAAGCCCAATTAGAGTGTTTTTAGAAAAAGCGAAGCCGGGTTTCCAAGGTTCCAAAATATAGATTGTAACAAGACCGACAATTCCCCGGGCAAGTATTGCATAGGTAAAACTGCCAAGACCAAGTCCTTTCATTGCCAAAAAGACCAAGATTACGTTATAAACAACTTGTTCTAAAATTTGGGGAAAAACCAGTTTAATAAAATCGAGTTTCCTTTCTAAAAGAACTGATGGAATACTTTTTAGGGATGAAAACAAAAGCGATGAGGCAAGTGCGTATAAAAGTATTTGTCCATCATGGGTCAGCGAATATTTTTGCGTAAAGAAGGGAGTTAAAGCTATAACAATCCCAATAATTACTAATACTAAAAACTGTTGAACGAAGAAAGTCGTTTTAAGATCGGAGTCGGTTGGTTTTTCTTTTTTCTGAATTAAAGCAGCGGCTAGACCAATGTCGGAAAAATAAACTAAAAAGTTAACTAAAGCGCTAACTATTGCAAAAACACCAAATTCATATTTGCCTAAATAAGCAAATAAAAAGAGCTGTGCAACTAAGCCAATTATTTGAAGAAGAAATGTTCTTCCTGTTAAAACAACGACGCCGCGAACAGAACGTTCTTTTACAGTTTCTAACGATATTTCTGTAGTTGGGTCTAAGTGTTCTTGGCTTACTTCATTCACGCTTAAATTGTATCATGAGGCGCCTTGTAAACGTAACAAAAAGTAAAACCTGTATAACTGAAACTGCACGCATCAATAAATAATTATTGTCTATAAAGAAATGATAAAGTTCGTCCGATCCTCTTCTATAGAAGGAATAAGTAATGTTGGCTATTAATATCAAGTTTATAATGACCAAAGAGATTAAAAGCCTGGGTTTAGAAAAAGCCAAGATTACCATCGGGGCAAATGCAGGGAAAAAATACCTTTCAAGCATGGTAGGCATAAAAAGAAAGCTTCCCATGGCAATCATAAAAATTCCAGAAAGCATACTTAAAAGTTTATTTTTTGCCTTACTAAAACTAAGCATTGCAACAAAATTCAAGATTATAAAGAAAAACATTCCCCAATGCCCAGAAGTCACACCCAAAAGTTTCTGACTAGAAAAATCGATGTCCATTCTCCAAAAAATAGTTTGAAAATTAAAAGCAGAGATAGAAGCCTTGCCATCGAAACCAATTGGAATTGGATATCTATCTTTATAGAGTTTGAGACCATAAGTAAACACGTTTCCGCTCGCAAATGGAGCTGTTGTAACAATAAACAATAAAAGTGTAATTAACGAACCAAATAAAATCTGGCGAAACTTTGGTTTTATTTTATACATAGTAAATAAATAAAATGGTCCTAGAATTGCCCAACTTGGCTTAAAGTAGATACTCAAAAAAAGGATGGGCATAGAAAGAATGAGATTGCCATCAAGAAGTGTCAAAAAGGAAAGTAGTCCCAAAATTCCAACAATGCTATCAGTTTGTCCCCAAGCTCCTGAAATAAAAATAGTTATCGGGTTAAAAAGAAAAAAACATAGTCCCGCAAGTGATTTCTTTACATTTTTAGTCAACTTGAAAATAAGTTTATAAACAATTAAAGAAAGCCCAAGGTCGCATAAAATTGATGGCAGTTTGATAAGTAATATATTTCCCCACTTATAAAAATAAATTATGAAACTACTAGGTGGAAGCCTTATTAAATTATGTACTTGGGCCAAAACATAACGATGTTGATTAAGAATATTAAGTCCGGCAAACATCCACATTGATACAGGTGGATAAACAGGTACTGAATAGTACCAACCTTCACTAAAATAAAAGTTTTTGGGGCCGGTTGTAGCTAGTCGTTCTCCCCATTCACTATAGTTCATCAAATCTCCAACAACTACTTTATCTATAAAATATGTACGTATAAAAAAACCAGCCAAAAGAAGAATAAAAATTAAGATATTAAGCCGGTTTTTTTTAATCCAACTTCCCATTTGAAAATCTCTTTTTCCAAAATGGGTAGGATAAAAGTCCAGCCCAAGCCAATATGGATAAATAATTACTGATTGCCCGTATCGGAGTATTTGCTAATTTTAAAGAGACAGAATGGTTCCCTTTTGGAATATTTGTATACATTCTGCCATAAAGTTCAGTTTCTGGAATGTAGGGTTCTATAGAATTACCGTCTAAAGTTATTTTCCAATTTGGAAATTGGAACAAGTCTATTCTGACAACTGAATCTGTAGTTAAATTGACATCAAACCTGGCCCAATTAGTTCCTTCTAATGTATTCGTAACGTTTCCGTTCCCCGTAAAGATTTCGGCTAGTACAACAGATGGATCTTTTGGATTCTGTTTTGCAGTTACCGGTAGATAATCAAAAATACCTGCAGTTCGCTGTAAATCCCAAGCTGCACCTGAAAACTTTTGTGCTTCACTTAGTGGACCCATCTTACCTCCAAGTGGTAAAAAGTAATTCCAATTCAAAATAACTAAAAGGGTAATTAAAACCAACCCAATAACTACTGCAACTTTCCTTGGAAAAATAATCATAACTGATCCGGCAGCAAGAGAAAATCCTAATATCGCAAGTGTTAAGAAGCGCCAGGGGAACTGAACAAATGCCAAAAAGTGAATTTTTTGCCAAATAAAAGTCGAGTCCTGGTGAGCCATAAAGGTAGCAAACCAACCAAAAGCAATCGAAAAGTATATTGTATATAGTATATTGGGGTCGATTTTATATTTCCTTCTGTTTACAAAAACAAGAGTTGCAAAAATAAGAATCACTAAAGATAAAATCCAGTGAACATGCCCAACCTGAAAAGGCATACCATCATTCGGACCCCAAATTGATGGGCCAAAACCCCAAAATCGGGAAAATAAAAGCTGTCCGATCGTTGCAAAGTGGGCAATATATTCATAATAACCTTGAGTTAATGTATCAACGTGAACAAATTTTTGCTCGAATATAGCAGGAAGTGTAAAAAATGCTGCAAGAGATGCGGCGAGAATACCAGAACAAATTAGTTGGAAAAACTTCTTCCAATCATGCTTTTTAACCCAAAACATAAGACACCAAAGTGCAAAAACAGGAGTAAAGATCATAACCATTAAGTTGTGTGACAAAAGTAATCCTGTCCAAGAAAGGCCAAGGCCAATAAGCCATTTAGTTGTCTCTTTTTTATCACTTTGTATTAATTTATAGGCAACCCAAAGAATAAGCGGAAACCAAACTAACGCCCAAGCTTCATTCATAGCCCCACGGACATAGATGTCTACCGAGTGGTATGGTGCCCAAATGTAAAATATTGAGGAGATTACCCCACCCCACTTACCAAAAAATTCTTTAGCAAGAAAATACATAGTGAGCCCTGAAATAACAAAAGATAATGCAAAAGTTAATTTGACTGTATCTGTAAAGTTAAAGTGTAAAACTCTAAAAACTGTCCCGACAAAGTATGGTAATGGTGGATAAAAATTAAATAATGGAAAACCGTATCCATAACCCATATCAGGAACCCAACGGCATGGAACTTGCCCATCAGCAAAACACTTCTCCATCTCAAGCTGCCTCATCATCTGCAAATCATCATGCATATTAAAGTAGCCTTTTTCGAAAATTAAAGTACGTCCAGCAAGAATTGCAAAAAACAAAACTGCCAGAATTGGCCAGAAGTTTGTAGATTTAGTTATTTTTTGAAGAAGTTTCATTATCTTGATAATATCACAACTAATTACTTTAGAGGGAGTTCAAAAAAAAGAAGTGACTGATGAGTGCCATCTGGTCGAATTGCTTTTGGATACTCAGCAATCAGTTTTAAGTTCTCTTTGCTTGCATCTCCTTTAAACCTATCGTTGTTTATTACCAAAAATGTAGCATTTCCTGATTTTTGCGAATCAAGAAGAGGGGTTGGAACTTCGCTAAAATTTAACCCGACTCCGATAATTGTAATTTGTTTGTCGTTATTTAGGTATGCCTCAAGACCATCAGGCAGCGTTCCAAAATAACCTTCTGTACCAATTACTATCTTTTTACTAGGATTTTGAAGTTGATAGTTTTGAATATATTTTGCAGCCTCAGAAATACCCTGTCCCGCGGTCCATTCTTCCAAATAACCTGATCTTTCACTTCTTGGTAAATTGGCTTTAGCTGGATTTGTAAGAAGATTGTAATCAAAGGTCAAAGATTGAACTGCAAAAAGAGCCAAGATTACGGCCAATACCTTCATAGTATTTTTCCTTTCTTCTAAAAATGCGGATGAAGCTATTGTTATTAAAAACGGAATCGTAAAAAGAATATAACGAGCTGTTAAGACTTTTGCAAATTCAGATTCAACAAAAATTGGCCCCAAAAACCAAATGGACAAAACTAATATTTCCTTCCAATGTTTTCTCCAATTAACCAATAAACCAATCAACAAAATCACCAAAAGTGACCATGGACCCATCATAACAAGCCACTGCCACGATTGAAGAAGCCACGGCTTGAGTGGATCGAAAGGAGTTGTTAAAAAATGATTAATCGGATAGACATAGTCTAAATTGCGTCTGGCAATTAGTTCGAAGTTTGGACCAAGATGAAGAATTGAAAATATTCCGTAACCAATAATTATTGTAACTAAGGTTAGTGGAATAATTTTAATAAGTCTTTTGGGAGACTTGATAAAAAGCCAAAGAGTCGGCAGCATTAAAGCAAAAAATAGTGCGGGAGATTTGGTAAGCCATGCCCCGCCAAGTGCAAAACCTGAAAGAAGCGCAAAGTCTAAACGCTCTTTTGTAAATGCAAGGTAGGCAAAAATGAAAGTCCAAATACCAAACATGGTAAGCATTGAGTCGACCAGTGCCATTCTGTCAAAGAAAAACGAAAAAGGGATGATCGAATAAATTAGGCCTGCAATTAGTGCAACCTTTTTGTTTTTAAATAGAAGAAAGGATAAAGTTGAAACTCCAACTAACGTTCCCAAGCCAGAAACAACGGAGACAAAACGGCCTGCAAATAGTGGATCATGAATAAATTTAATTATTCCCATAAGAACCCACATATAAAGCGGTTCTTTGCCGTCAGATAGCGGCAGAAAACGCAAAGTTTCTTCAGCTTTCATTACCTGCGCCCAACGTATATAAATTGCCTCATCCGCAAAAACCGGAAGAATGGTTAGATTAAAAAATCTTAGGGAGAATAAGACTATAACTCCAATACCACTCAAAATATAAACCCAATTATCGCGGAAGAACTTTTTCACAGTTAAATTTTACCATTTACATTGTAAATGGCCAAGCTTTGCTTATCGTTTACACTGAACGAAGCGAAGGGTTAAACCCAAAGGGCGAGGAGAACTCCCATCATGCAAAGAAGGGTTAAATAATAACCATTGTTAAGAAGCCAAAGTTTCCAAGATTTACCTTCCCAAAGAACACTACCAAGAGTGATTGGGGCTATAAAACCTAGCCAGTTCCAAAAACCAGTTTGAAGTCCAGCTGAAATTCCACTTTCGTGTAAATAACTACTTGCAAAAACTAATGCGTGAGCAAGAATAAAAGCCATAAACAAAGACCCTATAAATTGAATTCCATAAAGTTTAGCCATATCACCGCTTTTCATTCCTTTCATAGATTCTTTACTCATTCCCATCATCTTCATCCAAGGTTTTCCAAAAATTGGGCCATACCACAAGGAGCCAAGAACCATAGAAAGAAGTGCTGCAACCAAAATTGCTAAATAATTTACAGGTACCATATATTCATATTACTAGACTTTATATTTTCCTGCAAGCGCATTAAAACGTACTAACAATAAACCACGTAGGCCTTCGATTGAGTCTTTGATTGGGTCCACTTTTGTTCCTTCTTTGTGGTGCCAATCAACAGGAACTTCGGCAATTTTAAAACCTAATTTACGGGCTACATATAAAACTTCCAAATCAAAGCCTGCGTTGACTGATGCACCAACCGCTTTATTGTTTGAATCAAAAATTTCCAACCTTTTGAAAATTTCTTCTGCGGCATGCGCGGAGAATGCCTTAAATCCACACTGAGTATCGCGAAATGGAAGTCTTAAAACTAAAAGCCGAAGGAAAGAAAATCCAGACGCCATAACTTTACGAATTATGGGCGCCCCTTCCCTGCCCGTTCGAGAACCAATCACAACACTGTAACCCGACTTAAATTTTGGGAGTATTTTTTCTATTTGATCAATCGGTGTTGCTTGGTCAGTATCTGTAAATAAAATTATTTCCCCAGCAGCTTTTAATATACCAGCAGTTACAGTACCTGCTTTACCCCTATGTGGTTCTTTTAGAACTGAGAAATTTTTATGTTTGTTTGCAAATTCTTCTGCTAATCTTTTTGTATTATCTGTTGATCCATCATCAACAAATAAAATCTCCCAAGAGTATTTTTGTTTGGATAAATAGTTATAAACAGAATCCAAAACTCCAGTTCTTAAATTATGCTCCTCATTATATGCAGGGATTACTACGCTTAAAAATGGTTTCATAATAATTATTTACTATATAAAATTCTTTCTCGCGCTTCCACTGTTATTCCACCAAAAGTTTGTTGTTTTACAATTTTACCAATTCCTTTCTGTCTATCAAGCCAGGCTTTAAGTCGATTGGGATTTGGTGGATCAACCTCATATAGTGTATATAAAAGCGGAACCTGTTTTTCTACTGCAAGTTTGTGATATTTATTTGTCCCCAACCACTTAAATAAATAATCGTATGCAAAAGGAATTACAGGCGGAACATAAACATCTACATTAAAGTCACGTCTCCCCGCATTTTCGTATACCCAATCAATTGCAGCTTTCTGGTTACTTAAAAGTATTATGTCGTGCCCAGAGTCAGTAGTTACTAAATAAGATTTGGTCCAAGACCAGTTTTGAGAGAGAAAGAAAAAGAGGAAATAGATAACCAGAACTTTTCCGATAGTTGAAGTTTCAAAAAAGTGGGAAAGTGTATAAGAAACTGCAATCAAAAATATTAAATAATAACCAGTCAAATAATACTGATAAAAATTGCCGTAGTTACCCTGAAAGAATATAAGTCCAATAATGGGGGATGCTAAAAGAATAAAAATTACTTTAAATCTATTGTTTTGAATAAGTTTTGGTAGAAAATAAATAAAAACAGTTCCTAAAACAATTAGGTGGAACCATTCTTTTTCGTACGGGCTGTGAATTAAGGTTGAAGTTAGATAAACAAAAATAAGTGCAAGTCTGTCATTTAAAAATCTCCATGTTGGAATTCCAAAACTGCTACCAGTTGTGAGAATTCCACTAACATTATTTTGCAAAATTCCACCATGTTTTAAATTAAAGATGAAAAGAGGTAAGAAAGTAACTAGAAAGGCGATAATTGAATAAAAAATTATTTTCCAATTCAATGTCTTTCGTTTCCAAATTGCAAAAACAGCAACTGCTGGAAAATAAAATAGTTCTCCGGAAGACCCAAAGTGGAAGAAGGATGACCCCAGAATAAAAGACAGAAGAACCCAATAGTATTTTTTACCGTCTTGTATTTGGAACATGCACCACACCAAAATCATCGAGAGTAGTAGCATCGGGGTTGGATTGCTGAGCCAACGGCTGGCATAAATTATTTCAAAAGAAAAAGCTCCAAGGATAATAGCAATCATCCCGGTTTTTACCCCACCAATTTTCTTGGCCAAATGATACATAATCGCTAAAGCAGCGACTGAAAGAATTGCCAAGAATACCGCAGGGTAAACTGGATTACCCTTCCCTAACCAATAAAAAGGGGCTATTAAATAATAATAAAACGGTCCCCTAAAAACTCCAGCCAAACCAGTTGTCGGACCTATTAAGAAAAATTTATGGGAGTGAATTAAATCCCAGATTACCTGAGCGTCCCTGCCCTGATCATAATAAAAGCCAAGAATTTGGTCGACCCTAAAAACCCGGAGTACAAAAGATATTACCAAAATTATAGAAACCGTAATATATTCTAAAGTGAAGAATTTTTTACTACGTATCGTGGCCAAACTTTGCTTAATTTTTTCTTGCATACTTTCTGGCAACTGCTAAGGCTTTTTCTACAGCCTCGTCAAATGGAACATCTTTAACCATTGCCCCCCCTGCCTGTTTATGTCCACCACCACCCAATTCTTCTGCAATTTTGGAAATATCCGATCCTACTTTTGCCCTCATACTAACATTCAAGGAGTCTTTTTTTTCTTCAACCATTATCATTCCGAAATCTGTATTTTCAATCGAGGATGCATAAAAGTTTGCAGCCATTCTTGTTACGCCGCTTGAATCTGGATAAAGAATATATGTTTCGTGAGGAATAGCAGACCAAACAAATCTATTTTCTTTATCTATTTGTAAATTCTTTAAGATTTCACCAATCAATTTAACTTTATCAAAACTTATATTTCTATAAAAATTAAATATTATTTTATCTTTATCTGCCCCAAGCTCCATAAGATGCGCCATTGTTTTTGCAGTTGTTATATCTGCGCTTGAGTGCTGCAGAGACGAAGTATCGTAAATTAATCCTGCTAACAAATCCTGGGCTATTTCTGTGGAAATTTTTATATTCCAATCTTTAAAAATCTTATATACAACTTCTGCTGTTGAACTTCTTTTTGAGTCAACTATATTTATTTCTCCAAAACCTTTATTTGTATAATGATGATCTATAACAATCTTTTTTATTTCTGGGATCTTGTTGGAAAGACCTGCAACTTGAGACCATTCTGATGAATCTAGTAGTAAAAAGGTATCGTAACCGGAGAAATCAAAAGTGTCATAGTCAATTCTCTGAACTTTATCTGACGATTCTAAGAATTTAGAGTCAACAGAAATGTTATCCGGACAAACAACCTCTACAGTTTTACCCATATCTAACAAAACTTTTCTCATGGCAAGAGCACTACCAACGCTATCTGGATCTGGACTCCTGTGACAATTTATCAAAATCTTGTTGGCTTTTTTTATTTCTTCTAAAATTTTTTGCGATTCTTTATAGTTCATGGTTTTGAATGGACAAGCCTGTATAGTATCACTCCATCAACTTCCCAACTACTGTCTATTTTACTCCAACCAAAATTAGCAACAGCAGCTGAAGGATTATGTGTTGGATCACACTTTGTTTTTTCAAGTTCGCAAACAACAAATAGCTGATCTGTAATGGAATCTTTAGATTGTGAATCAATATTTACAACTGGTTGATTGTCTTTAAGTAAAAAGTATTTATAACCATCCTCATAATTACGTTCGGCAATTACCCCTAAATTAAATCTCATGTTCCCTGACTCCTGCTCAATCTTAGCGGCAACGTGGGATGCTCTGCCCAATTGATTATTTGGTGAATATCGAAGTGGATTTTGAATTAAGTTTACAATTATTAAATAAAGAACTAGCCCTCCTCCCACGATCTTTCCTAATTTTCCGATTTTTAAAAAATAGGAAATAAATATTCCGATTAAAAAGTAAGGCACTGCAAATAAAAATCCAAAATAGTGATCATAAATATTCTGTTTATAAAGCCCAAAACCCAGTAAACCAAATAGCAGCCAGGTGAATAGTAAATAAGACGCAGGTGGAATAGTAGAATTCTTTTTCTTAAATAATAGCCAAGCAAAATAGCCCAGTAGCGAAATAATTACAAATGAGGAAATTTCCCCGGCAAGTTCATTCTTACCGCCAACCAAAGAAGTATTTATTTGATTAAGCATTTCGGGAACTTTTGGAATTGCGGTCCAAGGCTTGATAGAAACAGTTGTTTGTCTTACTGTAAAAAATGTATAAATAGCACGAGAGTTTATCCAGTTATGCCGAAGGTCAAAAAAGAACAGAGGTGACATAAGGACCAAAAAAATGATGAATGAATACAGGGAATAGAGCCAAAACTTCTTTTTGCTTTTACTTTCTTTGGTCTGCCATAAAGTTAAAAGCCAAAATATACCAATAGTTGGCAAAAGAAGAAGAGCTAAGTAATGGGATTGAATCGCAGCAGCAAATGACATACCAAAAACTAGTAGCCAATTAAAATTCTTCTCTTTCCAGACTTTCCATATCGAATAAATGCAAAGGAGGGCAAAAAACGGCATTATGTTTGGGTTCCAGGAAGACCTGGAATAAATTATTATTGTTGGGCTAATTGCATAAAGACCTGCAGCAATAACACTTGCGGTTTTTCCAAACCACTTTCTCCCTGCGTACCAAACAAACCAAATAGTAATAATTCCTAAGATTGCAATTTGAACTGCTGGGCCAACTGGTGAAAAGAAAGCTAAAAGAAGTGCTGGCGCCATTATATAATAATAGAGGGGACCTAAATACATATTTCCAATTGAAGTTCCTGGACCAATAAGTGGCGGGTGGCCTTCTGTTAAAAGTCTTCTAACAATAATTACGTCACGGCCTTCGTCCCCTAAAAAGGTCATATACTGATCAATCTTATATAATCTGAGAAAAGCACCAATTATTAAAATCGAGAAGACAACCCAAAATTCTAAAGGGTTTTCCATTGCCCAATTTTTGATTTTTAATGCAATTTTTTCCACAGTTTTAGTAAGTCAACAAAACTCTTTATTATTACGTTCAAGTCTCTTCCTGTTCCAACACCTTTCAGTCTTGGATAATGTGTGACAGGAATCTCTGCGATTTGAAAACCACTTTTTTTGGCTTTTATCAAAAGCTCGCTTGATATAAAAGCTCCCCTTTCGCTTTCAAGCTTTGGTATTGTATTCACAACACTTCTTGAAATTAATTTAAAACCACAGTCAATATCGTGAACTTTTAAACCAAAAAGTAAAAATACAGAAAGTTCCCAAATTTTACTTGTTATTATTTTGTATTTTGAAACCTGACGTTTTTTATAATAACCAATTACTAAATCAGCATTTGTTTCTTTTTGTTTTTGCAGAAATTTTGTAATTTCTGCAAAATCAAACTGTCCGTCTGAATCGATAAAAGCAATCCAGTTATATTTTGACCCGTAGAGTCCTGATTTAAACGAAGCGCCATATCCTCTGTTTTTGACATGATTAATAAGTTTAATGTTTGAGTCACTTTGTTGTATATCCTCGACAATTTCTTGAGTTTTGTCACTTGAACCATCATTAACGACTACTATTTCCCATTTACTTGCAACTTTCTTAAGAACAGATTTTGTTTTGAGAACTACTTCTTTTATATTTTCCTCTTCGTTGTATGTTGGAAGGAAAACAGAAAGACCTGAGATTTGATCCATTATGCCTAAAGTCTAGCATAGATTGGGGCTAGCGTGTTAATATATGGGTATGAAAGAGACAACCAGAAAGTTTTTTTTTGTTGCACTTTTTTCGCTTCTTCCGACGATTTTAATATGGCTGCCATTTTTTCTTAGAATTCCAGTTTTTTGGAACATTCCGCTCCCCACAAATGGCCTGGCAACTATTGTTGCTAACTATGACGGTCCTCTTTATTTGGTTGCCGCTAAAACCCTCTACAATAAGGCAGTAATTGGGAGCAATTTTCAATTTCCTTTATCCTCTGAATACTACACAGCCCACTTTCCTCTTTTTCCACTTTTAATTAGATTTTTTGGGTTTGTTATGAATTACCCGTACGCAATGCTTGTTGTTACGCTTTTAACAAGTATTTTGGCAATTTATTTCTTCGAAAAACTTATAAGTGAATATGTAGATAAAAAAGATGTCATGTTTTTAACTTTTCTTTTTGCAATATTTCCAGCTCGTTGGCTTATTGTTAGATCAGTAGGATCTGCCGATCCTCTTTTTGTTGGGGCAATTATCGCGTCAGTTTATTACTTTAAGAACAAAAAATATTTATTAGCCGGAATTTGGGGTCTTATTGCTCAAATTACCAAGTCTCCCGGGATTTTACTTTTTATTTCTTACTCTTTGTACCTTCTTATGCCAATTGTTACCGAAAAACTTGGAGTAACAAAGTGGCTACGAAGTTTAAACTTAAAAAAGACTTATCCAATATTTTTAATCCCAGTTGGTCTTTTATTAGTATTCAGTCTTTATCGTCTTACTCAAGGCGACTTCTGGGCATATTTTAAGTCGGGGGATAATATTCATTTATTCTTCCCTCCTTTTCAGATCTTTAATTACTCAGCACCGTGGGTGGGGACTTTTTGGCTTGAAGAAGTAATCTTTATTTACATGCTTGGCGCAATTGGTGTTTATAGACTATTCGCTAAAAAGGAATATGAAATTGCTACTTTTTCTGGGGTATTTTTCTTTTTAACCCTATTCATCGCACACAGAGATTTACTTAGATACTCCCTTCCTCTTTTACCATTTTTATATGTAGCATTTTCGGATGTCTTAGTTAAAAAGGAAGTTAAAGTAGCAACTGCTGTAATTATTATTCCAATTTATTTATTTTCACTTGCCTTCATTTCCCAAAATGTGATGCCAATTAGTAATTGGGCCCCATTTCTCTAAATAACAGCCTTCAAAACGTGGGGCAGAGACAAAAAGAAAGACTAATTATGTACACATGGAAATTGCCAGGCATTGGAGGTTGAAGAAAGAAAGATATCAGTTAATGGGTAGCATATGCCTCAAATGTGACCATAAAATATTTCCACGCAGACCCATTTGCCAAAATTGCGGTGAAAAGACTTCAAGAGATTTTAATATCTCGCCAACTGGCAATATTTATCAAGCGGGGGTTATTTCTTTGCCCAAGGAAGTTTCCATGTTTTCCAAATAAAAATGTTGTAGACAATATAGTTGTACGGAAGGACAACTGCAAAAAGTGCAAAAAGGAGTGCTATCAAATGCACTAAAGATGTATCTCCAAATAATTTAACAGCACCAGAAACAATAAATG
The DNA here is from genome assembly GCA_035260845.1 of Patescibacteria group bacterium. Lineage (GTDB taxonomy): Bacteria > Patescibacteriota > Microgenomatia > UBA8517 > UBA8517 > DATFUL01. The sequence goes on from DATFUL010000003.1 coordinate 138,865, forward strand.
GCTGAACTATTACTGCAAAGAGTGATGAAAAGTTAAATTTAAGAAATTGAGTTACAATATCGCTGAATTTAGTTATAACTTTATCTTTAAAGGTCCAAATATTGTTAAATATAAAATTAGAGATTATTGCAGCTTCAGTTGCAAAGAAAGTAGCGGTAAAAGTGGAAAGTCCGAAACGCTTTAAAAGTTCCAGGCCTAAATAGTTAACCAAAAATCCCGTAAAACCAACTGTCCCAAATTTAATAAATCTAATTTTGTCGCGAATTCCCAAAATTATTGCAACTTTAAAACTAGCCAAAGTCTCCTTGGTGTTAAACTTTGAAACGTCTTTGGTTCTGGCAGCAAAAGCGAGGGGAACTTCTACGATTTTTTTAGCGTGTTTGGTAGTTAAATAAAATAAATGAACTTTGTGAGCAAATCGTTTCAATTCCATTAAATGCTCCAAATCAATTTGGTCCATTACACCTTTTACACGGGTAAGTCTAAAACCGGTAGTCATATCATGAAATTGAGGTTTAATTAAAACAACCCTAATAAACATGTTGCCAAAATAACTCACTAATTTTCTGAAAAGAGCCCAGCTCTTAGGAACCGAACCACCTTTTATATATCTACTCCCAATTACATAGTCTGCACCGTTTAAATAGGCTTCGACCATTGGTATTACAAAACGAGGGGGGTGTTGGAAATCAGCATCCATTTCCATTACAGCATCGGCATGCAACTTTTCCATTGCGTACTCAAACCCTTTAACGTAGGCCCAACCCAAGCCCTCTCTGTCTTTCTGAAGTAGATGGAGATTTTTGTGATGAGCCATCAGATTTTTGATAATATTTCCGGTCCCATCGGGTGAATAGTCGTCAACCACAAGAAGATGCATTTCGGCTCCTTTGATTTGAGGAAAGACATTGCTAAATAGTTCATGAACCATCAATGCTATGTTTTGTGCTTCATTGTAGGCAGGCATAACGATAACTATTTTGTCCATAATTAGATGATACAATATCGATATGCAAATTGATATCCTGACACTTTTTCCAAAGATGTTTGAAGGACCACTGTCCGAGTCAATTATGTGGCGTGCAAAGGATAAAAAGTTTGTAGAAATCAATATCAGAAACCTTCGCGATTGGGCTCACGACGAGAGAAAAACAGTCGATGATAGACCTTATGGCGGTGGCGCGGGGATGCTTTTACGAGTTGATATTTTGGATGAAGCAATTAGTGATCTTAAGACCAAAAATTCAAAAGTGATTTTAATGGATGCCGGGGGAACAACTTTTTCACAGAAAAAAGCACAAGATTTATCAGGCCAAGAGCATTTAATTATAATTTGCGGTCATTATGAGGGGGTTGACCATAGGGTTGTTGAACATTTGGTTAACGAGACTATTTCTATCGGTAATTATGTTTTAACTGGTGGTGAGATTCCAGCCATGGTAATTACAGATTCTATTGTTCGACTTATTCCTGGAGTTATAAAAGAAGAATCTCTAAAAGAAGAGTCGCATTCCAGTGAAAACTTTACCGAGTATCCACAATACACAAGACCAGACGATTATAAAGGATGGAAAGTTCCAAAGGTTCTTCTTTCCGGCAACCACGCCGAAATTGACAAATGGAGAAAAAGTAGTTAATTTACCTATCTTTTTCCCATCTTGATATGGGAGAAGTAACTATATTAACTTTTTGTACAAACCAGAGGGCTGCGGTTATCAAAGAATAATAAAATTTACCATGGTATATCTTTGAGCTTTCTATTATTTGTTTATTAATTGCGGGCTTACCAATCTTTTTAGCAGTTGCCCCATGGTGATGGTAAAATTCGGCATTCGGAATAAAATAGACAGGAATTCCTGCTTTTTTAAGCCTTCTACAATAATCGATATCTTCAAAATACATAAAAAGTTTTCTATTGAGAACTCCTATTTTGTTAATAACTTTTCGTGGAATTAAAAAGTCAGCCATAACTCCACCATCAACCTTTACAGGCTTATCAGTTTTTGGAAGAAACATAAAAAATCCTCCTTTTATTCCTAATAAATATTCTTTAATTACACCAGTAATTGTTGGTAGATTAAAACAACAATCCTGGGGCCCACCATCTGGGAACAATAGTTTTCCAGTCAAGACTGCTTCATTGTTATAACCCTCACTAGCCTCAATAAGTTTTCCAATAGCATTATCTTTTACCTCGATATCTGTATTGAACATTAATACCATCTCACCTCTTGAGTATTCAAATAAGCGGTTATTGCCACCAACAAATCCTTTATTAACTATATTTGTAAGATAACGTACTTGGGGAAAATTTTTGGTTACAACTGAAAAATCGTCGTCTGTTCCATTGTCTAAAACTATCACCTCATCTTGTTTTGGATCAAAACCAGAACCAGTCTTATAGATACTTTTAAGTAATTCTGATGTTAGTTTACTTGTCTTATAACTTGAAACGATAACAGAAAGCCTAATTGGAAAGTGGTACGGACCCTCCGATGGGATCTTATACGGTGAGTGACCCTTAATTCCTCTTATAAAATCAAATACTCCACGCTTTTGAGCAGCACGACCAGAAACTAGTTGTCTTAGCATCTCTCGTAGTACTGCAAACTTAACACGGGCTTTTGCATATTTAAAAGTAAAATAAAGCCTGTTCCTGGTTAATAAATAATCTGTTTGCTCCGACCCAATTCCCATTGTCTGAGAAACTTTATGGTAAATATGTGTACCCCCATGATAATAAAGTGTCCCACCACCCGCCAAAACTCTTTGCTGCCAGTCATTATCATCAAAATATGCAAACAAGTCCTCATCAAAATAGCCAAACTTTTCTAACGTATGGCGTTTGATCATAAAACAACATCCGGTAATGAATCCTGTTTTAACAACTGAATCATATTTACCTTCATCAACCTCATCGATTCCCTTATGAACACTTCGTACATTAGCCCAATCAAATTCCCCCCCAGCGTACCAAAGGACTTTTCCTAAATCTTTCTTGGAATATCTGTCTTTAAACTCGAAACCCTTAGCAAAATAAATTTTAGGGGAAACAATACTATCTTTATTTTCGTCGAGTACTTCAATAAATTTCTTAAGCATTAAAGGGTCGCCAATCAAAGTGTCATTGTTAATGATAGCTATATAGTCCGCTCCCCAGGCAGCTGCAAATCTCATTCCAAGGTTGTATCCGCCCGTAAACCCTTTATCTGCACCCGCTTGAATTAGTTCAAGGTTTGGAAAATCTTTTTGGATTTTATCTCCAATCCAGCTTCCAGGTGTTTTGTCTACCAAAAAAGTCCGAAAATCTAGACCTGTTGTGTCGAGTGTACGTACAGTATCAAGAAGAGCTAGGGTATCATCTGTTCCATTAAAATTAACCATAACCAATGCAACTTTTTTTATAACAGGGCTAGGTTTCATCATGACTATTGTTTAAAAAGCTCTTTAAGAGTTTGGGAATAAGCATCTTGTCTCATCTTATTACCTAAAATCGAAAAGGTTAAATACCGAAGTATAATACCCGCCTTGATTGAGGGCATAAACCAATATTCCTGATTTGCGTAATTCTTCCTAAGATAATATACAAATCCTAAAATCTCGCGCCTAAATATTTTGGCTAACTCTTCAGGTTTTCCCATTGCACTTGCTTTATCTACATGAGTTATCCAAAAACCTGGTGTATACCAAATTTTGTAACCAGCCATATTAACCCTTCGACACCACTCCACTTCTTCCATATACATAAAAAAATTTTCATCAAAACCACCGCTCTTTTTGAAGACTTCCATTTTCATAAATAGAAACGCCCCCATTGTCCACCCAACTTCACGATCTTTTTTAAAGAAATCTTTATCTGTGGGATGAAACGGTTTAAATAATTTATTAACTCCAGGGACAAGGTCTAAGCCCCAAATCCAGGACCAAACCGAAGTCGGGTTTGGTAAAAATCCTGCACTTGGTTGAAACCTGCCATCTAAAAATCTTAACTGGCAACCAAGTACATCACAGTTGGTATTTTTTTCCATATACTCTAGAGACTTAACTAACGTATCTTCATTTACATAAGCATCGTTATTAAGAAGTAAAAGGTAATCATACTTAGGATTTGCTTTTTTATAACCAAAATTATTACCTTTTCCATAGCCTAAATCTGATCCTGAAGGCTTAAGTTTTACCCATGGGTGCTTTTTGGCAATCATTTCGGCAGTACCATCTTCTGAATCATTTTCGACAACAATTACTTCTACATCTGCCTTACTTTTTACTTTAGCAACTGCTTTTTTCATTGCAGAAAGACAGCGATCTGTAATATCTTTAGTATTCCAACTAACTATAACCACAGAAATGCCCGGCCGATTCATGATGAAATCATACCCCAGCCCAATCTCTGATGCAACAACGTAACATTGTGTATAATATCTAGTTATGAAGTTAAGTGTTGGTGTTGCAATTATTACATATAAAGATATTGCAAAACTCGAAATAAGCTTACCTTTAATCTTAAAATCGAAGTTACATCCTAAAGTTCTTGTTTTTAATTCGACTTCAAATGATGGATGTGTAGAGTTTGCAAAAAAACTAGGTGTAGAAACTCTAGTTATCCCCAGAACCGACATGAATCATGGATACGCACGTGAGGTATCACGCAAGGCTCTTGGTACAGATATTGTAATCATGATGACGCCTGACGCATACATAACTGATGACATGTTTGAAAAACTTATCGAACCAATCGTAGACGGCGAAGCGGTAGTTGCATATCCTAGACAGGTTGCCCATGAGGGCGCCAACATTATTTCCAGATTTGGAAGGGAGTTTAATTTTCCAGAAAAAAGTAATATTAGAAGTATTAAAGATGCACCAAAATATGGCGTCTATACAGCGTTTGTATCTGATTCATGTACAGCCTGGTCCAATAAAGCACTTGATGAGATTGGTGGTTTTAGATGGGTTCTCTCTGGCGAAGATGCGGTTGCAGCAGCTATGATTTTAAGAAAAGGATACAAAATAGCATATGTTGCTGAGGCTGTTGTTAGACATTCGCACAATTATAGTCCCACGAAAGAATTCGTAAGACATTTTGATACAGGGATGTATAGAAAACAGTGGCATAAAATTCTAGATTTGGGTGGTGGGAATGACCAAAAACGGGGCACATCCTATGCTCAAGCTCTACTTACATATGTATTGAAAAACGAACCTCTAATGTTTCCGACTGCCTTCCTTCAATTGACAATGGGCTGGTTGGGTTATCAATTGGGATGGATTTGTTACCATAGAGCTCCCCTTTGGTTTTATAAAATGATTAGCCCTGCTGACTTTTTCTGGAACTCAACCGGATATAAAGAAGGAAAATGGTTTGAACCAGCCAAATAGATTATTTGTAATGCTTTAGAGCGGTAAGAATTGCTGAAGTTTCGCTTTCAAGAAAGTTGTTAAGACTACTTAATTTAGTTACATCACACCAAACCCAAACTGCTTCTGATTTTGCATCGTCAGGCAATTCACCAACATGTATAAGGGCAAGAATCGAGCCACGGTCAGTGTTTTGAAAAACAATTTCTGCAAATTCTGGTTTACTTTTAAGTTGGATTTTTAATTCACCGGTTTGAATTCTTTCTAACGGACCATTCATTGGATTTTTGTCTTCTCGTTTAAAATCTATTGCTCGGAACATTTTACCTGGCAAATTCAACATCCCAGGCCAAAGCGGATCATCTGACGGACGGGGTAATAACAAAGTTTCTATAATTCCTGCTTTTTTACGGAAGACAACTATTATGGCGCTTAGTTGGGGCGTCATTTTGGAAATTGAGGTAAACAATTGATCAGACAACTGACCACCATTCCACTTATTTAAAATTGATACAACTTTAGCATCATCTCCTTCCGCGAAACCATCAGTTATTAGTTTAGCCATGTTTATTTATTTTGAAGAAATTCAGATAGCGCTTCTTGCCAACTACGTTGACTTGGACGTTTTGTGTTTAACAAAATTGAAAACTGAGGATGAGGAGCAGGATTGTTGTAATCTTTTGCATGACCTTCAATTAGTTTTGGTCCATGGCCTAAATCTTTAAAGATTTCTTCCGCCCACTCATACCAAGTACAGCTCCCAGAATTTGTTCCATGATATATTCCATAAGGAGAATTAGAATCTACTAAATCTTTTGTAAATTTAGCCGCATCTGGCGCATAAGTAGGTGAACCAACTTCCTCGTTCTTAACCATAAGTTTGGGCTTATCTATTTCACCTCGCATAATTTCGACAAAGCTTCTTTTGCTGAGCTCACTGGAACCTTTTTCGCCAAACAATCTAGAGAGTCTAATGATGTAATATTTTTCATCAAATTTCTGAGCATTCTTTTCTCCTTCATATTTCGACTCACCATAAACTGAGATTGGATTTGGCATATCGGTCTCTACATAACCATCCTTCTTAGTACCATCAAATACATAATCGGTTGAATAATGAATAAAGATTGCGTCAACTTTTTTGGCAATGCCGGCAAGTTTACCCGGAACTTCCGAATTCATTAAAAATCCGACTTTCTTAGCTTCTGGATCGATCTGCATCGGGTCTGTAGCATTATATGCAGTGGCGTTAATTATTATATCTGGATTAAGTTCTGCTATTTTTGTTTCTGCTTCATTTGAAGTTATATCTAATTCATCCCTATCCCAACCAGTAACTATGTTTCCATCTTTACCAAACTCGGCAGTTAAAACTTGACCCAAAGTACCATGGCTCCCAAGAATTAATATTTTTCGGTTCATTTTGTATAGTCCGGAAGATTTTTGTCTTTATCTGACATAAAGGTTGGTTCCATTGGCCATTTTATATTAAACGTTGGATCATTCCACCTAAATCCTTTTTCTGTCTCCGGCGCATAAAATTCAGACACCATATATTGGACCTTACAGTTATCGGTTAATGTTTCGTAACCATGAGCAATGCCCCCCGGAATAAAAAGTAATTTAAATTCTGCGCCTGTTAGATTAAACCCTTGCCATTTACCATAAGTCGGAGAATCTGGTCGTGTATCACAAATTACATCAAATATTTCTCCATCTAAACATTGAAAAAATTTTGACTCCAATTTTGGTTCCGTTTGCCAATGCATTCCCCTTAAGACGCCTTTTGCTTTTGTAAAAGCCTGATTTGTCTGGACCATTTTAAATTTGATTCCTTTAGCATCAAATTCTTCTTGTGCAAACTGCCGGGTAAAATAGCCTCTATCATCAATCCGGGGTTCAAGTTCAACTAAGAAGACTCCATCAATCTCTGTTGAGATAAATTTCATTTGTTGGTGCCGAAAAATTCTGAAATCTGGTGATCTGTAAAAACATTTGCAGGTTCGGAATGATTATGAGATTCAGCTGCGCCATAAAAATTTCGGTACCATCCAAATGTATAATCTAAAGTTTGCTTTAAGTTCAGTTTTGGCTTCCAAGCTAGGAGCGATCTTGATTTGGAAATATCTAGTTTAAGAAGACCTGACTCATGAAAAGAAGCATCTGGAATGATTTTGTACGACCCCTTCTCTAAAATCTTAATTCCTGTTTCAACCAATTCTTGGACTGGAACAAAATTTTCGTCATTTGGTCCAAAATTCCAAGTCGTAACCAAACTCTTGTCCCCCTCATACATCTTTTTTGCCAGAAGCAAATAGCCAGATAAAGGCTCTAGTACAAATTGCCAAGGACGAATTGATTTGGGGCTCCTCATTACTAAAACTTCATCTTTTTCATGCACCGCACGAACAATATCTGGGACAATTCTGTTTGGTGACCAATCTCCTCCACCAATAACGTTACCAGCTCGTGTTATCGCCACAAGTGGGCTATCTGATTCACTCAAAAAACATTTGATGAATGATTGGGCAATAATGTCAGCCGCTGCCTTACTGGCACTATAAGGATCTATGCCACCTAATCTATCAATTTCCCGATAAGGGTGCACCCATTCTTTATTTTCATAAACTTTGTCAGAAGTAATTATTACAGCAGATTTAATTGATTTTGTTTCACGGATTGACTGCAACACATTTGCCGTTCCCACAACGTTTGTTTCGTAAGTCCTAAGAGGCTCATCATAGCTTACTTTAACAATTGCTTGGGCTGCCAAATGGAATACAATCTCGGGTTGTTCTTTCTCGAAAATCTCATGAAGTTTTTTTTGATCGCGAATATCAACATAATAATTACTAATTTTCTCTTCCAGTTTAAGAATATCGAATAAATTCGGTTCTGTGGTTGATTCCAACGAAACACCAGATACTTTGGCTCCCCAAAGATACAAGATTTCGGTTAACCATGCACCTTTAAAACCAGTATGTCCTGTTACTAATACTTTTTTACCTTTAAAGAAGTTGCTCAAATCACTATCCATATTTATTTATTCTTTTCCCAAACCGCCCAAGGTCGTCCGTTCATCCAGAGTTTGTTTAATTGTTCAAGTTCTTTAAAAGTATCCACAGCCTTCCAAAAACCTTCATACGGATAAAGGCATAGTTGTCTTTGTTCTGCCATCGTGGTCAGACCTTCGTCTAGCATTCCTTCAGTTACATACTTGAGGGTTTCTTTGTTGAAAACCATAAAACCACCGCTTATATAATCTCGAAGCACCGGCTTTTCCCTAAAACTAAGTATCTCATTTGTTTTAGGATCCATATCAACAAGACCAAATCTAGATTGAGGATGTACACCTGTTAGTGTCCCTAATTTTCCATGCTTATGGTGAAAATCAACTAACTCTTTAATATTCAAGTCTGAAACTCCGTCACCAAATGTAACCATAAACTCGTCTCCTTTGAGATATGGGGCCACTTTAAGAATCCTAGCTCCGGTCATTGTTTCGTCGCGCCCATCGTTTATTTCGGTGTCAATAAGGGTTACTTTGAAGTGGAGTTTATCTTCACCCAAGATCTGGATGTCACCTGTTTTTGTATCAACTGAAAAATCATGAAGAAGTGCCTTGTAATTATGGAAAAACTCTTTTATCATCTCGCCCTTGTAGCCAAGAGCTATGATGAAATCGTTGTAGCCATAATGCATATAAGTTCGCATTATGTGCCAGAGAATCGGCATTCCGCCAATTTCTACCATTGCCTTAGGACGAAAATCGGTTTCTTCCTTCATTCTAGTCCCTTTGCCGCCACATAAAATAATAGTTTGCATACCTGACTATGCTACTAGATTCAAAAAACATTTGCAAGCTTAAATCCTTTTTTTAATTCTTAACTTTTTGTTGAAAAGTACCATTAGTCTTGCAACGGCGGCAAGAAAGTAAGAATCGTCACATTTATTTACAATTTCAGATATATCATTAATCGGCCAAAGAACAACACTATCGTTCTCGTCAATTTTGTTTGCATTTCTAATTTTTGGAAGTTTACCTTTTGAAACATCAAGCACAATTGCGTAAAGGTTTGGATGGTTATTGGTTATCCCAGCATCACTCATAATTCTGCCCAAACTGATTATTTCAGAAATCTCTAACGATCCTTTTTTAATAACAAATTTAAGTTCGTCTTGAATTGAACGAACAATCAAATCTAAAATACTTTCATTAAGTTTGGGGAATCCCCCGACAAGATCATATTCCAAAGCTCCTGTTGGAAATTTTCTAGTTCTTCTAAAAGCCAGGTGAGTTATGTCTTTGTTCCTTCTTATAAGTACAAGCATCTTGGCGCCAGATTTTGGTCCCCAACCCCACGAGTAATAACCTTCCATTCTCTTTTTCTTTTTTGAGTTTTCAACTTCAAACCAAGAAGCAATTCCATAAACACCAAATTTTGGGTCCGCATGCTCTATCTTACTCAAGCAAACAATTTTATCTTCTCCAATTTTATCTCTGCGCATCGACAAATCCTCTACATAACCAAATGTGGACAAATTTATACTTAAATCTTTTATTTTATTAACAATATCGAGAGAGCTTTTTTTGTACCATGTTTTAGACTCTAAATTTTCCATAACAAATTTATAGCGGACAAGGTTTTCTTCTACAAAATTATTTTCAAGAATAAGATCTTCTTTTTTATTTTTCGGATGGCTTTTGAATTTTCCAAATAAAAACTTTGTTTTGCCAGTTTGACGATCCAACCTGATATAAGCACTGAATGTTTTGTCACCATTTACAATATTAGCCTTCCTTTTAAGAAGTGGTCTCCACCAATCCTGATTTTCTTTATACCAATCAATGGTTTCCTTTAGGCCATCATTAAAATTGTTGCGGCCTATTTCTGGCTTCCATCCAAGCTCTGTAACAATCTTAGATGCATTAATTGCATAACGCCTGTCGTTACTATGCCTGTCCGGAACATGACGGATGATGTTTAGATTTTCGCCACATAAAGAGACTATTTTTTCGGCAATATAATTATTATCACGGGCATTATTTGAACCAACTAAATATGTTTCGCTTCTTTTACCTTTCTCAAGAATTAGGTCAATGGCATGGGAGTGATCTTTTGTATGAATCCAATCTCGGACATTGCGACCATCACCATGAATGGGGATTTGAATACCATCAATCAAATTGGCAATAACTATTGGCACAAACTTCTCGGGAAACTGATATGGGCCATAATTATTCGAACAATTTGAGATTGTTATGTGCATTTCAGTTTCTTTTGCAAAATTTAAAACCATTTTATCTGCTTCAGCTTTACTCAATGCATAAAGATTATCAGGGAGTGGTGAGTAAGGAGTTTTCTCACTAAATTTTTCATCAGACAAAAGAGGTAACTCACCATAAACTTCATCTGTTGAAATATGATGAAACCTTGAAATCCCCAACTTATGCGCTTCTTGAAGAAGAGTAACGGTACCATGAACATTTGTTTGCCAATACCTGGTGGGGTCAAAAACACTGCGATCAACATGACTCTCGGCTGCAAAATTAACTACGGTGTCAATACCCCGCATGGCTTCAGCAACTTTAGCCCGATCATTAATATCTGCTTCTACAAATTTAATTTTTTTAATAACTGGGGCAAGATTCTCAATATTACCTGCATAAGTTAATGAATCAATTACGCGTACTTCATCTTTCGGATATTTCTTTAACCAATAGTGTACGAAGTTTGCACCAATAAACCCGGCTCCACCAGTAATAAGTAATTTCATATCAAACAATGCTCCATGTTAAACGAATTGGATTATACCAGCTATGTATACTTGTCTGCTACGCGGTGTTAAAGATCTAAACTTTTGAGGTACTCTCTAAAACTACCATTAATGTCCGGGTGCTTGAGAGCAAATTCAACAACTGTTTTAAGGTATTCTATTTTGTTGCCGGTATCGTAGTATTTACCATTCTTAATTTCAACCGCCATGACTTTTTTATTATCTTTAAGCATCAATTTAAGAGCATCGTTGTAATAAAGCTCATCGCCGGGCTTTAGATTTTTTAAAGCCTCATCTAAATAGTCAAATATTTCGGGAGTAAACAAAGACCCTGATACATTAGCTAGGTTTGATGGTGCATTATCTTTACCAGGTTTTTCAACTATAATTTTTGCATCTATTATTCCTTCTTCGACTACATCTCCGCCCGCAAATCCATATCTTAAGTAATCCTCATCCTTGGTAGCTTTAATACTCCCCAAACAACTCGCCCCATATTTCTCGTAGACTGAAATAAGTTGAGTAAACCTGTTTGGCTCTGACACAATAAAATCATCACTCCATGTGTATATAAATGGCTCATCTCCGACTATGTGTCTAACATTCAAGAGAGGAGTACCATTACCATATGGTCCTTTTTGTCTAACGTAGACAAAATTTGCAAGATTAGAGATTTTTTCGACGTCTTCAAGGAGATGTCTTTTCTTTTCCCCACCCATTTTCAGATTTTCTATCAAATCCAAACTAGGTGCGTCAAAATGATCTTCGATAGTTCTTTTGTGGTAACCGGTAACTATAAATATATCTTTAATACCTGCCTCAACTAGCTCTTCTACCACATATTGAATTACAGGCTTATCCACAATCGGAAGCATTTCTTTAGGCATTGCCTTTGTCTGAGGAAGGAATCTGGTGCCAAATCCTGCGGCGGGAATTACAGCTTTTGTTATTTTTTGCATAACTGGAACGTATTATATCACGACCTAATAATCAGAGATAATATTATGACAAGACCCAAAATAGCAACCGCCAAGTATTCCAAGAATATTTCAAAATGAAAATCCTTGTGGAGAATATGGTGCACTACTCCCCAGGCAACATATGACGCAGCCGAGGCAATAATAATGCTTAGCTGAAAGTGTTTGTCATAGGAAAAAAGTATGAGGCCTGCAAAACCTGCGAAAAGTATGCCAAAAAGAGATAAATAGTGCGGTAGATGTTTAACAAAATGTTTCATAATGCGTTAGCAATATATAAAATTTAAATAATTTGCCCTGCTTTAAGTATTAATATAACAGCTAAAACCATTCCAAGATAGGCAATGTGTGCTAAAGTCCGGCCCCCAATTCTTGCAATTCGCTTATGTCTAACAACTATCAAATCAATTGATAATACCAAAAGAAGTAGTCCGACGATGCCAAGAGATAAATTTTTTGTATAACTAAATGGTGAAAATAATTGTTTAGAAACAGTAGATATTGCTTCTTTTTGTGGTGTAGCACTAGGACTTGGTGTTACCTGAGGAGGGCTAGGTTTTGGAACAGGGCTGGAAACTACAACTTTTAGAACTGGCTTGGGAGTTCCAACATCTTTTGCTTTTGCAATAGGAATGGATGGCGATCCACCGAGAGCTGTTCCAAAGAATTGAACTATTATTGTCGTATTTGCACCTGCGAGGGAACCTTCGACAACTCCTATTCCAACTTCTTTATAGTGTGGGTTTAAAATATTTTCTTTATGTGTTGGCGAGTTCATCCAGGCATTCACCGCACTGGGAGCGTCAGAAAAGTCTCGTGCCAAATTTTCCCCGGCATACTGATATTTATAACCAAATTTCAGGAAGAAGCTCCAAGGGCTCGTTCCATCTGGTGCAAAATGAGCCCAATAGCCTTTTGCAAGCATATCATTGCCCTTTGCAAGTGCTGCTGCATCAAGTGTTCCGTTTTCAGTAACAGCCGACAAACCACTTGCTGCCCTTTGAACATTAGTAAGACGAATTACTTCGGCTGGAGATATGTTGGCTGCATAACCTAAAGTCTTTGGAAAAGATATGCCACCCAGACTCAAAAGAACCTGAAAGCCAACTATAAATACAGCCAAAAAGGTTAAGCTTATCGGATGTAAAATTTTAGCTTTCTGATTATTACTTTCGTGAGGTATAAAAAGATGTGCAAGCAGTTTTAAGACAGACATTTCTATCTATCATTATATCCACTTAAATGGCTCTTGTGCCATAGGTAGGCGGAACCGACTATATCGTTAACAGAATATTTTGGCTGCCAACCCAATTCACTCTTAATTTTCCCTATATCTGCATATAAAGCGTTGGCGTCACCTTCTCTTTTTGGTAAGACTTTTACATTAATTTTCATGCCCGTTACCTCCTCAACTGCTTTAATTATTTCTTTATTTGAATGTCCTTTACCCATTCCAGCATTAAAGAAAACACTTTTTGCTCCCCCGATTAAATTTTCAAGCGCTTTCGAATGGGTTTCAACTAAATCGAGTACATGAATATAATCCCGTACACAGGTTCCATCTGGTGTATCGTAGTCATCACCAAAGAGTGTGAATTCAGATCCTGATAAACCGGCTTTAATAATACTTGGAATCAAGTGGCTTTCTTCTGGGTGGTCCTCACCAATCGATCCATCAAGGGCTGCACCAGCCGCATTAAAATATCTGATTGAAGTAAATTTAATCCCATAAGCTGTGTCGTAATCTTCAAGCATGCGTTCTATTGCATATTTTGTTTCACCGTATGGGTTTAAAGGGTTTTTGATGTCATCTTCTTTTACAGGAACGCGTTCGGGGTTGCCATATACTCCAGCCGATGAGGATAAAACGATATTACTTAAACCATTTTCCTTCATTGCGTCAATAAGATTCATAAACCCTAAAACGTTATTTTTATAATATTTTGCTGGATCCCGATATGACTCGCCCATTTGAATAAAACCAGCCATATGAATCACACCATCAAATTTTTCAGATGAAATTAATTTACTCAACTTGTCTTTCTCTGTAACCAAATCAATAACCTCCAAACGAAAATCACTTACAGATTCCTTATGTCCGTATGATAAATTGTCTAAAATCACAGGATCAAAACCTTTTGATTTAAGTTCTCGGACCATAAAGCTCCCGATGTACCCCGCTCCGCCAGTAACTAATATTTTTTTCGTCATATTATATTAATTTAAATTAAATTTACTAATAATTACCTGCACTTTTTTTGAAAACTTTGGCAGTAAATAATAAGTAGACAAGATTACCAAAGTTGCACCTATGGAGTCAATAAACACATCCCGTACACGCGCTTCCCGGCCCTGAGTAAACATTTGATGATATTCATCCGTTGCCCCATAAAAAGTGGCCAAAAATACGGCCCAAATCGCAGATCTTTTTCTATCAATTCCGCTCATTCTTAGACCTCTATAAATTAAAATAGACATTGCACCAAAAAGAAGCATGTGTCCAGTCTTTTTGACTGCAAAATCTTTCCAATAAATATTTGAGGCAACGGGAACAGTGCCCGATGAAAAATGGAAAATCAAAGCTCCCCAGAGAATAACAGGCAACCAAGCACTTATTTGCTTAACCACTTTGGCACGCATCAACAATAATTATATATCATTTTGAACGTGTGAAGTTTTAGAGGACTTAGTCCCTAAATATAAAGCTGTTCCAATGACAACGATTCCGACTCCAATTAAAATAAATGCAAAAAGTGGAGGTTTAGTTTTGGGGTATTGTGAACTAGCGGTAGTAGGGCTTGGTGAAAATGTCTCAGCCCCTAAAATACTAGAAGGTTCATTAACAGGTTGTTCCTGTGGACTTGAAGTTGCAGTTGGCGCAACACTAGTTTTTGGAGTTGAACTAGGAATTAATGTTTTTACAGGTGTCGGAGTTGTCGTCCTGGGTGGCGGAGTTGGAATAGGGGAAGAAGCGTCAGAAGTTGGGATTGGTGTTGTCGTTGGACTGGGAGTTGACGTAGAAAAAACATAAGTTATTTGAACATCCACGGGTGTTTGAATATCATTTGATGAAGCACTTCCTGAACTTGTATAGCGTCTAATTTTTAATTTATAATTTCCGGGTTCAGGATACTGAGATAATGTAGGGTTCCCTAATTGAAAATAGAAAGATGCAGAGGCAGAAGAATTTTGTATTTGAATTGGGTAATAA
>DATFUL010000004.1:0-71545 GCA_035260845.1 Patescibacteria group bacterium
CTAAAGCTACAGACGGTTTATGTATTACGTTTATATACTTAAAAGTTCAAAATCTGGAAAGTTGTATTACGGATACACAAAGGATCTAAAACGAAGATTACAAGAGCACAAAGATGGAAAATCTAAATATACAAAAGGCCATTTACCTATAAAATTAATATACTATTCGGCATTTGAAAAGATGAAGACAGCAAAAGATTTTGAATTTTATTTGAAATCGGAATCAGGGAAAGCTTTTGTTTATAAAAGATTAGCCAAGTAGCTTTTAGCAAAAGACGAATTGGGACCGAACTTGGTGTTCCGAAGTTTTGACGTAGGACACTCTGTCCCCCAGCAAAGACGTGCAGGCTGTAATGACGATTTTCTATGAATATTGACAATATTGAAGGTTATTCCCTTAAGAATCTATCAAAGATAAATGTCGTACTTGGCAAGAATGGTTGTGGCAAAAGCACACTTCTTAAAAAAGTTGAGAATGGGCTTAGCTCGGTTACATGGGGAAAGAAAAAATACATTACTCCTGAGCGGGGAGGATCTCTAGTCTACGACGCAGGTGTAGATGGAAACACTAATACAAATCTCAATTGGCTAAGTGAAAGTCGAAGAACCAATCAATTCAACCAGTTTCGACAACAAAGTGTTGCGCAGTTTAAAAAGCTAGAACTATTGGTATTGCGAGAAATTGATGAACGTCGACGTGCAGACACTAATTATAAATTTAGTATATTTGTAGATAAAATAAACACATTACTGGACAACGTAGAAATAAGGAAGGAAGACGTTGCGTTTAGAATATACAAGAAGGGGACGGATACACCAGTGGAAGCAGGTGCTATAAGTAGTGGTGAGTCAGAGTTAATATCTCTCGGTATTGAATGTTTAATTTTTTCAAAAGAGGTAGTATCTGAAAAAGAAAATATACTTTTTCTGGATGAACCCGATGTTCACCTGCATCCCGATTTACAATCGCGACTTGTTGCTTTTTTGAAAGTGCTTGTCGAAGAAAGTGATTTCACAGTTGTAATCGCAACTCACAGCACAGCAATTCTCGGCGAATTATCAACCTACCCGATGTCGGGCATCGCGCTTATGAAAAGCGGTGATGTTGAACTAGTTTTTTCCCCAATCAGTGAAGTTTTCAGGAAAGTTCTGCCAGTATTTGGTGCACATCCCCTTTCTAATATATTTAATCAGGCCCCTGTGCTTTTGTTGGAGGGAGAGGATGACGAAAGAATTTGGCAAAGTGTAGTCAGATCTTCATCGGGAAGGATCAAAATTTTTCCAGTCTTTTGTGATAGCGTTGATCAAATGAATAACTACGAACTTGAAACAAAAAAAATTATAGACGCTGTATATGACAAAGCCAAAGCCTATTCACTAAGAGATAAAGATGACAATCCCGAAAGTATCAACGATATACTACCTGTTACAAGAATGAGATTATCGTGTAGAAATGCCGAAAACCTTATTTTAACTAACGAAGTAATTTCTAAGGTTTCTATGAATTGGAATACTGTTAAGCAAAAAATAGATCTTTGGTTGGCAATAAACCAAACTCATCCTAAATATGCTGAGATGCAATCTTTTAAAGATGGGGGTTATGATAGAAAAAATTTCGATCTCAAAGGCCTAAGGATGCTTATAGTAGGAACAATATTTAACTCTAATAAACCTTGGGAGGTTTTGGTTGGACAAACAATTGGAGAGGTAATATATCCGGACACAATAGATTATTCAGAAGATGGTTCTTTGTTTGCTTATCTCGGTGAAAAAACCACAAAAAACCTTATCATTTCTTAATAACTGATCTAGGACGAAATGGGCCATGACCGTGATGCCCAGCCTACAAGTGCACACTTACAATGAAAATAGTAGAAATATATAAAAATTTTAAAATACCGCCGAACCTTCAAGAACACATGCTTCGTGTCTATGGAATAGTTTGTTTTATTGAGAAACATTGGAAAGGCGAACATGTAAACTGGGAGTTGGTTAAAAAAATAGCACTACTTCACGACATGGGAAATATTATTAAATTTAATTTAGATAAACACCCAGAATTTTTAGGAGCTCAAGAATCCCGAATCGATTATTGGAAGAAGGTCCAAAAAGAAATAATTCAAAAGTATGGATCAGATGAAGAAGCTGCAACAAGAAAAATGCTTGAAGAAGTTCAAGTTGATAAAAAATCGATACAGATTATTGAAGATAAAGCTTTCGGAAATTCCATTAATATTAAAGATTCAAGCGATTGGCGCTTAAAGCTTTTGTATTATGCTGATTTAAGGACACTTCCGTTTGGAGTTGGTACGTTAGAAGAAAGACTTTCAGATGTTAGAGCAAGGATGCCTAAATATACTTCAAGGCTGGATTTTGAAGATCTTGTGTCTGCATGTCGAGAAATAGAACAACAAATTAAAAAGAACATCGATCTACCTGTTTCTGAAATAACTGCAACAAGCTCAGGGTTTGATAAAAATATCTTATCTAAGTTTGAAATATAAAAAATGAGTTATGGGATCGAAGGGTTCTAGACCATAGCGCTCAGCCAAGACGGGCAACTATGTGAACATGTTTCCACGATTCGCTCCCAAATTGTATGATTAAAAAATTGACGCAAAAAGAAGGTGATTCTGCAATAGATTTTTCACTTCCCGATCAGGACGGAAAATATCATTCATTAACAAATTATCATGGCAAATGGGTTGTTTTATACTTTTACCCCAAGGATGACACTCCTGGGTGTACTAAGGAAGCTTGTAGTTTCCGCGATTCATTTCGTGAACTGACAAAACTAAATGTTGTTGTATTGGGGGTCTCCAAAGATTCAGTAAAGTCTCATAAAAAGTTTGCAGAAAAATACGATCTTAACTTTCCAATTTTAAGTGACGAGAGTAAAGAAACAATAATTGCTTATGGGGCTTGGGGACCTAAGAAGTTTATGGGCCGTGAATATGATGGAATAATACGAATGACTTATTTGATTAACCCGGATGGAAACATCGAAAAAATTTACCCCAAAGTAAATCCACTTACACATGCAGAGGAAATTATTCAGGACTTAGATAAATAATTATATGAAACTAGGTAAATATCAACATTCTAAAACCGGAAATTTTTATAAAGTAATTGGTGTTGCCAAACATTCTGAAACGCTAGAAGAGCTAGTTGTCTACGAAGCTTTATACGAAAATCCCCAGGGTAAACTCTGGGTAAGGCCCGTTAAAATGTTTTTAGAAAAAGTAGAGATTAATGGTAAAAAAGTTCCTCGTTTTAAGTTTATTGAAAGATAATCTTCCTTCACGCTTCTATCTTGTAACCATAACCATGAACGGTTTTAATCAATTTCTTATTTGAATCACGATCCACCAGATCACGTAGATATTTAATATGAACATCTATTACATTTGTAAAGTTTTCGTCGTTACTATCCCAGATAGTGTCAAAAATCATGGGCCGAGTCACTACTCTTCCAGAATTCCGCATTAGGTATTCCAAAATATCAAATTCTTTTCGCTTTAAGGCAAGTTCCTTGCCGCTTCTTATAGCTTTTCTTTTACTCAAATCTAAAGACAAATCCCCAACGATTAAAACATCAGAATGTGTATTTTCAGGATATCTTCTAAAAGTAGATTCAATACGGGCCCTAAGTTCCTCAAGATCAAATGGCCGAGTTATATAGTCGTCGGCGCCACTATTAAGTGCAGCTACTTTATTTTTAATTTCATCATTCCCAGTTAGAATTATTATAGATTTATTAAATCCACCATCTCTTAATTTTTTACACAACTGAATTCCATCCATGTCCGGAAGGGTATAATCAATAAGTAGAGAGTCGTACCCATTAACCTGAGCCTTATATTCTCCGTCCTCATACGTTTTTGCACTCTCAACTACATAGTAATTTCTAAGTGCCTTTTTTACTGACCTTGAAGCTTCTAAATCATCATCAATCAGAAGAATCCTCATACTATATACAGTATAGATAAATAAATATTAAATAATAATTAAATGCCTGGAAACTTATTCGCTTCGATCAAGCTAATCCGAGATATAATCGTTTATGGATTATTTTGTCTATATTTTAAGAACTTCAAAAAATACCTTGTATATAGGTCAGACCAACGACCTAGAAAAACGTATAAATGAACACAAAACCAAATCAAAAAGGGCCGCCAAATATACACGGGCCTTTAGTTCCGTAAATCTGGTTTATTCAGAAAAATACTCAACCAGAAAAGAGGCGATGGGAAGGGAGTGGCAACTTAAAACATGGTCAAAGAAAAAAAAGGAAGCTTTAATTTCAGGCCCCGCCTCAAGCGAATAGGTTGCTCAACAAATCATAGTCCGAATGGAATATAATAGACTTATCAACAATTCACTTTCGTTAACCAAACTAATTGTGGCGCTTCAGAAAAAGGGTGGCAGGGTTGATAAATACTACCTCCAGGAATGGAACAAGAATAAGCACGCTGTAGTCTTTCTTAATGGCTGGTTTGGAGGCAAAAACATAAGAGAAGCCATAATCAAGGCCCTTGCCTAGCTCGTGCCTACCCCATAGTTTCTTGACAATCAGGCTATTGAGTGCTATACTACCTCTTAGTTGGCAGATTTAAAGCAATAGATCTGCTTAAACGAGTTAATTTTTTAAGCTTAGTTATAACAAGACAAAGGTACCCCAAGTATATTTATTTGTATCTTTTTCTTCACTAAATTTACCTAATATACTTTTTCTTTAAGCAGTTCTGTTCCCTTAATTATGTACAACAGATTCAACAACAACAGAAGAAACGGCGGCAGGTCACGTTCAGGTGGCGGTTCCTTTGGTGGAAATAGTTTCCGTGGTGGAGGTAGAAGTGGTGGATTTCGCAGAATCAAAACTTTTGACCCAAGCCAAATTGTAAATTTGCCGCAGGTCACTACAGAAGTCGAAGAATATGTAATTAAACACCAATTTTCAGACTTCCCTATTTCTGATTCTATTAAAAGAAATGTTCTTTCTAAGGGTTATAAAACTCCAACCCCAATTCAAGATCAAGCCATTCCCCCAATCCTTGAAGGACGCGACTTGATTGGAATGGCAAATACAGGTACAGGCAAAACCGCAGCATTTTTAATTCCTTTAATTGAAAAGGTATTAAAAGACAGAAACCAAAGAGTTTTAATTGTTACTCCTACCCGTGAACTTGCAGCCCAAATTAGAGATGAATTTTATTCATTTGCTAATGGGCTTCAGATTTATTCTGCTCTTTGCATTGGTGGAGCCAACATGTGGAGACAAAAAGAAGACTTAAGACGTAATCCAAATTTTGTAATTGGAACACCAGGAAGACTTGAAGACCACATCCGTTCCCACAGTCTTAACTTGAGCAATTTTGGTTCTGTGGTGCTTGACGAAGCCGATCACATGGTTGACGTTGGATTTTTACCTGTAATCAGTAATATGATTTCTATGCTTTCACCCAATAGGCAATCATTATTCTTTTCTGCAACTGTTGACGCTAAAGTTGCCGGAATTATGCAAGGCTTTGTAAAAAACCCGGTCACAGTTTCCGTTAAAACTGGAGATATTACAACTCAAGTTAAACAAGAATTAGTAAAGGCAAATCAAACTAAGTCAAAAATTGACACGCTACACGATTTGCTTATTAGTGATGGATTTGAAAAAGTCCTAATTTTTGGTAGAACCAAACATGGTGTTCAAAAATTATCAGACGATCTAATTGGTCGTGGCTTTAAGGCAGATGCTATTCACGGTAATAAAAACCAAGGCCAAAGAATTAGAATTTTGGAAAAATTTAAAAGAAACGATATTCAAATTTTAATCGCAACTGACGTGGCTTCCCGTGGCCTTGATATTCCAAATGTAAGTCATGTTATTAATTATGATTTACCAGAGTCATACGAAACTTATATTCATAGAATTGGTCGTACAGGCCGTGGAGACAAAAAAGGTGTTGCTTTAACTTTTGTTGGCTAAATTGGTGCTAAAATAAAGAGTGATAAGCCAAATATTTTGGGTGTCTCTCCTTACTATTTCTGCTTCCGCAGTTGGAACTATTAGTGGATTTGGAATCTCGACATTGATGGTCCCCATAATGCTTTTCTTCCTTCCCTATGCCGAAACTTTACTGTTTGTTGGAGTTGTCCATTGGTTTGGGGATGTTTGGAAAATATTTTTATTTAAAAAGGGCTTAAATTGGAAAATACTTTTAGCCTTCGGTATTCCCGGAGTTATTGCCGCCTACATCGGGGCTTCTTTGACCTTCGAGCTTTCAACCACCCTTCTTTCAAGAGCCGTAGGAATTTTCTTAATCATTTATGTTTTATTTATTACTTTAAGACCAAAATTTAAAATTAAACCAAATACTACCTCAGCATTTATTGGGGGTGGGCTATCCGGACTTTTAGGCGGCTTAACGGGAGTTGGAGGCGGAGCCGTCCGAGCTGTAGTATTAACTGCATTTAATTTGCAAAAAGAAATTTACGTTTTTACGACAGGTATTGTTGGGGCAACAGTGGACGCCTCAAGAATTGCAGGATACTTTGTAGGGGGAACAAAAATAAATCATACTTTATTGATTGGGCTCCCATTTTTTATTTTAATGTCATTCCTAGGGGTTAGACTTGGAAAAGTGATGGTAGACAAAATTCCACAGGAAAAATTTAGGTACGTTGTTGCATTTTTTCTATTGGCGATTGGTATTAAATTTGCTATATTCCCCTAAAGAAACTTTGTTGAAAATTTACGGATTTGAATAAGTATTGGAAGAATTCCGCGTCCTTTAGCTGTTAACGCATAAACCACTGATAATTTGTTTAATGTTTCTTCTTTTCTGGAAACCAATCCTTCCTTTTCCAGTTTTTTGAGGCGCCCGCTTAATGTAGTGGGATTAATGCCAGATATTTCCTTTTCGATCTCTTTAAATCTTTTTTGACTGGGAGCAAGAACTTGAATAATTGAAAGCGTCCAAAAGTCGCCTAGCATCTCTAAACTTTTCACAGAACAAGGATGTTTAATTGATATTGACATTGCTACAAATTCTGTAGTACTCTAGTATCTGTAGCAATTATTATAACATGGATTACTCAAAACTTGCCAATAAAGAGATCATCGATAAAACAATCAAGTCCTTAGAGGAAAAAGGCTATTCTGTTTTTGCTGTTGAAAATGGTGTTGAAGCTTTAGAGAAAATTAAATTGATAATTCCCAAAGGCGCAAGCGTGATGAATGGAACCTCCACAACTCTGAACCAAATTGGATATGCAGATTTCTTGAAGTCAGGAAATACCGGATGGAACGATCTTCATACAAAAATAGTCAGTGAAAACGATCCCGAAAAAAGAAAAGAGTTAAGAAAACAGTCTACCATGTCTGACTATTATTTAGGCAGTGTTCATGCAATGGCTGAAAATGGAGAATTTATAATTGCAAGTAATTCGGGTAGCCAACTCCCACATGTTGCTTTTACATCGTCAAATTTAATCTTCGTGGTCGGAACACAAAAAATAGTTCCTAATCTGGATGAGGCTATGAAGCGGCTAGAAGAGTATGTTTACCCACTAGAGGATAAACGTATGAAATCGTTATATGGAGTTGGCAGCGGCATAAGTAAAATATTAATTTTTAAAAAGGAAAACCCCGCAATGGGTAGAAAAGTGAATATAATTTTAGTTAACAAAAATTTAGGTTTCTAAGTTTTTTGCTTCAAAACGTGTTATAATAGGTTCTAGCTTGAACTTTCGTACTTCAAAACGACATTATTAGCTAATAGATATGGATACAATTAACACAAGTGTTTGCGTGAGGTGCGGAAAGGCGAGAATTGTCCTCTCTACCAACGAAGAAAAAATAGGCAATAGTATTATTGTTACGACAGAAACTATTTGTCCAGACCCCGATTGCCAAAAGAAAGTAGACGGAATGCTTAGTATTGAACAGGAGAAAAGACATGCATCATTTCTTCAGAAACAAAACAGAATGAATGCACGAAAACCTGTTAAGAGTGCCACCCAATAAAAACATGGAAATTGGTTTTGTAGGCCTCGGGAAAATGGGCAAAGGGGTTGTTCTTCACTTATTGGAAAAGAAAATCAAAGTAGTTGTTTGGAATAGATCCAAGGACGATGTTGATGAAGTTGTTAAATTTGGTGCCACTCCCGCCAAAGATCATAAAGACTTAATTAGTAAATTAGATTCGCCTAGAGTTATTTGGATAATGGTCCCGCAAGGAAAACCAGTTGATGAAATGATCGATAAACTTATTCCCCATGTTAATAAAAAGGATTTAATAATCGATGGTGGAAATTCTTTTTACAAAGATACCGTTAAACGCGGAAAGAAGTTAAAAGGTAAAGTACATTTTATGGATATAGGAACCTCAGGCGGGCCAAAGGGGGCCAGGAACGGTGCATGTTTAATGGTAGGTGGCACTATGAAAGATTACAAAAGAATTGAGAAAGTTCTCAAAATCGTAGCAGCGCCAAAAGCCTTGGGATTATTTGGAAAATTAGGAGCCGGGCATTTTGCCAAAATGGTTCACAATGGAATTGAATATGGAATGATGCAAGCAATTGCAGAAGGAGCTGGGGTTCTTAAAAAATCTAACTTAAATTTGGATTTGGCGGAAATATTTAGAGTCTACAATAACAAATCTGTAATCGAGTCCCGCTTGGTTGGCTGGACAGAAGAATCGTTTAAGGAAGATCCTAATTTGAAAGCAATTTCTTCTAAAATTGATTCAACAGGCGAGGGTGAATGGACAATTAATGCAGCCCACGAGTTGGGTATAAAAGTGCCGGTAATTGAAAAGTCATTTGAAGTAAGACAGAAGTCCAGTGTAGAAAGTGAAGATTTCCGCGATAAGGTTGTTTCTGCCCTACGCGGTAAATTTGGAGGCCATCAAGTCAGCAAGACTTGACCCCGGTTCGTAAATAAATGGTTTATTGGGTCTTACTGAAAGTTTGTCGATGAATTTCCACGAAGCCTCAACCTCCCGAATACTATTGAAGAAAGTTTGGTCCCCTTTTAGTGCATCTAAAATTAAACGTTCATAGGGATCAAATTCTTCCGGTGTAGAAAGTGGAGCCAAAAGAAAAGTTTTGTTCTCTCCATTTTTGTAAAAGATAGATATTTTTGTTTCATTTTTATCTAATTTTTTACCCGATGCTAAATAGATTGGGACTCCCTTCCACGAGTCAATTGTTGTTTCTGTTTTTAATGCAAAGAAAGTATCTGTGTTTGAATTTGGATTTACACTTTCTTCGTTTAGATAACCATTATATTGGCCAAAAATAATATTGTTTCGATCCAGCATCAAGCTTTCCAAGACTTCTGCCCTATCATCGCTTTTTGCACTTGTTGCAATTACCGCCGCAAGCATTTGTAAAATGTGATTTTGCCCCATATCAATCAAGGCCCCTGTTGCATCATAATAAACTCCTCGTTTTCCAATTCCAAAATCTTCAGAAATAGTTATCTCAATTCTATCAACATCAGCACTCTTAACAGCCGATCCAAAAACATTTCTTAAGACATCCTTCCCTAAATAATGGTCAACTCTAAAGATCTGATTTTCTTCAAAGTATTCATTAAGCAAGTTATTTAATTCTTTTGCCGTTTCTAAATTACTTCCAATTGGTTTTTCTATTAAAACCCTAACCCAGCCATTTCCTTGGTTATTTAAGTTGTTGTCATTAAGAGATTTAAATATTTTTGCATAAAGGTTTGGGTATGTTGCTAAATAGTAAAGAACATTACCTGTGACAGTCTCAAGTTTTGTATAAAGATCACCCTCCTCGTTTTCAAAATCTTCTTGAAGATAGCTTACCCTGCTAACTAGTTTTGACTCAACTTCTGAGTTTATTGTATGGAGATGATGTCTATTTTCAGTATGTAAAACATCACTTATAAATTTTGTGGGGTCAATTGCCTTTCTGCCAATTCCAATGATTTTAGTTTCGGGGGAAAGCATTTCCTTTTCTTCCAAATCATAAAGAGCTGGAATAATTTTAAGTTGGGCCAAATTACTTGTAAAACCAAATACAACAAAAGTAAACGCGTCCATGGAATATATTATAATGTAGAAACACCAAAAAGATGCATATAAAAAGCGTATTTATTGTTTGGGCAGGGATCATTGCAGGACTTTTCTTGGGATACTTTTTAATTACAAAAACCAACGTTTTGAGTATTGGTACTAAAAACTCAAGTATTTCGAATGTGTTTAAGCCGCCCCAAAAAATTGTAATTGGATTTTTACCATTTTGGCTAATAGATAAAGCGTCGGACGACTATTCTTCTTATATAACCCAACTTTCATATTTTAATGTAACAATCGATAGTGATGGCACTATCCAAAAATATACTTCACCGGGGCAATCAGACCCCGGTTGGCATGCCCTTTTTAGCGGCAAGGTGGATAGTTATTTAGCAAATGCTAAATCAAAAGGAATAAATTTGTCACTCACCGTTTTTAGTGGCGACGATGAAAAGATAACTCAATTACTAAATGACCCAATCTATAGTGCCGCCAATTTAGTTCATGAAATTTCTCCAGTTCTTTTACAATATGGATTTACAGACCTAAATCTCGATATTGAAAAAATAGCAGATGCTACCCCAACAGAACGGCAAAATTTCTCAAACTTTGTAAGTGATGTCAGAAACAGTTTGAATGAAAATATTACAATTACCGTTGATTGTCCGCCGATTTCGTTTGTAAAAGATAAAAACTTATGTGACCCCAAAACTCTCTCTGAAGTATCAAATTATATTGTTTTAATGGATTATGATTTCCATAACCAAGGTTCAAGTGTAACAGGGCCCGTTTCGCCCCAGTCGGGTGCCGGGATCGGATCTGAGTTTGATACGGAAAGTGCAGTGCAGGCAGCTTTATCTGTAGTCCCTGCACGAAAATTAGTTTTAGCAACACCTTTATACGGTTACTCTTGGGAGACAATTAACCCAACTCCAAGGTCAGCTGTAATTCCTGCATCAGCATTTTCAATAAGCACCAGAAGTATTGAGGAGTTTTTGGCAGACTGTGCAAGTTGTTCGGCAACTTTTGATGAGACTGATCAAGAATCGCATTATTCATATAAAGACATAGGAACTGGAACTTTTTATCAAGTTTTTTACCCAAACAAAACTTCAATGCAGGTAAAAGTTGATTTCGCAAAATCACAAAATTTAGGTGGCATGGCTTTGTGGGCTTTGGGTTATGAAGACTCCGTCATTTTACAACCATTGTCTGGAATGGGTGCTACAAAATAATTAAGAATTAATTATTTTCTACAACCACTCGCCGGGTATCGTCGTTAAATGTGACGGTCTGACCCATCGTAACACTAAACAATCTACTGATATTGTAAATATTGTTGTAAGCAATTGTTGCTGAACCACTATTAACAGTTAAGGTAATAATTGGTTTTAGTTTGTTAATAGAAACTGATATATCACCATTGTTTTCAATCAATAAATGATGTGATCGAATAGAAACCGGTATGTCACTTAGTTTTTTATATGTAACGCTTCCCGTCGTTTGAGCGAAAACTAAATCAGCTGGCAAAGTTTGTATAACATCTAACGATGTATCAGCAAATAAATCAACCTCCGCGGCCTTTTCAAAAATCAAAACCAAACTTCCATCAGTTCCAGTTATTAAACTCTCGCCCTGTTGTACACTAACCGGGGAGTTTATTTTTGCAACTTCTGTTGCATTTCTACTTTCGTACCCAACTTCTCCACTTATTTGGGTAATTGTGCCAACCAAACTTTGGCTTGGTGCTTTCTCAAGTGAAAATCTTGAAAACTTTACTAAGTCCGAAAAAGAAATTGAAGGAAGATTGGGAATAGTAATTGCAGATATTTTTTGAGTTAACTTAAAGTAAAAAACAACTGCCGCAGTAGTAATTAAAAATGGAGCCAAAAACAATAGAACTTTTTTAATCATTTTAAGTACTTATTAAAAAATTCAATTGTGCGCTTCATGGCAACCGGGAAACTTTGGGCAATATCATGATTCGCTCCGGGGTATTCATAATATTCCACAGATTTTTTGGATGACACCAACTTGTCATATAAACTTTTGGAGAAAGTCGGGGGTACTTGATTGTCCGCCAGTCCAACATGAATTTGTATGGGTGAAGTTATATATTTCAAATTAAAGGTTGGGTCAATGGAATTCCAAAAGTTTGGATTTTGCTCAGGAGTCCCAAATGCTGCAAGTAGTCCCTCAGAGCCTAAATTTCTTAAAAGCAAGTCCTCTGCATTTGGTTTATAAGAAACTTTATTTTGCCAGTTATAAAGAATGTCATTATAATTACCAACTACTCCTCCCCAAACCACAGCCGCTTTAATGTCTTTTGAAACTTCAAGAGTTCTTAAAGTAATATTTCCACCCATCGAGTGTCCCCAAATTCCAATTTGGCTTTTACTCGCCGCCGGAAATTTTTTAATCGAAGCAATTGCATTTAGCTCGTCAATTGCATAGTTTGGTGAAAAA
This sequence comes from Patescibacteria group bacterium, assembly GCA_035260845.1. Lineage (GTDB taxonomy): Bacteria > Patescibacteriota > Microgenomatia > UBA8517 > UBA8517 > DATFUL01. Next base: position 12,507 of record DATFUL010000004.1, read on the forward strand.
TAAGTGCTTCCGGGTTTGCCTTCGCTCTTTCCATTACCACGGTAATCCGGTTTAAAAACTATATAACCCGCCTTAGCAATTGCGTCCATGTAGGCAATGTAATTTCCTTCCGGGGTATAAAGTCTGGGGATTTGATAGCCGTGATTAAAAATAATTACAGGAAACCCACCACTTGGTTTCTCGGTTTTAGGAACTGTTAAGTATGCATATTCTTTTAGTCCATCTGACATGAACGAAGCAATATAACGATCATAATTCATGCCAGGCGATAAAGTTTTTTCGATTGTAACAATGCTCCCCGGATAAACTTGCGATCTCATATAAGCAATATTAAGAGGTGAATTTGGGGCAGAAGGAGTAATGAACGGGATAATATTTTTTGAAATATTTTGTTTTGTAAGGGATAGGTATCCAAAGATGGCAATAACAATTACCGTTATTCCAACAAAAATTCTGGGCATAAGTTTCATCCTTTTATCTTAACATATGAAGCTACATCAAGTTTTACTGAACCGTTAGGGTTCCTGTCATACCTTGTTCTCTGTGATTAGAAACTGAACAATAATATTCAAAACTTCCTGCTTTATCGGCAACAAAAGAAATTGAATCCTCGCTACCCGGACCAACTATATTGGTTGAAAGGTTGTATCCATCAATTACTAAATTGTGTCTACCATCATCATCCTTAAAAGTAATTTTTACATTATCCCCTTTATTTACTGTTATTGTTTTTGGATCAAAAACAAAATTACTCCCGTCCACCGTAAATTCTTTAACTGGACCGCTTGCAACTGCTTCTGAAGTAGGAGTTACTATGGAATTGGAAACTACTGGGCTACTCGTACTCTTGCCCCTCATAACAAAATAACCAACTACAAATAAAACAACTAAAACACCAACAATTAAAAGTAAATTTTTTGAGTTTGAGGTTTTTGTTTCTTCCATTATTTTGATGGCTGTGATCCTATCGTCATTTTACCAAAGAATGGATTGATTTGTATAGAGGTTGCACTAACACTGCCGTCGCTATTTGGCGCCCCAAAAACTGCAATAGTGCTTCCCACTTTAAGATCGCTTTTTGCAGCAGTAACTGTATTTGAATAAGTTGTTGAATCAGTAAATAAAACTATTCTTGAAGTGCCATCCATCATTTTTACAGTAACGGATTTATCGTCCATCGAAAGAATTGTTCCTTGGGTGCTTCCCGGACGCACCATTCCATTTTGCATACCGCCGCGTGTCCCAGTAAACCGTTGAAAGTTCGCGCCTGTTGCAAAATTTCCACGAGCCTTATTTTGTTGGAAAGTTTTAAAGTAATACCCACCACCAAACCCTGCCCCAAGTGCAATAAGTCCAACCAAAATCATAACCATTTTTGTATTTTTCATCTTATTGAATAATATATCTCATTCCTGAAGAGATGCTTAAAAAATTGTTCCAAATTTCTCAAACGTCAAATTTGATATAATCGTGTATGGAAATAAAGATCTTGGAGGCAAAACCTAATGATTGGGAAATCATTCAAAACCTGATGGATCCACTTTTTACAAGTGAAATTGATAATGATGAGGACTTAGATATGGAATGGGTACATTCGAAAGAAGGATTTAAATATTGTAAAGAAATAGCAAAGGGTATTGGCGGACTTTGTTACATTGCTTATGCAGACAATATTCCTGTTGGTTTTATTGCTTTACACGAAAAAGATTTTGGATACAGAAAAAGTAAATACATTGAGGTTGGAAGTCTTGGTGTAAACCCAGAATATCGTTCACATGGGATTGGTAAATTGTTAATTGAGGAGGCTGGAAAGTGGGCGAAAAAGAAAAATGCGTCAAAACTTTATGTTTCTGTTTATTCAAAAAACTCAAAGGGTTTAAATTTTTATGAGAAAAACGACTTCTATCAAATAGGGGTGGAGATGGATAAGAAATTATAATCTCAAAACTTTATTCATAGCGAAGAGCTTCAATAGGTTGTAAGTTTGCAGCTTTACGGGCAGGGTACCAACCAAACACTATTCCAATTCCACCCGAAACTCCAATTGCTAGAGCAATGCTTTGGAAATTAATTACAAACGGTAAGCCAATTAATTTTGAAATTAAGTAGGAAAGACTTGTTCCAAGAATCATTCCAATTAAACCCCCTGCAATTGTCAAAATCACTGACTCAATTAAAAACTGAGAGATTACTGCCTTTTTGGTAGCACCGAGTGCTTTCCTTAACCCAATCTCACGGGTGCGCTCTACCACAGTTACCAACATAATATTCATAATTCCAATTCCCCCAACAAGTAGTGAGATTGCTGCAATTCCCGATAAAAGTGCTGTAAAAGTCCCTGTAACTTGAGATATTGTAGAGAGTAAATCCTGTTGTGAGAAAATAGTAAAGTCGGCGTTCACTGGGTCTGCAATTTTATGACGGGAGATTAGCAAGTAACCAATTTGGTCACGAACCGCGTCCATTTGTTTAGCGTCAGCAACTTCAACCGAAACAGAGCCCACATAAGTAACTCCAAAAAGCTGTTTTTGAGCAGTTGAGAGGGGAATCAAAATTGTGTCGTCTTCGTTTCCGCCAAAACCGCTTCCGCCTTTACTAACTATTACGCCAATAACATTAAATGCAACTTTATTTATACGGATCGATTTACCAACCGCCGCGTCACTACTGCCGAATAAATTGCTGGCAGTTGTTGGCCCCAAAACTGCAACTTTGGCCAAAGAACCATTATCTGAACTTGAAATAAAAACTCCCGATTCCATAGTTACGTTTCTAACTTCTTTGTAGTTCGGTAAAACTCCAATTACTGTTGTGTTTGTGCTTTTGCGCCCGGCAGTAACAGCCTCACGTCTTTGAATTTCTGCAGAAACATTTTTTACTCCAGTTACACGCCCAGATGAAGTAATTGCCTTGGCATCATCTAGTGTTAGTGTGGTTGAAGTTCCTGATGCACTTCTAAAGTCCCCCGGCCTAAAAGACCCTGAGATTACAGTTAAAAGGTTACTTCCCAATGACTGAATTTGGCTTTCAACTGATTTCTGACTTGCCTGACCCAAAGAAATAAGAGTAATAACTGATGCAATTCCAATAATTATTCCAAGGGTCGCAAGTGCAGTTCTAGTTTTATTTAAGCCTAAGGCTTCAAAACTTGATGTTATTAGTTCAGAAAGTTCCATAATTTGATTTTATTTAGTTACTTTACAATTTTGCCGTCCCTGAGATAAATAATTCTTTTTGCGTATTTTGCAATTTCCGGTTCGTGAGTAATCATCAAAATTGTGCGGCCTTCTTTATTCATTTTTGTAAATATATCCATTATTTCTTGACTTTGTTTGGTTGCCAAGTTACCGGTTGGCTCATCTGCCAAAATTATTGCGGGATTCATTACTAAGGCTCTCGCAATTGCCACCCTTTGCTGTTGCCCCCCTGAAAGTTGATTGCTTAAATGATTGATTCTGTCACCAAGGCCAACTTCCTTTAAATATTTTTCAGCAGTTCCAGCTCTTTTTTCTTTGGCAACTCCTGCGTAAACCATAGGAAGAATTACATTTTTGAGAGCGGAAGTTCTGGGGAGTAAATTGTAGGACTGAAAAACAAAACCTATTTTTTCGTTCCTTATTTTAGCAAGCTCGTCATCTGTTAATTTGCTTATTTCTTTGCCATCAAGCATGTAAGTTCCAAGAGTTGGAGTGTCAAGCGCCCCCAAAATGTGCATTAAGGTGGATTTGCCAGAGCCTGAAGGCCCCATAATGGCCACAAATTCGCCCTTTTTGACCTCGAAAGAAATGTCATCAAGAGCAATCGTCTTTGTATCTTCGGTTGTATAGATTTTACTTAAATGAGAAACTGATATCATCTTCCTGTGGCTCTTCCAGCTCCGGCACCACCAACTCTAAAGGTACTAAATGGAGAGGTCGACCCTGAAGTAGTTGTTGTTCCTGTAGAAGTTCCAGTAATTATTTGGCTGCCTTCATTAAGCCCAGAAGTAACTTCTGTTTGGGTATCTGAAGAAAGTCCTGTTGTTATTTCCAAGTTTACAGGTTTGCCATTTTCTAAAACTCTAACACTTGTAGTACCATCGGCTGCAGTTTGGATAGCATCGGATGGAACTAGTAAAACATCTGATTTTGTATCGATTATTATACTTGCAGTTGCGGCCATGTTAGGTAAAATTTCTGGAGCATTTGTATCGAGTGAAATTACAACCGGATAATTTGTAACACCGGATGCAACTGTACCAATTTTATCAACTGTTAGAACAACACCTGTAAAAGTTTTGTCGGAAATAGAGTCTAGTGTAATCGTTGCCTTTTGACCCTGTTTAACTCTATTTACATCAACCTCACTTACATTAAATGTTGCAATTGGGTTTCCTTTAGTGGTAACAACAGCAACACGGTTAGAAGAAGTTGTGGTTGCGGTCGAGCTATTAGACAAGACCATTCCTGGTGTCAAAGTGATGTTATCGATTATTCCTGTAGAGGGAGCTGTAATTATAGGGGAAGTTAAACGGTAGGAAAGGCTTGCTGAAGCCAAATTTGCAGTTGCCGATTTTATGGAATCATAAGCATTATCGTTAGCAACTTCTGCCTTGGTACGTGTTTCCTTTTGGACAAGAGTTTCATCACTGTCATGTCCCTTAACTTGATCATAAATATTTTGAAGCGAGGCTTGAGTTGAGCGGTAGCTATTGTTTGCGGAATTTAGGGAATTGTTTGCAGAAACTAGGCTTGCCCAAGCTTTAGTACTGGCAAGTGAACCATCTGAGTCAAGTGTAATTACGGCGATCTTCTGACCGGCGAAAACTTTATCTCCATTTTTAACATAGACTGTTTTGACTATTCCTGAGGCTTGTGTGCTTACATTTACTAAGTTTGATGTAAGAATTTGGCCGGACGCAGAGACCGAAGAAACCACAGTTCCTTTGGCAACTGTCGCAGTTTGATAGGTAATTTTATTTTTACTGGCCGAGTTTTGCTTAAAATAAACAAACAAAAGAACCAAGACAACAAGGATTGCCCCAATTAGCCTTTTACGGTCAGCCTTAAGCCAAGTCCAAGCGGAAATGACCTTGTTTTTGATGTTTTTCATGATATCTGGCTATTATACTCTATGCACAAGAATATTCCAGCCTGCTTAGAAGAAGCTGAAGAATTAAAGATTTGTTGTCCAAGTTCCAAAAGGCTTAAAGGAACTACACTTTGCTCCAGCAGCAACGTCGATTGGTTGTTTTGGACCAACTCCTGGGCTTGTGCCAAGAAGGAAACCGTTTAGTAAATAATAGTTACTGTTGGTGGAATCAATTGTTGCATCAAAATGGCTATCCGCAGCTGCATCATTAAACCAAAGTCTTGCTGTTCCAGAATTCTTTCCTGACCCGCTACAAGCATTTCTAACATAAAGTTTTACACTTAATTGATCTCCTGGATTCACATTTACCGGATTAAAGAGTGCAAGTGGAACTGAATCTAGATGAGCGTGTGCAAATCCATTGCTTCCACCAACTACACTATTAAGTTGGCCCGATCCAATTAAACTTGGGCCTTTATAAACTTCGGCCAAAAGATCGAACTTAATTCCATTATCATCACTATTTTTTAGTCCCACCCAAATATCAGCTGGGCTAAGACTAACTATTTGTGGTAAAGGTGTTGGCGTTGCTGTAGGTGTAGATGTAGATGTGGGAGTTGGAGTCGAAGTTGATGTAGGAGTTGGTGTTGCCGTTACTGTAGGTGTCGGTGTTGGGGTCACGGTGGGAGTTGGAGTCGATAGAGATGGACATCCTGCTGGAGCTGTAGTTAAAAATGGATTATACGAAACATTTGCACTTACCGAGTCCCCACTTCCGGACCCAACCCCTGAAGGACCGTTTGCTTCTCCCCACCAATTATTCAAGAAATCATGATTATCTGGACTTAAATTAGTTACACCCTGGTTTCCATTTCCAACAATACAACTATTTCCAAAGTGGATGTTACCAAGACCACTTGAACCGTAGTTAATTCTGATGGCACTTCCTTCACCGGAACTTGCTATATTATTTAAGAATTTAGATCCAGATACATTAACGCTCCCACCAACATCATAAATACCTGCACCAAGAGAAGATGTATTTTCAGAAACATCACCAGCATTTATTGTTAAACTACCTTGATCTTGAAAAGACACGAAGAGAATTCCACCGCCGCCAGTTGCTGAACCGTTATTGGTAACTGATGAGTCTGTAAGAGTTATTACGCCTTTTCCCTCTGAATAAATTCCTCCGCCATAAGTCGCTCCAGTATTCCCTGAAACAATACTATTTGTAAGCACTAATTCACTATATTGATCTGAACTACCGTAAAGAGATGCCATTATTCCAGCGCCTTCAGAAAAAGCTTGTGAAACGATTGAATTATTTAAAATCGTAGAGTCAGATATATACATGTGGCCGAGGGTGGTTTGAAGTGGGCTATAAGTTTCTATTGTCCCAACATTCCCATGACTGACATTGTTATTGAGGGTGCTATGAGAAATATACATGGTCCCAAAATTTATGAGTGTTGAGGAATTCCCTGTGTTTCCTGAGAAGTCAGAGTAAGAAATATTTGTGGTTCCGCTTCCAGCAACAAGCGCATTTCCTCTACTGGCGGAGTTTCCTGTAAACGAACTGTTGGTAATAGTTGTATCGGTTTCTAAAGTCGCATTGTCCCCTGCAGCAACTGCACCTCCATAATTAAGCCAACCGGGAAGTTCAAGTGCAGAATTGCCATTAAAGTTTGAGTTCTGAATATTTAAAGTGGCGTTATCAAGATATACTGCACCCCCAGAACCAAGAATAGAATTATTTGTAAAATGTGAGCCATTTATATCAAGATCTCCATAGCTTCTTATTGCTCCTCCAAAATATTTTCCAGATCCGTTTGATACTGTTAAATTGTTTAGAGCTAAATGTCCGGATGAAGATATATAAAAAATTCTAAAATCTGGTCCACCCAAATCTCTCTCTAATGTTGTTCCACCACCAACAATCGTAATATCGGACGATATTACCGGTAGGCCGTTTACATCTCCATCCGGAATCGAACCATTATCTACAGAAGTTAAAGTGTAACTACCTGGCGCCAAACTAATCGTGTCAGGTCCCGGGTAATTTGTTTCATCATTAGCAGAGTTAATTGCAGATTTAAGAGCAGGAATATCGCCCGAAGGTATATTAAAAGTTGCAGCAAAAACGTCCTTAGGAAAAATTAAAAATAAAAGAGATATAAGAAGAAAGACAAATACACCTTTTAGTTTGATCATCAAGGTATTCTTAGAGAATGTTAATAGCTTAAACTTAATTTGTCAAATGACTACACGAAACAAAGTACCTTTTCCAAGCTTACTCTCGACTTCAATTGTACCTTTATGTAACTCTACAATTGACTTGGCAATTGAAAGACCAAGCCCATAACCATCTTTTGTTCTTGATTTGTCGGATCTGTAAAATCTATCAAAAATATGTGGTAAATCTTCTTTTGAAATCCCAATTCCTTTATCTTCTACTTCCAAAATTCCTCCGCTTTTTGTTCTTATTTCTACATTTTTATTCTTGCCGGAATATTTAAGAGCGTTATCGAGTAGGATTGTTACCAGTTCAGTTACTGCATCTTCATTTGCCACAACAACCGATTTTTTAAGATCTGTTTTTACTTTTGTTTTGCCGACCACTTTTAGTACAATATTTTTTAGATCAACATTTGTCATTGGAATTTCTTTTCCTGATTCATAGCGATTAAGCTCCAATAAATAATTGCTTAATTTTTGCATTTTATTTACGTCTTCCAAATTGCTTATTAAAAGTTTTTTAGCCTGTATTAGGTTGAGATTCTTGTCTCTTAGTGCAACCTCGATTGCTGTCTTTAAGGAAGTTAGTGGCGTTCTAAGTTCATGGCTAGCATTTCCCACAAATTCTTTTTGCTCGTCCACCATATTCGAGATCGGATCAAGAGTTTTGCCAGCCAAAAAGTATCCACCTACACCAGCTATAACAAATATAATTAGGTTGATATAAAAAAGAGAGAATGCAATTCTGGTTTCAGTTTCGTGAACGATGTCCGGTTCGATTACATAAGCAGTTGGCGGAGGACGTCTGAGTCTTTGCACTGTCTCTATTCTTCTAAATTCATTAGTTGCACCACGATAAATAATAAGACTAAAGAATATTGAAATAGCCATTATGATTAACAGGTAGTATAAAGTTAGTTTTGTTCTTGCTTCAGTAAACATATATTTAAATTATTCCACTTTGTATCCAAATCCTCTAATGGTTTTTATTACATCTTTACCTATTTTAGTTCTCAAATAGCCAATAAATACTTCGACTGTGTTTGGCAGAATATCGGCTTCGTAGTCCCAAACATTTTGCATGATTTGCTCTTTACCAACAACTTTACCTTTATGCCTTAATAAATATTCCAACAGGGAGAATTCTTTTTTGGAAAGCAGAACCTCTTTATTTCCTTTTGTTACAGAAAAATTAATTGTATCGAGTATGAGGTTTCCGGAAGAGAGAATTGTACCTAACCCCAACTTGGGCCGCCTACTTAGAGCTTTAATTCTTGCAACAAGTTCTGCAAATGCAAAAGGTTTAATTAAGTAATCATCTGCGCCAGCGTTTAAACCATCAACTCTGTCGTTTAGTTCTCCTCTAGCTGTCAGAATTAAAACAGGTGTATGGTTTTCCTGCTGTCTTAATTTTTTACAAACAGCCATGCCATCCATTTTAGGAAGCATCAAATCAAGAATTATTACTTCATAACTTTCGGATGAAGCCAGGTCATAACCAGTTTCCCCGTCATAGGCAACGTCTACTGCATAACCTTCTTGTTCTAAGCCCCGCTTAATTGAAGCTGCAATTTTGTGTTCGTCCTCAACAACCAGTATTCGCATTGAGGCAATATTATACTCTTTGGACTGAAATTAAGCTGAGAGTTAAGATTTAATCCCTCTAGAAGACTGGCCGAAAATCCTACTCCAAAAAGATGTTTTTTTCGATTCCCTATTATTAACCATCCTCGACCAAACAGATAAAATTATCCATTCTTTTTTATCGTTTTGCTTTGCTACAACCTCAATTTGTGTTCCACTCCAATTTTTATAATAAACCCAATTCCCTGACACGCCTTTTCTACTTTGGTCAGGTCTGTTCCAAGTTGCCCATGCATCTCCCTGGAGAATTCCCCGCTCACGCATTCTTTCAATGGCGTGGTTGGTCCAAATAATGCCTCTAAAGTGATTGTCCATATTACGAAGTCGTAATTTCTTTTAGAAGATCAATTGAAAGATCCCCAATTTCTTGTCTTATTAAACTTTCTATATTGTCTCCAACCCTTTGTTTAAGATAGCTCAAAAGCAAATCTTCGTCGTGTGGACTTTTATGGAACAGTTCCAAAAATTCATGGTGATGCTCACTTGGCAATTTCCCCAAAATACAACCCATTACTTTGTGGTGAACTATTTCATCAACCAAAACCCAAAGTTCCTCCCTTTCTTCTTGGGTTTTAGCAACTTTTTTAATTTGTTTGTCGACCTCTTTAAGTTCAATTAAATGATCGTAAAAAATATTAGACATATTTATTTGGCACTAGGTTCAGTCACTCGGACAAATGCATTGTCCGGCTCCTGAAATCTATTGTAGAAAAGTTTTGACATAGTTAGACTGCTGTTAGGGTAACATCCGGAACATTAACATTATTGTACTCTACGGGTCCAAGCCGAACTTTATTTTGCGGATCATCAACAAAGAATATTATGACAGGCCCTTTTTTATATCTTGAGCCACCTAAATAATTCATAACCTCGGGACTTCCACCAAACTGCTTACCGGTAAAGGCTGCGGGGCCGGAGTCTGCAACATCAGCAACAACCGCATTGCCATTAATAGTATTAACTACCAAGACTTTTCTATACTTGTACCAATTTCTAAGGTATGGTTGACGGTTACTCCAATCCGGTAAGTAAAGTGTTTGAACAACCGCGTACCATTTTTCGTTTTGCACATCTTGTTCTGTTAACTTATCTTTTGAAGGAGCAAAGTAACCCCAAGCTCCTTTACCCGGGGCCATTCCTTCATCGTCCGGTGTTAGGTCATGATTGGCAATTGTATCGCCCGGATAGCGGACCAAATGTTGTTCTGCTCCAATATAACCATAGGTTGTATTCAAATGTTCACCCTCAAGATTGGCTTTTGTACTAACTCCAACAGTGTCGGAGAAAATTTTTTCTATATTTTTTTCCTGAGATCTGGTTAATGGACCAATTTTATCCGGCAAATAGTTTTGAATGCCGGAAAGAAGAGATTGAGCGGGCGGAATTGAATTAACTGCAGACTTATCGTTATTAGAATATGCAAGATTTTTTACAATTTCAGTTGGATTTGGCATTACATTAGTTATAATAGGAGGAGAAAAAAGAAGAGTACCTGTTAAGGCTCCTGCTGTTATAACTTTTGCAGAGTGTTCGCGGATTTTACTTAAAGATATTCCGCGGTCGTTAAAAAACTTTTCTACATGGGGATAGGTTTCATTAAAGGCCTTTTTGACCTCAAGATTCTTTTGTTTTAATTTATTCTTAAAAAAATCTGCGTCAACTATTCCTCTATCTATTTTATATGTTGTTCCGGGCGGGTCGTGGGACATATTTTTACAAAACTTTTTTTATTCTAGCAATAGTTTCCTCTTTTCCTAAAATTATAATCGATTCATTAATTGGCGGGGTAAACTTCATCCCTGTTACCGCAATTCTAAGATCCATGAAAAAGTCACCTACTTTAAAATTATTATCTTTTGGAACTTGATCAAGTGGAATATTTTTTTCAATTGCCTCTTTGGCTTTTTGTAAATGCTCTTTGTAGTTTTTTCCAAAAAGATCTTTATCTATATTCGGCTCTTCCCAAAAGAACTTTGCAATAATACTGATATCAGATATTTTTTTGAGTCTGTCTTTTACAAGCTTTGTAATTTCTAATTGTTTTCCTTCTGAAAGTTCAGCAAATTTTGCATTTTGCTTTTCGAACTTTGAATTCAAGCTTTCATCTGAAAGTTTGCGGATATATTGTCCATTAAACCAGTCAAGTTTATCGGTTAAAAATCTTGGATTGGCTTCCTGAAACCCTTTGATATCAAAATTTTCTACAAATTCCGAAAGTGTATAAAGTTCACGATTATCTTTTGGCGCCCAACCTAAAAGCATTACAAAATTTAAAAGCGCTTCGGGTAAATAACCATCGTCTACAAACTGCTCAGCAAAAACAGAGTCCCTGCGCTTTGATAACTTTTTCCCGGTTTCAGCAGACAAGATATCTGTTAAGTGCCCTATTTCCGGCCTTTTTCCTCCTAAATACTCAAAAACAAGGAGATGGATTGGTGTAGACGGCAGCCAATCATGACCTCTAAGAATGTGAGAAATATTCATGTCAGTATCGTCAACTGCAACGGCAAGATGATATGTTGGAAAACCATCAGTCTTAAGAAGTGTTGCGTCATAAACAGTACTGGTATTCCAAGAGATTTCTTTTTTATGAACAAAGTCTGTATAAGAAACGATTTTATCTTCAGGAACTTTGAGTTTAACCGCACCTGAGGTCAGACCTTTATCCCGACACGGATCTCTTAATGAACTTGAGAATCCTTCTTCTTTTGAATTTTTTGGTTTGCATTGGCAATAGAAAGCATTTCCATTTTTTACTAACTTTTCTGCAGCGTTTCTATAAAGTGGGAGTCTTTCGCTTTGTTTATAAAATTCATCCCACTCTAAACCAAATTTTTTAAGAGTTTTTTGCAAGGCCTCTTCGGACCCCTCCACTTCTCGTTTTTGATCAGTGTCTTCAATTCGCAGAATAAAATCCCCTCCACTATGTTTTGCTAATGCATAAGCATAAAGAGCAGTTCTAAGACTGCCAATATGTAAAAACCCCGTAGGGCTTGGAGCAAAACGTGTTCTGACTTTCATAGTAATTGAATTGTAACAGGGAATGAAGCTATACTCAAAGGATGACAGGACTGACCCAAGTTGCCATAACTGCGAGAAAAAGTATCCGCTATACAATCTACTTTATAGTTTTTTTAACAATCGCAAGAGTTTTATTTAATGCAGGGGTTTCCATATACCTTAAAGTCTTTCCACCTGGTCCGCCTCCCCCAACAGTTAAATTTGGAAAACTAGGAAAAATTCCATTCCCGGTAAACAACATTACGGCAAAGTTAAATTACACTCTGGAAACAGCAACGGGAGCACTTCCAACGGATATTCCAACTCAAGCCAAGGTTTATTTTATGCCTAAAGTAAATTCCAATTTACTTTCTTTGGACACGGCAAAAGCAAAAGCAACCGCACTTGGTTTTAACGATCCAAATCCGGTCCAAGAATCTGATTCTTTATATAAATTTAAAAATCCAAATTTCCCATCAACTATGGAAATAAATATAATTACCGGATCTTTTTCCATAAGTTACGACTTAACGGCAGATAGAACTCCAATCAGTAACCGCCCTCCGGTTGCTGAGATTGCAGCCTCTGAATTCAGGGCAGCGCTTTCCGGAGCAAATGTTTTGGCTGATGATTTAAGTGGTCCAATGGTTCCAAATTATTTAAAGTTAAGTAGCGGAAGATTGGCTACTGTTTTAGCGTTATCCGAAGCAGATGTTGTTAAAGTTAATTTATTTAGAAAGTCATATGACAATTTTCCAAGCGTTACAGCCGACCCCGCACAAAGCAATGTTTGGGCAATAATAAGCGGTGCACAAACCAAAGAACAACAAATAATGGCTGCACAGTATCATTACTACCAGGTAGACGAATCTCAATATTCAACTTACCCAATAATTACTCCCCAAGAAGCATTTAATCAGTTACAAGCTGGTAAAGCATTCGTTGCTAATTTAGGACAATACAAAGACGGCCAGACTCTTAAAATCCGAAAAGTTTACTTAGCTTATTTTGATGCTGATACTGCTGGCGACTTTTATCAACCAGTTTATGTTTTTGATTCGGGAGATAGCGACTCCACAAATAGCTTTATAGGTTATTTACCAGCTGTGAGTCCGACTTATTACGGGAACTAGGGGAACTTAACTTCTTGCCATTTATAATTTGTAAAAATCCAATCAATCAACTCTTTTGTTTCCCCAAATCTATCCTGACTCCCCAAAATCGCAATCATAATTTTGTGATTATCCCGTTCTATGTAAGTAACTAGGTTTTCTCGGGCGTTTTCTGTCCAACCTGTTTTAACTCCCATCACTCCAGGTACACTACCTAAAAGTTCATTTACGTTTCTTAAATTGTAAGAGAATTTAGTGCTATCGTCATGGACAGTGATATTTTTTGTACCAACTACTTTGGCAAATTCAGAATTTCTCATGGCAACTTCTGAAACACGAACTAAATCTTTGGCAGTTGAGCGCTGGCCGTCGCCATCTAAGCCCACTGGGTTATCAAAATGGCTATTTGTCATAGACAAGTCCTGTGCTTTTGTATTCATAGCATTTATAAAAGCGTCATAACCGCCTGGGTAATCTTGAGCTAATGTTTCTGCAGCGTCATTTGCTGAGTAAACTAAAAGTCCATAAAGTAAATCTTCAAATTTGATTTTTTCGCCGGTAAATAATCCCATTTTTTGTCCGTCTACATGCACACCTTTACCAACTGTTAAGACTTCATCTAGTTGATAAAAATCAAGGGCAACAAGAGCTGTAACAATTTTTGTTGTTGAAGCGGGTAAAAGTTGGGCATCAGCATTTTTTTCGTAAAGAGTGATTCCAGAATTTAAGTCAATTGCAATAACCCCCTGTGCAGAAAGAATTGGAAAGGAAGAATTAATACCTAGAACTGGCAAAGGTGGAAAGTTTTTAGACTCGCTAATTTTAGATTTAACCAATGCTTCTACTTTTGGAATTTGCCCGGAAATAGAAAGAGCGGTTGAAGCCACAAAAATAAACACCAGCATGGCAAAAAACAAAAAATTATTCTTTTTAGTTAGGAGGTTCATTTTTCTACTACCTTTATACCAACTTCTTTAAGCTGAACCTCAGAAGCGGCACTTGGTGCATCAAGCACCGAAGTCTGTCCAGAAGCAGTTGCAGGAAAAGCCATTACTTCACGGATGCTAGATTCCCCAAGCATTGCCATCACAAATCTATCTAAACCTGGGGCAATTCCACCGTGCGGTGGGACACCGTAAGTAAATGCTGTAAGCATGTGTGCAAATTCTGCCTTTTGCTCCTTTGAAAATCCAATCAAGTCAAACACTTTCTGTTGAATATCTGCTTCATGAATTCTGATACTACCTCCACCTACTTCAAAACCATTAAGAACTAAGTCGTGTTGTAAACCACGGACTTTTGCAGGATCAGTATCTAACAGCTTAACATCATCAGGATGGGGAGATGTAAACATGTGGTGAGATGGTGCAAATTTAGCAGATCCTGATCCGAAAAAGAAATCTTCTTTAGATTGTTCTGTAAAAAGTGGAAAATCAACCACCCACGCAAAAGCTAATTCATTAGGATCATCTTTGTCTTTCCTAAGATCGGGTTTATCTACTCCATATTTTTCAATTGCTTCTTTGTGTGGAATCCTAGGCCAAGGAGACTTAGCAATTTTCTTTTCTGGAAAAATCTCAGCAACAAGTTCTGTAAAAAGCTTTTCAGTTAACTGCAAAATATCTTCCTGAGTCACAAAAGATAATTCCATATCAAGCTGTGTAAATTCTCCATAAGCTCTATCACGCCTTGGATCTTCATCTCTAAAACATCGCGCAAGTTGAAAATAACGTTCAAATCCTGCGACCATTAAAAGTTGTTTATATTGCTGGGGACTTTGAGGGAGTGCGTAAAATTTTCCATGTTGGAGACGTGATGGAACTAAAAAGTCCCTAGCGCCCTCTGGAGTGGTTTTGGTTAAAATTGGAGTTTCAATTTCTGTAAAACCATTATCTAATAGCCAATTTCTCATAAATCTTGTAACTTTGGATCTAGTTTTAATATTTTTATGCATTCTTGAACGTCTTAAATCCAAATATCTGTATTTGTTCCTAAGTTCTTCATCGATGTTGTAACCTTCATCATTAATTGGGAATGGGAGTTCGCGCGAAACCGAAATTATTTTGATAGTTTCTATTTGAATTTCAATCTTGCCTGTTTCTAAAGCGGGATTAATTAGTTTTTCTGGCCTGTCGGCTACTTTACCAACTATCTCAATCACTGATTCTGGGGTTAATTTTGGCAAATCTTTTCCGACACATTGAATAATTCCACTTCTGTCGCGAAGATCTAAAAATGTAATTTTCCCATGGTCGCGGATTGAATCCACCCAACCATCAAGTTTTACCTTCTCCCCAACCTTCTTTGGTGTTTCGCAAATTAGAGTTCTATCCATATGCTATATTCTAGTTTTAATTGCCAGGCTTGACAAGAACTGCATTTTTTGTAGAATATACATACTGTGTTGAATTTTTCGGCTAAGATCATTGTCATTCGCTTTAATCTCCTTACCTAAGGGGGTTAGCGTTTTGGTTTAGCCAAACAATTAAACGTTAACCTCTTTAATAAAATAAGGAGGTTTTTTTTGGCCTATGAATTGCAACAGAGAATCACAATGTGGTTTTTATAAAGAGCTGATAAAAATGAAGATTATCGAGCAGGGTCGGCCGTGTGGAAAACCCAACCCTTTGGTATGTCCGCGTCATAGATTTGCAAATGGAATTGACGTCGCTCAAGCTCAAAAAGTTCTAAAAGTTCAAGATGTAATAGGAAATAGTTCGGCACTTACATATGAAGAGATAGGATTAATGTATCCAAATGAAAAAGGAGGTGATTCAAATGGCTGAAATACTTTTAGAAGCAGGTAGGAAATATTATGCGGGAGGCACTGTGCCAAGGACTGTCGGTCCACAAGGACTGAAAGTTCGCGAACCGGTAGATGCAGCTAAATATGCACCTTTGGGAATGTCGCAATCAGATATTGAGAAAAAAGTTTTAGAAGCAGAAAGAAATTTACAAGTAGAACCTAAGGTAACGTACTAAGTAATTATTATGTCCTTTATTTTTAACTGTAAATTTTTATATCCATTCCAGGAATTATCCTCGAGGCTGTAGACAATATCTATAATTGCCTCGGGGGCTAGGTCTGGGTACATTTCTCCCCCACCAAAGAATATTGAGTCAAAAGTATACTCACCTTGTTTTAGTTTTAATTTTAAGTGCCTTTTCTCTTTACCTACAGGTTTTACCTCTACAATTTGAACTTTTTTGGTTACAAAAGTAGCGCCTGGGTTACCTATTCCGGTTGGCTCGAATTCCTGAAGTTTGCCAAGTAAATCGTAATTTAATTGATCAAAGTTGAGTTCACAATCTATCTTTAACTTTTTTTCTAAGATTTCTCCAACCAAAAGTTTATCGGCATATTTATTTATTTCCTTTGTAAACTTATCTATTTTATTTGTATCAATAGAAAACCCAGCGGCCATAGGGTGGCCTCCACCTTCCAGGTGAAGATTAACTCCTCGGATAGCTTCAATTATATTAAATCCAGAAATTGACCTGGCCGAAGCTTTACTAATGTCTCCTTTTGTAGAAAGAACAATTGCGGGTCTATAAAATTCTTCTACCAGGCGTCCTGCAGCAAGCCCTATTACCCCTTCGTGATAATTTTCCCCTGCTATAACAATCACTTTTTGATCCGTTACATTTTTACGGGCAAGAATAATTACCTGTTCTACAATTTTCTGTCTTTCTATGTTGGTGCTTCCTATATTTTTGGCAATATCAAAAGCCTTGTTTTTGTCTTTAGTACAAAGTAAGCGGAGAGACTCTATGCCATGTTTAAGCCGGCCCATGGCATTAATGCGAGGTGCAATAATATAACCAACTTCATAAGTACCAACATTTTCTACTCTTCCTTCTTCAAAAAGGGCCAGAAGTCCGTGACGTTTGGTTTCGTTTAATGCGACAAGTCCGTATTTAACAATTGATCTGTTAACATCAACCAGGGGAAGCTGGTCGGCAATTGTACCAATTGCTGCTAATTCCAAAGTATTTGATTGCCGAACTAATTGTTGTGCAAAAAACCAAGAAAGACCTGAGCCTGAGGTATCAGTACTATGAATTATGCTAAAAGCTTTAACAGGTCTATCTCCTTTTGTATGATGGTCAACAACAATTACATCGATTCCCAATTTGTTGGCAGCTTTAACGCCTTCGTAACCAACAATTCCATTATCAACCGTCACTATTAATTTTAGATTTTCAACGCGAGATTTAAGATTTTCAATCGATTGAGGGTTTATTCCATAACCTTCTTCAAACCTATCGGGGATGTGGGGTAAAACATCAAGACCAAAGGTATGAAGCGCTTCCCACATTATTGCGGTTGCTGTTATTCCATCTGCATCATAGTCGCCATAAACAATTACTTTTTCTTTATTTCTTTTAGCTTTTTTAATTCTCTCGATTGCTTTTTTAACTTCTGACTCTTTGACTCCTAAAGATTTAAGAGATATTTTATTTGGGTTTAAAGGATTAAAAAATTCTTTTTTATTCTTAATGTTTCTATTTTTTAGAAGTGCATCGATAATTTCGTCTGGGTTATTAATCTTGGACTTGTTCAGAAGTTCCCACCTCTTTTTTCCATTTTTCATACCCTAGTATCTTAATATCTTAGTATCTTAATATCTACTCCTGATATAATCAGATGTATGGAAATAGTTCTTCCCGACTCGGTTAAAGATATTCTTAGTAAATTCGATGATGCCGGATATGAAATTTATATTGTGGGTGGTGCGGTTCGCGATATTTTAATGAATAGACCTACAAACGATTGGGATTTTACAACTAATGCAGTTCCTGAAGAGATTTTAAAAGTAATTCCAGAAGGTTTTTACGATAATCAGTTTGGAACTGTAGGACTTGCCGTAGACGAATTTGAAAAACCACTTGAAATAACAACCTATAGAACCGAGCAAGGTTATTCTGATTCCCGCCATCCGGATAAAATCAATTGGGGTAAAAGTCTGGAGGAAGATGTTTCAAGACGAGATTTTACTATTAATGCACTTGCGCTGGACAAAAATCTAAAAATTGTAGATCTATTTAAAGGCGAGGAAGATATTGAAAATAAGTTAGTTAGAGCAGTGGGAGAAGCAAACGAAAGATTCTCAGAAGATGCCCTAAGGATGATGCGGGCAGTTAGAATTGCAAGTGAACTTGGATTTAAAATTGAGGAGAATACTTTTGAGGCAATAAAAAAGAATGCTCCACTCATCCAAAAAATTGCCAAAGAAAGAGTCAAAGATGAGTTATTTAAACTTCTGGGTTCGAAT
Organism: Patescibacteria group bacterium; assembly: GCA_035260845.1. Classification (GTDB taxonomy): domain Bacteria; phylum Patescibacteriota; class Microgenomatia; order UBA8517; family UBA8517; genus DATFUL01. The sequence goes on from DATFUL010000004.1 coordinate 30,847, forward strand.
AATCCATATGAAGGGATGGTTTTATTTAGAGATTCAGGGCTTATGAATGAAATTCTGCCAGAAATGGAAAAGTGTTTTGGCGTGGAACAAAAGTCGCCCGGCAGACATCATATTTACGACGTCGGGACACATCTGTTGATGTCGCTTAAAAATTGTAAAAGCCAAGATATAGTAACAAGATTTGCAACCTTAATACATGATATTGGCAAACCTCAAACATACAGAAAATTAAATACGGGAGTAATCACTTTTTATAATCACGAAATGGTTTCGACCCGTATTGCCGAAAACATTGCGGATAGACTTAGGTTTTCTAAAAAGGAAAAGGACAAATTTGTAACTTTAGTTCGCTGGCATCAGTTTACGGTTGACGAAAACCAAACGGATAGCGCAATAAGAAGAATTTTACGGAATGTTGGCCTTGATAATATGGAAGACATGCTGGCGCTTCGCGTTGCAGACAGACTTGGCGGAGGGGCACGCGAGACCAGTTGGAGATTGGAGGAATTTAAAACCAGACTTATTGAAGTTCAAAAACAACCCTTTAGTATTAAAGACTTAAAAATAAACGGCAATGATGTTATGAAAGAGCTTAATATAAAACCCGGCCCTGAAATAGGCAAAATTCTGGAAAAACTTTTTGAGGAAGTAGTAGAAAAGAAACTGGAAAACAACAAAGAAACTCTAATTCAAAATTTAAAAACACTTACTCCAAAGTCCTAACTTATTTTCTTTAGCATAATTTTCTGACTCTAAAAATTCACTTTTATATTTAATATCGGGTGGTACTGTTTCCACTTTTGCAAATCCTGTTTTGACCAATTCATCATTTATAAATTCATTGTCTAGATACACATAACGTAGGAGGCGACTATATTTGTCAGTTTCACTAACATCTTTTTCTAGTTTTACAGTTCTACCAAGAACTAAATTTTCATTTTCCTTTTTGGCTTCTTCTGAATAACATTCAATTTTGGGATAAATTTCAGATGTATCCACACCAATGTATCTAACTTTTTGCCCGTCTTCAATTTCTATAGTATCACCGTCGATTACGCGTGTTACTTTTGCATAAGTAAAATTAGGGCTAAAAGGTAAAAAGGAAGGAAGAGGAGAAATAACCTGAATATTTGATCTATACCGGTTTGACAAAATAATTACACCAACAAAAATTAAAACTAATCCGAAAATAAAGAATTTTTTGTTTAACACTTTTCCTTTTTAGTTTTTCCTTTTTAGTTTACTTTGAAGTTCATCCCAGGTAACTAAAATTGGAACCGCTACAAATGGAGATGAATATGCACCGGAGATTGTTCCAACTAAAAGCGTTGCCACAAACCACCTGATTGTTGTTCCGCCCAAAAGCAGAAGTGCAATCATCATGAATATTACTACAAAAGAATTATTTAAGGACCTAACCATTGTTTCTGTAACAGCCTTATTTGCCAGATTATAAATATCATCACTAAAACCTTTTTTGGATTCGCGTACGCGGTCATACACAATAATCGTGTCATGTACAGAAAAAGAAAGGATGGTAAGAAGTGCTGTAACAAAGAGTAAATCAACTTCTGCTCCAAAAAAGTGTCCAAAAATCGAATACATTCCAATAACAACAAGACTATCATGAAGCATGGCAAGAACCGCAGAAACCCCAAATTTAAAACTCTTAAATTGAATCGCAACCCAAATAAGTATTCCACTAGCAGCCAGCAAAAGCCCATATAAAGTCTTTTTAACAAGTTCCGATCCAACCGTTGGTCCAATTGTTTCAAATCGAAGTTCAGTGACTTTACCTGCCGTCTTTTCTAAATTAGATTGTATATTTGCACGCTTTGTTGGATCTACTTGGCCAAGTTTAAGTAAATAAGACCCACTCTGAGTTTTTTGAACTGAAGAAACTTCTACTCCCGATTTTTTAACATTATCAACAATGCTAATTGAACCAATATCTTTCTCTAGATTATATTCAACCAAAGTTCCACCTTTAAACTCAACACCTATTTCAAGTCCCCATTTAACAAGACTAAATATTCCAAAAATTATTACAGTTCCCGAAATTAATAAATAAAGCCAACGATACTTCATCCAATTAATCATTTTTAATACTCCTTTCTTTTACAAATACGCGTAGAAGATTCCTACTTACAAATATTCCTGTAAAAAGCGAGATAAAAATGCCCAGGGCAAGCGTAATTGCAAAACCGCGTATTGGACCTGAAGAATTTAAGAAACTCCAATCAAGTGGATTTGCCAAAACAAAACAAGTAATTAAAGTTGCAGCATAGGCGTCACGGATTGAGTTCCAGGCCCTGCCAAAAGAAACCTCAAGTGCTTGATGGTAATCACGTACCAATCGTTCTTCTTTAAATCTTTCAAAGATTAATATATTGCCATCAAGAGCCATTCCAATTGAGAGCATAAATCCTGCAATTCCAGGTAGAGTTAGTGTGATTGGAATTAATTTATAAAGCGCAATTGTTATTACACCAAAAATTAAAAGTCCAATATCTGCAATTACTCCTAAAAGGCCATAATTAGCAACCATAAAAATTAAAACCATAACAATTCCTACAATTCCGGCTAGGATGCTCTGTTTTATTGAAAGCGCACCAAGACTTGCACCAACCGTTGTTTGCTGAATAAGTTTAATTGGAACAGGAAGAGCACCAGCATTGAGTTGTACAGCTAATTGTTTAGCTTCTTCTATTGTAAAACTTCCGCTTATTTGAGCAGAACCACCTGTAATTTGTTGCTGAACAACCGGAGCTGAAACAAGTTGATTATCTAAAACAATTGGCAGAGTTTTACCCACGTTCCTACCAGTAATGGCTGCAAATTTCTTTTCACCTTCAGTTGTAAATTGTAATGAAATTGTTGGTTTCCCTGTTTGATTATCAAAAACAACAGATGCGCTTTGTAAATCTGCCCCTGTTAATTCAGTGGCGACTAATTTTGAAGATGCGGAAGCGGTTTTTGTAGCTGGAATATCTTTAATCTCTGAAAATTGAAGCTGGGCGGTTTGGCCTATTAAAGAAACTGCCTGTTGGGTGTCGTTTACCCCGGGAAGATCAATTATTATTCTCTTTTTACCTTGAAACTCTGAAGTTTGAACAGTCGGTTCCGAAACTCCGAACAAGTTAACTCTTCTTTCTATTACATTCCTAACACTCTCAAGTGCTGTTGCTTGTTTTTCGGGTGCAATTTTACTCATATCGGCCTCAAAAACAAGTTGGCTCCCCCCTGCCAAGTCGAGTCCAAGTTTTAAATCGAATTTTTTATTGACGGAAAAATTACCTATTTTAAAATTTAACCCAAACGGAAGAGAAACGTATGTAGAGGCCAACGTAATAACTAATATGAAGCTAATTAACCAAATCTTCTTCATCGCCAATAATCATAGCACGGCTACCGGATAATATTCCAAGCAGAAATGGATCACGTCTCTTTTTTCTGAAATCAAACTCTTCACGACTCATAACCGTGTAATTAATTTCCCGAGCACGCTTGCTTTCTTCTACTCGAATGAGTGATGCCAGCTCAGGGAGAACTATTTCTCCAACTATTAAGATATCAACATCATCTTCGCGTTTTCTATCCTTCATACGGACAAATTTTCCAGAAAACATAATGAAAGAAACTTTACCGATTTTGCTTTTATTATCTATTAGTTGTTTGCCAAGTCCGCGGGTCTTACCAACCATAGAAATTAGATCTCCATAAAACGGATGCTCTGTTCTTACCGAATAATAAATTCTATTGCCGCGGGGTTCTTTTCTTAGAAGGCCATCACCTTCAAGTTTGGTAAGTTCACGACGAATGGCATTAATTTCTTCGTTGGTTTCACGAACTATGCCACGCACATGATAAATTTCTTTTAGGTTGGAGAAAAAAAGCTCCAAAATTTTTATCCGAACTTTAGAAGTAATAATATCACTTAAAGATGCCATTTACGTTTTGGGGCAGGGAAATATTGTCAGTAATTAATTGTATTTCCGGCAGGAACTATCTCGACCCAGGTCTGACCGCGAACCATGGATATCACACCGCGATTATCATCGTAAAAAACTTCTCTGTCAAGAGCAGATGTCTTAGACCAGGTTCCAGTAATTGCCTGACCATTCTGGAAAATAATAGCTTTACCTGTCCCAATTACTTGATAAAACATATGTTTCTCACTATCGACCGGACCTTTTTCCTGTGCAAACATTATTACAACATTTTTAAAAGCGAGTTGGGGTTTATCAAACTCTGCATCTACGTGAGGTGTTCCTCCATTAAATCTTAAATATGAATTTGTACTAGAGTCATATTTCCACTCAACATCATAATCTGGTTGGTTATTCCAAAAGGAAACTTTTATATCACTTGCCGAAGGCGAACTTGATGGTTTACCATCCTGAAATGTCCATTTTTTGAACCCGGTCGTCCACGGAGAGCCATTCTTGTCCTTATATTCAAAACCGCGTTTTTGTGCTTCTTTATATACCTCATCAAGATCGGCTACAACTGAATGTTCCCAGGCTGCAGGGGTACTACTTAACCTATATTGGTCTCTTACAACTATTGGGTAACCAATATTAAAACCACCATCCATGTCGTTGCCCTGGGATCCATTTCTCCAACCTAGTTTATCTAAAAGGGCATAAGCGTCGACCATTTTGTCTATATCACCCCTGGGCTTAACACCTCCAGGACAACTTGAACAGAAGTCATTAGCTCCACCCTGATGAAGGTATATAGGGTTTGTTCCATAACCTGCTGCCATATTTACAAAGTAGACCCTAGCGCTTCGTATGGGAGCCGCTTTAACATCCTGAGCCGCAGCCCCGCAGTAAAATACAGACATAAATCTAGTTATTCCACCTTCAGCAACAGCTTCGTAAACAACATCTGCCTTTGATAGGCCAGACTCTGGACGCGCTTCAATATTATTTTCAATCATTGCCGTAATTGGACGGCGTGTGTTCCAAATATTCTCTTCGGCTTTTGTGTACTTCATACCATTAGTAGGACATTCCGCAACTTTTGGAGCAGTTAAGTCAACCCTAGCCTTTTGAACAATCGAATTAACTAAATTACTGGCACCTTTAGGAGAAATAAGCGAAAAAACCAGAAGAGATATTCCAATTGAAACAAGAAATAATCCAATAAAGCTCGCAATTAACGTGGGTCTATTTGAACTTAAATTTTTAAGCGTAAATTTTTGTAAATTCATCATAATATTCTACAAATATTATTTATTTTGCTTTAGAAACAGCACTCTTCTCTTCTTCTGAAAGCTCAATGTCCCCTTTACCTTTTAGAACGCGCTTCATGTAAACTCTTGTTCTATCTCTTGTATGAAGACTGGTTATAACAAAACCACTATCTTCACCGTCAAGAATACTCAGCGAAAAACTATGGTCTCCGCCCAATTCTTTGAAAGGATTAAATCTAACAAGCCCAACTTTTTGTATATGAAGCTTCCCTGCTTCTTCCTGGGCGCTGACTCGTTTTAGTAAGTTGTTAACTTCTTTTTTGTTTTCAATCTCTTGTGCAAGGACTTTTTCTAAAACTTTTTTTAGATCAGTAACCTCAACACCTTTTGTTAGTTTATTAAAAAGAGCAAATATTCTATATATAACTATACTGATTACAATCAACCAGATTCCAAAAACCGACGAAATTAAAAAGACCTGCATAATATTTAATGGTTTTTGGCAGGTGCAAATGTCTTAACAACACGAGTAACATTTGAACTCAATCATTTTTACATCTAGTAAGTGGTGTGTCAATACCACAATAATCGATTTGCACATTCTTTAAATCCGTTGTAATCTAATCCCGTGGCAATCACCCGAACACGCAAAAATAAAGAGAACCCTCATTATAATTTTTTGTATTCCTGGCAACCTTCAGAGGCTGGTGTCAAGAGGGAATCAACTTTGAATAAAGAGACTGTCAAAATGAAGCTATCGGCCTCAAAAAGGGCCGATATTCAGGCAAAAGAAGATTCTTTAACCAGGACTAAAAAAGATATTGTGAAGAGTCTGATCCTGGTCAGCTTCATCATAATACTTGAACTGGTAGTATACTTAGCCTGGAGTAAGTTTATTCTGTCCTAAGGAAAAGGAGGTGAGAAATTATGATGTACTGTGTAAAGTGTCGCGCCAAGAGAGAAGGTAAAGATGCACAAGAAGTTACCATGAAAAATGGTAAGAAAGCTACAAAAGCTGTTTGTGAAGTCTGTGGCACAACCATGTTCAAGATCGGAGGCAAATAACCTTTGGTTTGAATTCTTAAAGCAAGAGGGCACCGGTACGACCGGCCCCTTTTGTGTTCCCCTACTTAAATATGAACTTTCCTAAAGTCTTCAAGGTATTTAAAAAGAATTATGTATTAGTTCCACTCGAGATTTTTGGTGATGATCCCTATAAAACTTTGGTTTCCACAATCATGTCGGCTAGAACTAATGACACTACTACCCTTGCAGCCTCAAAAAGATTATTTGCTAAAGCTCCTGATTTAAAAAGTTTAGGTAAATTAGATCAATTAGAAATTAGTAATTTGATTTATCCTGTTGGCTTTTATAAAACAAAAGCCAAACATCTTAAAGCAATGTCGGGAATGATTAAAAAAGTTCCCAAAACTCGCGGAGAATTAATGGCTCTCCCCGGAGTGGGTAGAAAGACTGCAAATTTAGTACTTAACCGTGCTTTTAAAATTCCTGCAATCGCGGTTGATACCCACGTTCATAGAATTACGAATCTCTTAGGCTGGGTTAATACAATAAATCCCGAGAAAACCGAAATGGAGCTCACGAAAATACTTCCTAAAAAATACTGGCCAGATACTAATAAATTATTTGTAAGTATCGGCCGCCAATACACTTCAAAGAAAAAGCTGGCTGAGTTTTTAAAAAACGAAGGATTGGTCTAAAAAGCTGCGATTGCCACGCCAAATCCATCCTGTGCATAAATACAACCCCAAACGTACTGCCCGCCGCTAAGGAGTTCTTTGTGCCCCAATGTGTTCTCCCACAGATCTACCGCATTTTGGGGAGAAGTGGCGCCTGAAACCAAAAATTCTGCAACATTATATTTATCAAATGTTGGCTTTATATCAGACCTTTCTGCAATTTTACTAAACCCTGCATGACCATCTAATTGCCCGAGGGCTAAAATTTCATTTAAACGGATTGAGGCAATTGTACACATCGCGTCTTTAACCTGAAGCGGGTTTACGCCCAATTCCACTCGTCTTTTGTTAACCGCCTCCCAAAGCTGTGGCCCACCCCAAGTGGTCTTAGGAGCTGGTTTTGGTGTTATATATATAATAGTTGGGGCGTTTGAAGCTATTGGGCGAGTAGTTGCTGAAACCACTTGTGACAAATACTGTTGATCTGTTACTTGCTGGTCATTCTTACCAAACGCATAACCCCTAATATAACCGGCCAAAAAAGTTACCAAGACCACAACAATAGTTGAAAGAACTAAAACTAGTGTCGATAAAAATCTGGCAATTCCTACAAATTTAATTTTCATATGTTCCGATTTAAAAAATACTTTCCAATCTCAACAAATATTAAATATGTTAACGTTATCCCTATCAAAAATCCAAAATAAATCATTGGAAGAGGTGTAAATCCAAAATAATGCGAGACTGGACTAAACGGCAAATACAACCCAACTCCAACTACAGTCAAACAAGTTATTAAAAATGAGGGGCTGGGCACACTCTTCCAAAATGGAATCTTCTTGGTTCTAATAACAAAAACTACTAATATTTCTGTTATTAAAGATTCAACAAACCAACCAGTCTGAAACATTGCGCCACGAGCATGAAAGACAAAGTACATCATTCCAAATGTTAAAAGGTCGTAAACCGTACTTATTGGGCCAAAGAAAAGCATAAAACGTTTAATATAAGCTAAATCCCAATTCTTAGGTCTAAGGATTTGATCACTATCGACATTGTCTGAAGGAATAGACAACTGCGAAACATCGTAAAGAATATCGTTAAGCAAAAACTGTACTGGTGTCATTGGTAGAAACGGCAGAATTATTGAAGCAACTGCCGCGCTAACCATATTACCAAAGTCGCTACTTGTTCCCATTAAAATAAATTTGATTGTATTGTTAAAAGTAACTCTTCCTTGGTGAATTCCATCTGCAATTACTCCAAGACTTTTATGGAGTAAAACTACAGAAGCTGAATCTTTTGCAACATCCACAGCCGTATTAACAGAAATACCAACATCCGCCATGTGTAAGGCTGGACTATCATTTACACCATCGCCCAAAAATCCAACAGTATGATTACCTTTCTTAAGTGCCTGAACAATTCGTATTTTTTGAGTTGGAGTAACTCTAGCAAAAATACCAGTTTCCCAAACAACATCATTAAGGTCAGATTCATTCATTTTTTCTATTTGTGGGCCAGTTAAAACTTTATCGTAAATAAAATTAACATCCTTACAAATTTTTTCAGCAATTATTTCGCTGTCGCCCGTTAGAATTTTTACCTTAACGCCAAGACTTTTAAACTTATTGAACACTTCTGAAAGTCCACTTTTAGGAACATCGGAAAAACTAAGAAGTCCACCAAATTCTAAATCGCGGAGTTCGGTTTTGACCAACTTGGAATTGAAGTTAGTAATCTTTTTTGAAGCAACTGCAATTGTCCTAAAACCCTGACTTTGCATTTTATGTATTTCATTTTCTAGTTTGGTATGTTCTGTGGCACTTAACTCGCACCTAACCAAAATCGCTTCGGGCGCCCCTTTGCAAATTATTGTTTTTTTATTACCTGACTCAACAACAACAGACATAAATCGGTTTTCAAAATTAAAAGGAAGTTCGAATAATTTCTTGAATTTTCCTTCAATTTTTATTCCTTCTTTATTTGCATATTCCCAAATAGCTTTATCAATTGAATCTCCGTAGACATGTTTATGGGTATACGCGGAATTGCAAAGCAGTCCCAATTGAAGTGCTCCAAGGTCTGGTTTGGTTAAAATAATTTTACCTTCTGTCAATGTCCCAGTTTTGTCGGTACATAAAACCTCCATATTTCCCAAGTCCTCAATAGAAATAAACTGTTTAACAATTAAGTTTTCCTTTGCTAATTTTTTGGCACCATAAGACAAACTAATTGTGACAATTAGGGGAAGTAGTTCCGGAGTAATTCCCATTGCAACCGTTAGAGCAAACAAAATTGTTTCAACTACCGGGTGTCCCAAGAAGTAACCGACCAAAATAACAATTAAAACCGTTACTCCTGCGATTCTGGCAAGAAGCGTACTAAAATCCCGAAGCCCCTTTTGAAACTCTGTTAACGGCCGACCATGGCTTACATCTTTGGAAATTTCACCAAACTTGGTGCGCATTCCGATTGCAGTTACAATTCCTTCGGCTGTGCCACCAGTAACCACTGTTCCCATGTAAACTAGATCGCCTTCCTTTTTCTTAACCGAAAACGACTCACCTGTAAGAATTGATTCATTAACTTCCAAATCTTCACTTAAAGTCAACTTTAAGTCAGCTGGAATAATTGACCCCGGTAGCATTACAACAACATCGTTTAGTTTTATATCACGAACAAGGATTTGTTCTTTAATTCCATTTTTAATAATTGTTGTAGTAAATGATATTTTCTTAATTAAATCGTGAACAATCCGCTCTGCCTGAAACTCATTCCAAAAACCCAAGAGTATGGATGCGGACATTACAAGCCAAATAACAAAGGCCTCAGTTTTTTGACCTAAAATGAAGGCTACAATTGTAGAAATTATGAAAATTAAAAGAAGTGGATTTTTAAATTGTCTTATAAAAATTTCCCAAACACTATATTTTGCCGCTTTGATTTCATTCACCACTTATTTTAGCTCTTTTTTCATTCAACGTCTTTGGGTCTATATTGCAAAGCTTCTGCAATATGAAGGGTTGATATATTTTTGTCTCCAGCAAGATCTGCAATAGTACGCGCGACTTTTATAACTTTAAAATAACTTCTGGCAGATAAATTTATTGTAGAAACAGCACTGGTTAACATAATTTTACATTCCTCGGAAAGCACACAGAAGTTTTTGACATCCCGAGTAGCCATCTCTGAATTTGATTTAATAGAAGTTCCTTTAAATCTTTTAATTTGAATTTCCCGGGCAGACTGAACTCGTGACTGGACGCTTTTTGAAGTTTCACTTTTCACCTTACTTCCGCTAATTAATTTCTGCGTTTCAACTGACGGGACATCGATATGAATATCTATTCTATCCAGGATTGGTCCTGAAACTCTTTTTTGGTATCTGGAAATCATACCTGGCAAACAGGTGCAAGTTTTTTTTGGATCACCAAAATAGCCACAGGGGCAGGGATTACTGGCTGTAACTAATAAAAATTTAGCAGGATAAGTAACGGAGCCTTTTGCTCTAGAAATCGTTACAACTCCATCCTCCATCGGCTGCCTCAAAGCTTCCAAAACATGTCTTGGAAATTCCGGAAACTCATCTAGGAACAGTATGCCGCGGTGAGAAAGCGAAATTTCTCCAGGCATCGGGTTACTGCCGCCACCAATTAGCCCAATTCTACTGGTCGTATGATGCGGACTTCTAAATGGCCGTGTTGTAATTATCGATTCCCCGTCAGGCAGGTTCCCTGTAATTGAATAGATTTTAGTGACTTCAAGAGCTTCATCTTCTGTAAGGGTGGGTAATATTCCGGGTATTGCCCTAGCAAGCATTGTTTTACCGGACCCGGGAGTTCCCTTCATAAAAATGTTGTGTCCTCCTGCTGCTGCGATCTCTAGAGCGCGTTTAGCCTGTTCTTGACCAACTACTTCCGAAAAATCAAATTGGGCCTCTCCTGTTACAAGTAAGGTTTTTAAGTCGATTTTCTTTGCAGGATTAAGATCTATTGTTTTGTTAAAAAAACGGACCAGAGTAAGAAGTGAGTCAACTGGATAAACTTTAATTCCGGATACAACTGCCGCTTCTTTCTCGTTCACTTTTGGAATAAAGATATTTTTGAAATTCTTTTGTGCTGTTAAATAGGCCATGGGTAAAATTCCATTTGTGTGCCTCAAAGAGCCATCTAGGGAGAGCTCACCAAAGAAGAGTGAACCTGTTATTTCTGGTGCAATTTGACCTGACGCTAATAAAATTCCAAGCGCAATTGGCAAATCGTAGGCAGGGCCAGCTTTTGGAAGGTCGGCTGGGGCTAAATTGACCGTAATTCTACTTATAGGAAAATCAGCGCCGGAATTTTTGATCGCACTTCTAACTCTTTCTTTTGATTCTTCAACAGCCTTATCTGGCAAACCAACTATTGTAAAGCTAGGTAAACCTTGGCCTGCGATATCAACTTCAACATCAATTAAAGTTGCATTCAAGCCAAGAGTAGCTCCTGAAGTTACTTTTGCCAACATTAGTTAAGATTAGCATATGCTTTTGGAATATTGAACAATTCAAGCTTGAAGCCATTAGAAATGGTATAATAACCTACTTTAGAGGAAGGATGATCGCTGTATCTGAGCTTGCTCAGGCACAGAGGAAAGTCCAGGCAGCAGAAAGCAGGGTGTCCAGCGTAAGCTGGAGCGCATGTGCTTCGGCAACGAAGTAAGCGCCAGTACAGAGCCACAGAGACTATGTCGATTTTTTTACCCTAAAGGTAGAAAAAAACGAGTGAAAAGAGGTAATCCTCACCCGCTGCAACCTCCGAAAGAAACGTCAAACAGATAGCTTTCTCGAAGTTTGAGTAATCAAACTACGTTTCGAGGTTCGAGGGCATAGATGGATGATCATCGAGAAACAGAACCTGGCTTACTAACCTCTAAAGTACAAAGAACTCACCCAAAAGGTGGGTTTTTTGTTGGAAAAATTACTCTTTAACGAGGTATTTTTTGGTCAAAACCTGAAGTGTAATTACAACCGGAACTGAGATAATGGCTCCAACAACACCGGCAAGCCGTGCACCAATTGCTAAAGAAATTAGTGTTATTAAAGGCGAAACTCCAGTGGACTTTTCCATAATCTTAGGCACTAAGACATAACCTTCTATTTCATGAATTAAAAATGTCAAAACCGCAACCCCAAGACCAGTTAAAGGGGAAATTCCAAAACCAATAAGAATAGAGGGAATGGCAGCAATGATTGGTCCTAAAAATGGAACAATCTCTAAAATTCCACCCAATATTGCAAGTGGTAACGCGTATGGAATACCAAGAGCCACAAGGCCAATATAAGTAGTAACTCCGATTGCAAGCATTAGAGCAAGTTCTCCTATTGCCCAACCACCCAACTTTTTCTCTAAAGTATCAATAAATTCTCCAAGTTCTCTTTTCTTTTCCTCACCAAAGAAAAGGCCCAACTGATCTTCCAATTTATCCCTAGAAATAAGCATGTAAAACGTAAATACCAAAACTGTTAAGATCGCGATTACGTTATTTACAACAGAAAAAGTAAATTGAAAAATAGCACCTGGTGCCATCCCAATATTGTTAGTAAGGCCTTTTAGTAGATCTGAACTAATAACGGGTGTAACTCCAATATTCTCTAAATAACTGGGGAAGGCAGTTATGAAACTTGCTGTCTGGTCGACAACTGTCGGAATAATTAAAGCGATCACTCCGGATAAAGTCCCCAGCACTAAAATATAGGTCAATAAAACAGATATCACTCTCGGAATTTTAAATTTTGATAATTTGCCAACAATGGGCTCCAAAATTGTCATTAAAAGAAGACCAACAAAAAGTTCCAGAATTAGGTCCCGCAAAAAGAAGATAAGACCGAGGGACAAAAAGAAGAGTGTCGCAAATATTATTGTTTTGTGAGAAATCTCAATTTTTCTTGGCATAGCTAACTGTATACCATTTTTTGACCAAATTTTCCACCTTTTTTCTATAGTCGGCTTTAGAGATATCAAACCAATTTACTCTACTATCGCGTTTAAACCAAACCATCTGTCGTTTTGAATACTTCCTTTCTTCTTTTTTCCATTCGGAAATTGCAGATTCTTTATCAACAGCACCTTCTATAAAATCCCTCCATTGTCTATAACCCAAAGACATCATCGATTGGTCATTCCAATCCACCCCCGAATCAAGAAGTTTTTTAACCTCTCTTTCAAAATCTTTACTAACTCTTTCTATTACCCTTTTATTTATTCTATCCTCTAAAAATTTAGCTGAAGCGGTTAAACCTACAAAAAGAGTGTCAAAATTATTTCTATATTCCACTAAATCTTTTTTAGAATTATCAAGACTCCACATCGCAACTTCAATTGCCCTAACAAGTCTTCGAGGGTTTTTTTTGTCAGAAGAATTCATAGCCCCGGCTTTAAAAGAATCAAGTTGTGATAAATGCTCATAAAGTTGATCCGCAGTTAACTTATCAAGATTTTTTCTAAGTTTTTCATTTCTGGGAATGTCCACTGTAGGAATACCATCCACAACCCCTTTTATATAAAGACCAGTCCCGCCCACTAAAATTGGAAGTTTTCCACGGCTTTCTATATCGAGTATTGCATCTTCCGCAAATTTTAAATATTTAGAAACACTAAACTCTTCTTTTGGTGCAACAAGATCGTATCCCCAAATTTTTATATTATCGTCCCATTCCTTACCTGTCCCAATATCCATACCTTTGTAGACCTGTCTTGAATCAGCAGAAATTATTTCTCCATCAAATTCTTTGGCAAGAAAAATTCCAAGTGAGGTTTTGCCAGTTGCAGTCGGCCCACAGATTACTAGAAGCTTATTCATTTTTTCAATAAACTATCAACCATTTCATATGTTCCAGGAACAATATCAAAACGTTTTATTTTCTGGGGATCCATCCATTCAAATTCAGTGTGTTCGTTATTTAGTTTGATTTCCCTCGAAGATGCCTCAGCCAAAAATGTATGAATGTTAATTACTTGATCACCAACTTCGACTTTGACAACCTTTCCACTCTTAATTATCTTTCCATCATGTCCAATCTCATCAACCAGCTCAATATGAACTTTATTCTCAAAATCGTCATTTTCATTTAAAGGATATGCTCCAATGACAAACCACTTATTGGGAAATGTTTTTTTGTCTGGCGATCTTTTTAAAAGAAGTATTTTCCCTTCTTTATTTACGACCACACAAGCTATTCCATGGATTGTATTTTTCATATATTTAGCTGCTGGCGCTAGTGTACCTCGTTAAGGCCTGATTCCAAAATTTTAAGGAGACAAATACCGCAATTATTCCAACAGCAAAGGATGTTATAACCCCGATTGGAGCAACTAAACCCATTGCAGCTTTTGCGGGAGTTGTAACCATAACTCCAACTGGAATTAAGTAAGTAATAAACGCCCTAAGCGGCTCTTTATAAATATCAACAGGCAGCCGACCCAAACTTGTTACATCTCTATAAATCATTACCATGTGATCAATTTCTGTAGTAATAATAGCAAGTGATAAAACGACTATATTAAATGCTGTTGCAATTAAAAACCCATTTAAAAGAAGTGCCAAATATAAAATAATTTCGGTAAAACTGGGGTTTAGTAAACTTCCAAAATAAACTGTTGCGATCAAAAGCGGTGGAATCGTAATCAAGTCAACCACATCAGCGCCCCCCAATAGCACCCTAAATAATGAATTTATAGGTTTAACTAAAACAAAATCAAAGTCGCCGTTAACTATCATTGGTCTAAACCTATAAACCTCACGGAATAAAAATTGAGAAACAACGTCGATTATACTAAACGTTAAAAAGAAGAATACAACCTGATTACCTGTATAACCTGCTAGGGTATTTGAACCTTTTAAAATAAAGAAAAGGAATACAAAGAAAAAAGAAAATCTAACTATTTTGCCTATTAGAAAAACAGATAGTGGGAGTTTTTGGGATATAACCATAACAAATGAATTTTTGCTCATTATCCACCAGATTTTTAAATATTTTTTGAAAGTTTTCATAACTTCATGAGTTTCAGGCTTTGCATATACCTTAACGCCCGGTTGCCTCATAGACTTTTAAGCCTTTTTGCCAAAAAAAGTTCATTGCAAACCAAAGAATTCCACACCAGGCAGCAGCAAGCATAAGGCCGCCAACTAATGCCTGACCAGTAATATTTCCTAAATAAATCTGGACAGGAAAATAAATTAAGTAAGGGAATGGTGTTGCCATAATTACAGACTGAAGACTAGTTGGTAAAATATTGATCGGAAAAAGTGAACCAGACAAAGCCTCAATTAAAACAACTGTTATAAGAAAATGTCCGCCCCAGCTTAGTTCCGGCGCCCAAAAAGTTAGAGAGCTGACTAGAATCAAGATAAAAAAGTAAATAAAAATCGCAAGAACAAGACCGATTAAAAAGAATATTAAAGTTAACGGATTTGATTGAAAATAAAATGGGGGTTTAAGAATAATAAAAAGCAAGGTGAATTCAATAGCAGCAAAAATTAAATTAATCGCCTTACTTGAAACATCTCTCGTAAACCAATACCTAAAATAAGTAACTGGTTTAAGTAAATAATTGGACAAATCTCCTTGTGCAATATCGCTCGCAATGTCGGCCGCACGCGCGGACATAACTAAAGCCCTAACAATTATTATTCCAAAAACATAGGTTAAAATTTTACTTCTGTCGTAACCAAAAATTACTTTTGTTGGGTTATCAAAAATTGTATCCCAAAGAAAAAATGTTAAAAGAATTTGAAAAACATTTCTAACCCTCCACATTATAAAATTAAATTTGTATGCAAACTCTTCTTGAAAATTAATCTTAAAAATTTGGAGATATTTTGCCGCTGAGCGCCAAGCTTTGCTTACTCGAAGAGAAAATCCTTTTATCATTTCTTTAATTCACCGCGAAAAACTTTGCGTATTATGTCTTCGATTGGAACTTCCTCAATTGTTAAATCTTCAATAGAAAAGTTTTGCAAAAGTTCTGAGGCAGCAATTGCTGTTGCCTCTCTGGGAACTGCAATTGTAACTTCAGGAAAACTTAATTTTTTGACTTTTCCAATCTTATTTAACCCTCCTATATTATCCTCGCTTCCAAGTGTTGCTTTAATAATCTTTTCTTTGGCAAAACGCCCAACAAGTTCTTCAAGCGCCCCGTCAAACAAAAGCTGCCCTGAGTCCACAACAATAACGCGGCGTGCAAGGTCTGTAAGGTCATCCATATTGTGTGAGGTCAAGATAATTGTGGCGCCGTATTTTATATTGTAGTTGTAAATAAAATCACGCATTTTTTGCTGTGCGACCAAATCAAGACCAATAGTAGGCTCATCAAGGAATAAAACTTTTGGCTTATGAAGTAGAGCTGCTGTGAGCTCCATTCTCATTCTTTGACCAAGAGAAAGTTTTCTGACTGGGGTATTTATAAGCTTTCCAAGTTCTAGTAAGTCAACTAATTCTTTTAAGTTTTCCTGATAATTCTTTGTAGGAATTTCATAAATTGCGCGGTTTAATTCAAATGTTTCAATTGCCGGTAGGTCCCACCAAAGTTGATTCTTTTGACCCATCACAAGCGCGATTTGCTTTAAGTATTCGGGAGATCTTTGCCATGGATCGTGTTCTAAAACCTCAACAAAACCACTGGTTGGATATAAAAGTCCTGAAAGAGTTTTAAGAGTTGTAGTTTTGCCTGCACCGTTCGGACCAATAAAACCAACAAGTTCCCCAGGTTGAATAGTAAAAGAGATTCCCCGTAGCGCCCGCACCGTTTTTTTCTTGGGAGAGAAGAGAGATTTAACAGCCCCGGTTAACCCTGGCTCTTTTTGGTTTACCTCAAAATTTTTAACCAAACGATCAACAATAATAGCCTTGTCCATACCTCAAGTATATCATTAAGATTATCTGGAGACTTGTCGTTTTAATTTTTTACCTGGAGTAAACTTTGGAGCTCTGTGATTTTTAATTGTAACCATTTTTTCTGTCTTAGGGATTTTTACAGTTTTCCCTTTCATGGAAATTACTCGGAATGTTCCGAAACCTGAAAGAACAACTTTTTCTCCTTTAGAAAGAACTCTTCCTACTTCATCCAAAAAAACTTCAATTGCTTCGGTTGCGCCTTTTTTTGTTAAATGCGCTTTTCTTGCGACCTGATCAATTAGTTCCGGTTTTGTCATATTCGTCACAAGAATACGGCAATATTTTAGAAATGTCAAGCAAAACTGAAGAATTTTTTATACTTACTTGGCTGAAGTTGTTTCTGTAGCGCGGACTTCACGAATAACACTAACTTTTATTTGCCCGGCGTAACTTGCTTCTTGTTCTAATTTTCTTGCAATGTCATGAGCTAAAACTGTAAGTTTGTCATCGTTAACTTCATCTGGATTAACTATTACACGAACGTCACGGCCCGCTTGGAATGCATAAACAACGTCAACTCCAGGAAAACCTTTTGCAATTGACTCAATATTGGTCATTCTCTTTACATAGTCTTCGTGTGGTTCGTACCTTGCACCAGGCCTACTTCCCGAAACTGCATCGGCCATCCAAACGATAACTGATTCGTTAGAAGAAAATGGTCTATCTTCATGATGTTCCGCAACACAGGCTATAACTTCTTTTGGAAGTCCATATTTCTTAAGTAAATTAACACCCAACTCAACATGGTTTCCTTCTTCATCTGTTACGATTTTACCTACGTCATGAAGCAAACAACCTAAACGAACGACATCAGCATTGGCACCAATTTCTTGGGCAATGGCAATTCCCATTTTGGTTTCTTCAATTGTGTGAATTCCAAGATTTTGTCCATAACTGGTTCTGAATCTAAACCTACCAATTAATCTCATTAACTCAACTGGTAAATTGAAAACTCCACACTCATGAGTAATTTTTTTACCTTCCTCAAGAAGAACATCTTCCATACTGGCTTTTACTTGCTGAACAACTTCTTCAATTCTTGAAGGTTGAATTCTTGAATCTTTGATAAGAATTTCAAGAGCACGCCTTGCAATTTCACGACGAACCGAATCAAAAGAGGAAATTCTGATTTCGTTACTTTCGTCGATTTCGATCTCAACTCCCGCTTCTTTTTCAAAAGTACGAATATTCCTTCCCCCAGCCCCAATAATTTTACCCTTAGCGTCTTCGTTTGGAACCACAATAGACGAAACTGTGTATTCAGCAGTGTATTGAGTGGCACCATGCTTCATTGCATCAAGAAGGATTTCCTGTCCTCGGGCTGTTGCCTCTTCTTTTATTTTTTCCTCGGCCTGTCTGATTTTCTTAGCAATTTCACCTGCTAATTCTTTTTGAACTTCATCAAGGAGGGCCTTTTTGGCTTCTTCCACGGTCATATTGGCAGCTTTGGCCAATTTATCTTTATAGTCGTCTTGTGCTGTCATATTTGTAATTTTCAAGTCGAAGAAATATCCGGTTTAGATTAAACCTGAGGCTAAAGAAGCTATTTTAGAAGTTCTTTTTACCATATTCCTTGACTATGAGTGTATTTTACCACGAGGTTGTTGGAGTGGCAAGTTTTGCTTACCTGTTTTGAGTCACTTTTTCAATGATATCCCAACCAAATCCCTTTCCTGCCAAATACTGACTCATTTTTTGTTTTGCCAAACGTGGCTCTAAGTTTTTCCATTTGTAAGCCTTACGGGTAAGTAAATCTTGTGCCATTTTTTGCTCATCAACTACAGTTTCTTCAAGTACGTTATCTATTATTTCTTTTACAATTCCTTTTTTAGTAAGTTCTATTTTTAAGATTCGTTTAGTTTTTGGCTTAAAATTTTGCCGTTGGTCTACCCACCATTTTGCAAATTTTAAGTCGTCGAGTAACTCCAAATGATTAAGTTTTTCCAAAAGAGCTTCGTATAAACTCTCATGCACTTTTTTACGCCGAAAGTAATCCATTACCTCTTTTTCACTCCTGGGCCGAATCATGGCAAACCTTAAGAGTTTATCCAAAGTTTTTTGATATTCAGCTTTTTTAACAATATCTTCTACTTCGGTTTCTGTTAATTCTTGATCAACTTTTAAGTGGAGTAAAACAAAATTATCGAGGTCTATCCCAAATCCATACTTATCGTCAAGATAAACATTAACTCGGTTTTTATTCTTTTGTTGTTTTATGGATGTTATTGTTGGCATTTAATTTATAAGAGTTTATACTCTTGCATATGGATTCTAACACTACAGAAGAAGCCTTGTTAAAATCTAGATCGAGAATGATTACTAGTATAATCATAGATCGTCATCAAAAACTAAAAGAGCAAATTGAGGGTGGTGTTTTCGAAATAAAGTTTTCAATGTACGATCTTGTAAAGGATACTAAGCAAGTAACAGAAAAGGCGACGGGGACCGAACGCAGTGGATAGCTAAATTTGTAGATTAGTCTTCTTTACTTTCTTCTCCAATTTCTTTTGGAAGGGGTTTACCGGAAGCTACCATATCTCTGATTTTTTTATCAATCTCGGCAGCTATTTTTGGATTGTCCTTTAGATACATTTTTGCAGCTTCTTTACCTTGTGCAATTGGTTTACCTTCATAATTAAAGAACGATCCGCTCTTGCCAATTAGTCCTAGTTCAAGTCCAACGTCTAAAATTCCTCCGGACCTACTCAGGCCTTCAGTCTCCATTATGTCAAACTCAGCAACCCTTAGTGGGGGCGCAACTTTATTTTTAACGATTCTTGCTCTATGGCGGGACCCAATCACCTTTTCTCCGTCTTTTAAGACTTCTATCCTTCTTAAATCAATACGGACCGATGAGTAAAATTTAAGAGCTAGTCCACCTGGAGTTGTCTCGGGGTTCCCAAACATGACTCCGATTTTTTGTCTTAATTGATTTGTGAAGATTAAAACGGTTTTACTCTTACTAATTGCACCTGTTAGTTTACGAAGAGCTTGGCTCATTAAACGGGCCTGCATTCCCATTACAGCATCTCCCATTTCCCCTTCGAGTTCGGCGCGTGGTACAAGGGCCGCAACCGAGTCAACAACCACAACGTCAATTGCCCCAGATCGAATTAAAGTTTCAGTTATTTCTAAAGCCTGTTCACCAGTATCGGGCTGGGACATAAGAAGATTGTCCAAGTCCACTCCAAGTATTTCGGCCCTAACCGGGTCAAGTGCATGTTCTGCATCAACAAATGCGCATTGCCCGCCAAGTTTTTGTGCTTCTGCAATTACGGAAAGTGCTAGTGTTGTTTTACCCGAAGCCTCAGGTCCATAAATTTCTATAATGCGTCCCCTGGGGAAGCCCCCAACTCCAAGAGCCAAGTCAACTGCAATGGATCCGGTTGATATGACATCAATTTTATATTTTTCTCCTTCACCCCCAAGGCGCATAATGGAACCCTTACCATACTGTTTTTCTATCTGATCCATTGCTAAACGAATTGCTGCAAGTTTTTGTGACGCACCTTCTTGTTTTACTGGAGCTTCTGTTTCTGGTTTTTTAGTCTTTGCCATGCGAGTATATATTTACACTTATCAAAATTCATTATCAAGTGTTAATACTATATTAGGCGAATAAAATACGAAGTCAAGGAGGTACTTATAAAAATAATATTGGGTCGGGGTGCTGAGAATTGAACTCAGTTCAGACGCACCCCATGCGCCTATTCTACCGGTGAACTACACCCCGAGTTTTATCCGACCTGAGCGTATTTTATCACGAAGATTAACGCTTTGGAGACTGTTTCTTTCTACGGGATTTTCCACCCATTCCGACCATTCTTCTTTGTCTTTTTCTTGGGTCACGAGACAAAAGTCCTAATTTCTTAAGCGGAACTCTATTCTTTTCAACTGAAAGTTTAACTAATGCTCTTGCTATTCCTAAAACTACAGCTTCCAATTGGCCATTCTTGCCACCACCACTAACTTTTGCTGAAAAATAATATTTATCGGAAGTTTCTGTTGCTCCAAAAGGCTTCTCCATGGCTTTTTTAGCAACTGCGCCTTCAAAATATTTGGTTGAAACTACACCATTAACTGTATTTTCGCCTTTCCCACGATAAAGTCTCACCCTTGCAGATGACTCTTTTCTTCGTCCAACTCCGTATAAATAATCTATTTTCTTTTGTTTTACCATATTATTTTGCTAATTGTTTTTCGTATGGATTTTTATCCCCAACAACTATTTTAAGTCTTAACATTCTTGGATCTTTTAATCTGTTATCTGGAATCATACCACTTACTGCATGCTCCAGAATTCGCTCAGGGTGAATATCCATTACCTGTTGATAACTTTTCTCTTTAAATCCACCTGGATAACCCGAGTGAGTTCTATAAGCTTTTTGCTGTTCTTTCTTACCTGTAACTTCAACTTTTTCGGCATTAATTACTACAACAAAATCACCCATATCCATATGTGTGGAATAGGTAGGTTTATTTTTTCCAGTTAAGCAATTTGCGATTTTGGTGCTAAGTCTGCCCAAAACTTCACCTTTGGCGTCGAATAAATGCCATTCTCTTGTTACTTCTTTTGCTTTTGGTTGATATGTTTTCATTTTTATTTCTTGATAGCTTTCTTAACCGCTTTTGTTTTTGGTTTAACAGCTTTTTCTGCCTTTTTGACCTTAATTTTAGGTTCTTTTGCTTTAAGTTCTACTTTTTCTGTCCACTCGATTCTAATCATTTTAGAATTGTCACCACGGCGTCTTGGAAGAGCAATCATTCTTGTAAACCCTGATGTTCTTGTTTTAAAGAATGGGCCAATCTGTTGAAACAAAAGATCGGTAACCTCTTTTTGATTGTCTAAATATGCAAGTACGCGCCTGCGGGATGATAAATCTGCTTTCTTAGCCAGTGTAACCATATGTTCTAAGTCACCCTGAACAGCTTTAGCCTTAGCATAAGTTGTTTCCATTTTCCCATTCAAAATCATACTCCTTACGAGCGTGGCAAATAAAGCTTCTCTGGCTGGGCGTGACCTTGAAAGTTTCCTTCCAAAGATTTTCTTGTTCATGTGTTATTTGATTGCGAGGAACTCGACACCTTTTGTTCCGAGTGCGGCGGCTATGATTTTGAGGGATTTCTCACCCAAGTTCCTGACTTTGACTAAATCTTCTTTCTTGGCATTGGCCAATTCTTCAACTGTTTCAAAGCCGGCTTTTTGAAGTGCATTTGCAACTCTGGTTGGAAGTCCGATTTCCTCAACTGAAAGTTTTCCAACTACTCCCAAATCGTTGACTATTACCTCTTCTTTTTTCTCAGCTTTTACAGGAGTTACTATTTGTCCAAAATAAGAAAGAAGGATTTTTGCTGATTCAGTAACTGCGTCGCTTGGAGCAACTGTACCATCTGTCCAAACTTCTAGAGTAAGTTTATCGTAATTAGTTAATCTTCCAACACGGGTTTCTTCGATTTTGTAGCTAACACGTTGAACTGGAGAAAAAGATGCATCAACCGGAATAAGTCCAATTGATCCGCTTTCGCGCTCTTCTGCTGGAGAATAACCTACTCCGCTTTCAACTGTAATTTCTGCTGAAATTTTTGAACCTTTGTTTAAAGTTCCCAAAACAAGCTCTGGATTTGCAACTTTCAAGCCTCCTGAAACTTTAATTTCAGCTGCTGTGAATTCACCTGTTTTTGAAGCTTCTAAAGTAGCTTTTACAGCCTTATCTGTAACTCCTGAAAATCTAACTTTCTTAAGGTTAAGAACAAATTCAACTATATCTTCTTTCATACCTGTAAGAGAAGAAAATTGATGTTTAACACCTGCGATTTTAACGGAAGTAACTGCTGAACCACGAAGGGAAGTTAATAAAACACGTCTTAAGGAATTACCTATTGTAAGGCCGTAGCCCTGCTCAAGTGGGGTTAAAGTAAACTTGCCATAATCGGCTCCTTTACCTTCTTCTTTAATCTCAAACATTGGTTGGTTCATGATTTATATTTTCCACCATTCACGTAGTGGATGGCCAAGCTTTGCTTACCAGCACTTTAATGAATGTCTTAAATTTCGACAACTTCGGTATTTTACCCTGAACTCGGCGCTTTTTCAATAGAGAAAAATAAAGTACCTTTTACAGTAAGAATCTATGAGATTCTTGGCTCCCGCTAGATGCTAGCGTGAGTAAAACTCAACGATATCCTGTTCAGAAATTGCTTCCGGAACATCTTCTCTACTTGGCAATCTTTCTACTTTTCCTGCTGCGGCTTTTCTTGTTAACCACGAAACTACAGTAAAGTCTTTTAGATCCAATGTCTTTTTAACGTCAGGCATAGTTAAACCCTTACCATCAAGGCTAATTGTGTCTCCAACTACTACCTGAAGGGACGGAATGTTTACTTTTTTAGCATTAAGTAAAACGTGCCTGTGGGTTACAAGTTGTCTTGCGGCGGGTCTACTTGGAGCAAAACCCAACCTGTAAACTATATTGTCGAGTCTTCTTTCTAGTGTAACTAATAAAGCTTCTCCTGTGTTGCCTTTAGATTTAAAGGCCTCGGTCATATAATTCTCAAACTGTTTTTCCATAATTCCATACATACGCTTAACTTTTTGCTTTTCGCGAAGTTGTTTTCCGTACTGTGAAGATCCGCGTGTACCTTTTGGTCCATGAACTCCAGGTGTAACTTGAAGTCTGGTGATTTTTGCACCAGCACCAAAAAGATCGAAATTTTCGCGTCTACTTAATCTGTCTTTTGGTCCTGTGTATCTCATATGATTAGACTCTCCTCTTTTTCTTTGGCCTTGGTCCATTGTGTGGAACCGGTGTAACATCTGCAATTAGGTCAATTTTAACTCCTGTAGCTTTAATTGCACGAAGTGCCGCGTCGCGGCCTGCTCCTGGACCTTTAACATAAACCTCAACTTCTTCAACTCCGAAATCGTTTTTAGCTTTAGCCAAAACCTTCTCAGTGGCACTTGTTGCAGCGTAAGGAGTAGCACGTCTTGTACCCTTAAAACCGGAGGCACCCGAGGAACCCCAAGCTAAAGTTTCACCCTCTGCATTAGTGACTGTAATTAAAGTGTTATTAAAAGATGCCGACACAAAGACTTTTCCAAGTTTTGATTCTTTTCTTGTATTTTTTTGTTTAGTTGCCATTGCTTTTGTCTGAATCAAGTTTTACTTATTTTTTAGTATCAGCAGCCTTTGCAGCTGTTTGCTTTGCTAACATTTCTTTCTTAAAGGCTCCAACTGTTTTTCTCTTACCACGTTTTGTACGGGCATTTGTTTTTGTTCTTTGTCCACGGGATGGTAAATTTCTACTATGACGCATGCCCCTGTAAGAACCGATTACCTGTAAACGCTGAACATTTCCGCGAACCAGTCTTACCAAATCCCCTTCAACTCCATATTTCTCAACTTCGGCACTGATCTTTGCAAGCTCGTCTGCACTTAAATCAGATACTCTTTTTTTGGAATCGATTGCAGCTGCTGCCATTACTTTCTTGGACAACGACCAACCCAATCCTTTAATTTTAGTTAAAGCATAGTCTACTTTCCAATTATCTTGTAGGTCGATTCCTGATATACGTGCCATGTGTTAGTTTATTGGTTAATTGGTTTATTTGTTAATTGGAAAAACCCAATCAACTATTTATCCATTTATCTAATTAACCCTGCCTCTGCTTATGCCTGGGATTTTTACAAATAATGTACAAAACGCCGCGGCGCTTAACAATTTTGCAATCCTTACATCTTGGTTTAATTGAACTAATTACCTTCATGATATTCTAACAAGCTTTCGCTTATAGTGATTTATTCTTAAAACTTAAATACGATCCTACCTTTATTCTCATCGTAAGGCGTCATTTCTACTTTTATCCTATCTCCAGGAAAGATTCTAACATATGCTCGTCTCATTTTACCCTTGAGAGTTGCCAAAATGAGCCTACCATCGTTAAGCTCAACCCTAAACATTGTGTTAGGCAAGGCTTGTGTGACTTTCCCTTCAACTTCTATTGTTCCTTTATTCTGCATTTATCCTTTCTGAAACAAATTGACGCGACTACCGCGTCAAGACTACTGGCCCTTTTTCTGTTATTGCAACAGTCTCTTCAAAAAGTCCTGACATTTTACCATCCCTCATGGCTATTGTCCACCCGTCCTCCAAAATCTCTACTTTATCCGAGCCTTGAGCGTACATGACTTCGATAGCAAGTACCATTCCGGCTACAATTTTAGGGCTATCTGTAATCCTGCCAGGCACAAAGCAGGGGATTTGAGGATCTTCATGCAGTTCATGGCCAACACCGTGTCCTACTAAGGCCCTAACTACCGAGTAGCCTGCAGCCTCTATAGTCGACTCTATGGCCTCGCTGATGTCATAAATATAGTTACCCACATGGGCTCTGGCAATAGCCTTTTCTAGGGCATTAAGGCCAATATTTAAGAATTTTTTGTTTTCCGGACTTAGGTTAATTCCAACTGAGACCGAGGTATCGGAATGGAAGCCTTTGTAATACAAACCAACGTCAACACTAACCTTGTCCCCATCCTTAAAAACCATCTCTTTCTTGGGAATCCCGTGAACCAACCCCTCGTTTACACTGATACAAGTCATCCAGGAATAACCGGGAACTTTATTAAACGAGCCTTCGGCGCCTTCCTCTTTGATAAGCTTTTTAGCCAAATTTTCTATGTCGAGTGCCGTAACGCCTGGCTTAACAGCCTCAATGAGTCCTTTTTTTACTCGAGCAAGTTTTTTACCCCCCTCGGCCATAATCTTGATTTCTTCAGGTGTTTTGATAGTTATCATGAAATTAGTTTTTCTATATCCTTAAATATTTCCTCAACCGGTCTTTCTCCGTTAATTTCCACAACTTTAATGTCCTTTTTTAATTCAAGAATTAAAGGCTCCGTTCGTTCTTTATAGAGAGCTAATCTCTTTTCAATTGCTGGTAGCTTGTCGTCTTCTCTTTGAATTAACTTAGAAGAGTCAACACCTGAAGGCGGTGGTTCTGTAATTAAGTTATAAATCTCACCGGTTGAAGGATCCATTCTCCTAGCAGTTAAACGTCTTATTGTTTCCTTTTCACTTATTATGAGGTTTATTGCCAAATCGAGTTTGATTTCGCGATCTGTTAGCCAATTTTTCCAAAAATGATATTGGCTGGCTGTTCTAGGGAACCCGTCAAAAATAATACCATCGTACAAATTTTCTGAATCAAGAAACGCAGATAAATAAGATGTCATCTCACGATCCGGAACCAATTTGCCCTCCGAAAGCCATTTTTTAAGTTCTGGATTATCCTCTGCAATCCGCCTTAAATAAGCACCCGATTCAAAATACGAAAATCCAAACTTGTCGCAAATAAATCTGGCCTGTGTTCCTTTTCCTGATCCTTGGGGCCCCAATAGAAGTATATTCATCTTATCTAATTAATCTGTCGTACCTGCCCATAACTAGTTCCCCTTCCATCTCACGAATTATTTCAAGTGCAACCGAGACAACGATTAAAATAGAGGTTCCCCCAATTGCCAAATTATTGGCTCCGACAAAATTCTTAAAGAATGAAGGTAAAATTGCAATTACTCCAAGGAAGGCTCCGCCAACAATGGTTAAGCGGGATAAAACATGGGCCAAATATTTTTCTGTTTCTTTCCCAGGCCTAATTCCAGGCACAAATCCACCGCCTTTTTGTAAATCTTCAGCAATTTTTTCTGGATTAAATACAACCGCAGTATAAAAATAAGTAAAACCAAAAACCAAGAAGAAATAAACGATGTTGTAAGTTGCGCTTTGTGGATTAAAAGCTGTACTAATCGTTCTTGCGATATTGGCAACAGCTGTGTTTGGAACATTAGCCAAAAACTGGCCAATCAGGGACGGTAAAAGAACTAAAGATACTGCAAAAATAATAGGAATGACTCCGGCCTGATTAAGGCGCAAAGGAAGATACGAAACAGATGCAAGCCCCGAGTCAACTCTTCTTTTTGCATAATGAATCGGAATTTGTCTAGCAGCCTCACTAATGAATATTACAAGACCAATGATCACAACTACCGCCAAAAAGAAAATTCCAATTTTTAAAATATCTTGCGAACCAATTGTTGTTGCGGATTGACTTAAAGTAATTGGAAGTCTGGCTATAATACCTGTAAAAATAAGTACAGAAACTCCGTTTTTAAATCCATACTCACTAATCAGTTCTCCAAGCCAAACTGCAAAAATAGTTCCTGCTGTCATGGTAATTACCAAGGAAAGCAGTTCTAGTGGCCCTAAAGCCGGTAAAACATGTTGGCCTTTTAAAAGTGCGTACATTCCAAAAGCCTGCAATGCGGCAAGTGGAACAGTTAAAAGACGTGTATATTGATTTATTTTTTCTTGGCCATATTCGCCTTCTTTTTGCAAAGCTTCAAGACTTGGAATCACATAACCCAAAAGCTGAAAAATAATACTGGCGTTAATGTAAGGGTTAAGTCCTAAAGCAAGAATGGAAAAGTTGGCTAGGGTGCCACCCGAGAAAACGTCTAAAAGAGAAAGTAAAGGGCTACCTAAAAATAAAGCAGAAAGAGTGGTTCTATCGATTCCGGCTGCAGGGATATGTGCCGCCAACCGAAAGACTATTAAAATTACTGCAGTAACAATAAGTTTTTTACGAACCGAAGGCGTGCGAACTGACTTCACCAAAAACTGCCATATTTTATTAAGCATTTGAAACTGAATTATAGCAGGATTCACCCAAACCCCCAAGCACGAGATAGATAAACAGTCAGGACTTCAAAAAAGAGATAACAGGCTTCGAAAATAAGGTTAGTGACATTGTAATACCCAAAGTATGTTCCACCATCGGGACTGTTATATTATATGCACCTTCAACAATTACTGTTTCAGAAGGAACTAGTTGATCTCCAAAAAGAGGTCTTGTTGTCATAATTTTCTTGCGGTCTTCCATAGATATTTTGTTCAGGTTTTTCTCTGAAACTATTACAGATTCTGCAAAACCCGGATGACCTTTTGTCATATTTTTAAATGATCTATAACCGATACTTGGCCCTGTCCTAAGTCTCCCGCAAATATTTACAACCCTGTAAATACTTTTCCTGGCGCAAAATGCATTTATTGCTACACTGCTACCGGCACTAGTTCCAACTAACGAAACTTTGTTTCCAATATTCAAATTGTCATCTATGAGTTTAAGTAATTCTTTAAACCGTAATTGGTAATTATTTCCTCTTTTAACCCATTCCATGGAGAAAACAATTGGAGTTAATTTATACCTATTCCAAAACTTAGTTGCCCACGCCACTTTCTTAATTTGGTCACCTAGTCCGGGAATAATTATCACAATGTGTTTTTTAGTCATTTCAAAAGTATAACAAAAGAGAATGCTATAATAATATTATGAAGTTGTTGGTCTTTATTATCTTCACAGTACTAGTTGGAAAAATAGTTTATTTATTAAATAGAAAAGACAAAAAACGTGCCGCAACCTTAACGGCAGTTGTTGTAACCCTCCTTATATTTTTACAGGCTTTTGTTATTTATAAGGGCGCAACAGCTCCCGACACTTGGTGTACAACCGTCCACGCAACTGATTCCTATCCACCTGCAAACTTAAAAACCTCAACAGATTATTTTGAACAAGGGAATTACGATTACGATACAGGCAACTGTAAACAAGCAATCGAAGATTATACAAAATCTATAAATTTAAACTCTAATTACCCACAGGCTTTTAATAACCGTGCATATACATACATGAGACTAAGGGATTATAAAAATGCACTACCCGACCTGGACCGAGCAATCGCCTTAAAACCTGATTATGTTCAAGCTTTAATGAACAGGGGCGATATTCATAATTATTATTTTGAAATAGATAGAAGTAAGGCTGTAGTAGATTATGAAAAAGTTGTTTCACTAGTGGGTTACACGGGAACCAGTGTTTGTGGACATTTATTTTTAGCCCGTCACGACGGCTGGAATTTGGGAACTGTAATTGGAATTCCAACTAGTTTATTCAACTGCCACTGACTCCTTAATTAATTCTTCCTGGTTGATATCAAAACAATTTAGTGTATAAAGGTGAATTATGATTAAAATTGAGAGAGAGCAAATTTGGGTACCATCAAGAGCGGATTTACTTCGGGAAACAGCATTCATTGGCACTCAATTACAAGAAATCGGATTAGAAAAACTTGCAACCACAATAGAGACAGCTGTTAAATTTAGAAATAACGCTTATGCTCCATATTCCGGATATGCGGTCGGGGCAGGACTTTTGACAATTGATGGTAAGTTATCGGGAGGGTGTAATGGCGAAGGTGTTAATTATTCAATTACAAACCATGCAGAAGGAGTCGCAATTGGAAAAGCAATTAGTGATGGGGCTGCAAAAGAAAATAGAAAATTTATAAAAGCGCTTGCAATAAGCCATGATAGCGATTCAGGACCTTGCGGAGAGTGTTTACAAAGGCTTGTTGAACACGCAGACAATTGTTTAATTATTGTTACGGATCCAAATGGAAAGGTTAGAAGAATAACTTCGCTTCTTGCAATATTACCTTACAACTTTAACCCATCACACTTAGGAAAATAAATTAGATCGACGATTTTTCTAATTCTCTTTTTATAATTGGTAAGGCTTTTGGATTAATAAAGTTTTCTGGGATTTGGTCTGCGCTAAACCATTTCCATTCCGAAAACTTTTCCGGTTCCATAAGTTTTGCTTCCTGCGAGGTTTCGCATTTAAATATTAAAACTACATCGGGCGATTTTGCACCGGGAATTTTACCCAAAAACTTTTTTATTTTTAGGTCCGTTATTCCAACTTCTTCTGCGGCTTCTCTAACCAAAGTTTCGCCAATTGTTTCGCCGGTTTCCGACCTTCCACCCGGCACAGTCCAAACAGAAATTGCTTTCCATTTATCGGGAGTGTAATTCCTTAAGCCCAACAAAAGTTTCCCATCCCTTACAATCACCGCCATCGGGCAAAGTATTCCATCACCTTTCTGATCTAAATTTTTCATATTACTTTTTAATTTTATGCTTTGTTCCGTCAATAAAAGTTGCTTCTAACTCAACGAAAATATCAGATGGGTGCAAATCTTTCTGATCAAATGCCAATCTTTTTATATCCGGTTCGACAAATATTTGTGTTTTCTTGTTGCCACCTTTTTCTCCAGCATATACAACTAATCTTAACCCAGTTTTAGACTTCATCAATCTTGAAGTGATAAAATATTTAGAATCCTTAGCCTCTATTTTATCTTCAGCGATAGGTATGGATTCATCATCTAAATTTATCACTTTCATAGCCTTAAATTTGTTTGCATCTATTCGATCGAGAACGTAATGTTCTTCATCAAAAAGATTTCTTGGAATAGGATATAGCTTAGAGCATTCTTCACAACGAAGTGCCCGATCATAATCTGCACCACTCAAACGCATGTTGTGAGTTGGGCAAAGTGGTTGAACGCTTCGTCCACGCATACTATTGACATATGTGTGCCATTTGATACCGTCAACTCTAATTAAATTTTCATCCATATTTAGTTTATTTCACAAATTTCTTTCAAAAACTAGATTTTCCCTTGTTTCCTCCTGTTTTTGTGTATTTTTATATGCCTGGCTGTCGATATAACACGAATGTTTTTCCTTCGAGTTTTTCCACCTTCAGCTACTGGTTTTACGTGATGTGCTACTTTTCCTTTTGGCGCCTTCCCAGATGGATAACCTTTAGAAATTAAAACTCGTTTTAGTTTCGCAGAATCTCTTTCTCTTTTTGTCTGTTCTTTAGTTGCCTTTTTAACCATTCAAAATCACCTTCTTTCGAGTTTTATTCGGTTGAAATTATGGCACCGTCACAATGAGAAGCAACTACCAATATTTGTGTCAGAGGGTATCAAAATTTGGCAATTTGAGGCTAAAAACAACATTATTTTTGATAATTCCTGAAGTTTTTGCAGAGATTCTATACAAAAGATCTCAGCAGAGTTTTTTAATGGTCCAAAAATCGCAACAATAAGGTAATTAATGGTCTAGCAAACGGGAGATTTATTATTTTGAAGCTTCTTTGGAAACAGGAACCCCTTCGAACACAAATTTCTTTTTGTTGCATTTTTTAATTTATACCTTAAAATTCACATATGACAACGGAGGCACAAAAAAGGGCTATATTTAGACACCAGACAAGCTTAGCAAATGATAAATATCGTGAAGAGGAAGCTGGTTGGGCATCTTTATCTGAAGCACTCCATATTGTTGATCCCAAACCGGAGAGGGAGGTTGAGGTAAACGAGGTTAAAACTACGGTAGAATCACTGTTTTCCGAATTAAGTGATAAACAACAATTTGTAATCCAGCGACTATATTATGATGAATTGACTCTGGACGAGGTATCAAAGTCTTTAAATGTTGTGCCAGAGCGAGTTCGGCAAATAAGACAGCTTGCGCTTGAAAAGTTAAGGCATGCAATTACCGTAAGAGAGTGGGACGCTAAGATTAAAATATCAATGCGTTAAAGTAAATTATCTTTCTCTAAGTGAAGGTTTTTCCTCTTCTGGCAATCCAACAACTAAACCTCCGTTTGCTTCCAAAAGTCTACCTTGCAACTCTGATACTTTTTGAAAATTGTCTGGATTGTTCATATAAATACCGAGGCGTCGTCTTGATTCTAATAACTGTGCATACGGACTATCTTGATAATCTTGCTCTTGTTTACTTAGTCTGTTTGCTTCTATTTTTTGATTTCTTTCTCTCAACCACTTGTTAAAACCCTTCAACATGAACTTATTTTAAACCCAAAGAGAAAATTGTCAAAATAATTTCTTTATAAAACTAAAATTAGATTTATAATTATAATATGACAGATATTATTGTCGGGGATACAAGAAAGGATAAAGCTCCAGTAGATGCACTGGATTTAGTAGCAGATGCAATAATGAAGGCCTATTTAAAACAAATTCATGAGTATGGAATGATTAGAATCCGTCCATCTCAAAAATCAATCACTGAGTTGTTTGAACAATCAACAGATTCTCAGTGCAGATTTGCCTCATTAGAAACAGTTGGTATGCTTGCTACTAACTACCCTGATTATTTCAAAAACTTACTGATAATCTCGACAAGCTTGATTCCCGAAGACCATGTGTTTGGCGGTGACTTTGAACCATTTCATTCTTATTTTCTGGCAGAAGATAATAAAGGAATGTGGTACGCAGCTTCTCCTGCGAATCACAATGTAAAACTAGGTGCCGGTAAAGACGCGAATGGTCAGGAAAGAGAAAATAACATGTATGCAACAACTATATTCCGTGATCGAAATCTAAATGATGTCCTGAATAAAATTCAAACAAGAGATAATTTAACTTTCCCCAGTAAAAAAGAGATTGAAACCGGAATTAGAAAAAACTCAGGGTCGTTTACGACCGACGGAAAAACCGCGAAGGTATTGGAAGCTGAAATAACAGATGAGGGAATGCTATTTAGTTATATCAAAGCTATCTAATTTATTTAGAAAGCTCGGCAACACTTTTGGAAGTAGAAACTCCTTCGAATGTAAATTTCTTTGTTGTTTTGCCACCACCTAAAACTTTAACTCCATTTAATTTGGCTAATTTTGCATCAACTAATTTTTCTTTAATCAAAAGTTCAACTGTAATTTTAGAACCGGTTGGTAAGGATTCTAATTGGCTCAAGTTGATAACTTCCGGTTTACTTTTAGCATGGAACTTGCCTTTTCCACGCATTAAAGGTAAACGCTTAAGGAAGGATTTCTTCATCTTAAGTCCCTCAAAAAGAATGTGGATGTCTCCCATGGACTTTTGGCCTTTTTGACCACGTCCTACTGTATGGCTTCCTTTACCACTTCCAACCCCTCTGCCAACTCTCTTTTTTCTGGTTTCTACTACTTTTGGTAATTTAAACATATGTTATTTGCGTTTCATTTCTACCAAGTTTGATATTTGATCAAGTGCTTTTAAGGTTGCATAAACGTTACTAATTTTATTTTTTGTTCCAAGAATTTTACCAACCGCGTCGCGTACCCCGGCAGCTTCCAAAACTACTCTCATTGGGCCCCCGGCAATAATTCCGGAACCAGGTGGAGCTGGCTTAAGCATTACTTTAGCTGCTGAAAACTTTTCCATTACTGAATAAGGGACAGTTGTGCCAGCTAAAGGAACCATAACCATTTTACGTTTTGCCGCATCTATCGCCTTTCTTATAGCATTTCTTACATCTTTGGCCTTAGCTAGTCCAACTCCTACTTTTCCTTTTTTATCTCCCACAACAAGAAGAGCGGAAAATCTAATTTGGTTTCCACCTTTTGTTTTCTTGCTGATTCTATTAATTTGAACCACTGTTTCTTCAAACTCTCTAGGTGGCCCATTGTACTGTTGGTTTCTGTTAAAGTTTCCCATACTATTTAGAACTCAAGTCCTCCCTTTCTTGCACCTTCCGCCAAGGCTTTAATTCTACCGTGATACCTGAATCCATTTCTATCGAATACTACTTTTTTGATTTTCTTGGCAAGTGCAAGTTTGGCTAACTCCTCGCCTACTTTTTCTGCTTTTTCTGTCTTTTTTCCTGACTTAACTTTAAGATCGCTCATAGAGACGATTGTTACTTGTTTGTCGTCATCTATAAGTTGGCCATAAATATGGACTGCGGACTTGTAAACGGAAAGCCTTGGACGAGCAGCAGTTCCTTCAACTTTTGCCCTAACTCTTCTTTTTCTTTGATTGTATCTTTTTGCTTTGATTTCCATATGTTTACGCAGCTCCTGTTGTCTTAGCTGCAGCTTTACCTGCTTTTCTTCTTATAACTTCATCTGTGTATTTAATTCCTTTACCTTTATATGGTTCAGGTGGCCTTACTGCTCTAATTTCTGCTGAAATCTGGCCAACTACTTCGCGGCTTATGCCATCGACAGTAATAATAGTTTTTTCTACTTTAAAAGTTATTCCTTCAGGTGCTGTTATTTTAACAGGGTGGGAATAGCCTACTATTAAATTAAGAACTTTTCCTGCAACATCTGCTCTAAAACCAGTTCCTACTAGTTCAAGTTGTTTGCTCCAACCAGTTGTGACACCTTTAACGTTATTGTTAATAAGTGCGCGAATTGTGCCGTGATTTGATATATCTGATTTGGCGTTACCGCGGGTTGTTACATTAACCATTCCGTCTTTGACTTCAACCTCGATTGCTCTTGGCAACTTTTGGGTTAATGTTCCTTTTGGCCCGGTTACTGTTACAACACGGCCATCAACTGTGACAGTTGCTCCTGATACTGGTATTGGTAGTCTTCCGATTTTGCTCATTTTTATTTTTTCTTCTTATAATATTTCTGCTATTACTTCTCCGCCTGTTCTAGTTTTAACTGCCTGACGGGACGAAATTATTCCATTTGGGCTAGTTATAAGGAAGATTGATGGACCTTTTTTCTTTTCTATTTCATCAACCTTCATATAAATCCTAAGTCCCGGTTTACTCATTAAGGTTACATCCATAAGTAATGGTTTTTTATTCTTAAAAGCCAAAGTAACTGTAAGGATCTCTTCCTGTTTTTTAACAGTGTCCAAATAGCCAAGTTTCTTTAGGGCTTCAGCAATAGCCAAAACTTTATTACTTATGTGTGTTTTAACTTCTTTGTTTCCGGCCATGCTGGCATTCTTAAGTTTAATTAAGAAATCTCCTACCGGATAATTTGTAACTGGTTGTTTTCTACTTGAGCTCATGTGATATTACCAACTGGCCTTTCTAATTCCTGGAATTTCCCCTTTTAAGGCAAATTCTCTAAAGCACAAACGGCAAAGTCCAAATTTACGCATATAACCCCTGCTTCTTCCACAGATTTTACAGCGGTTATGATACCTGACTTTGTACTTTAACTTCTTTGATTCTCGTACTTCTTTGGCTGTTGTTGACATATTACTCTTTTGCCTCCTTAACAAATGGCATACCCAATTTTTCCAAAAGCAGCTTGGATTTTACCATAGAGCCACCCGTTGTGACGATTGTAATTTCCATCCCGTGCGGCTGAGCTGATTTTGTAGAATCAATTTCTGGAAATACTGTGTGCTCCAAAACCCCTAAAGTGTAGTTGCCTTGACCATCGAAAGACTTATCTGGTACGCCTCTGAAATCACGAAGACGAGGCAAAACTATTGAGAAAAGTCTGTCTATAAAAGAATACATTCTCTCTCCTCTTAAAGTTGTGGTTAAACCTACCGGCATTCCTGCACGAAGTGAGAAGCTGGCGATAGAAACTTTAGCATTACGAACTGATGGAGCTTGGCCAGTAATAGCTGCCATGTCTTTTTGTAGAAGATCCATTGCTTGTTTGCTTTTTGCAGCTTCTCCAACTCCCATATTAACAACAACTTTAACAAGTTTTGGAACCGACATTTGATTTTTAACGTCAAGTTCTTGGGTTAAGGCTGCTTTTATCTCTTTATTGTATTTTTCTTTTAGTCTGTTCATTTTGAATCTATTTCCTTTCCACATTTTCTACATACTCTAACTTTGTCTTTACCTACAAACTTAAATCCAACTCTTGTTATTTTTTTACATTTTGGACAAATTAAAGCAACTTTACCCAAAGTAAGTGGGCGTGGTAAATCGTAAACTCCACCTTTTTGTTCCCCAACTCCTTTAACATGTTTTTTGTACATGTTTACCCCAGGGACTATTACCTTCATCTCTTTTGGCATTATTTTTTCAATTTTACCCTCACGACCGGCATCTTTGCCTGCTGTGATTTTTACTGTGTCGTTTATTTTAAGTTTAAGCATAATTTTAATTAAATAACTTCTCGGGCAAGGGAGGCAATTTTATTGTAACCTGCGTCCTTTACCTCACGAGCAACTGGTCCTAAAATTCTGGTTCCTCTGGGGAGCCCCTGCTTATCAATAACAACTCCTGCATTGTCATCAAAACGAACGTAAGTTCCGTCAGCTCTACCTACTTCTTTTCGAGTTCTAACAATTAAAACTCTAACTTTTTCGTGATTTACTACGGCTCCTGCTGCATCAGCCCCTTTAACTACACAAAGAACAACGTCGCCAAGAGTTGCAACTACTCCAACTCTTCCCGGAACACCAATGATTTGCAAACGCTTTGCCCCTGAATTATCTGCCGGATTAAGCATTGTTCTAAGCTGTACCATTACTTAGTTGCTCCTTTCTTAACACCTACCACTTTAAGAATTTTCCATTTTTTGGTTTTGCTGTAAGGCTTACTGGCTGCAAATTGGACAACGTCGTTTACTTGTACACCAAGCTCATCGTGAACCTGATATTTTCTGTCCCTTTTGAACCTCTTTTTGTAAAGAGGATGAACAACAATTCTCTCCACAGAGACAACTGCTGTTTTTGCCATTTTTGTACCGATTACTTTACCTATAAATACTTTCATTTTTGTAATTTTTCGATTATTTCTTTTTCTCTTATAACTGTCAAAATCTGTGCCAAATCGTGTCTTAAATTGTTTGTTGCTTTAAGGTTTTTTTCACGTCCACCCATGATTTCCATTCTCTTTTTGGAAGCCTTAAGTTTTGTTTCCTGGGCCATCTTTTTAAGAGTTTTTAAATCTTTTGTTCTTAAATCTTTAAATTCTTTTATCTTCATAAGACTTGTATTTTCATAATTTTAATTAATCTGTTCTACTAATCATTTTTACGTCTATTGGTAACTTTGCGGAAGCTTTACGGAAAGCTTCTTTAACTATCTCTTGTGCCGCTCCTGCTACTTCAAAAAGCACCATTCCAGGTTTAACTACTGCAACATAAGTTTCTATCTCTCCTTTTCCGCCTCCCATACGTTTCCCTGCTGGTCTACTTGTTATTGGCTTGTCTGGAAAAATTCTGATCCAAACACGTCCACCCTTTTTTAAGGAGTGAGTAATTGTACGTCTGGCTGATTCAATTTGGGCGGAAGTTATCCAAGCAACTTCCTGAGCCTTCATTGCAAAGTCTCCGAACGAAATCTCACTTCCGCGAGTAGCGTTTCCGCGTCTTCTACCTCTAAACTCTTTAATAAATTTTCTTCTCTTAGGTTGCATCATATGCTTTTGTCTGAATCAAGCTCTGCTTATTCCCCCTGCTTTCTATGTATCCACACTTTTACTCCGACATAACCTCTTTTAAGAAGTGCCGGAACTTGTGAGTAATCAACATCTTCTCTTAAAGTTTGTGTAGGAACGCTTCCTTGATGGAATTTTTCGCGTCTTGCAATTTCGGCTCCGTTAATACGTCCAGCCAAAACTACTTTTATACCCAATGCCCCTGAGGCCATAACGCGTTCAATTGCTTTTTGAACTGCCCTCCGATGGGGAATTCTGCGTTCAAGCTCTCCCGCTATTCTTCCTGCAACTAAATGAGCCGAAAGTTCGGGATTTTTAACCTCATTAATACGAATGTCAATTTTAACATCTTTTATCTTTTTCTGCCTAACATCACTCATTACTCCAACTATGAACTTTTTAACGTCTTCGATTCCAGTTCCACCGCGGCCAATAACTACTCCCGGCCTACTGACTGTAATAATAACTACCATGCTTTTTGGAAGTCTCTCGATTTCTACAGTTGTAATTCCAGCTAGTTTGAGCTTTTCCATTAATCCTTTTCGGATTTTAACGTCCTCGACTAAAAAGTCTTTAAATGTTCCTGGGTCTGCAAACCAACGGGACTTCCAAGGAAGATAAAAGCCTGTTCTTATGCCGATTGGATTAACTTTTTGTCCCATATAATTATTTTTTAACCTCTTTCTTATCAGCTTTAGCTGTAACTACTATTTTTTTAGCTGATTTGACCTCTTTTACTTCTTTTTTCTCTTCAACTTTTTCTTCCTTTTTCACTTTTACCTCTTCCTTTTTGGTTGTTAATATAACGCGAATATGGCTCATTCTGTGCTTAAAAGGATGCCAACGACCTTTACTTGCTGCTTTGCCTCTTTTGAGTCTTGGACCTTCTCCAATTTGAATTTCTTTAAAAATTAAATCGGTTTCGGAAACTCCCTGATTTTTAGCATTAGCAACAGCTGACTTAATAACTTTACCAAGATCGGTGGCGGCACGGCGGCTTGCAAATGGCAACCTTTCGATTGCGTCCATTGGCTTCATTTTTTTGATCAAGCCAACAACAAGTCTTAGTTTTCTAGGGCTCATAATCAAATATTTTTGTACCGCTTTGTATTCGTTCTTCATAATGTTAAGTCTTGTCCATTGTGCGCTTTACAATTTCGCCGTGTCCTCTAAATGTTCTGGTAGGTGAAAATTCGCCCAAACGATGACCAACCATGTCTTCTGTTACGAAAACGGCTATAAACACATGCCCATTGTGAACTTGGAAATATTTGCCTACAAATTCCGGAGGAATCTGACAAGCCCTAGACCAAGTCTTAATTGGGGCTTCTTTTGTACCCAATCCTTTTTCTATTTTTTTGATTAAATTTGGATCTACGAATGGTCCTTTTTTATTGCTTCTGCTCATATATTTTTTTGTCCGAATCAAGCTTTCGCTTATCCGAGTACGGCTTTACCTCCTCTTCTTTGAACTATTAAGTAATTAGAATACTTAGTTTTATTTCTAGTCTTCCCAACTGCTTTTCTTCCATAAACAGTTTTTGGAGACTTCATACCAATTCCACTTCTTCCTTCTCCACCTCCATGTGGATGGCTATCAGGATGCATTGCAACTCCACGAACACTTGGTCTAATTCCTTTATGACGGTTTCTTCCTGCTTTGCCAATTATTTCATCTTTGGCATGAATATTGCCAACTTGCCCGATACTAGCCATGGCTTCCGGATAAAACCTTCTGATTTCGCCCGATGGTAATTTGACTAAAACCCAATCTTCTTCTCGTCCAAATACTGTTGCCGCACTCCCAGCACTTTTAACAATTTGTCCACCCTTACCTATTGTTATTTCAATATTATGAATTTGAATTCCAACAGGAATTGCTTTAAGAGGAAGAGAATTTCCAACCTCAACAGGTGCGCTTTCGGATGCAATTACGCGCATTCCTACTGCAAGCTTGTCTGGAGAGAGAATATATCGTCTTTCTCCATCTTCGTAAAGAACCAATGCAAGTTCGGCGTTTCTGTTTGGATCATATTCAATTGCCACAACTTTGCCCCAAACGTCGATTTTACCACGCTTAAAGTCTACTTCCCTAAGGAACTTTTTATGACCGCCTCCTTGGTGTCTCACTACAACAACTCCATGTGCCCGTCCTGATCTTTTTTGTAATATTGATTTAAGTCTTGCCATAATTACTTCTTTGATTCTTCAAATATATCGATTTTTTCTCCGTCTTTAACTGTAACAATAGCTTTTTTTGAAGCTAATTTATTAAATTTCTTACCTCTTGCTGTTCTACCCTTTTCTCCTGCCTTTTTGATAGTTTTAATACTTGTTACATGAACTCCAAAAATCTTAGCTATTTCTGATTTAAGTCCCATTTTATTATCATTTGGTTCGACCCAAAAAGAGTACTTACCATTTTTGGCCATATTTATGCTTTTTTCAGTAAAAATTGGTTTTAACATATTACTTTTTTGCTTCTACTTTGCTAACTGCTTTTTTAACTTCAAATACTGACTCGTCTAAAACCAGCTGACCACCCTTAAAGATGTCAAACGCACTAGCATTTTTGTAAAGAACAGTTGTTACGTTTTTAAGATTACGAAGAAAACGGAAACTCTTTAAGTTGCCTTCGGACATTAAAAATGTAAACCTTTTAGCCTTAACTTCTTTACTCAATTTTTCTAAAAATTCTCCTGCCTCTTTGGTTTTGGTAAGTCCTGAAACTCCTCTTAATGCAACTATTTTTTGCTCTTTGGCTTTAGCCGAAAATGCAGATAAAACAGCTGCCCTTCTTAAAGCTTGAGACATTTCAAGAATGCGCCTTACTGGGCGTGGTCCAAAAACAACTCCACCTCCGACGAATACGTTAGCGCGGCGGCTGCCGTGCCTAGCACCACCTGTGCCTTTTTGTTTGTAAACCTTTTTAGTTGTTCTATTGATTTCGGCTCTTGTTTTGGCACTCCTTAAACCAACATGGCTCCTGTCCTCGTAAACATGATTTGCCTGAGCCAAAAGTTTAAGATTTATTTTTTGTTCAAAAATATCCTTAGGGAGAGTTAATTCCCCAATTTTTGATCCTTTAAGTGTGTAAATTTGAGCTTTAAGCATTGACTTCTCCTCCTTCTGGTTTATGTTCTTCTGCTTTCTTTTCAGCTTCCGCTGGGGCTTCGCCTTCTCCTTCAACAACCTGGGCAACCACTTCGTGTTCAAGTTCCTTTAAGCTTCCTGATTTTATTTTATGAATCGTGATTAATCCTCCGGGAATACCTGGAATTTGGCCTGAAATTTCGACTTCACTAGTTTCTGGGTTAACTGAAATTATGTGTAAATTCTTAATTGTGACGCGTTCCCCGCCCATTCTACCTGCCATTCTTTTACCCTTATAAACACGGCCGGGAGTAGTTGTTTGACCGATTGACCCGGGGGCCCTTTCGCGGTCTGATTGTCCGTGAGTTTTTGGACCACCGTGAAATCCATGTCTTTTAACTCCTCCTGCAAAACCTTTTCCTTTACCGGTTCCAGTTACGGAAACAACGTCGCCTGGCTTAAAAACATCTGAAGCCTGTATAACATCTCCGACTTTTTGTTCTGGTTCTTTATCTACTCTAATTTCTTTGAGATATCTTGGTGCGAAGCCTTCTTTTACTACTGATTTTAAGTGTCCTTGAAGAGATTTTGAAGTATTTTTGAGCTTTTTGCTTCCGAAGCCGATTTGGATTGCCCAATAACCATCGCGGTCTTCTGACTTAATATGGGTCACGACACAAGGCCCAGCCACAACTTTGGTAATAG
>DATFUL010000005.1:0-14324 GCA_035260845.1 Patescibacteria group bacterium
CCGCCGTACCAATCAGAACCGTTATATGTCTCACCAAAGTAATTTGACGACCCGTCTTTATATAAATCTACACGCAGGTAGTTTGTGGCATTGGTGGCACCCGTTATATTAACGCTGACTTGGAAAGAATCGATTGAATTAATTATTTGAGGAAAGTTATTAATCGAAATAGATACTGCAAATATTTTTTTGGGAAAAAATAAAACCCAACTACACAATATGAATATAGCTACAAATATCTTAAGAGTCCAAAACCTCTGATAATTGTTCATCGAACAAATAGTTTAGACCCCATCTTTTAAATTTTTATTAACTTGGTTTCACGCAATCAGTTGAAGCTTACCAATCTCAAACTGGTAATATTATTGAGGCTATATTTATCTGAAAAAACTTTTTCTGATCCATTTTCCATAAATGGATCATTCATTATGTAATTGTCTCCATCCTTTCTTAGAATAACTATAAAATGGTCTGGACCGGAATAAAGCCCGGCAATTACAGGTCGGCCAGCTGAAAGCTCACTATCCAAGATAGATTTTGAAGCAGAGTTCACAGTTACATTAACACCATTTACACTAAAGTCGTGATACAAATACCCAGTACCAGGAACGAACGCTTCAGAATTGACTGCGATGTCGTTTGGTTTAATATTTTTACCATAATGACTGGCAACCATTGAAATAGAAGTAACCAAACAACCATAGCTGGCCATTGAATATGAGGAACCACCCATCCCAATATTTCCCCATAAAGAATCTCTTTGATTGTAGTAACACCCCCAAGACCCACACTTTGTTTGATTGCTTAAAATAGATGCTCCACCCTGACCTATAACGAACCTATTAAACGCAGAAAGTTGTGCTTTTGCCTGAGATAAAAGCGACTGATATTTTGATTCATCATTTTTTGTCGCCGCGAGAAGACTATTTTTTGCAGTTTTCTGAGAATTAAGACTGGCTTCTTGGCTTTTCAATTGTTTTTGCAAAGTCTCTTGATCGACTTTTTCACCCTGATAAGTAGTTTGGGCAGATTGAAGTTTATTTAATATATTTCTATCTTCCTCCTCTATTTTTTGCAAATAATGAAATCTTGAAGCCGCGTCGTTTATATCTGCTGCGCTAAGAATAAAAAAGAAATTATTTTCGAATCTTGAAAGTTTATATGTTTCAACTGCTCGCGACGAGAACGCCTTAGTTAAATCATTCAACGAAATTTCAAGCTGATCAATACGTTCACCTAAAAGTTCAATCTGGGCCTGTGTTTGGGCAATTTTAAGAGTTGTTAATTTTATTTGTGCATCGAATTGAGCTATCTGATTCTTTAAGGTTTTTGCCTGTCCCTGAAGTTTTAATATCTGATCTGAATATTCGCTAATCAAACTACTACATTGTTCGGGAGTAGTACACGACTGGGCGTAAACAAACTTAAAAGTACCTAAAAATAAAATTAGGGAAAGTAAGTAGAGAAGTATTTTTTTTCCATGACACTTTAGCGACATATAAAATTCATCCTTAGAGATTCTTTGAATCGTTTAATATCCTGACAGAATTTTATATTTGTCATCGTGATTTTCTGACTCTAGATATTGCGAGAAGGCTTCCGGTTACAGCAAGGATTGCACCGCTTAAAAGTTCAATTCCTAAAATTATTCCAAAAATCATAAGAATTCCAACAGTATCGCGTGGCAAAATTGGAATATCGCCAAAATAAGAAACGATTGTTGGTGCAGAGTATAAAACCGCAATGAAGCTTAACATCCAACCTACAAAAACTCCTATTAAGGCATAAATCAGTGCCTCAAACATTATTGGACTTCTAATAAAAGATTTTGTAGCCCCAATTAAATCCAATATTTCTATTTCCTCCCGGCGTGTGGACATTCGCATGGTTATAATAATCAGAAGAACAACAAAAGAAGTTAAAGCTAAAACACCGGTAAATATGCCGCCTCCAAGCCTTACATATGTTGTTATGGTACGAAGTCTTGCTACAACATCGTTTAAGCTTGTTCCCCCGCCAACTGCAGCCGTAAAGCCAACTGAATCGACAATGCTCTCACTTTTAACTTGATTGATAATGTCTTGGGCGAAAGACAAATCTGTTACAGAAAATTCAAGTGATGCTGGGAAAATTGCAGGGCTTACAAGTTGGCCTAAAAGCGGGTTGTCGTTTGTTGCTTTTTTGTAAATTGACAGAGCTTCTTCTTTGCTAACATATTTTATATCCTTAATTTTAGGATCATTCGAAAGCTTATGCTGTAAATCAGAGACATTAGCATCCGTTGCATCATCTTTGAGAAAAGCTATAACCTGCGGACGTGTTTCAAAATAAACTAAAAGCTTTGATGAAGAATAAACTAAAATTGAAACAAGTGTTGCCACAAAAAATGTAAGACTCAGTACAAAGACGGCAGCAGCGGCCTGAAACGGAGCCCTTCTCATGTAACCCAATGCGGTTTTAAAGTGAATATTGCTCATTATGTAATTTTATCACCATGTGTCACCTTGTCATTAGATGTTAGGTGCCCATCAACGACATGGATCTCACGTTTTTTGTATTTTTTGACAATTTCCAGGTTGTGTGTTGCCATGACTATAGTTTTACCCTCTTTATTTATTTTTTCGAATAATTGCATCATCGAATCCGATGTTTCCCAATCCAGATTCCCGGTTGGCTCGTCTGCCAAAATTAGTTTAGGGTTTACGCTTAGTGCACGCGCAAGCGACGCTCTTTGGAGTTCTCCACCAGATAACTGTGAAGGAAACAGATTCATTTGTTTACTTAAGCCAACAAGCTTAAGAACATGCCTAACCCGCTCACTCCACTCAGATTCAGGTATTCCCGTTACAGCAAGGGCAACTTCCACATTTTCAGTAACGGTTCGCTCTGGAAGAACTTTAAAATCCTGAAACACGATACCTATTTTTTGCCTAAAATACGGCAAATCTTTATCCTCCAAATTTTTTACATTCGATCCATTAACAGTAACAATACCATTATCTGGAGATATTTCACCCAAAATAAGTTTGAGGATTGTAGTTTTACCCGCACCTGAAGGTCCTGTAATAAAGATAAATTCACCAGTCTCAACTTCGAAGCTGGCATTTTCCAAAGCAACTATACTACCAAACTTTTTAGTAACCTTATCAAATTGAATAATATTTTTCTTTTCTTGAGACATTATCAGCCACTTAACATTACCAGATGAAAACAAGAATTACCAGCCATGAAGATAAATTGTGAAAATTATTGAACGACTTGAATTTTAGCAACGTCCATAAGCCAACCAGCTTTTTTCGATGCCAACGTCTGTCCCCAAACTTGAACTTTCTTGCCAACAAAGCTTGATAGATCAATAACACTTGAGGTCAAATAAACAAAATGGCTTGGACCACCTTCGCGCTCAATGTGGTGCGTCCCTTCGTTTCCAATTCCACCGTCTTTTAAGTCTCCGGTAGCGTTATCATATTTAGTGTTTGCGTCAAGAAGTCCCGCTTCAGTTGAAGTAACTTTTGCCCCAGGCGCTGCTCCGACTGTGTTCTTATTCATTAATTTTGAAGAAATTAGCCAAGCACTACCGACTCCTAAAACAACGACAGCAAAAGCTCCAAGTACAAAGGGCCAAGTTTTATTTTTGGCCATATTTTGATTTGTTTGATTTATAGGTGTTACAACCGGATCCATAACCAACAATATACCACCCAAATAACTAATAACGCAAATACAAAATTAAAGCTTTAACTCAGCGTCAATAAACTCATCAATCTCACCATCAAGAACCGCATCAGTGTTGCCTGTTTCAAAGTCGGTCCGCAAATCTTTTACCATTTTATAGGGGTGAAGAACATAACTTCTAATTTGATTTCCCCAAGACGCAGGCCGATAATCCCCTTTTATATCTTTTTTAATCCCTTTTGCAATTTCCTGCTCTAATAGCCAAAGCTTACCCCTTAAAAGACTTAGGGCAATTTTTCGATTTTGTTCTTGAAAACGTTCAGTTGAGGCCGTAATCACAATTCCGCTTGGAATGTGAGTTAAGCGTACTGCAGTTGCTACTTTGTTGACATTTTGGCCGCCGTGCCCGCCTGCATGAATAAATTGCCAATCCAAATCTTCATCTTTAATAGCAATATCTGTAGAAT
Organism: Patescibacteria group bacterium; assembly: GCA_035260845.1. Lineage (GTDB taxonomy): Bacteria > Patescibacteriota > Microgenomatia > UBA8517 > UBA8517 > DATFUL01. The sequence continues at coordinate 4,143 of DATFUL010000005.1, forward strand.
CCATTTCTTCCAGTTCGGGCATCACTTCAACTAACGCAAAAGAGGTCTGCCTGAGTTTATCCGCGTTAAATGGAGATTGACGAACAAGTCGATGTGTTCCAGCTTCACCTTTTAAGTAACCATAGGCATAACGTCCTGAAACATTAAACGTAACACTTTTTATACCAGCTTCCTCCCCAGCTGTGTATTCAAAAGTTTCTGTCTTCCAATTTCGTCTCTCACAAAACCGCATATACATTCTCATTAGCATAGAAACCCAATCCATAGCTTCTGTTCCACCCTGACCGGCATGAATAGAGACAATGGCATTTCTACTGTCGTATTTTCCTGATAGATAAGCCGTCATCTCAAGTTTGTTTAATGTTTTTTCTGCCTTTTTAGTTTCGTTGGTGTCGGGAACTTGTGCTAAAATTTCTAAAGTCTCCGAAAGCTCGGCAATTTCGTCTACTTCCTTTTTTAAATCACTTAGTTCTTGCATAACCTTACGGGCATTTTCGGGACTACTCCAAAGATCGGGTTTAGCCGATTCAAATTCAAGTATTTCAATTTTCTTTTTCTTTTCAGGTAAATTAACCGAAGACTTGAGCTTTTCCAATCTATCAATTAGATCTTGCATTGCCACAAGTATAGCAAACTAAGGAGAGCAAAGGATATTTTTGACTTTTGAAAGGTCGCTGGGATTTAAGTTTTGAATAGTTTCCATGGCTCCTTGGACTGTAATTGCATCTTTCGCGTAAGAACTTGGAATTTGAGTGTTAATTCCGAGAACCTGAATTAATTGTGATCTACCTGCTTCAAGGACTTGAGCCAGAGGGGCTGGTGGATTTTTCCAACCTAAAGCTTCTGTTAATGCTGTTTTTCCACCAATTAACAAAAATCCTTCTAAAATGAGTGCTAATAAGAAGCCAAAAAAAATACCAATTACCCCGCCTTTTAACGACCAATCAACGTAATGTTTACGGAAACTGGCTAAAGTTAAGATAAGAACGAAAATAAGAAAAACTATCGATATAGCCTGCCAATAAGGAACCGGAACGGAAAACTTACCTAGATTTAGATTAAAAGAATTGAACATAAAAGCCATAGAGTTCATTCACTAATATTATCACACTAGATTAAGTGGTTGGTGAAGCTGAGGCGGAAGGAGATGCTGATGGAACAGCTGTAGGAGTTGTTGATGGCTTTGGTGTTGCACCTTTTCTAAGCCCAGTTACAACTACAACATCGAATGTTGTAGAACTTGAGGTACTTACAGTAACAGTCTGGTAAATCGAATTTAGTTTTTGTGTTATTTCAGAAACGACACTGCTATCAAGTGTACTTGAAAATGTAACAGTTGTTGCTGTTACTGTTGAACTACTGTTGCCTGTTTTTACATTTGTATAGCCTAAAGCTTTAAGTTGGGTTTGCAGGTAACTAGCCTCGCCGGAAATTCCTGTTCCGTTTTGAATTTGAATTTGAATTTTTGTTTTATCAATCTTGGCCGCATCAACTTTTGCAGCGGCGGAAGGCATAGGTGTAGCTGTTATAACTGTTTGGTCGGTTGAAGGTGTTGTTAAATTATCAAATGGTGCAGTATCGCTTGAGGTATCAGTTGAATTCTTATTTGCACTCTTATAAATAACAAAACCAAGTATTGCAATAAGAACTAAAGCTCCAACAATCAAAAGTGTTTTTGCCCCACCAGATTTTTTTGGTTGTCCAACTGTTGGGAAAGAAACACCACTCGAAGATTCTTGTGATTGAAAAGGAGTTGACTGAACTTCTTGTTCTGTCTCAACAGATTGATTTTCTTGCTCTTCCATACTAGTGCGCAAGTATAAACGCACAATTTATACTTTGTCAATAGTGCTTCTAAGTCTTTCCATCAATATAGAGTAAAATCTTAAATTATGTATTGTTGCTAAGCGTCCCGCAGTAAAATCTCTAATTTTAAATAAGTGTGCGAGATATGCCATTGAGTAGCGTGTACAAAGTAGACAATCACAAGCAGTACTTACTTTAGAATTATCGGAGAGTGCAGCTACTCTTTTTGGATTCGCAAATTTATAAAAATTCGGTTTATTGACATCAATTTTATTTATGGATTCAGCGTTGTAAACATACAACCTGCCGTGTCTTGCATCCCGACTTGGCAAAACGCAATCAAAAATATTAAATCCAAGCTTACAAAGACCAACAACATCTTGTGGCTTACCTACTCCCAAACCATATAAAAAATAATTTTGAGGAGAGTTCTCTGCGATAGTTTTGGCTGACTCATAATCAAAGTCCCCCTTTTCGTTAAGTGGCCAGCCACCGTAACCGAGTCCGTCAAAACCAATCTTCACGAGTTCTCTTGTACAATATTCCCTCAAATCCTGATATTTACCACCCTGAACAACTCCTAAAATATATGGACAATTCTTATTTAATTTTCTTTTTTTGCAGATTTTTTCGAATTCGGATTTCGATCTTTTGGCCCAGTCGATTGTTCGTTCAACCGAGATTTTGGCTTCCTTATAATTTACTTTTGGATCCGTAAAGTCGTCTAAAACAACAACCATGTCTGTATTTAATTTCATTTGAAACTCTACAGACTTTTCAGGAGTCAATATTAATTTTTTGTTTTTTGATGGATAAAAAATAGCACCCTGATCAGTTATCCTTCCTTTGATTTGTCCGGACTTAATAACCGACATTACTTGAAAGCCACCTGAATCTGATATTGCAGCTCCTTCGTAATCCATAAATTCTCTAACCCCACCAAATTTTTTTAATATTGTTTTTTCCAATCCTTGCCATAAATGAAAAGTATTAACTAAAATTCCTTGGGTTTTTGTGTTTTCTATGTCAGTAGTATCGAGGGATCTTAAAACCGCCCGTGTTGCATCGGGGAAAAAAACAGGAAGAGGTAATTTACCGTATTTATATTTAAAAAATTTAGGAGGCATAAGGGGAAGTATATTGGCTACGATCTTAATTTGCCACTTTAGTGTAATATGCTCCAATTTCTCCAGTTGTTATTACGTGCCCATTAATAGCGGTGTTAAAACTTGAACGCGTTGCGGAAGAAGTTAGGTCAAGCATGGTATCAAGCGCATAAACTCTAAAATAATATTTATGAGACACACCAGACGGCGGGCAAGGCCCGTCATACTCTGTATTTCCAAAATCATTAGTTCCAACTGTCGCGCTACCCAAAACTTTACTTGCTTCAATAGTTTCTGTACTTGGACCGATATTAAAAGCTAACCAATGAGTAAAATATTTTGGTGCGGAGTCGGTGTCTTCCAAAATTATGGCCAAACTTTTAGCAGTTGATGGCACATGCTGCAAAAGAAATGTCGGGCTTAAATTCTCTCCATCACAAGTAAAACTAGAAGGAATTTTGCCATTATTTACAAATTCTTGATTTGAAATGTTAATTGTTCCGTGAGACAAAATTGTCGAATCAATACCAAACTTATAACCCGTAGTTGTGTAAATATAGTATGCGGCTCCGCCCAATATCAAAAAAACTAGAAGTAGACCAACGAAAAATTTTCCCATAATTTAAATTTATATAAAGATGTCTATTTGACAGAAAGGAGTTCAACTTCAAATATTAAAGTTGAATTTGCAGGAATTGGGCCCTGATCCATTGAACCATACCCGAGGGAAGGTGGAATTGTTAATTTTCTCTTGCCTCCAACTTTCATACCGTTAAATCCCTGATCCCAACCTTGGATCACTTGTCCGGCACCCAAATCGAAACTAAATGGTTGATTGCGGTCGTATGAACTATCAAATTTGGTTCCATCAAGAAGTGTTCCCACATAATTTACTGTAATATTTTTTCCTGCCACGGCCTCTGCACCGGTTCCTACAACTTCGTCTTGAATTATTAATTTATCATCCATTTTTTGTTTTGCAGATATTGCTGACTCTGGGGCTGGTGTAACTTCTGCTCCGAGAGTATTTGTATCGCTACCCGTTATATTAGCAGAAGTTAGTGAATCTTGGGAAGGCTCACTATTTACAGGGTTCGGGATTTTATAAATAAAAAATCCGCCGGCAATAACTAAGACTGCTAGAAAAACTGTAACGAATAAATATTGTTTGCTCATTTTAGAGATTATACCAGATTATATTTTTTGTTCTTGCCACATTTTGGAAAATACACCATTCTTCTCAAGTAATTCCTCAAAACTCCCTTGCTCCTGAACTTTTCCACTCTCTAAAACTATTATCTTATCCATGGCTCTAATAGTTGAAAGTCTATGAGCAATAACAATTGTTGTAAATTTATGTATATTTTCTTGAAGAGCCTTTTGAATTTCTTTTTCCGAATGCGCGTCCAAATGAGATGTCGCCTCATCTAAAAGCAATATATCTGGTTGTCTATAAAGAGCTCTTGCAATACCCACCCTTTGTCTTTGTCCGCCAGAAAGTCTAATCCCTTTTTCGCCAACAATTGTGTCAACTCCACTAGAGAGTTGTTCAACAACACTGCCTAAATGTGCCATTTTTATAACGTCTTTCAAAGTAATATTAGATGGGGCTCCAGATACAGATGCTATTTCGATATTTTCTTTTAAGCTCATGTCAAAAAGTTCGGTATCCTGGAGAACTACGGCTACATGGTCAATAAACGATTGACGTTTAATATTTTTAAGAGAAACACCATCAAATAAAATTTCCCCTTCATAGTCTTCGTACAAATCCAACAGCAATTTGAATAAAGTTGATTTTCCCGCACCAGACAAACCAACAATACCGACTTTGTCACCACGATTGATAGTAAGTGACACTTCTTGTAGAGCATTCTTTTTGCCATAAGTGAATTTTACTTTATCAATCTTTAGCTCCTTCCAGTTATTTGGATATAAAATTTGTTTTGCAACTTTTTCGGGATTTTCGATATTTGGTTTTGTTCTCAAGATTTCCATTGCACGAGATATCCAAATCTTTCCTAACGCAAGTTCCTGAGTTACGTCAGTTAACTCTCGAGTTGATTCTTCAACTTTTTGAAAAAGTCCTATAAAAAGAATTAACAATCCTATGTCTGTATATCCTTGCAATATCGATCTCGTCAAAAATACTATACTCAAAAATTCAAAAAAGGTTACATAAATTAACAAAATTGCGTTGCGTGACTGAAAAAAGAATATGCGTTTTCTGATCTCTATTAGTAGATTTTTAATATGTTCTTTAACGATACCGACAATACCCATATCAATAGAGAGAGATTTGATAGTTTGAATATTGTTGAGTGATTCAAATGTAATTCCACCTAAGTTCTCAAATGCCTTGTTTACAACCCTCTCTTGATTGACAGCTCTTTTTAATAAGATATTGCCAATTAAAAAGTAAGTAACTATGAAAAAGATTAGGGCAAGGCTAAGCGTTTTTTCTAAAGTAAAAAATATAATTACTATTCCTAGGAGGTTCACACAAACTTCAACCAAAACATCAAAGATACGACGAATTGTAGAATTTATTCCATCTAAACCTTTATCGATACGCTTCATTTTGTTACCACTATTTTCTTTTTCTTGCCATGCGAAATCTAACTTGAAAATATGTGAAAGTGCCTCTTTGTAAATATCTAGAGAGGCTTTTTCAGCCACTTGGTAACCTAAATATTTAGCTACGTTATGAGTAAAGGCAAAATATAAGGCAATAATTCCCCACAAAATAAAGGTATTAATAAGTCCTTGCAAATTATTGGCGATATCTGACTTTGAAAGTATTAAGACGATCCTGCTAATTGCCCAGGCAGGATACAAACGAGCTAAATCACTAGTAAAACGAAAAAATAAACCAATATAAAATTGTTTCTTATAGGGAGAAATATAGTGAATCAAATCTAAAATATATTGTCTTATAGAATAATTAGTGGCGGTTTCCATAATTTAAATTATATTCCAAACAGACTCTAAACGTTTGAAGTTGTTAGGATGGTAGTTTGGGATAATGACAGTGCTTCCATTTTTTTCCACTTCCACACCAGCAAGGGTCATTTCGGCCAAGTTTTTTAAGTTGTGGATCAGTAACTCCGGTTTTATCAGACTTATCTAAATTTTCTTTTGTAATATTCATTGGAACTTCGGGTTGTGGTATACCAATTCCAATTCTAAAAATTCTATGCGACAGTTCCTCATCAACTTTATCTATTAAAGTTTCAAACATATTGTAAGCTTCATTTTTAAATTCAACCAAAGGGTCGCGCTGCCCATAAGCTCTTAAAGTGACCCCTTCTCTTAAATCATCGATTGTGTCTATATGATTCATCCATAAGTGATCGATCGCTCCAAGATAAGCATATTTTTCAACTTCGCGCATCATATTTGCTCCTACATCTTTTTCTCTTTTTTCATAAGTATCTGTAAGGACGTTTTCCAAAAACTCTTGTTTGTTGTCTTGTTTCTCGATTTCACCATTAATTCTTTTTAGGGAAACGTCGTCAAACGGGATTATTTCGGCCAAAGCTAAAGATAAATCAACTTCCATATTTACTGATTTTTCGATTTGATGCTTTAATTTTCCCAAGACTTCTTCCTTAACGTCGGTTGACTCAAGAATTCTTCTTCTTAATTTATAAACAATGTCTCTTTGCTGATTGGCAACGTCGTCAAACTCAACCAAGCGTTTCCTGATATCAAAATGGAATCCTTCCACTTTTATTTGTGCTTGCTCAATTGCACGGCTAATAAGACTATTCTCGATTGGCTGATCTTCCGCTAAATTAAGTCTGTCCATTACACCCGAAATTTGTTCACCTCCAAAAATTCTCATTAAATCGTCTTCCAAAGAAAGATAAAAACGGGAAGAACCTGGATCACCCTGACGCCCGGACCTTCCTCTAAGCTGATTGTCAACACGCCTGGCTTCATGGCGTTCGGTTCCTATTACATGAAGTCCACCCAATTTAACCACCTCATCGTGCCGCTCCCTCCATTTTTTATATTCATTTGATGTTTGATATTTATCATTTGAAATTCCCGAAGCACGATCTGGCATTTCACCACCCAAAACAATGTCTACTCCACGCCCGGCCATATTGGTAGCAACCGTTACTCCTCCGGGCTTACCTGCACCAGCTATAATTTCTGCTTCTCTTTCGTGATTTTTAGCGTTTAAAACCTCGTGTGGAATCTTTTTACGTTTAAGAAGATCGGAAATAATTTCATTTTTCTCAATCGAAGTTGTACCAACCAAAACCGGCTGACCTTTTCTATGAAGTTCACCAATTTCTTCGGCAATGGCACCATACTTACCACTTAGGGTTTTATAAATCATATCGGGTAAGTCTTGGCGAACATTGGCCCTATGGGTTGGAATAACAACAACTTCAAGTTTGTAGATTTTTCTAAATTCCTCAGCTTCGGTTGAGGCAGTTCCCGTCATACCACTTAGGTGTTCGTACATCCTAAAGTAGTTTTGGAACGATATTGTGGCCAGAGTTTTACTTTCCTGCTGAATTGTTACGCCTTCTTTGGCTTCGACAGCTTGATGCAAGCCATCACTCCAACGCCTACCAACCATCAGGCGTCCCGTAAATTCATCAACAATAGTTACCTGATTATCTTTAACAACATAATCCCGGTCTAAAAGATAAAGTGTTCTAGCGCGAAGCGCATTTTCTATATGGTGAATTGAGTCAAAATCTTTTTCGTATAAATTATCTACTCCAAGTATTTTTTCTACTCGAGTAATTCCTGTTTCTGTTAGAGTTGCACTTTTGGCTTTTTCGTCAATTTTAAAATCAGTGTCAGGATTTAATTTTTCAACAAGAGAGGCAAATTTGTAATATTTTTGAGTTGGTTCTGTATCGGGGGCAGAGATAATTAAAGGGGTACGCGCTTCGTCAATCAAGATTGAATCAACCTCGTCGACAATCGCAAAATAGTGCCCTCGCTGTACCATCTCTGACAAACTTTGAACCATATTATCCCTAAGGTAATCGAAACCAAATTCGTTATTTGTGCCATAAAGAATATCGCAAGCATAAGCTGATTTTCTATCGCTCGGTTTTAAGTGTGCCAACCTTTCGTCTCCATGACTTGAATCATAAAATTCAGGATCGAATACGAAAGATTTTGTTTCTTGAATTATGGAACCTGTTGTAAGTCCTAAAAGATTAAAAACTGGGCCATTCCAACCTGCGTCCCGCCTCGCCAAATAATCGTTAACGGTAACTAAGTGGACTCCACGTCCGGTTAATGCTCGTAAATAAAGTGCAGGGACTGCAGATAAAGTTTTACCCTCACCAGTTTTCTGTTCTGCAACACGGCCTTCAAAAAGAGCGGTAGCTGCAATAAGCTGAACATCGTAGTGGCGCTTACCCAAAACTCGGTCGGAAGCTTCACGAACCAAAGCATATGCTTCCGGAAGTAAATCCTCTAACGCTTCGCCTTTTGCTAAACGTTTTTTAAACTCTTCAGTTTTTTTGGCAAAATCCGATGTTTTTAATTTTTTGACTTTTGATTCGAAAGAATTTATTTTGTCTACAATTTTTGATAAACGGTCGACTTCTCTTTTATTAAGGTCGAGAAGTTTGGAGAAAATATTTAGCATAACTACCTATTGTACCAGAAAAACTATCAGCCTTGACTAGATTCGCCGATGGGGGTAATATTCTGCCATGTTTGCAGAGTTTACTACGACAGAAATTGTACCAAATGACCCCAAGCATGGTCATTTTGAAATTGAGATCATAACTCCAAGTTCTAAGACAAAATCAATTGTTCCTGCAATTGATTATGATTATCAATGGGAGTTTGAAAAAAGAAATCTCGAAAAGAAGTTCCCAATAGTCGCTATGAGATTCGGTGATCGAGGTATGTGTTGTATAACTGTAAACAAAGCATCTGTAGATGTAATAAACATGAACAATATAACTTCGGATGCTACCGGATTTGGTTTAATTAACCATGAAGTCGCTGAAGATTCTAGATACCAAAGAGTTAATATTCCAACATATACTTCATATGAGGACAAAATTCCCTCTCAGGTACTAGTTGAGGGGGTACTAAAAAATGGGGATGTCCCTTTTGCTGCGAGAATCTACTACGTACCTTCGCTATAACATACAAACATTAAATTTGCCTGAGGACAAAATTTTACGACGTTTTTAAATATTTTTTCTAATTTTTGGCCAAACACATCTGTTTCGACCTTTTTATTTTTAAGGTAAAGTCTATTAAAAACAACTAATGGATATTTTGATAGCCTTTTTATGAATTTTTCTTTTTCAAATTTTTTTGGAAATTTATCGCCGTTATAAAGATCAACTATCACTAAATCAAACTTTCCCGGAACCACCTTTTCGGCATCCTGAATCTTTATATTAATTTTGACCTTGTCTAAACTTAAATATTTTTTTCCTAATTCGATCATCGTTGGATCAATATCCACTCCGATAATCTTCGTCATCGGCCAATTTTTATGAATCAGTTTTACAACGGTTCCACCCCCGAGCCCGAGTATCAAAACATTTCGAATTTCATGCTTCGTATTTCGAATTTTCGACAATGTCTTCTTCCATATTGTCGTCACTATTCCTCCGGATTGAGTTAATCCGTCAGCTTGAATGTATGTTCCCATTCCCCAAGTTTTAACAACCCTGAGTTTTCCATTATATTTCGATCTTCTTTCTTCCAAAATTTTTGTTCCAATCATAAAAATAAATTTTGTCTCAATCACAAAACTTGAATTAATTAATATTCAGGTCTATTATACAGCCATGGGAGTTCACCAAGAGTCATTGCAACCCAAAGTAGATCGCCTTAATCCAGAAGAAGTGGCGAAATCAGCAAATATTGCTTCATTAACGGGAAGAAAAATTGTTGATAGGCTTCGTGGTGAAGGTAAGCAGGAGGTTGCCAATGAAGTTTCCAAGGCAGTAAGTGAAATCACAACTGCAATCCTGGCAAACAAATTCTAAATATGGCTTTATGTCGAGTTTACCTCTTCCAGAACTTCTAAGACCCAAAACTTTAAAAGATTTTGTTGGTCAAGGGAATTTAGTCGGACCTGATGGCATTATCAGAAAATTATTAATTAACCAATCAACTAATCCTTATTTCCCATCATTAATATTGTGGGGGCCACCCGGGAGCGGTAAAACAACTCTAGCAAGAATTGTAGCCAATACACTTAAAAGGGAATTCTTCGAGTTTTCCGCGGTGAACGCTAAAGTAAAAGATATTGAGGCGG
>DATFUL010000006.1:0-7602 GCA_035260845.1 Patescibacteria group bacterium
AAATATTTCATTTGCGTCAAGAAAAGGGGTTAAAGGGGAAATGAATTGACGCAAATGTCGTGTTGTCGCTCAGTCCCGCTTCGCGGGACTTCGCTGACTCTGTTCTCTTGCTCGCTCCTTTCAGTCGCTCGCAATACGCCAAATGGTAAAGGGGTTATTTGTACAACCTTGCGGTTGCTCAACATTTTATCCGTTGCGAAAGTTTTTTTGTAATTCGTGTATTTGCCCACCCACCCAACTAAGGAGTTGGCGCTGCCCCCTCTGCACTCGCTAGGGCCCCCTATGGGCGGCCTTGCCAGTGTTTTATTTTTGTTTATCTCAGTATTCAGTATCTTCCTCGCCTCGTGCATAAAAACATTTGCCGCTTCGCGGTTGCACTCGGCTTTTCAAAATCTGATAAAGGAAAGTAGCTCGTTCCGGGGGGCGTTCCGTGTTTTCCGCCCCCGCGCTTTTCTTTTTTTCCCTTTTCGCGCGTGGTCGGCGGAAATGCGCTTCGCGCAAAGCGCCAATGCAGGGAACAAAAAAACCAATCGGCCAAATTGGTGGAAATTGGCCGATTTTAGCTTCAAAGTCGCTAAAATTCCTGGCAAAATAGCTTATTAGATTTCTTTCCAGAAGCACTTCGCTTTAGTACAACAGCGAAGTATACTGTGTATATGGCAGACGATACTCCACAGGACACTACACAAACTCAAGACACACCTACAACAGAGCAACCAATAGTTCAACCTGAATCATCGAAAGTTGAAGAGACCCCGACAGAAATTCCACCAACTGAAACACCAACAGAAGAAGGACAAACTCCAACAGAAGAGCCTAAAACAGAACCAGTTCCTGAAACTTCCCAAACTCCCGATCCACCCAAACAGGAAGAGCAAAAACCAGTTGAAGAAACAAAGCCTGAAGAGAAAACAAAAGAAGAAATTAAACCAGAACCCGAAAAACCCCAACCTCCCCAAATAAATCTTGATGAACTGAGAGATAAAGCAAACAAAGAACGTCAGGACAGAAAACAGGAACATTTATCAGAAGTTGAGAAACTTGCCAAGTCAAAGCAAATAAATAACGATGACGTAAGAGAACTTCTGCATGTTTCCCAAAGCACAGCAACAAATTATCTTGAGGAATTAGTCAAACAAGGGAAACTCAAAAAATCAGGGAAAGCAAAAGCAACTACTTACTCTTCTTAATTTTAGTTTGTACTAACTTAAATCCATTTTTTCCAAACTTAATAACTTGGCCTATTTTAGAAATTGTTGAGGAACTAACAGGAATCAGTTTTTCAATTTCCTCATACGTTTTATCTTGGAGAATGTAGTTAGCAATTTTAACTCTCTGTGCAAAATCCAATGTTTCTTCATCCGTAAATAAGTCTTGAATAAATAAAGCCAGGTTTTTCTTGGTCTTAACTTTGTAAAACGAATCAACCAAAAGTTTTTGATCTTTACCAAGTGCTACTTTTGTCATAATTTAATATACCACTTTTAGAAGCCAATATTTGTTGCTACTAGGTGGTAAAATCAAGCTGAAATGGATCTTTTTTCGCTTATCACTTTTTGGTCTTTTGTTGTTGCTGCCTATTCTGTGTTTCCTCCACAAACAAGGGCAAGAGTAAAACTGTTTGTAAGTCCAGAATTTACTCTCTCAATCTTTTTCGGTACATCTATTCTTTCAGTTTTATTGATACTGATTTCTAATGGTTACATCTGTTCAGGCCAAATTGTATGTGATTTGTCTGCAAAATTTAGCTCCTCAATAATATACATATTGTTAACTGTATATGCTTTGATCGCATTATGGGAAATAAAAAGCAACAGAGTCAGTAGAAACAACATTTATCGTTTTAAAGATTCTGCAGAAATATTATATCGCAAGGGTCTTGCTGTAAAACAGGATCCAGATGGCTGGAGCGTTCTAATAGATATACTCAACGATAACGTAAACGAAATATTTGAAATAGCTTCTACAAGGGAAACGCTTCGTAAATATTGGTACAACTTTTGGATAAGGCTATTAATGCCAAAAGATAAGATAATATTTATTTTTACTGAAGAAAAGAAAGAGGTTAATGTAGAGCTTAATGTCTTTGATAGGTTAAAGAAATTTCTTAATGAAAATAAAGTTCTAGATAAGTTTAGAAGAGGCATTTTTGATATTTTAACTAAACATCAAGTAAATACTTTCTACCCCCAAGTACCAGAGTCCACCTCAACAAAAACGGCGAGTGAAATTATTAAAAGCTATTTTCTTGATAAGGAACTATTAAAATTATCTATTAAATATAAACCTGATTTTATTATTCGCATCTTGTCAGCTGCTAAAAGATATAACTTTGAGGTTGAAAAAACAGTAGGGGTTTGTGTGGAAGAACTTCTTATTGATACTGAATCTATTTTATACCAAGAGATAGTTGAATTTAATGTTCCAGATCACTGGAATACTTCCAACTATGATCGTAGTAAATTTTTATCGATTTTCTTTTCTGAAGACAACTTTGTAGACGATTCAGGAATAGTGACACCGATACTTCAATATATATACAAATATTTAAAATCTCATAAAAAATCTGAGTCCGATGATCTCAATAATGCGGAAGTAGATGTTTATAGTGATCATAGATTCGATAACCCAATAGTTGCAGGAGTTTATCTTTATGACTGGATTGTGAGATCTGCGCTAAGGAAAGAAATAAAGTGGCACATGTTCTTGTTCGAGATTGGGAATTGGGAGAAATTAATATTAGAAAAAATGACTTTTACCGGAAGTGCATGGGATGAGGAAAGGGAGTTTCCAACACCGTATTATTATATGTTATATGAAATGTTTGATAAGTTTAGGGATTGGTTCAGGTTTGTAGAGCAGTCTCCAGATATAAGGGTTTATGATCTTCAGGGAGACATCGATAAAAATGGAAACGCTTTACAATTTGCTGTTGAGACATTGGGAGTAATGGTAAAAAATTTAGGCAATTCGGACATGCCGGAGCATTACAAAATTTATCTTACTGATATGTTGTGGCAGGTATATTTTCAATTATTAAATTCTCCAAGAACTGAACTTTATGCCTATGGTGAGCATTTACTGAATAGTCTTTTTATCAACTTAACACGCTATAGTTCTCCATTTGATTATAAGATGTTTAAACTTTTAATGTGCTCTTTTTACAAAGTTGACATAATTGGCTTTCACAAATCTGGGGTTTTTAGTCAATCCGACGAAGTTAAGAAAAGACTACTAGAGGTAGCTGGGACAGAGGTGTTTCCTTATTTGAGGGTTAATGACTACGATGCTCTTGTAAAAGAGTCAGTCAGGCTTTTAAGCGACGGTGCATATCTATCTTCGGACGGTATTTATATTCCTTCGTATTTTAGATCAGAGAAGGTGGTTAGTTTTAATGACTTGGGTGTAAATCTTTAAAAGTCAATTGCTTCGCTTTAGTACATTCGTACAAGCATAAAAGTGCTAAAATATGCGTATATGGCTAATAGTAATCTTACGAATGCAAAACGAGCAAAAAATGATGAGTTTTATACCCAGTACAGCGATATCCAGAAAGAAATTGAGGCATACTTGGAATATAACCCTGATGTATTCCGCGCCAAGGTTGTGTATTGCAACTGTGACGACCCGTTCGAGAGCAATTTCTTCCGCTATTTCGTTCTCAATTTCAATAAACTTGGATTGAAACGGCTTATTACCACCAGTTACAAACCCTCACCCGTGGCAAACTCGCAACTAGCGCTGTTCGGCGATGATAAAACTCTCACGAAATCAAAAGGTCGTCCAAAGATAAATGCTAATAAATTCATTATCAATGAAGTGCATGACGTAGACGGTGATGGTGCATTCAACTTGAAGGATGTTGCTAAACAGTTAAAGGCAAACAAACATAACGAATGGATGCCACTAGAAGGCGACGGTGACTTTCGTAGTGATGAATGTATAAATTTACTTGAACAATCAAACATCGTGGTAACTAATCCACCTTTCAGTTTGTTTCGGCAGTATATAAAACAACTTAGTGATTATGGTAAAAAGTTTTTGATTATCGGCAATCTGAACGCGATCATTTACAAGGAAGTATTCTCATTACTTAAGGAGAATAAAGTTTGGTTGGGTAATAATTACAAAGTCAACGCAGGAGCGATGTTTTTTGAGATACCCGAAAACGTTGCCAATTTGGAACAAGTTCGTGAAATAAAAACAAATGAAGGTGGCAAAAAAGTGTATGTTACCAGAGTGCAGGGTGTGCGTTGGTTCACTAATCTTGACCATGGGCGTCGTCATCAGCCCCTACCACTCATGACCAAGGCGGAATTGATAAAGTTCGTTACGAAAAAACCGTTTGAGATTTATAATAATTATGATGCGATAGAAGTATCATTGGTAAAGAACGTCCCGAGTGACTACGCTGGCTTAATGGGAGTGCCGGTGAGTATACTTGATAAATATAGCCCCGAGCAGTTTAAGATTGTTGGAATGTGTGAAAACGAGGACTTATATAACCTAAAAACAAGAGTCTACACATCTGCAGAGTGTAAGCAGGCTTATTTGGACAAATTTGGTAAGAAGGGTACTTATGATTTAAATGCTGGAGGTGTAGTTGTTCGAAATGGGTTATATGAAAAAGTTTACAGTAGGATATTAATCAAGCATAGAAAAACCACAGTATGATCACCACGCTTAAAACTGACATCACAATCAAAGATATCTGCGAAGGATTCGTTTATAACGAGTTTGAAGGCAGGGGACTATTTGGCTTGTCTGGCAAACTCACTATTCAGCCGGAATATCAGCGTAATTATATTTATGCTTCCGACGGCGGAAAAAGAGAGATGGCCGTTATTGAATCAATACTCAAGGAATATCCGCTTGGTTTAATCTATTTTAATAAAGTTAGCGACGACAAATTTGAGGTATTGGACGGACAACAGCGTATTACCAGTATAGGACGTTTTGTGAATGATCAATTCGCCATAAAAGACAAAAATGGAATGGAACAATATTTTAGCGGAATGGCAAAAGACAAACAAGCTAAAATTTGGGAAACAAAACTACTTATTTATGAATGCAAGGGTGAAGAAAGCGAAATAAAAGAATGGTTTGAAACGATCAATATTGCTGGAGTTCCGTTAACACCGCAAGAGCTTCTTAATGCAATATATTCTGGACCGTTTGTAACATTAGCTAAAGAAGAATTTAGTAATAGTCAAAACTCCAATATCCAAAAATGGAGCGCATATATAAAAGGCAGTGCTAATCGCCAAGAGTTTTTAGAATGCGCATTAGATTGGGTAAGTAGAAACAATATTGGTGGTTATATGAGTAGCCATCGCAATGAGAAAAATATAATTGAGTTAAAAACCTACTTCAATAAAGTTATTGATTGGATATCCATTGTGTTTATTGATGTTGAGAACGAAATGCGCGGTCTAGAATGGGGACGACTGTACGAGCAATATCATGAGCAGAAATATGATCCCGCTAAAGTATCAGCTGAAGTACAAAAGCTTTATAGTGATCCCTATATCAAAAATCGCAAAGGTGTTTTTGAGTATATTCTCGGTGGTTCAGTCGACACAAAATTGCTTGAAGTCCGTGTTTTTGATGAAGCAACTAAAAAATCAGTATATACGTCACAGACAAAAGAATCGGAAACTAAGGGTAAATCCAATTGTCCTCTATGTTCTCTGGGACACGACGCAAACAAGAAAAAAATTTGGAAACTTGATGAAATGGATGCAGATCATGTCGCGGCATGGAGTAGGGGCGGTGTCACTTCAGTCGAAAACTGCCAAATGTTGTGCAAAACGCACAATCGAGCAAAAGGAAATCGATAAAATAGTTAAAATTTAACCTTCGAGAAATTTGGAGAAAAAGAAAGCCCAATTCTGTTACAAATCGGGCTATCTTTGCCTGTTTGTCTCAACCCTCACTTAGGTCATCTTATGACGTCATACTCAAATCAGACTTCCTCAGGAGTAACATCCTGCTTATCGTTCAGAGCAATACTTTTACCTCAGACGTGGCCTTTCACCCCTAAACAGTATTGCCACTTGCGTGTGAGACGCTAGGGGAATCCAAAAATGTTTGCATAAATGTAAACCTTTCTGTTCCCCATTTAAGGGTACAATTAATTATAGCACTCAATGCAAGTGAATGCTAACCAAAATAGTATAATTACCTACATGTATTTACTTTTGCCATCAAATTTTGCCTGCTCATTATCTATTTTTGATTTTTGAAATTGATTTCGTAAATAATATCTTTGAAAGCTTTCCGTATTGTATTGATCTATTCTGTTCACAGCCTGGACCAATTCTATGAGAGGTTTTCTGTCTTTTGTCCGAGGGTACTTCTCATTTATATAATTGAGTGCATCGGTCATATCGTAATGTTGGATTGTGTGCAGCAAATGCCAATAAAACCTCATCCCAAACCTAGGATCAATACGATCAAAATATTGACGCGCATTTTCATTTCTTTTTATCGGTGGCATGGGATCTAAAACATTATTTATTTTGTAAATAAATTTTCTTACAAACAACTGTAGATCGTAATAAATCATGCGCGGGTTTTGTGTATACCCCTGTAGTCTTTGTGTTAAGTTCGGAGTAGCATAAGGATCCATTTTTTCCATAAGAGTAATTATAGTCATTTATCCTGTGAGTAGTATAATTGCCTCAGATGCATAAACTTTCACCATCAGATTTTGCCTACCTTTATGAAGAGTGTAAGTGTTGCTATTACCTCAAAATTAAAAAAGGAATTGGGAGACCACAGGGAGTTTTTCCTGCCATTTTTGGTGCCATAAATTCTCGGATTCAGGGCAATATGGTTGGTAAAGACTTTCGTGAGCTTTCAGATAAACTTCCAACCGGAATTGTGGAGAGTCAGGAGGGATTTGTGAAGTCTGCATCCATTCCGGGTACTAATGTGTATGTGGGCGGCAGATATGATTTACTTGTTCGCTTGGAAGATAGCACTTATATGATAGTTGATTTGAAGCTTAGCGCGCCAAATGACGAAAAAATTACAAAGTATCAATCTCAACTTTGGACATATGCATATGCATTTGAACACCCGGCTGAGGGGGAAACAAAGAAAATTACACGGGCGGGACTCCTTATGCTCTATCCTGACAAGGTTTCGTTTGCGGAAAGAAGCGCATCGCTTACATTCCCTCCCACATGGCTTGAGGTTCCGATTGATATGGATGCATTTATGAAGTTTATTAAGGGAGTGAATGGTTTATTGGAAGGCCCAATGCCCCCAGAAAGTCCTGATTGTGAGTGGTGCAAATATAGACACTTGGGAGATACTTTGACTCATATTGAAGAGGGAAACAAAAAAGACGACACAATTCCATTCTAATGAAGGTGGATAAGAAATTGGCCTCAATTGTATAAAATAGTTATCCATTTAGATATCTGAGTATTTTATGTTATCAATAGGCACGCGTGGCGTATTGCGAGCGACTGAAAGGAGCGAGCAAGAGAACAGAGTCAGCGAAGTCCCGCGAAGCGGGACTGAGCGACAACACGACATTTGCGTCAATTCATTTCCCCTTTAACCCCTTTTCTTGACGCAAATGAAATATTT
>DATFUL010000007.1:0-4075 GCA_035260845.1 Patescibacteria group bacterium
CTAAAGCTACAGACGGTTTATGTATTACGTTTATATACTTAAAAGTTCAAAATCTGGAAAGTTGTATTACGGATACACAAAGGATCTAAAACGAAGATTACAAGAGCACAAAGATGGAAAATCTAAATATACAAAAGGCCACTTACCTATAAAATTAATATACTATTCGGCATTTGAAAAGATGAAGACAGCAAAAGATTTTGAACTTTATTTGAAATCGGGATCAGGGAAAGCTTTTGTTTATAAAAGATTAGCCAAGTAGCTTTTAGCAAAAGACGAATTGGGACCGAACTTGGTGTTCCGAAGTTTTAACGTAGGACACCCTGTCCCCCAGCCAAGTTGGACACCTGAGCGATCAGAATGCCTCAAAAGTCCCAAGAATACCTTCAAAATCCCTAGTTTTTATCCAAAACATTCGTACCACACCTTCGCTATTCGGATAAATCTGTTTGGTTTTAAAATATAAAAACATAAGTTCACGTAGATGAAGGTGGTATAATGAGTATTAGATTAACTCTGCCTATTGGTAGAGTTTTTTTGTTTATAAATATTAATATGAGACTGTCAAAACATTTTAAATTAGGGAAGACTCAGCCAGAGTTAGATTTTGTTGATGTTCCATTAAATACAGATATCCCTCTCTTTATTGACCCATACGCTTTATCAAAACGTTCAGATTTATTTTCAATGGAGTCTAGCAATATACTCGTTAACTTCTTTCAATTAGTTATAGATGATATAAAAAATGGAAACTTTTCAAACGCAAAGGCAAATCTCGACAGATTGAGGGAACCAAACGAAACCAGGTTTGGACTTTCGAGAAAAAAGCCAAAAGGTAAGGGTGTCAGTGGTAAACAGTCTATCGATGTTTTTGAAAAACTTAAGAATAGTAAGGCTGTAAAAACTGGCTTTTTAAAAGACTTGTCTGATTGTGAGCTTTTAATTCCTGGTATTGGCACAGATAAGATATCGGATATGGTCACTAACATTATCAAGGTTAAGTTACTTGAATATACCGAAGATCAATGTAACACGTATAATATACCTACTGAAAAAGTCTCCTCAGGAAAGTATTGGAATCCAGCGTCACAGATTTGGGAAGAAGATTATAAAAACTTGCCAATCTATAAAAACTCGAAAATAATTCTTATACCAAAGGCAATAGCAAGATACTCTCTCGAGTATAATCATCAAAAATTTTATAATCGATTTGTTCTTGAATATCTTCAACAGGAACATATAAATGCAAATACAGGGTTAGTTCGTCTTCTTAAAGATAAAGTTACTAAAGTGGTTTACAAAAAAGATCTAAAAGCCGACTCAAGATATAAGTTGTCAAAAGAGTTCCTATATGAGTTTGCGAATGCCCACCCTGACGTACTCAGAAAATACTTTAACTCTCTTCCTAAACAAATCCCTTCACTTCGAAACTCAGAAATAGAAGGTGTTCAAAGACAACCTAAACAAGACTTAGATTATGACCTACTAATTAAAAAGTTGTCAAAAATAAAATCTGGATCTATAGAAGCTAATGAATACCACAATACCATCCTGGGTATATTAAGTGCAGTCTTCTATCCAAATTTAATTGCACCAACCAAAGAAGAGCCAATCCACAATGGTAGAAAAAGAATTGATATTACATTTATGAATGCACCAGACAACGGATTTTTTCAATTTCTTACCACCCATTTCCCTTGCCCTTTTGTAGTTTGTGAGTGTAAAAATTATACAAACGACCCCGCAAATCCTGAGCTAGATCAATTAAGTGGAAGGTTCGCTCCAAACAGAGGCAAATTTGGTTTTTTGATTTGCAGAGATGTCAGCAACAAAGCGCTAATGTTGGAACGTTGTCGGGACACCGCAAAAGATGATAGAGGCTTCATTATTGCTTTAGACGATAAGGATGTCATCAACCTTTTAGAGTTTAAAAGAGATTCAAAAGAAGATGAAATAAATATGTTTTTAATTAGTAAGTTTAAAGAATTAATTTAGATATTGAACTAAATGAGTCTCGACCAGTAAACTCAAGCCAACCTTATATGTCAAATGAACTAACAAGAGTAATTTTAAATGGCGACGATTTTGGTTTCAGTAGTGGGGTTAACAGAGGAATATTGGATTCAATTCACAAGGGAGTTTTAACTAGCACCTCTGTCATGGTAAATAGACCAGCAGCTTCTGAAGCAAAAGTGTTATCGAGAATGAAGGATATTTCAGTAGGGCTTCACCTAGATTTAACAGAAGAAGGAATACAAAGATGGACAAAGATTTTATATATTTTAACTTGGCCAGAGAAAAAGATAAGGGAGGAGTTTGAAAAACAGATAGACAAATTTCAAAGCATTGTTGGAAAGCTTCCTGACCATATCGATAGCCACCATCATGTTCATTGGCTAACTGGATTTAAAAAAGTTGTTTTGGAATTCTCAGAAAAAAATAATATTCCAGTTCGTTGTGTTGATGCTACTTTTGAAATGGGTTTTTATGGCAGATCGCTTTCTAAATGGAATGACCTAAGTGGGGTGACTCCTGAAAGGTTAATTAATGTAATAGAAAAGCTTCCGCCTGGTGTCCATGAAATAATGTGTCATCCTGGATTTGTTGACCAAGGGTTAAGAAAAACTGGAACTACATACCTTTCACAAAGAGAAAATGAAGTTAAAGCTCTTACCAGCCCTAAAGTAACAGAATTCTTAATTAAAAACAAAAATATTGAACTAATCAATTGGAAAGAAATCAACAAATAAATTATTAGTGCAATTTAAAATATGTCTAAATTTACCTTTATACTTGGATTGGCAGGATCGGGAAAATCATTTCTGGCAAAAGAGATGAAACAAAAAGATAAAAGTCTATTAGTTGTTGATGATGATTTTCACCCAATACAAAACAAAGACAAGTTCGACAAGGACATAGAAAAAATAAAACAAGCTGTCTTAAACAATAGTGATATTGTAATAATAGAAGGAGCTTTTTGTTTCAAAGATTTTAGGGATCCAATGAGAGGGTATTTGAAATTATTATTTCCTACTGTAGATTTTGAGTGGATGTGTTTTGAAAATAACATTGCCAAAGCTAATAAAAACCTTGATAACGAAGATAGAAAAGATAGAAATCCAGAAGGTCACAAAAACATGAATATAAATACAAGTGCAAAATATAGTTACCCAGATGAATGTAAGATTATACCGATATTCGAGAAGGAGTTATAATGACAAAAGGGTGGCAAACCCGTAAGCCCAGCACTTCGGCTAGCTTATTGCAGACCATTAGTTAAAATGGAAAAAATGTTTTATAATTCCGATTATGAAAGAAACAGCCCAACCCACTAACCAAGCCATTGTCTTGATTGAAACGGAGCTGAAAATCATGCCTCAGCCGCTAATTAAAGTCGGTGAACAAGAATATAGCATCTCGACTACAGGAAGTAAGATTGTAGCGCGGCAATATCGACTTGCTCAAAAGTTAAGTGCTGAGAATATTATTTCAATTACCGAGCGCATCGTGCCGTCCATCTAAAGTGGAAACTATAAAATGAAATTAGGTAAAGCTTCAGACTTTTCACTTTTAGACCAAAATGGCAAAAGCCATTCTTTAAAAGATTATTTAGGTAAGTGGATTGTTTTATATTTTTATCCCAAAGATGATACTCCTGGTTGTACTACAGAAGCATGTAGTTTCCGCGATTCATTCCATGAATTGGAAAATTTGAATGTTGTTATTCTTGGAGTTTCCAAAGACTCTGTAAAATCACACAAAAAATTTGCAGAAAAATACAACCTTAACTTCCCAATTTTAAGCGATGAAAAACATGAGGTAATCGAAAAATACCACGCTTGGGGAACAAAAAAATTTATGGGACGCGAATATCAGGGAATATTGCGCATAACTTATTTAATTGATCCAAAAGGAAATATCGCCAAAATTTACGAAAAAGTAAATCCACTTGTACACGCGCAAGAGATTGTTTCTGATATAAAGGCCAGCTAGATCCTGCTATAATTTCTTCATGGCTGAAAATATTTTAGAGGTTGAAAATCTAGTTAAAAATTATGGCTCGTTCCGCGCTGTT
>DATFUL010000008.1:0-108764 GCA_035260845.1 Patescibacteria group bacterium
TGGTTACATTTGCACCAAAAGTAGCGTTACCTGTTCCATCAATTGAAAGATCAGTTCTGCCGTCAGTTGTATTAACAATTGTAAAGTTACTAGCATCTACATTTACAGAGTAGGCATCGGAGACCGCTGTACTATCAACAAAAAATATAGAAGGTGTAGCCTGAGTGAGTGTAATATCTCCGTCCGCCGCTATTGTCCCAATCCCGCTTAAATCACCCGAAGTACTTATGTCCCAATCTGATGTGTTAATAAAACCAGTTTCTCCGTTATCTCCAAGGCTAAAGAATCCTGAAGCTGTAAAGGTGCTATCGTTTGTGACATCAAGGCCATTTGTAGCATCAACGTTCCCTGCAAAAGTTACTTGTCCGGTTGAAGCAAAATTTAAAGCTCCTGTTCCTGAGGTCGAAAGTGTAAATCCTGCCGTTGCAATATCTGTTGCGGCATCCAAGGTCATAGCATCTTTGAACTGTGCAAAATCAAGTGAATCATTGGTTACGTCTGCTGTTAAAGTTGATCCAGATTGAGTGGTTGTGATAGTACTTCCACCAACAATATTTTCTGTTCCTCCAAGGGAAATTGCACTTGACCCCGAATTTCCTGCGAAAGTTATTGTTGAGTTTGCAAGTTCACTGTTACTTACACAGCCTGTACAAGTAACATTGGAGGCGTTTATTGTGCCAGTTCCTGTAAAGTCGAGTGAGGCGCCGCTACCAACAACCATCGCAGCGGTTGTGTTTGTTCCTGAGGTAAGATCAGCAAAAGAGCCGCCTCCGCCCATTGTTGTCCAGGCGCTGCCATTCCAAACATAAACTTGGTTATCGCTTGTATTATAAATTAACGAGCCTGTACCAATATCGCTTGGATTTGATGAAAAGTTTCCAAGTTTGATTTGGCCGTTGAATGTTGTATTGCCATTCACCAAAAGAGCCATGCCAGCACTTCCGGGGTTAATCCTATTTAGTACAAGAGTAGAGTAATTTGAGTTTGTAGCTACGCCAGTTTCATCAAGTGTTAGGTTTAATACATCATTTAAAGCTTCACCTGTCTTAACAATTGAAGCAAAGTCCCCAGGGTTTTGATTTATGGTGAAGTTGCCGGAGTCTTGGGAATAACCTGTTATATTTTTTAAAGCACCTGCGCTTGTTAACCTGTCAACTCCATTGGTTGCAATATCTTGTTTTACATTCAAGTCGCCACCTACATAAGTGTTACCTAAAGCATCTACACTAAATCTAGTTATTGGGGTTCCCGAACCATTTTGAAGTTTAATAAGATTATAGCCACTGGCATTGTTTGCAACTATTCCGTAGTAAAGTGAACCGTTTGTCAGGTTTGGCGCTTGTGCATTTAAAAAGTTACCTTTATTGCCTTCGAATAGAAAATGCGCGATTCCGCTTCCGTCCGGGTTGATTTCAATATTACCGTTTCCGCCATCAACTGCTTTTATAGTGACTGCTTGGCCTTGGATCAACAGGTTTCCTGCCTTGGCATTTATAGCAGGGGATTCACTTGCCAAATTCAAGGATCCAGTGCTATCTATTACAGGAACGGTTAAAGCTGTTGCTCCAGTATCTGGATTTGCTGAGAAGTATGTGCCAAGATTAGCAGCTACATTTGCAGTTGAGATTGGAACTCTTTCCGTTACTGCTACCGACCCAACTTCTGGTTCAAGGAATAACTGGTGATTTTGGAAGAAAAGATCAGTGGGAACTTTATCTAAAGATATCAAAGCAGATCCATTTGAATCAGTTGTTACAGTCTGGGGCTCACTTGTATATAAACTCGTGCCTCCGCTTTTGGAATCATAAAGCTTAAAAGTAATAGTTTGGGATCCAACCTGCGGTTGCCCTCCTTCGTCTGTTAATTTTAGACTTGCATAAAGATTCCAAGGTCCATTACCCGCAGAGTTTGCGGAAATCGGGTTTGCTGGGCCCGGGCTAGCTAGGGCATTTTGATTGTTAATTACAACCTCTGCTGTTGGGTTATTGTTTAGGCCTGCCGCGAAGTTTTTAATGAACTCAATTGGGTATCCGAGTCTTAACGTCAATAAAATAATTATGATTACAATCCCTAAAGTTGTGCTAAGAATTGCCCAGGTTCTAAAACTAATATTGGCTTTTGGTTTACTAGTAATTACAGCATTGTTGTCTTGAGGAATCGCAATAGGTGCAGGCATTGGGCTTGCCTCAATGTGGCCATTAGCTTCGGCCCAACCGAAGAATTTATTTAAAGAAGCAGATTTTCTTTTTGCAGTTGCGTCCGAGCCGATTTTGGCAATTTCATCTTGATATTTTTTAACAATTTCTGGTGAGATAGATGATAGAGTAGGCATATTTTATTAGTTGGAAGAATGATTAACTTGTTGATTAGATTCAAGCCAAGACATGAACTGTTTTATATCAGAAAGATAGTTTTTGACAGTGTTAGGAGATACCTTTTCAGCCTCAAGATACGCTTTAAAATTGTTGATTACTGGGTCAACATCAGCCTTCTTCCCAGGACGCAATGTAACGTTTTCTAAGCCCTTCATAAAATCCAAATCAGTGGTTTGTACTGCTGTTAAAAATCTTGCCAAGTGTCTCAAGGTTGAAAGCCTTCTGTTGACGGTTTTTGCAGGTGCAGTATTTTCGATCATGTAGGTTTTATAGTCACGCATAAGTTCAAAGCTTAAGAATGGAACGACTTCAGTTAAGGATTCTACGTATGGGCCAATCGATCTAATTTTTAGAATTGCCCACCCTAAAAAATGACCTAAATCACTTCGATAATTTTTGTGAGATTTTGAAGAAATGCCAAGAGAAGTTAGGTATTTAAAGAAATCATTTTTGACTGAGTCTAATTCTTTTTCGGGCATTTTTGTAACAAGGCTAGATTATACTAATTACACTGATTAGACTATTATTAAAGGATTTTAGAAGGCTGTCAAGAGGCTATAAGGCCAATAAGAGAATAAGTAAATAAGTGAATATGTAAATAATTTCACGATGAGTGTAGTATAATTTCCGCATCGATTTTACGCACTCTAATGATAAGATTAATAAGATTTATATGACTTATAACAGTCAATTTTACCTGTTTTTAAGCCATTTTTCGTGCCTGGATTTGATTTGCGGAAATATGCGGAGATATATTAGAGGATAAATGCTTTGCGGAAATCATGCGTGATTAGCATTGCTTTAGGCATATCAGAATATATCAAATCGATTTGGCCTCATTGGTCTGGTAATCAATAAAATTACTGATAGAGCGAGCTTTGGGCCAAATGTTATACGGATATAAATTGTCAATTGAGGCTTACGACTGCTAGAAATTTTTATAGCCAATTCGTCCCGAAAGTTTGGGGATTATTTTTTACCCCAGGCTGTACTTATGAAGATCAGTATCTAATTGATTTTTCCTTTGTTTCAACTAGAATCTGTGTATGGCTGACAAATATGATCATACCAAGATAGAAAACAAATGGCAAGCCTCATGGCTAAAAGATAAAATATACCAGGCTTCGGAAAACCCTTCGGTAAAAAATAAAAAGAAATATGTTCTTGATATGTTTCCGTATCCATCAGGTTCATCAATGCATGTAGGGCATTTAGAGGGCTATGTGGGGACCGATATACTATCCAGGTACTTTAGAATGAAAGGTTTTTCCGTACTTCATCCAATGGGTTGGGATGCTTTTGGACTTCCCGCTGAAAATTATGCAATTAAAACTGGGATTCATCCAGATAAGTCCACCCATGCCAACATTAATGTCTTCAAACGGCAGCTAGATATCTCTGGAATGTCATATGACTGGTCCAAGGAGATCGATACCTCCTCACCCGAGTTTTATAAATGGACGCAGTGGCTTTTTATTCAGCTATTTAATAAAGGATTGGCTTATAAAAAGAAGTCCCCGGTTAATTGGTGCCCAAAGGACGAGACTGTACTAGCTAACGAGCAGGTGATTGACGGCCTTTGTGAGAGGTGTGACACGCCTGTTATACAAAAAGAATTAGACCAATGGTTCTTTAAGATCACCGATTATGCAGACCGTTTGATATCTGGGCTTGATAATATCGATTGGCTAGATGAAGTTAAAAGACAACAAATTAACTGGATAGGCAAGTCTGAGGGTATGGAGATAAATATCGATGGCATAAAAATCTTTACTACCCGTCCGGATACGTTAGAAGGTGCCACATTCATGGCTCTTGCTGCAAACCATCCCTGGCTAGATAAAAAATACGAGTTCACAACCGACTTAAAGAACAAAGAAGGGGAATTTACGGGTAAATATGTTAAAAACCCCCTAAATGGCCGCAAAATGCCAGTTTGGGCAGTTAATTATGTTGATATGAATTACGGAACTGGTGCAATAATGGGCGTTCCATATCTTGATGAACGTGATAGGGAGTTTGCCGAAAAATATCATTTAGATATAGTCGAGGTTGAACCAAATCAAAAGTTGTGGAAGACATTAGAAGAAAAGGGCTTGGGAGAAAAGAAAACCAATTATCATATTCGTGACTGGTTAATTTCCCGTCAAAGGTATTGGGGTTGTCCGATTCCAATGGTTTATTGTGAAGATGATGGTTGGCAGCCAGTTCCTGAGTCAGATTTACCTATTTTGTTACCTTTAGATGTAGATTTCTTGCCACATGGGGAGAGTCCAATTGCTACTTCTAAAACATTCCAAAAGGGGGCCACTTGCCCCAAATGTGGCAAAGCAGCAAGGCGAGAGGTAGACACAATGGATACTTACGTAGATTCATCTTGGTATTTTATGAGATTCTGTGATCCTAAAAATGCCAAAGAGTTTGCAGCAAAAGAAAAAATCGTGCCTGTTGATGATTATGTTGGTGGAGGCCACGTTGTTCAACACCTTTTATTTGCAAGATTTTTCTGGAAGGCGCTTTATGATCAAGGATTAATTGATAAATCTGTGGGGGACGAGCCATTTTTAAAGCTACGCGCCCCGGGGTGGATTTTAGGTTCAGATAGTAGAAAGATGAGTAAGCGTTGGGGGAATGTAGTAACCCCTGATGACATTATTCCGAAGTTTGGAGCAGATACCTTGCGGGTTTATGAAATGTTTATGGGGCCTTTTGATGTAATGAAGCCTTGGAGTACAACTGGAGTTGAGGGTGCAAATAGATTCTTAGGCAGAGTTTACCGACTATTCCAGCTTTCAGGTATCAGTTCTCAACAGAAAACCGAGAACCCAAATGTTATTAGTAAACTACATCAAACTATTAAAAAAGTAGGTGAGGATATCGAAAACTATAAATTTAATACGGCGATTTCAAGTCTCATGGAGCTTGTAAATACAATGACTCAAGATGCATCAGAAATATCGATTTCCGACCTTAAAATTTTGGCTTTGCTCCTGGCCCCGTTTGCGCCTCATATGATGGAAGAAGTATGGCACGCGTACTTACACATGGATTCATCGATTCATACTGCTTCTTGGCCCTCGTACGAAGCCAAGTATACGGTGAAGAAAGAATCTACGATTATTATTCAAATTAATGGCAAAGTGAGATCTCAATTAGTTATAGATAGTGACAAAGCTACGGATCAAAAACTTGTTGAAGCAAAAGCTATGAAAGATGATAGGACTGTAAAGTATCTTGATGGAGTCAAAATTAAGAATATAATTTTTGTTAGTGGAAAACTTCTTAACTTCGTCACAGAATAGGACCCTTTTACTTTTTGGTCTTATCGGACTAATTTTAATCACTGGTGGAATTTTCTTTTTTAAGTCAGGACTAAATTTTAGTGGAACAAAAGTTGAGATTTTAAATGATGCAACAGAAAGTGCTGCACTAAAAAATATAACCGCAGAAATTGCGGGAGCGGTTATTACTCCCGGTGTCTATAAATTAGCAAACGATAGTAGGGTTGACGACTTATTAATTTTGGCGGGGGGATTTTCTTCCAGTGCGGATAGAACTTGGACCGACAAATACTTAAACCGTGCAAGTGTTATTGCCGACGGACAAAAGATTTATATACCAAACGTTGGTGAGCAGACACTTGGGACGAGTGCTAAAAACGATGGAGGGGATCAAACTACATCATCAAGTTTTTCATCCGATAGTAATGCTATGGTAAATGTTAACACTGCAAGCTTAAATCAGTTGGACTCACTACCGGGAATTGGCCAAGTATACGGCCAAAATATCATTGAACACAGACCTTACTCAACTGGGCAAGAATTGGTGTCAAAAGGTGCAATTAAGCAAAGTTTGTACGAAAAGATTAAAGACAGGATATCTGTTTATTAACTACCACATATTGGTATTTCAGTAATTCGGTATTTCGGTTTACAGTTACCGATGACTGAACTACTGGAGTACTGAAATACTGAAAATGAAACACTTAATTTGGCCCTTACTAATTTTCCTAATTGTCTTCCGGTATTTTACAACCCGTCCCATCTACAATAATGGTGACAAAATAAGAATTACCCAAACTGTTTATACTGACCCCGTCATTTATCCAACTTCTCAGTACATTAATCTTTCTGGACTTAAAGTTTATTTACCTCTTTTTCCAGAGGTTTCTTACGGACAGAAAGTTGTTGTTGAGGGAGTAGTCGAAAAAGGCAAATTAAATAATCCAAAACTCATTAATATTTATGAAAACCACAATTTTGCTGTTAGTTTCAGAAATAAAATAGTTGAACTTTATTTAGAGACACTGCCACAACCTATGGGCGGACTCCTATCCGGAATAGTTATTGGTAGTAAAGGCGCCCTAACTCAAGATTTTTATAACCAAACAAAACTAACTGGAGTTGCACACGTAGTTGTAGCATCAGGAACAAATATTACTTTTGTGGTTGCATTTTTAATGGGTATATTAACTTTAATTATGCCAAGGAAAAAAGCGATAGCCTTTATTATATTAGGTATTATTTTGTATCTATTTATATCGGGTTTTCAAGCACCACTAATTAGGGCTGCAATCATGTCTTCTTTTATATTCCTGGGCCAGACGACAGGTAGAGTAGTCTTAACTTGGCGAATTTTCTTTATAACCGGCTTTGGCATGCTTATTTATAGACCGGATTGGATTCTTGATATCGGTTTTATATTATCTTTTGTTTCAACTGCAAGCCTGATGCTATTTGAGAATAGAATTAGGAATTATCTTAAAAAAGTGCCGGAGGTTATTAAAGAAGGCCTTTCCACCTCTCTTGCGGCGCAAATTGGAGTCGCTCCGATACTATTTGTTACATTTGGACAGTTTAATATACTATCTCCAATCATCAATGCACTTGTTCTTTGGACAGTTCCATATCTAATGATCTTAGGCTCAATTGGAGGAGTTGTGGGTTTAATTGTGCCTGGCTTGGGCAGAGTTATACTTTATTTGAGCTACCCACTTTTATGGTGGTTTATAACTGTAGTCTCAATTTTCAGTTAATCAGTATTTCAGTAACTGCAAACTGAAATACTGGAATACTGAAGTACCGAAATGCAAATTTGGAAATACATCTACGGATTTTTAACTTTGATTCTTGTAGGTCTAATTATTGCCATATTCCAAATTCCAGATTCTAACCTGCATATAATTGTTTGTGATGTTGGTCAGGGAGACGCAATCCTCATTACTTATAAAAATACACAAGTGTTGACGGATGGCGGCCCAGACCAAAAGGTCATTAGTTGTCTTTCTAAATACATGCCGTTTTGGGATAGAGAAATAGAGCTTGTTATTTCGACCCATCCCGATGCTGATCACTCAACAGGGCTTATAGATGTAATTAAAAGATATAACGTGGATAAAATTGCAATTAGCCCAATCGACTCTGGCACTCAGACTATCAAAGCGCTAGAGAATGCGGTGGGGGGTCGAGGGGTAGAGGTACTTACACCAGTAGATGGCATGAGGTTGGGGTTGGGTATGATCTATTTGGATATAGTGAACCCAAGCCATAATCAAATAGGTTCCTTGAGTCAAAAAGTAGATGGCAGTCCGCTTGGTTTTTTTAAGCCAATTGATGCTACAAACGAATACTCAATTAGCTACAAACTTAGCTTCGGAAGCTTCTCAGGTCTTTTCACTGGAGACTTTGGCCAGGGGGTAAGTGATAGGCTAGCATTGGAAAACAAAATCGGATCGGTTAACTATATCAAAGTGCCACACCATGGAAGTCGCAACGGATTAACCGAAAATCTCCTCAAGCAAATCATGCCCAAATTTGCGGTAATCAGTGTAGGCAAGAATAACCGTTACGGTCATCCACATAAGGAAATCTTGGATATGCTAAATAAATACAATGTAAAAATATTTAGAACAGATGAAGTTGGGGATGTTGGTTTGGTAACTGATGGAAAGAATTACTGGATTAAAAATTAGATCCTTCTTCTTCCTAAGAGACCCATGCCAATACATGCTTCTGTAAATCCGGACAACTTTTCAGCGGTTATCGAAAGGAGACCTTTAATATCACTTTCAGATAGATTAATTTCTGATATTGGATCAACCAACTTTGCTCTTTCTAGGGCTTGATCGATTCTCCCATCAAGAAGATGTGCCTCTAGTTCTTTATCAACTACGGCTGCCATTAATAACAAACTTACGTCTTCTGGTGGCATAGGTAGCGATTATATCATTTTTGCACTAAAAATACTAAAATGAGAAATGCTTAAAAGTGAGCTTGAGAAAATATTAGGTTACGAGGTTGAAGCTACAGAAAACTCTGATTTTGGTGACTATTCTAGTAATGTGGCCTTAAGCCACAAACCTCCAAGAGAATTTGCCGAAATGGAATTAGTTAAGTTAAAAGCCAATAAAAAACTTAATGAATTCGTCGATAAAATAGAGATTGCCGGCCCAGGATTTATTAACTTTTGGCTAAAACGCGATGTACTAGTAGGCAATTTGACACAGATTGTTGAGGAAAAAGAAAAGTATGGAACTAACGACACAGGCAAAGGAAAATTGGCAATTGTTGAGTATTCTTCACCCAATATTGCTAAGCCTTTTACAGTTGGGCACTTAAGGTCAACCATAATTGGTGATGCTGTTGCCAACTTACTTACCGCTTCAGGTTGGAAAGTTATGCGCGATAATCATCTTGGTGATTGGGGAACACAGTTTGGCAAGCAAATCTATGCAATCAAAGCTTGGGGTAACGAGGAAGAAATAGCAAAATCAGAAAATCCTGTTAAGGAGTTGGTTGCTTTATACGTAAAATTTCATGAAGAAGCAGAAAAAGATCCTTCAATTGAAGACGGTGCCAGGGCTTGGTTCAAAAAATTAGAAGATGGAGACCAAGAGGCTAAACGGTTGTGGCAAAAGTGTATTGACTGGAGTTTTGTCGAATTCGACAAAATTTATAGCACTCTTAATGTTTCGTTTAGTGATGAATTTGAAGGTGGCCGCGGCCTTGGAGAAAGTTTTTTTGAGAGCAGAATGGGAATAGTTATAGATGAACTTACTAAAAAGAGGCTCTTAAAAGTAGGTAAAGAGGGTGCAAAGCTTGTATTTTTCCCCAAAGACAAATATCCGGCGCTTATGATTGTTAAAAAAGACGGCGCAACTCTTTACGCAACACGTGACTTGGCAACGGATAAATATAGGAAAGAAAAATACGATCCAGACCTTATTATTAACGAAGTTGGGAGTGAGCAAGCTTTATATTTTAGACAAATTTACGAGACAGAAAAGCTCTTGGGATGGTTTAAGGATGAGCAAAGGGTTCATATTGGCCATGGATTAATTCGTTTTAAGGAAGGTAAGATGTCTACCCGTAAAGGAAATGTTATCTGGATGGAAGAAGTTTTGAATGAAGCCCTTAGTAGGGCCAAAAAACTGGGCTCTGATAGCGAAAAACTAATTAAAGAAGTTGCAATTGGAGCCTTGAAATATAACGATCTAAAGCGGGATTCAAAAACAGATATTGTTTTTGACTGGGACGAAATATTAAACATGGAAGGCAATAGTGGACCTTACTTACAATATACAGTTGCAAGGACAAACTCCGTCCTTTCAAAAGCACGAAGCACGATGCACGATGCACGAGATGTTTCGGATTTCGATATTCGGACTTCGAATTTAAACGACGAGGAACTCGGAGTTCTTAGGACTTTAGTCCGATTTCCTGAGGTAATTGCCACTGCATCCAAAAATTACTCACCCAACTTATTGTGTAATTATCTTTACGATTTAGCACAAAAATATAATGGTTTCTATAACGCCCACAAGATTATCGGTGGTGAGAATGAAGAGTTTAAGTTAGAACTAACAAAGGGAGTTGGCCAAGTCCTTAAAAATGGTCTCAAACTTCTTGGAATTCAAACTCCGGAGAAGATGTAGCTTATTTATTCGGAGAAATTGTCTCTTTCAGTTTTTCTTCAAGTTCGGCCATGGGTTGGACTTCTGATTCTTCCAGTTGTTTATCCAGTTTTCTCTCAATATACCCTGCATCAATTTCTTTAGTCATTTCGTCAAGTTCCGGATCATCTTTTAGATGTTTTTGTTCAGCCAAAATTTGTTTCAGAAGCTGTAGGATCTTTGTAATTTCCCGCTCAGAAATAAGTTCAACCTGAAGTCCAAGCTCGTTTCTTAAGACATCACGTTGATTTTCCCTGTTTTGACTCATTAGAACTATAACCGATAGAATTATAGCTTCAATTGACACAAATGAGTTCATAAATGAATATGGGTAGGGGTCTATCGTAGGGAAGCCTGGAATCTTACCTGTATTGCCCAAAATCCAAACTCCATAGACAACGATGTTTAAAAACAAAAAACTAATAGTTCCAAAGTACGAAGTCAAAAAATCTACAACCTTTACGACAAATGGCCTGCGTTTTAAAGCTTCTGCTTCAAAACTCCTGATTATTTGATGCGATTTGCGATGGTGTTGTTCTGACATCTTTAACATATTTAGAATATACGATATACTGCCTCTATGCAATATAAATTACAAAAGCTTCCGAATGGTCTTAGAGTTCTAACGGTTCCTATGCAAGGCCTTGAGTCAGTAACTGTTACTGTTTGGGTTAAAACCGGTAGTCGCTCGGAGGACTTAAAAGTAAATGGAATTAGCCACTTTTTGGAACATATGGTTTTTAAGGGTAGTAAAAAACGCCCAAGTGCAAAAGCAATAAGTCAGGTGGTTGACTCAATTGGAGGCGAGTTTAATGCCGCAACAAGTAAAGACTGGACCAACTTTTATATTAAGACCAGGGTAGCCAGCATCGAAACTGCAATGGACGTACTAAGTGACATGGTTTTGAACCCACTTCTAAAGTCGGACGAGATTGAAAGAGAAAAGGGCACAATTGTTCAGGAAATTGCCATGTATGAAGACACTCCAATGATGCATATTGGAGACGTTTTTGAGGAAGGTGTCTTTGAGGGGAATCCACTAGGCCGTGATACAGCAGGAACTCCAAAATCAGTTAGAGGTATCAAAAGAAATGATTTCTTACGATATAGATCGACACATTACAGACCAGACGAAATGATGGTTTCTATTGTCGGCGGAGTAAAAGAAAGTAAAGCCTTAGAACTAGCCAAGAAATACTTTAGCTCGCTTAAAAAGTCATCCCAAAAACCTTTTAATATTGAAAAGTTTGCGACTAATCAAACTGCACCAGCTTTCAAACTCCAAACCAAAAAAGCTGAACAGGCACATCTCATACTTGGTTTCATGTCCGAAGGCCGAAATTACGAAGGCCGTTTTGCACAAAGTCTTCTGGCAACCATTTTGGGAGGTGGGATGAGTTCACGTATGTTCATTGAGGTCCGCGAGCGTCGTGGACTTGCTTATTCAATTAGAACAGGCCTAGATAGGTACCAGGAAATTGGCTATTTATCGACTTATGCCGGAGTTGATGTAACTAAAGCCGACCTTGCAATAAAAGTTATTCTTGGTGAATATTACAAAATTCTAGATTCCAAATTTAAAATTCAAGCTTCCGAGCTTGTCAAAGCCAAGGAATATCTCAAAGGCCATTTAGCTCTTGCTCTCGAGGATACAAAAGATGTGACATCTTTCTTTTCTGACCAAGCCTTATTTGCTAATGAAATATTAACTCCCGAAGAAGTCTACAAAAAAGTTGACGCAGTAACTATCGAAGACATACTTTTTGAAGCAAAAAAACTTTTCGTGCCTTCAAAATTAAATCTAGCCATAATTGGACCTTTTAAGGATAAGGAAAAATTTGTACAATTACTGAAGTAATTATGAATTCAACTGTAGAGCGAACAATAGTTTTAGTTAAACCAGACGGTGTTAAGCGTGGCCTAATTGGCGAAATAACTTCTCGTTTTGAGAAACGCGGCCTCAAAGTAGTTGGAATGAAGATGGTTTGGGTGGACGAAGCCATGGTTAGAAAGCATTACCCAACAACCCGTAAAGAGTGGGTGAGTGGAATTGGCGAAAAGACTCTTAAAGCTTACGAAGATTACGGAACCGACCCCAAAGAACACTTGGGTACAATGGATCCTTATGAAATCGGCCTTTTGGTTTGTAAATGGCTTGTTGAATATTTAACTAGCGGCCCGGTTGTTGCAATTGTACTTGAAGGCCCGCACGCAATTATTGCTGTTCGTAAGATTGCAGGCTACACATATCCTGATACAGCTATTCCAGGCACTATTCGCGGTGACTTTTCGGTTGATTCACCCGACCTTGCTAACATGACTAAAAGAAGTGGAATGAATTTGGTTCACGCATCAGGTAATGCCGAAGAAGCTAAGTTTGAGATTGAACTTTGGTTTAAAAAATCAGAACTAATGGATTACAAACGCTCCGACGAGGCCATAATGTTTGGCCTTTAATCTTCTTAGTCGGGGTGCTGGGAATTGAACCCAGTGTCTCTACGTCCCGAACGTAGCGTAATACCGGTTTACTACACCCCGAGGTGTAACACATGTGCCCTCGGAGGGAATTGAACCTCCATCTTACCCTTAGGACGGGTCTGCTCTATCCGTTGAGCTACGAGGGCCTAAAACACAAGCAAATTATATCACGAACGAGGCTGGTTACTTTATAGTTAAAGTGTAAAGATTTGCTGAAGTATTAATGCCTCCAAGGTTTGTCAAAATCAAAAGCCTTGTTGTGTTATTGAATGGGAAAGCGAATGTTGAAATGTAGGATCCTGAATAAACGACCTCGCGGTTAGTACCGTCATAATCCATAATTACAATTTGACCAGGCTGAGCTAAAAGAAGATGGCGGCTTGTGGACATCCACCTAATTGCCGGCACCATGTTTTTGATGTCTGGAATTTTGTCGCTAAGGTTTACGGCTTGGTCATAAACTAAGAAATTTCGATCCTCTTTGATATCGTAAATATACGTGTGACCTGTTTGAATAGTTCTTTCTTCTCTTTGGGTTGAAGCACCAGGCAAAGGTTTTATTAGTTTGTCAGTCAAAACTCCAGCCGAACTAGCCGTGTAAAGAATCATGTTCTGATCAGGGGAGAAGACAAAATCACTGCTTTTTCTGGTTAAGATATCTGTTAGTTCCGCCGGCAGATTTCTTATTAAACTGATATCTTTTGCAGATTTTTCTTTTTGCCACTGACGTATGGTTTCTAATTTTTGACTTGCGATATTTACTCTTTGATTTTGGGGTTTAAATGATCCTGCATCGAGCACAAATATACCGTTTGATGTTGTTAGCATGATCTGTCGGCCATCTGGTGAAAAGGCATAACTAGTGTTAGTTAAGTCGCCGTCCGTGATTCTTTTAGGATCATTCGAAAAGCCTAAAGGTAAAGAAAATGTATCAAGCGTCCAAAGTCCGATTTTGTCATCACTTGTGCCGACACCAGGCAGAACAGAATAGGCAATTTTACCGCCATCAAGCGAAATTGTGGGATTAACAGCTCCCGAGAAGGTTACTGGTGAGAGTGATGGTACATTTCTAAAAAGAGAAACGTTGGCCTGGGTTACGACTTCTTTTTCGATAGTAAGTCTTTTATACCAAGTAAAGAATCCATCCCTCCTTACTTCAACGTCATATGTTCCAGGGGAAAGGGAAATTGTAGCATTTGTGGCTGTTTTTAAGTCACCATCAACAAAAACCGAGGCTCCATCGGGCTCGGACTTAATAACGAGGATTCCATTGGGCTGAAATTTTAAGGCCTTAAAATCAAATCTATAGCCCCGGGCATATAAGGAAACGAGCGTGCCAACGGAACCTACTATTATTACACTTAGAATAAAAGCCCAAAGGCGAACCTTAACCATACTCATATTATACAACAGGTTGATTCTGATATGTCGTTTTCCATGAATAAAATTCATGGCTGTTGCGTCTAAACGAAAACGACATACCAGGGTTCAATTCATCTCCAAAGCAAGTTTGGAGTTTTCTTGAATCCTGTTATAATCGTCCTACGTATGCTCCGAAAGAATATTGCAATAGATTTGGGAACCGCAAATACCCTCGTTTGGGTGGCTGGTGAAGGCTTAGTTGTAAATGAACCCACAGTTGTTGCTATCTCCTCAGAAGACAATAAAGTTGTGGCTGTTGGTGAAGAAGCTAAGCTCATGCTTGGACGTACCCCCGAGGCTTTAATTGCCAGCCGTCCCATGCGTGACGGGGTTATTGCTGATTACCAAGTAACCGAGGCAATGCTGCGTTATTTTATGGGTAAAGTTACTGGCCGTTTTCAGTTTTTTAAGCCTGAAGTTATGGTCTGTGTGCCTGCAGGGTGCACTCAAGTTGAACGCCGTGCGGCTTTAGATGCCACTATGTCGGCCGGGGCTGCACATGCCTATTTAATTGACGAACCCTTAGCTGCCGCAATTGGTGCTGGAATTCCGGTTTCTGCTCCTTCTGGGCACATGATAGTTGATATTGGTGGGGGCTCAACTGAGGCTGCTGTTATTTCACTGGGTGGTGTGGTTACCCATAAATCGGTCCGTGTTGCGGGAAACAAAATTGATGAGGCAATTCAAAGCTATCTTAAAAAGAAACACAATTTAATAGTGGGGGACCAAACTGCAGAGGAAATTAAGCTCAAAATAGGTTCAGCAACAGCTCTAGCCAAAGAGGAACGTTTAGAAATTTCCGGCCGCGACCTAGTTTTTGGCCTCCCAAGAAGTGTAGTTATAACAAGTACTGAGGTAACCGAGGCTATTCATCCTGTTTTGATGCAAATAATTGGGGGGGTTAAAGGGGTTTTAGAGGACACGCCACCCGAGCTAGCCGCTGATATTATAGATAAAGGCATAGTAATGAGCGGTGGGACTTCCACTTTAAGAAATTTTGATAAACTAATGACAGAAGAAACTGGAGTTCCAGCCCACGTTGCCGACGAGCCCTTACTTTGTGTTGTTCGTGGCACGGGACTAGTTTTAGAGAACATTGAACTTTGGAAGAGAAGCATAACTAACAAGAGATAGTCGATAACATGAGTTTCATCTACGCTATGGGGTGTATATGATTTGATAGACTTTACAAAGTTATAGGTGTTATAAAATCAAGTTATAAAAAGTTATAAAGTAAATAATCTAGAATTTAGGAGCATGTTTGCTCAGTCATAAGTAAATCGCTCATAGTATTGCATACAGGAAAGCAAAGTATTCTGGATAGATTGAGGATAAGTATTTTTACATAGGATCAAAAAAAGAGTCAAAAAATTGTTCAAAAGTGTGTATTTAATCGCGTAGGAGTGCACCTATTTTTACCTGTAGTATTAGTGATTTTAGACTAATAAACAATATACTATATACGATATCAGAAATTGAATATAGGATACAATGGCCTGCGGTAAAAGTGAGGCTAATAGTAGAAAACTCAAAAGTTATAAGTCAAAAGTCAAAAGTTTAGACAAAATATTATGAAAAATAATAATCAAATGTCCCAAAATCACGTCAATATATTGGGAATTCATGTACTTAGCACAACAATTCCTCAACTGCTAACAAGCCTGAGAGAAAAGATGGCCCATAATATCAAGTTTTCCATTGTTACACCTAATCCTGAGCTTGTTTTGGCTTCAACTAAGAACCCAGAATTAAAAATTGCACTTAATTCAGCCACCTTTTCGGTTCCGGATGCAATTGGGCTATCACAAGCCACAAAGTATCAATCACTTAACGCACCTTCTAATATATTTTTAAGATTTCCGGTCACTCTCTTTCAAGGACTGGTAGTTGGCTCTGCAACTTTTTTTAATCGCGATTGGCTTACGAAAGAGTTAAAACCAATTAAAGGCAGGGTTCTTTTTGAAAAATTAATAGAACTTGCTAATAAAAAGGAGTGGAAAGTGTTTTTCCTGGGCGGAATAGGGGACGAGGCAGAAAAAGCCGCGGAAAAGTTAAGGAAGAACTATAAAATGGTTAAAATCGGGACTTTTAAGGGTCCCAAGTTAGATGTTGATGGGGAACCCAAGAGCGAATCAGATAAAAACCTACAAAAAGAAGCATTTAGTCTGATTAATAAGTTTTCGCCGAAACTACTCTTTGTGGCATTTGGTAATCCTAAGCAGGAAATCTGGATTCATAAGAATCTTAAGTATTTAGATGTTGGTGGGGCAATGGCTGTAGGGGGAACTCTCCGTTACGTAGCCGGAATAAGTAAGTTGCCACCCAAATGGATGGCTAAGGCTGGACTTGAGTGGGTTTGGAGACTAATTACCGAACCCTATCGTCTTGGTCGAATCTTTAATGCCTTTCCAATCTTTCCTTTAAGAATTTTTTGGTTCAAAGTTACTGATCGTTGACCAATTTTTAGCAAAATCCTCCTTGGCCCTGTAAATTCTGCCTTCAACAGCCCTTTCACTAATACCTAAAATCTTGCCAATTTGTTCGTAAGAGTAGTCCTTCCAATATCTAAACCATAAAAGGCGGCGTTTTTCGTATGGCAAAAGATTCAAACAATCATTAACCGAAAGCTTTAATTCCTTAAGTGCCAAACTCTCCTCAGGGGACAGATTTGTACTATCAATATAGCTCAAACTATCTAGGAGTGGAACAATAAAACGGGAACTTGTGTTCACTTGGTCGTGGTAATAGTCTGCAATTTTGTTTAATGCAATTCGGCAAAGCCAAGTAAAATAACTACTTTTGTGTCCAAAAGTTTTGTAGCCTTTCCAAGCGGCTACAATTGTTTCTTCAAAAACTTCCTCAACCGCAGCTTCGTCTTTTCTTAAATGTTTGGCAATGAACTTAAAAAGAATCGGGGAGTATTTTTTATAAAGAGAGTCAAATCGTGGGCTTTTCATTAAAATACAGACTAATTATATATCATGATACAATTCAGCTAATATGCCAGAAAAATTAATATTTGTTAACCCTGGTGAAGCTCGGCGACTCGGATTGATCATAAAAAGGCTGACTGAGGGGGGACTTTTAGAAGAAGGTGAGCAGATCATGGTTGGATCAGATTCCAGTCTGACTTCGTCTAAGGCTGCAACACAAATTAGAGTCGAACATATTTACAGAGATGGTACAAAAGGGCATGGACCAACAGATGTTGTTTCTGAGAAGGGCAGCGTAAGTTTTCGTAAATAATTCCAAAGATGGCTTCAAATAAAACCCAAATGGTTTTGGTTGACAAAAACGACCACGTTTTGGGTTTCAAAGAAAAATTTTCCACCCACAAAATTCCGGTACCTCTTCACCGCGCGATCTCGATAATTATATTTAATAAAGATAAGAGTGAGATGCTTATTACCAAAAGGGCAAAGATTAAGCCAACCTGGCCATATATTTGGACAAATGCAGTTTGCTCTCATCCGTATCCAAACGAAACATACAAAAAAGCAGCAGAAAGGCGACTTTACGAAGAACTTGGCTTTAAAACTCCAATTAAAGAGGTTTTTAGATTTACATATAAAGCCGAAATGGATAATAAAGTTTGGGGAGAGCACGAGTATGATGTTTCATTTGTTGGGAGGTATGAGGGGAAAGTTCATCCCAATTCCAATGAAGTTGCAGGCTATGAGTGGATAAAAATAGTGGATCTCAAAAAAGATCTAAGAAAGAGTCCTAAAAAATACTCTCCCTGGTTTAAAATAATTCTAAAGAAACTAAAGGTTTAATATTTTCTATCTAAGATGAAATCAGTCAGTTCCTTTAGCTCAGTTCTTGCAGGTTCGCTATTTAAAAATCCCAAATCTTTTTCAAAAATGTCTTTTGCTTTTTGCTTCATCTCTTCTGCTAATTTTCTTGTATAGTCCACTCCCTGTGTGTTGGCCAAAGTTACTTTACTTTCCTTTTTATCTTGTTCCAAATCAAGTATGTCATCAACTAATTGGAAACATCTGCCTAAATACAAACCAAACTCAGTAATTTTATCAATTTGATCTTTTGAGGCCCCTGCTACAATTGCTCCAAGCCTCATAGGCCCTGCAATTGAGTAATAAGCACTTTTACTGTCTGCCACAAAAAAGTATTGATCGTTATCGATTTTGCCTGATTTTTCATTGTTCCACATTTGCTCAACTCCTTGCCCCAAGGCTGTTCGCATTAGCATTTTGTAAAATTCATCGCTTACCTCTTTAGAGCCAACATCATTTACCATTTTCCACATAATCATATGCAAAGCGTCACCCGCATTTATGGCAAGTTCTGGTCCATAAATTTTGTGGAGGCTGGCTTTACCGCGTCTTTCATCTGAATTATCCTCGATATCATCGTGAATCAAAATCCATTCTTCAGAAAGCTGCATTGCCGCAGCCACGGCAACCGCCTTTTTAATATCACCATTAAGTGCTTGGGCGATTAGTAAAACTGCAGTAGGCCTTAAATATTTACCTTTTCGCTCTGGATATTCGCGATTAATTTTCCAATATGTGTCAACTTCTTTTTTGAACTTTTCGGGGATTGTGAACTGAATGGGGAACAGTGGGTCTTTTAAATACTTATCAATATCTGGCCAAACGAGAGCCTTTGTCTTTTCTAGCGTGTCAGTTATCATAATCTAAGTATATCAGCTTGTGTCACTATGATATAATTTCTAGGCATGACAGACGTGATCAGCCTCCCCAAAGGTACTGTAATTCCTAACCACATAGCCATGATTCTCGATGGCAACAGACGCTGGGCCAGAAGCCGTGGTCTTGCTCCTTGGAAAGGGCATTATTATGGCTATAAAGCTGTTAACGCCCTGGCGCACGCCACACGTAAATTAGGAATCCATACTTTTACTGTTTGGGCTTTTTCTACCGAAAACTGGGAGAGGCCCCAAAAAGAAATTGACGAGATTATGAACATTTTTAGACAAGCCCTTAAAGAAACCGAAAAAGACTTTCATAAAGAACATGTTGCTATGGTTCACTTAGGCCGTAAAGACAGATTACCTGCCGATATCCGTGCCGAAGTCATAAGGATTGAAAATGAAACTGCCAAATATTCAAAAGAGCACATTTTTAATATGGCGATAGACTACGGTGGCAGGGATGAAATTGTTAGGGCAGTTCAAAAAATAGTTAGTGAAGGCGTTCCGGCCGAGAAAATCACCGAAAAGAAATTTGCAGAATATTTGGACACTTATAATCAACCATACCCGGATCCGGACTTATTTATTCGCACAAGCGGGGAACAAAGAACTAGCGGACTTTTGCCCTGGCAAATGGCTTACACAGAATTTTATTTTGAACCAGAACACTTGCCGGACTTTTCTCCAACAAAGCTAAAAGAGGCAATTTTGGACTATTCAAGGCGCAGGCGTAGGTTTGGCGGCAATGATGCAGTCGAGCATTTTGGATTTGATCCGCAAGTTTTGGCACACCTGGAACTTAAATGGTGGCGCTTGGGTAATATTCCGGAAGGAATGAAATTCCGCGAATATGCAATGAAGCATTTATCCGAACAATTTGGCCTTTCTAAAAGTTTAGCGGGGGAGGCAGCCCATTTACTTCTCGAAGCTATAAAGGAGGAAAACGACAACAAACTGGAAAAAGCTACCAATAAACTTAAAAAATTCTATACCTTAATTAAAAATGAAGTTAAATTGGCTTTTGAACCGGAGATTGTGGCCTCTTTGGAAGTTAGAATGCGCAACGAAAAAGGAGAATCAGAAGACACAACTCGCGAATATTTGGCGGAGGTTTATAGAATTAGTCTTTTCCAAGCCGCAAAAGCGGCCCACCTTAAAGTTTTGGCAGCAGTTGAAAGGAATCTTGCTCAAGCCGGAATGGGGGAAAATCATTGGGCCAAGGCAGAAGACTACCTCACTAAATATTATATGGCGCTTAAGGAAAGGGTGGCCTAATTTTATGTCTGAACCCATTTCACGAAGAGATTTTCTAAAAATAGTTGGGGTTGGTTTGGGGGCCGGGGCTTTGATTGCTGCTAAAGTCGAAGCAAATATAAATCCACATTTTGCAAATGGCTTAAAAGTTGTTAAAGAACTAACTACCGCCGAGCTAAGTCGCGATCCCGAAAAAATATTAGAATCAAAAAAATTAGCAATGGTTTGGTTGTTTGCAGAAACTGCCACAAAATACAGTAAAGAAATGGGCCTCGGAGGGGCTGGGTTAGGAATGGAGCACTTTTTATATGGTAATGGTCAACCTCTAGATATTACACCTTTGTTAGAAAAAGTAGTCAAAATAGAACCAGAAAGATTTGTTGGTAAGTTAGTAAATGCCGCCATTACTGATAAGGAAGATGATTACAAGCGTGTTTCACCCGAAAAGGATTATCAATTTACAAATAGGGCACTTAAAGAACTTAAAAGTACAACTGGACTTAATACAGCTCTTGATGCTCGGGAGTGGGATATGGGGTGGGAAGAACAATTCAATGCGTTCGGTGGGGCAAGATACGTTCTTCATGCCCAAGAGGCGGATATTGTATCCCAAGATGGGTGGGGGGAGACGGTTATTCTAGAAAAAGGGATCGATATCGCAGCTACAGACAGGTATTATTGGCAGTTAAACAATCCAGTATTTTTGCCTTCAGATGTTGGACAGGTTGCAGAAAAAGGGGCAGAAACGTTGTTTGATCAATTTTATAAATCTCATGACGTTGTTGAAAAAACACTTAGAGAATTGAAACTTCCAGAGGACTCAGTAATTAAGATTATGAATATATATTCAAGCGATCAAAGAGATGAATTTACATCTAATTTAGCACCAAGTGCATATAAATTAGCGGAAAAGATTGATCAGTCATTAATTGGGGCGCCAGATTTAGTTGAAAATGACTTAAATTTATTAAAGAAAATTGGAGCAATGGAATACGATATGACTGGACACATAAATATTTCCAATAGACTTAAAGTTGTTGTATAGCCCTATCTAGAGTAGAATCGCTTCATGCAGGCTTTCAAAAACAAAACCATTCTCCAAATCTTAGATAAATATAAAGATCTTTGGGCCATAGGCCATGTATCCGCAGTTTCCCATTGGGACTTGGAAACTTACATGCCACAAAAGGGAGCTGGAGCAAGAGGACAGGCACTTGGCCGGCTAGCAACTATCCGCCAAAGATTGTTCCTCGACCCAGCCTTCACCAAATTGTTGGTTTCGGCGGGCAAGCAAAAGTTAAACGATCAGGAAAAAGCAGTTGTGAGAACACTTGTTAGGGCCTTAAAGTTTTATGAGAAGCTGCCATCAAAATTTATAGAGGACTTTGAGATTTTAACCAATAAGGCTACAGTTGTTTGGCGTGAGGCTAAGGAAAAGAATAACTTTAAAATCTTTGAAAAAGACTTGGCCAAAATATTCGACATGAATAAGCAGGCGGCAGAGTACTTGGGTTACAAAGATTCGCCCTATGATGCACTTTTAGATCAATTTGAAGAAGACTTAACTAGTAAGGAAGTCGAATCATTCTTCAGTGAAATAAAACAACCACTTAAAGACCTGTTGGGGAAGATCAAGAACTCTAAAAATTATCAAAAAACACACTTCCTTGAAAAGGCAAAATATGATCGCTCAAAAATAGAAACTCTTAACACTAAGATACTAAAAACTCTCTGGAGCGATATGGAACGGTTTAGACTAGATATCTCAAGTCATCCTTTTACAACCTCCTTTTCTAATACGGACACCCGTATAACTACATGGTATCACAAGACCGATTTCGGTAGAAGTCTCCTCGCCACTGTTCATGAATTTGGCCACGCGCTTTATGACTTGCAATCTGCGGATGAACTCGAGATGACTCCTATTGAAGGAGGTTCGTCCCTCGTAATTCATGAATCACAAAGCAGATTTTGGGAAAACTTTATAGGTAGAAGTGAACCTTTTATCCAATTTATATTAAAAGATGCAAGAGAAGCTGTTAAAACAAACATTTCAGCTTCCGATATTTATTCCTATTTTAATAAAGTTAGACCTGGACTTCTAAGAGTTGAGGCCGATGAAGTTACCTACCACTTCCACATAATGCTTAGGTATGAGATCGAAAAAGGATTAATTGAAGGTA
Source organism: Patescibacteria group bacterium (assembly GCA_035260845.1). Lineage (GTDB taxonomy): Bacteria > Patescibacteriota > Microgenomatia > UBA8517 > UBA8517 > DATFUL01. The sequence continues at coordinate 22,339 of DATFUL010000008.1, forward strand.
AACTCAAAGTCCGTGATTTACCCGAGATTTGGAATGCAAAAATGAAGGAATATTTAGGTGTTACCCCCAAAAAAGACTCAGATGGAGTTTTACAGGATATTCACTGGAGCGGGGGAATGGTGGGGTACTTTCCAACTTATTCACTCGGAACGTTCTTAGGAGCGCAGTGGGAGGAGAAGATGAATCTAGAATCTGGAATCAAGAATATAGGGAAGATAGAAAGCTGGCTCAAGGAACACATACATAAATATGGTTCAACTTACACAATGCTGGAGCTCCTCACGAAAAATAAAATGAAGTTTGATCCTAGTGTGAACTTAAATTATTTAAACAAGAAGTACTCTTAAATTCTTTCGCCTCGAGCTGTTGATTCCCTATGATCTTTTCTATTACTCATGATTTCTTTATGATGCATCAACTGAGAATAAAATTTTTCGATTCTAGCATGACCCATATTAAGAAGAGCTACTGGGTCAAGATCTGTATGTGCCTGATTTGAGTCACTTAAGACAGGGATTGTTGTTCTATTTTGACCGCCGATTACAACTGTATAAGTTCTAGGTTTCATTTGAAGAATCATAACTCAGGCATTTAAAAAATCAACTACTAAAAAACACAAAATGACACTTGACACTCTTGTGGCGCTTTGATATCTTCTGACTAGGAAAGATAAAGGACAGGCAGGGGACTATAACAAAATGGAACCAACTACTAAAAAGAAAGTCAGATTAGAAAATCTTCCAGATTTACTTACCGTGCGCGAGGTTGCAGATATATTAAGAGTCTCACCACTCACAATTAAACGGTGGGGCAAACGCGGCAAACTTCCAGCTATAAGAATAAACAGTAGAGGTGATAGGCGCTATAAGAAAGAAGCCGTACTTTGGTTATTGGGGATGCAGTCCAAGGAAGAGTAGTCTTCTTTCTTGGCTCCGAGCTTTGCTCGTAGTAAAAAAGAAGCTGTCCTCTGGCTTCTAGGCATGCAAAGTAAGGAAGAAAAACTCTTCAAATTCGAAGTACGAAGTACGAATTTCGAAACAAATTCCAAACGTTTTGAAAATTCAAATTTAGAAATTTGACACTGTTTCGATATTAGAATTTCGTATTTAATATCTTAATCTAATTTGATCTGTAAATTCCAAAAATGAGAGTAGAGGCTGCCTTTTTTGGCTACTAGCTCTTTGTGAGTTCCAACTTCTTTTATCTTTCCATTCTCCATGACTACAATTTTATCCGCTCTCATAATTGTACTTAGCCTGTGAGCAATAATAATGGTAGTTTTGCCGCGTCTAGCCTTCCAGAACGCATCCTGAATAAGTTTTTCCGATTCGGAGTCAAGATGGCTTGTAGCTTCATCAAAGACAACAATGTCAGGATCACTTAGAATCATGCGTGCAATTGCTAAGCGCTGCTTTTGGCCTCCGGAAAGTTTAACTCCACGCTCACCAACCTCTGTATTGTATTTAAGTTTTAAGCTATCAATAAAAGTGTCGATATTTGCAAGCTTTGAGGCCGATTTAATCTCGCTTAACTTTGGATTATCCTTTCCATAACCAATGTTGTAAGCAATTGTGTTATTAAAAAGAATTGGTTCTTGGGGAACTACTCCCACAAAACTTCTTAAAGTGCTTTTGTTAAAATCTTTAATGTTAATGCCGTCGACCGTAATCTCACCCGAGTCCAAATCATAAAATCTCATGAGTAATTTAGCTAGGGTGGTCTTACCACTTCCGCTTCTTCCCACTAAGGCTATCGACTGGCCTTCCTCAACTTTCAGGTTAATTCCATTAATAGCGTTTTTACTGCGGCCGTTATAAGTAAAATGAACGTTATTAAAATTAATAATACCGGAAACTCGGCTGATATTAACTGGTTTTGAGGGATCTTTTACCTCAATTGCGTAGTCAAGTAAGCCAAAATATTTTTGCAGATCAGTGAATGATTTTGAGATATCTCTTAAACTCCAGACTAAATCCCAAAGTCTTGGAAACAGGATACTGATAAATGCAGTTACCAAGACGAAACTACCAACAGTCATGTGTAGATTTGTTGTGCTCACAATGCTAAAAAATAAAATTGCAAAAATAGTAATATTAAAAAGAGTTCCAAGAGTAATATCTATATAGCGGTAGGTTAGGGTAAAGTCCCAAAGAGATTTGTACCAGGGTTTAAAAGCATTTGCTAGCCTGGTTTTTTCGAACTTTTCTCTGGCAAAAAGCTTAACTGTTTCATAATTAAGCATGTTGTCAGTAATAATGTCTGATACATTATCTTCTTCTTCATTAAAAATTCTTCGTCTTTTGACATTTAAGGAGATAAAGAAATTGGCAATAATTAGAGTAAGTATGATTGAGACGCCTGCAATAATTGCAATTCGGAAGTCCAGGGCAATAAAGAAACAGAACATGACTATTATACTTACCGTAATGTCTAAGATCCTGTGGTGTAGGATAAAGAACAAGTCAAAGAATGCATTGTCACCACGTTTAAAGGCAGATATTAAAGAGCCCGTGCTTTTATTAGAATGAAATACAAAATCAAGATCTTGTACCCAGGCAAAAATTTCTTGCCTAGCTAGTTTTGCGGCATCGAATGTTGCTTTATCACCAAACCAAAAGCTGATCTCAACAAAGAAAAGAGAAAGAACACTTGTTGCAATATAAAAAATAAGGATTCTAAGTAAGGTTGGGTAATTAAGTGTTGGAATTGCGTCCACAAAAAGTTTATAAAAATAGGGAATTAGGTTGTCTAGGGCCCCAGCCATAATCGCACCAGCCACGAGCATTGTGTAGCCTAAACGGTTTGTTGTAGCAAACCTGAAAAATGTCTTTAAGATTTTATACATATTTTTCGACGCAAAATTCGCCTCCTTCGATTCCGCTTCCTTAAGCGGTTTCTTATGAGGTAAAAGTACGGTGAGGCTTTATTATATAGTATATGACGCTCCTCAGGCAAGTCTTTAAGCGAAAATAAAGTAAGTCTGGTATATGATTCTCCTCGGACAGGCCCTCGGCAGGCGCCTAAGCAAGAATCATATTCCAGGTTCAATTCATCCGTGAATAAATTCACGGTCTTCTTGAAAATCTGGTATAATATCAGTACTTTCAAACAACTTTCCATGCGGAAACTAATCTACCCTTTACTTTTAGTGCTTTTGAGCCTGGTCTTTGTGGCTCCAGGGCATGTTTTAGCTAAAACCACACCTAGCACAAGTCCATTGCCATCAGCCTCCGCAAGCGCCACAGTTGTAGCTACCGCAACACCAACAACCGTGCCAGACATTACTCGAAAGAGTGAGGAAACTTTAGGCCCCTTGGAGACTCTAATGATGTCGCAACAATTGACCTCAGTCTGGCCATATAACCCCATTAAATATGCAATTAGAGGAGCAGTAGGTTCAGGAGTTCCGGTGAACACAATAGTACTCTTACTTCTTTTGCCAATAATGACTTTTGTTATTGCCTTTACCAGGAACGTCGTTGGTATCCGGGGATTTGGAATTTTTCTGCCAGCAGCCTTATCCGTGGTATTTGTAGCCACCGGGCCAATTGTTGGAATTGGACTCTTCCTTATAATCGTTGTTGTTTCGACCATCTTTAGGCTGATTCTTAGAACACTCAAGATTAAGCTTCAATATTTGCCAAGAATGGCACTTATTCTTTGGGGAGTTGTTCTTGGAGTCTTGGGAGCACTATTCTTGGCTCCTTACCTAAAGTTTTCGGCTCTTTCCAATGTTTCTATATTTGCAGTTTTAATTCTTATTCTTCTTTCGGAAGATTTTACCCGCGTCCAGCTTGGGAAAAGTGCTAAAACAGCCGTAAGTCTTACTTTTCAAACCCTTGTGCTTTCACTGATATCTTTCTTCTTTTTGACCCTAAAGCCTTTGCAGGAGTATGTGTTACTCAACCCCGAAATTTCTTTGATTGGTGTAGCTATTCTTGATCTTGCCCTTGGTAAATATACAGGACTCCGGGTTATGGAATTCTACAGGTTTAGGAAATTAATTCAGTCATAATTTACAATGAAGATATCTTCAATTTTAGGCTTAAATGCAAGAAGTCAGTTATTTGCTTACCGCTATAATAGTCGGCGTGGTAAAAACATTGCTGACAGTAAGTTGCAAACCGCCGGGGTCCTAAAGCGCGCTGGTGTACTTCACCCAAAAATATATAAGATTCTTAGGGACCCAACTGGAATTACAACTTTTGACTGGAATAGTTTACCCGATAGATTTGCACTTAAACCCAGCCGGGGATTAGGTGGAGAAGGCATTATTGTTGTTAAAAAGAAGCTTAAAGATGGAGGATGGCTAACAACTCAAAAAGAAAAAGTCACTATTAGCGATCTCAAACTTCATTCACTAGATATTTTGGAAGGCGCTTATTCAATGGGCAACGTACCTGATGTAGCATTTGTGCAGGAGTATGTGGGTAGGCATCCGGTTTTTAGGCGCTACGCTTACCGCGGAACTCCCGATATCCGCATTATTATTTTTAATAAAGTTCCTGTTATGGCCATGCTTCGCTTGCCAACAAAAGAGTCCGGTGGCCGTGCCAATTTGCATCAAGGAGCGGTTGGAGTTGGGGTTGATATTGCAACAGGAATCACAACTAAGGCTATATGGCATGGGAATCAAATTGTATTCAAACCCGGTACAAATAGAAAACTTAGAGGAATAAAAATACCCAATTGGAATCAGATTCTTGAAACTGCAGTGAATACTCAAATAGCCTCGCACTTAGGCTATATAGGCGTCGACATTGTTCTACATCCAGATAAAGGGCCAATGGTTCTTGAAATGAATGCTCAGCCCGGGCTTCAGATTCAACTCGCTAATATGGAGGGCTTAAGGCGTAGACTTGAACGTATTGATGACCTTGAAGTACGTGACGCTGAACATGGAGTTAAGATTGCTAAAGCCTTGTTTGCAGGCCGCTTCGCTGATCGCGCAGCCGCAATTGAAGGAATTAGAACAATCAAAGCAGTTGAGGAGGTTAAGGTTTTATCATCCGATTTAAAGCGCATCCCTGTTTTAGCCAAAATTGATACTGGTGCCTGGAGCAGTGCGATTGATAAAAAATTTGCCAAGGAAATCGGAATCCTGGATAAAAGTAAGATACTTTGGTATAAACGTAAACTTAGTGCATTAGGTGAGGAAGAGCGTCCTGTTATTCCGGTAACTTTTTGGATTGCGGGCCGAAAGATTAAAACTGACATGACGGTAGCCGATCGCAAACTTCTTAGATACCAAATACTTATTGGCCGCGAAGATTTGCAGGGGTTCTTGGTAAGCCCTGAGATAGATATGGAAAATTTAAGGGAGGCTAAGTGGAAGTAACCCCATGAAGAAGATTTTGATTCTCACTAGTGGCAAGAAGAAAAAACTTACACCTTTTAAGTTGTCTCTCCGAAATCTCCAAATAGACTTAACTACGGCCTCATTCAACGATGTCTATTCTGATTCAGTAAGCGGCGACCTTTTACTTAAGAAAGGCCCAGCTATTTCTAGATTTGAAATAATTTACTTTAGATTAGTTGGGAAGAGCCTGGAAACTGCCTTACTCGTTGCTGCTTATGCCAAGAAAAATGGAATACAAATTGTAGACAAAATATACGAAAATGCCCAAGTTCTGCCCATTACTCAAAGTAAGATTAAGGAAATGCAGGCTTTGAAAGATGCTAAAATCACAATCCCTAAAACTATTTTTGGATCTTTGGATCAAATTGCCCAAAAAGGTCCCACTGTTTTTAGGTTCCCCTTTGTAATTAAAAGTTCAACAGGGAGCCGCGGTCGTGAAGTATATAGCCCAAATAATACTACGGAACTTAAGTCACTCATTACAGTTCTTTCCAAAGAAGAAAAATTAGGTAAACAATTTTTTGCCCAGGAGTTTGTACCAACTACAAAAAGAATTAGGGTACTTATTGTTGGCGGCCAAATAATTGGTTCCATTGTCCAACTCACTAAGTGGAGAAAAAGAGTAACAGGTTATATGCCACAAGAAGACGAAAAAAAGATAGACAAATTTACTCCAACTATTGAAATGCAAAACTTGGCGAAGTTGGCTGTTGTTGCCGTTGGAATTGACATTGCTGGAGTTGATATTTTAGTTAACGAACAGACTGGTCAGAGTCTTGTTATCGAAGTTAATGCAGCGCCCAGTTGGAAGCTTATTAAAAAATACTGCAAAGTAAATGTTGAATATGAAATCCTTAAATTTATTGCAAAGATCTAAATCAATGAAAAGCAAAAGCGAAAGCTTATATCAAAATAAATTCCATAAGTTTGGGTTTAGTCCAAAATCTCTTTTATGGAAAACCCCTGGCGCTGCACACCAAAGGTTCAGGCAGTTTTGGGCCGAGATTGATTTTACAAATAAAAAAGTTCTTGATATCGGCTGCGGATTTGGGGAGTTTGGTAAATTTATTTTGAAAAGATATAAGGGAGTTACATATACCGGTATTGATATAAACTCTGATTTTATTGAAACCGCAAAGAGGGAAGTTCCGGATGGGAAGTTTATTAATGCTGATTTTTTGAAAGAAAAAGTAAATGGTACTTATGACATCGTCATTGCTAGTGGGGTCTTAAATTCGAACATGGGAAGTCAAAACCTAACCTTTCGAAAAAAAGCAATCAAAAAAATGTTTTCACTAACTAAAAATATTTTGGCATTCAATATGTTAGGTGGTCACCCGACCCAAATAAGCAAAAAAGGGAGTAATGTTTGGTATTCAGATAGCCTTGTTATCCTTGATTTTTGTATGAGTTTAACCCGCCGTGTGGTTTTGCGTACCAATTACCACCCTAAAGACTTTACAATAATAATGTACAAAGTTAAGTCTTCAGGATAAATATATATGAAAAAAATTTTAGTACTAGCCGCTAAAAGAAGTGAAAATAAAGAAAAGCTAATTGCTTTCCTCCAAAGATATTTTGATAAAAAAGCAGAAGTTGTTTTAGGTATTTTCTCTGATGTAATATTCCAAATTGAAGGCGGTAAAATCCTCGTCGAAATTGATGGCCGTAATATTAATGATTTTGATTTAGTCTATTTTAGAAACACCTCCGGTTTCCAAGCAATGGCTGCAACCCTTTCGATTTATTTGGAAAGCACAGGGGTTAAATTTTTTGATAAATCTCATATTAGCGGCAGTTTTATGGGCGATAAATTTACATCCCTTATGCGTTTAGCTGTAAACGGTTTGCCAATTGTTCCATCTTTTCTTTGTTGGAAGGGAGCAATTAAAAAAACCAAAAAAAGAATTGCTAAGGAATTTGGGTTTCCCATTGTTGCTAAAGAAGTTACAACTCAAAGAATGCAAAGTGTTTTCTTACTTAAATCATTACGTGATTTTGACAAATTACCGGACAAAACCGGACATGGTAACAATGCACGTTACTTGTTCCAAAAATTTATAACCTTCGATAAAGAATTTAGGATTTTAGTATTGGGTGAGAAAATTGGAATAATTCATACAAAAACAGTGAGGGATAATACCGGTTTCCAAGTTGGGTATAACGATATGACTGAATACCCCAAGTTTTTAAGACCGGAAGAAATATCTAGTGTTATTAAAGAGACAGCAGTTAAAGCTGCAAAAGTTCTTAAAATTCAAATTGCCGGAGTAGACATTTGTAGGGAAGAGGCAACTGGCAAGACTTTTGTCTTTGAAGTAAATCGTGGCCCGGGACTCGAATACGACACAGCCGTTTCACAGGAGATGCCAAAGATCGCAGAATTCTTTGCTTATGAGCTTGGTATTAAATTGCCGAAAAATAGGAGTTAAATAATATCATTGGATACTTTCATTACTCTCCAAAGTGTGAAAATATTAAGTATTTCACGAACCAAACAAAATACGAAGATAATTTTTGATTCCACCCCAGACATGCTTATCTTTCGCCTTCAGGTACTATTCGTACACGGCTCAAGATGTGCTTATGTCGGGGCGCACAAAAAATCCCGCAATTTCTTACGGGATCATTTGAAGTCACTTAAATATATTATTCAAACTTTGCGTTAGCAAAGCAGTGAACAAGCTGTGCTTATTTAAGTTCGACTGTTGCACCTGCAGCTTTAAGTTTGTCTGCTGCATTTTTAACCTCATCAGGTTTTGCATCTTTCAAAACTTCTGCTGGAACTGCTTCTGTCATTCCTTTTGCATCCATTAGAGTTAAATTTGGATTTATCTCTCTTAGAGCTTTGATGACATTAATTTTTTGGTCGCCTGCAGCTGTCATTACAACTGTTTGGTTTCCACCTGCGGCTTCCGCTGCTGGAGCTTCTCCTGCTGCGGCTGCTGGTGCGGCTGCTGCCATAGGCATAGCTGTAACACCAAGTTTATCTTGAAGTGCGGTAACAAGTTCTGATAACTCAAGAACTGTTAACTTTGAAACTTCTTCTACTAAATCATTTACTTTATTTGCCATTAAGTTTCACCCCCTTCAGATTTTGCTTTCAAAATATATACTAACTTTTGTAAATTTCCTTGTAAGGTTGCGACTAATCCATATTCAGATGCAAGTAAAGCTCCAAGAAGCTGACCTAAAAGAACATCTCGGCCCGGAAGAGTGGAAAGCTTGCTAAGAGCTGCACTATCTTGAAAAGTTCCTTCAACTACTCCTACTTTAAATTTAGGGAGTTCATTTTCTTTAGCAAATTTACCTAAAACTTGAATTGGAGCAATTGCGTCCTCATCTGCTATAACTATTGCAGTTTGGCCTGAAAGAATTTCGTCAGTAGCCATTTGATCATCCAATTTGGCTGATTCAATTGCGCGCTTAAGAAGTGTGTTTTTAACAACAACCATGCGTCCATTTACTTCTTTAAGTTTGCCTTTTAATTCTTGCTGAGCTTTAACGTTTAAGCCTGTGTAGTTGACCAAAACTAAAGACTTAGCGTTTTTGAGTTCGCCAGTTAAATCGTCTACTAATGTAACTTTTTGTGCCTTTAACATTTTTTGTGAACCTAAGATAGGGGAAAAGAAGCTAAAAACTGTAGTTTCTTCCTCCGGAGCGACTTATCTTTTATGCGCACCTTCTTAGGACTAACGGTATTCTAACACTCTAAACGGATAAAATCCAGCCTAAAAATTAGACTAGTTTCCGCTTGGCTTTAATGTTCTTTCAAGATCAGTTCCACCCGTTGGAGTACCTGACTGCTTTTTCTTTTTTGCTTCCTCTTCCAGTTTTCTTTCTAAATCAACATTTCCAGTTGGGGTTCCACCGGGCTTTTTATTATCAATAACCCTTGTAAGATCCACCTTTCCCGTACCTGTACCCGTACTTACTTTGTTTTCGAATTCATTTTTATCCATGGCTTTAGTTTATATTTTTTACTAATTTTAAGCAACTTGAATCTTGACTGAAGGGCTCATTGTGGATTTGATAAACACTCTAACTATTTGTTTTGCCCCTCCCAAGGCTTTAAGTACTGCTTCTGTATTTTCTATGATTTCTTCGTCTTTTTGGCTATTTTTACCAACTACGGTATGAATAAGTGGGGCTTCTTTTTCTGTTTTCAAAGTTACTGAACCTGCGCCATATGCCTTGGCTTTTTTAAGGTCGGCAACAAGTGTTCCATTTTTAGGATTTGGCATTAAGCCTTTTGGACCCAAAAGTCTGGCAAAAGGAACCAACTTTGGCATCATGTCTGCGGTTGATACTAAAATATCAAAGTCAACTTTACCTGCTTGAAGTTTTTTAACAGTATCTTCATCTGCAATTTCTACTTTCTTCTGTCTTCCTGCTTGGAAGGGAAGTGCTACTTGGGTTACTGTGCCTGTCTTTTTAACAACTATATGGAGTTCCATTGTACCGTCGAATTTTGAATATGAAGCACTTTTAACCAATTTTACGGCTTCGCTCACTTTGTATGATTTTTCGCGGTCAAATTTAGCCTTGGCTTCTATATATTTTTTGCCACGAACCTTTTCAATTATCTTTTTATCTGTTGTTTTCTTGGCACCCTCATCAATAATTGGAGCTTCTTCCGTTACGGCTGCATCAACAACTTTTACGCGTTGACCACCTTTTAAGCCTGCAACATGAACTTTTGACTCATCTGCTTTGTGAGCTTGATCCTGCTTTTTCTTGTTTTTGTTTTCTTCGCCTACCAAGGCTGTTTTCATTTTTCCCATAATATTCTTAATGTTATATAAAATTCATCTTTAGAGATTCTTTGAATCGTTTAATCCCTCCTGACAGAATTTTATATTATTTTCTTATTCTGTTTTAACTCCCATTGAACGAGCTGTTCCTGCAACTATTTTCATAGCAGCTTCAACGTCTTTAGTATTTAAGTCGTCTAATTTGTCTTCTGCAATTTGTCTTAATTGAGCTTGGGTTAGGGTTCCGGCGGTTTCCCTTGGGGCTTTGCCTGAACCTTTTTCTATACCTAAAACCTTCTTGATCATGTCGGCAACTGGGGCTTTTTTGATAATAAACTCGAAACTACGATCCTCGTAAATTGTGATTACGGCTGGGGCGACCTGGCCCTTCATGTCTTTAGTTTTATCGTTGTACTGCTTAACAAACTCCATAATGGCAACGCCGTGTTGTCCAAGCGCGGTTCCAACTGGAGGAGCAGGGGTGGCCTCAGCCGCCTTAAGATTGATTTTAACTATTGTTTTTACTTTTTTCGCCATTCTATTTGGGTACGCAAACGAAGCTTTTTTGGAAGTTTCGACTTGCGTCTGCCACCTGAATTTCAAGTGGTAAGGCTATTGTAGCAAATCAAGATTGATTATTCAATATTAAACATATATTATCCTGTTATGGCTAAAGGAGAGTTTATCAATGTAAATAAAGTGGGCCCGGGCGATACCCTGCAAATTCGAACTTTTGGGCAGAAACCCAAACTACTTGAAGTTTTAAAAGTGGAGGCATATGGGGTTAAAAAACCTCGAGATCCGCTTGCAAGTACATTAATTCAAGTCTTCCTTCCAAAGGAGGGTGTCTATGGTAAGATATTAAGACCAAATAAGAGTAAGATAAGTCGTATATCAACAGTCGATAGTGACGGAAATATTAAGTACCCCTAAACATTAAAGTGGCACAAGATAAAAACGAACAAGACACTGGCTTTCATGAAGTAACATCGCCTGGATCGTTTGATGTTACAGACGACAGCACAGAAATGCTTCAAAGGGTAACGAAAGAAACCGGAACTGAACTGAGTATTAAAAGAAATAAGGAAGGTAGGCTAATCGCTAAAATTGTGGCTATAGCTGTGAAACCTGCGAAAAAGAAAAGTATTTAAACCTTCTGGATTTGAAGAAAATCTAACTCAACTGGAGTCTCACGGCCGAAGATACTAACCAAAACTTTAACTTTTCCTTTTTCTTCATCCATTTCGTGGATTGTTCCCAAGAAATCTGCAAATGGGCCATCAGTGATTTTAATAGCTTCACCAACGCTGAACTTAGTCTTAAATCTTGGTGCCGGGGAACTTATAAACTTTTGAATGTTGTTGACCTCAGCTTCTGATAATGGGGTTGGGTTATTGCCGGCACCAACGAAACCAGTGATTCCTGCGGTTGTTCTTACTGCCAACCAAGTTGGATCGTCCAAGATCATTTTAACTAATAAATAACCAGGGAAAATCTTCTCTTTAACTGTGGCTTTTTTACCCCCACGGATAATGACGCGGTCTTGGGTAGGGACCAACATTTCAAAAATGCGGCCGTTCAAATTCATGGTTTCGATTCTTTGCCTTAGAGTTTCCATGACTCGGACTTCATGTCCCGAGGAAGTGTGAACTACATACCATTTGGCTTTAGGGTCTTCCGTTACCGCCACGATAATGTGTCCAGGAATTTTCTTTTTTCCTGTTCCACGCTCTGAAACTCCTGCGACAACTGCTGGTTCTTGAGTAATATCGTCCATTATTTTGTAACTAATTTAGTTAAGAGAGTGGTAAAAAGGTAATCTAGCCCTCCTACGTAGGCTCCTAAGATGCCTGAAACCAAAAAGACGGTTAATGTAAGCTTGACTACTTCATCCCGGCTTGGCCAGGTAACTCTACTAAGTTCAAGTCTTACTTCACCAAAAAAATTGGTAACAGCTTTCATTCGAGATTGTATTGTAGCAAAAAGGAAGGGTAAATAAAAGTGGAAGCTTGCAAGGCCTGGTATAATGGGTTTTATGACAAGAACTGAAGATCAAGCCTCAATTTTCGGAAAGCGTATCATCCCTGGAAAAAACGGGGGTTTTGGAGTTACGGGTCCTAATGGTGCCACAATAGATAGTTTTAAAAACCCAGTTAAAGAGATAAAAATTCCATCTGAACTTCTTGGCAATCTTGTGGGACTCGTGATAGAGGCTTTTCCGGATGAATTTCAGGGATCTGAAGGCCAATCTCGCGAGGATCAATTAACAGAAGGAATATTTAAGATATTTCCTGAGGAACAAGCTATCGAAGTGGCGAATAGAACATTGCCTGTGTTGATGCATCTTGGTATAGATGGTAAAAGAGTGGCCAGAGAGATCATGCAAACGAGTGAAGTGGTTCGTACTGCTTTGAAGCTTGATACAATGCCCAAGACTGATAAAGATAAAATGATCGAACGGCTTGGGGAAGTTGTATCTAATCATTGGCCATCTTCTGGTAAAAAGTAATGGCTCTTCCAGATTTCTCCTTTGAAAATAAACTCCATAAGTTGGGTTATAAATTAATTGCCGGGGTGGATGAAGTTGGACGCGGCTCATTCGCTGGTCCGGTTGTTGCAGGAGCAGTCATTCTGAATAACCAAATCTACAAATCTGCAAATCTACAAATTAAGATTAATGACAGTAAAAAACTTTCAAAGAAGCAAAGAGAAGTTGCGGATAAATGGATTCGGAAAAATGCGATCGCTTTTGGAATTGGCCAGGCCAGTGTTGCCCAAATAAATAAATTTGGGATCAAGAAAGCAACTGAAATTGCATTCAGAAAAGCCATAAAAAATTGTGGAATTAGAATAGATTATCTTTTAATCGATGCTTTTTACATTCCGTACGTCAAAGGCTTAAGGCGTAAAAATCAAAAGGCGATAATAAAAGGGGATTCAAAATCAGTTTCCATTGCAGCGGCCTCAATTATTGCCAAGGTTTACAGGGATGATTTGATGACTCGTTTATCAAAACAATCAAAGTATAAAAAATATAGCTGGCACAAAAATATGGGCTACGGCACAAAAGACCACAGAAATGCAATCCAAAAATATGGGGCTACTAAACTACATAGGAAGTTATTCGTTAGAAACTGCGTTTCTTCTCAAGTTGAATAGAATGCGCAATTCTGTACTTGGCTTCTTTTCTTTTTTCTGAGGGTTTTTTGTATTGGGCACGATCCCTGTATTCTTGCATTACACCTTCATCAATGGTTTTTTTACGAAATCGGGCAATAAGCTTATCGTCGCTTTCTCCCTTTTTCTTTTTAAGTATGAACATATTTTTTCAAAATCTGTTCCCACTTGCGTGGTAAACATTTCATAGTTTGTGAGTCACCTCCAAGTCGTATTTTAGCACATCGTAGCTAATCTTTGAACCAACAAATTAGATAGGATTTTGTGGATAAGTTGGGGGAGGGGGAGTTTTAAATGAACTTACAAGCACCGAAATGCCAAATCCAAGAGCAATTATGCTAAAAGTAATAATCGCAATATATTTAAGGTCAAGGCCGTTTGATGGCTTTGATGTTAATGTTGGGGCAGGAGTAGGTGTATTTACAAAACTCTCGTTTACTGCCGATTGTGATGCGGGCTTTGTTGTTACTTCACCTTTATAGTAAACAACTTCTGGAGTTTGACTAGCCTTTGGTGTTGCCGGTTTTGCTGTTGGAGTAGGGGTTGTTTGACCACAACTTGCGTCATTTGGATAAAGGGGGTTTCTACAATAACCATTGTAACAGAAGTAATTTGCCTGACAATTACTGTTACTGCCACAGGTCCCGTTGCAAGAATTTGGATTGTCATATGTGTTTGACAGGTTGGTTGGAGTAGGTGTTACTGTTGGGGTATTGGTTGGAAGTGGAGTATCTGTGGCAGTTGGAATGGGAGTATCGGTTGGTGTAGCACTGGGAGTATTTGTAGGAACTCCAGCTATTGCATTATCGTAATCAAAAACATATTTCCACCAATTATCCCAAGTACCAGAAGTGGTTGAGGCAACTTTTGGGATATGGTTCAACCAAAATTCTTTCCAACCAAGACCTGTACAACCCCACCTTTCGCAGCCAAAAGTTTGCGTTTGTGTTGTTAGTGTGGGGTAGTTTGCATAATCCTCACAACTTGATTCAGTTTGATTAGTGTTTGACCAATCATAATCAGTAGTACCGTTTGGTGGAATGTGAACTGTTCCGCAAGCAGAGTGGGATGTAAAATTTGTCCAAAAATCTATTGTGTTGTTTGTAAACACATGTGTCATTGTTCCTTCGAACCTGTGACCAAAGTCTTCCAGCATTTCGGACAGCCCTCTTTCGTAACTGAATCCCATTATGTGGAGATTTTTTGTACAACTTGACCCGAGTAGGGGCGGAGAATTTGTATTAAACGCGTCTGGTCCAGTCATTTCTGCTTCATAATAACCAAACCATGGTCCACCCCAAAGCCAAAGTTCGTCAATTTCTCCTGAATTAACCTTTTCGCATACTTGATTGTCGCTCAAGATCTTTAGGTAGTTTACCAGCCATGGGTCATGACAATTTTGACTATTTGCAAGACAGGAAAGATATGAACTTTCTGTATAAATAAATCCGTCGTTTAAGTCTGGAAAAGAATTAGCATCAACTCTATCAACAATTTGAAAATTCGCATAGCCATTACTTAATTGATTTAAAGTTGAAGAGTAGGATGCTTCAAGCGCTTGTGGATCGTTCCAATTTTCATACTCACTTAATTTTTGATTACCATGATTAACTAAAATCGGATCAAAATCGATAATCATAACCTTAATATTTTTTTGCCCAATTCCTGGAATTTGTTGAGCCTTATTTAACGGGTTAAAATTTTGTGTGACAACTGCCCAAATAAAAAGTGGGAGGGCAACCGCAAAGCCTACAACGAGCCCAAGTCCCAAAAGTCTTTTAGTTGATACTGGGAGATTTTTAAGATTGTTAAAAAACCGCTTCACATATTCATACTATCTTTTTACAGCGTATTGCACAACTATTTTGTTGAGTATAGAATAACGGAAATGGCAAGCAAAAAGTCTGCACTTATTACAGGGATTACAGGCCAAGATGGCAGTTATTTAGCCGAGCTCCTTCTTAAAAAAGACTATGAGGTCTCCGGAATTGTAAGAAAAACCTCGCACGAAGAATACGCTAACATAGGCCACATCCAAGATGACCTAAAACTTTACCAAGGGGATTTGCTTGACCCGGTTTCCTTACGCGAAATTATTCAAAAAGTTGAACCTGACGAAGTTTATAATTTAGCTGCACAATCTTCTCCAGCCGAGTCTTTTAAACAGCCAATCCATACAGCAGAAATAACAGCAATTGGGGCCCACAGAGTATTAGATGCAACTCTCGACGTAAATCCAAAAACAAAATTCTACCAGGCTTCTTCAAGCGAAATGTTCGGTTGGGTAAAAGAAATTCCGCAAACAGAAGAAACACCTTTTAATCCCGCAAATCCATATGCTGTTGCTAAACTTTACGCTTTTTGCATGACCAAAATTTACAGAGAAAGCTACGATATGTTTGCAACAAACGGAATTTTATTTAATCATGAGAGTCCACGCAGACACTTGGGTTTTGTAACTCAAAAAGTGGCCTATGCAGCAGCTTGTGCCAAACTTGGAATTAAAACTTCACAGAATCTGAATGAAGCAGGTGAGCCGGTTTACAAAAATGGCAAAGTTAGTTTGGGAAACTTGGAAGCAAAACGTGATTGGGGCTTTGCAGGCGACTATGTTGAAGCAATGTATTTAATGATGCAAGCTGCTACTCCTGACGATTTTGTTGTTGCAACAGGGGAAACCCATACAATAAAAGAGCTTTGTCAGGAATCGTTCTCATATGTTGGTCTAAACTGGGAAGATCACGTAATAATTGATAAAAGATTTGTAAGGCCCACTGAAACTGGACCATTGGTTGGGGATGCTACAAAAATCAAAAAAGTCTTGAATTGGACTCCAAAAACTAATTTTAAAGAATTAGTTCACATCATGGTTGATGCGCACCTAGCCCGATTGAAATAGATGGAAAGAAAAGTCGTAAGAAAATCGTCGAGATTATCAATAAGTCAGTCCGAATTCGCCTCCCAAACGGGAGTAACAGTTAACTTTCTTACTCAACTAGTTGATGCCGGATTGGTAACCCCAGATTACAAGACAAATAATGTAAACAATTATGGCGACGGTTATAGGACTTCTCAACTCTGGAAAGTGAAAGAAGCCAAAAAGATAAAAGACAAACATAAAAATTGGACTGCAGAAGATATTACCTTTTTAGTACCAAAGATGAAGCCCTCTCGATATTGATCTTTTACCCCGAAGTCATCATTATTAGACTGTGAAACGCTATCTTTTGATGTTCAAAGAAAATCCGGTGTGGCAGAAAATCTTTATTTTTTCTTTAATTTTGTTTTTTATTCGTTTGGCAGATTCAATAATCTCTTTTTGGGCTCCCAATCAAATTCAAGAATCATTAGGTAATCCAATTATTATGGGTGCGATAATTGGTTTGCAGTCAGTTGTTGGTCTTTTGGCAGATTTAGTTTTCCCCAAAATTTTTAGAACCATTACTGCACGCAGGCTTGCATTTTTTGCAATAGTTATCTCAGCCTTAACTTCGCTTTCGTTAACAGCCGGTTTCTATTTACCGTATGTTGCTGTTTTTGTAATAACAATGATACTTTGGGGAATTTATTATGAACTTATTAATTTTGCCAACTTTCAATTTATGGGAAGCGCGGTTCCAACACACATTAGGACTGCGGCATGGGGTTTTACGGGGATATTTTTAAGTCTTGCCTATTTTCTTGGGCCATTTATAGCGTCGGCCGCTTTATTACATGGAATTTTTATTACCCAAGGTTCAATAATAATTTTTCTATTAGCCGCTTTTGTTTTGTTATCTTTAACAAAAAAAACACACGAGGCGGTAGCATTCCAACCCGTTGATTTTTCGGATCTTAACCCTTTAAGTGAATTTAAACATTGGCTAACTTTATCTGAATATATTTGGCCAATAATAATTATTAGCCTGGTTTTAGGATTTATTGATTCCACCTTTTATACCATTGGATCTGTGTGGACTGAAAAACTGGCTCACATTAATCCTTGGGGTATTTGGTTTTTGCCTCTATACCTTCTTCCTTCAATATGTTTAGGAATTCCGCTATCACAGTGGCAAATCGAGAGTGGCAAGAAAAAATTGAGCGAAAAATTTATGGCGCTTGCCGGAATTATTTTGGCAGGAATTGCTTTCAGTGACAGTTTACCCTGGCAACTTACCATTGTTTGTTTAAGTTCAAGTGCACTTGCTATTTGTTATCCGCTTTTGAACGGGGTTTACTGCGATATGATTGCTAGAATGGGAAGAGAGAAAAAAGATATGATTGGTTTAACAAATTCAGTTACAAATCTATCTTATATTGTCTGGCCTATATTTGCAGGACTTTTAACTTCTAGAGTTGGGGAGAGATTAACGTTTGCTTGGGTTGGAATAGGAGTTTTTGTTGTTGCTGTAATTTTACTTTTTATAACTCCCAAAAAGCTAAAATTGCCTCAGGAAGAAATTAAAAGTTGGGAATAATCTTACTATTCAAGGCCAATAAGTTTGGCGAGTTTTGTAGAAGAAAGGTCACTAATTTTCTTGATTTCAACTAATTTGGCTTTTACTAAATCTGCGTGTCTTTTTTTTTTGCTTTTCATGTTATCGCCTTCGGTAATTGCAATTATATTGGGTTTAATTTTTTCAACTAATTTTTTGTAATCTTCATCAGAATTCATTTCTGGCAAAGATATTACTTCATCAACAAAGTTCAAAGATTCCAACATTTCGCGTCTTTGCTTTTGGTTATGAACTGGGCGGCCCGGCCCTTTTAATCTCTTTGTAGTTTCATCGCTTTCCAGTGCAACGACTAGATAATCTCCATTTTTTTTCGCCTCTTTAAGAAAATTAACATGCCCATGGTGAAGGATATCGAATACTCCGCCAACCAAAACTTTTATCATTCTTTTTAGCATTATACGGTTTGGGTTTCTAATTATAAAGAATAGAACATTAATCCTCTAATTATTTTGTGGTACTATAAATGATATGCCCAATGTAAAGGATACTGAAGACGCTCCAAAAATAAAAAAACCTGT
Source organism: Patescibacteria group bacterium (assembly GCA_035260845.1). Classification (GTDB taxonomy): domain Bacteria; phylum Patescibacteriota; class Microgenomatia; order UBA8517; family UBA8517; genus DATFUL01. The sequence goes on from DATFUL010000008.1 coordinate 40,643, forward strand.
TATTAGAGATAGGATAAAACTTGCCATCGACCGTACTGTACTTAAAAAATTCCGTTTGGTTGTTGTTGCTTACTCAAGTGTTCAGCGGGAACATTTCGCTACAAAGGATGCCTATGAAGCAGAAATTGAAGTCGAACAGAGAGCAATAGAAGTTGCCGAAGAAGTTAGAAAATTGGGAATCCCGGTAAGGACTCTTCCCGGAGATCAATATTTTTATACAAATTTACTTGTAGATAAACCGGACCTTGTAATTAATTTAGTTGACACACTTAAAGGTCGAGACCAACTCCAGCCCTCAGTACCAGCAGCTCTTGAGCTCGCCAACATTCCTTATACCGGGGCTGGAATGGAAGGATTGATAATAGGTAACAATCGCAATTTAACCAAAAGGCTTTTAATTGCATATGATGTTCCAACTCCACCCTTTCAGTTTATTCGCAGGGCTGGAACAAATATCGATGAAGATTTGGGTGTTCCTTTGATAGTTAAACTTAATGAAGGCGGGGGAAGTGTGGGAATTAATAATAATGCCGTTAAAGATACCGAACGCGCCGCAAAGCTTCGCGCAAATAGCATGATTTCTACCTACCATTTTCCTGTAATTGTTGAGAAGTTTGTCGATGGCCCAGAAGTCACGGTTGTTGTGTTTGATGATGGGGTAAAAAGACACGTTGTTATGGCCCAGAAGAAGTTTGGCATAAAGCCTGACGGCAAACATGAATTCACAAGTATCGAGTCATACGATAACTGGAAGTCATATAAATATATCCCGGTTGACGAGAGCAGTAAGTTTGAGATTAAAAAATTGGCGGTTCGGGCTTTTGGGGGACTTCAACATAAAGATTATGCAAAGTTTGATGTTAGGGTGGATGCAGATACCGGAATCCCATATTTTACAGACAGTAACCCAAATACAGCATTTGGCCCAGATAGAGGACTGCCAATGACAGAGGTATTGGCCATGAATGGAGTAGAATTTTCGGATGTTTTGGCCTCTTTACTCTCCAAATATGCCAAGGATTTAGGCTGAACCCATACTCGACAATTTATATTTTGTGTCGTAGAATAGGCCAATATATGGTACTCGAGAAAAACCCCAAAACACGTCCAATTGCCAAAAGACTTCTTCAGCTTGAGGATAAAGTCAAAGGCAAACCTTTTGCTTCGATGGCTAGGGTGCTTGAACTTTCAAACTACAGCTGTGGACCAGCAACTCTTGAGATGTTACTTTCATTTGTTGGCTCTAAAGCTACCCAAAAAGAGCTAATTAAGTCAATTCGTGTTCAAAAGACAATCAAACTCTATGGAATTAATATAAATGATATGGGACATGCCGTAAAAATCGTAAGCCGCGGCAAACTTGTATTTTGGAGAAAACATCGAGCCAACGTTAGTGATATTGCTTTAACTATCGACAAGTTTAAATACCCAGTTGGAGTCGAGTGGCAGGGTGATTTTTATGAAAATGAGGATGAGGACAGAGGTCATTACTCTGTTGTTACTAGTGTAAACAAAGAGTCGGGATTCTTAAGGATTGCAGACCCTTATTTTAATAGTTTTTTTAAATATAAAGATCTTGATCGAAAGTACGCAATTAACGACTTTGTTAAAAAATGGTGGGATATAAATGAAATCAAAGTTGCAGGGTCGCCAAAAAGGCGCAAAATTAAAGATACTCGAGTTATGTTTGTAATTGTTCCAAAAGGGGAAAACTGGCCCAAGAAACTAGGGATGGTAAAAGCCTCTTAAATCAATATACTTTCTTCATATGCGTGTAGCTCTTGCCTATAACGTCAAGAAAAACAAACCTTCTTCTGATCTTTCCAAGCAAACTGACTTGGAATTTGATCTTCCTTATGTAATTAACGAAATCAAAAAATCTATTGAAGAATTAGGGCACACTATAATTAAAGTCGAAGCAGACGAAAATGCTTTTACCAAACTTAAGAAACTAAAAGGAAAAATAGATATTGTTTTTAATATTGCCGAAGGCTTGTGGGGTGAAGCCCGGGAAACTCAAATTCCAATAATCTGCGAAATACTTAAAATTCCATATACTCATTCGGGTCCAACCACTCACACAATTTCGCTTGATAAATCATTTACGAATTTAATTCTAAAGGGGGCGGAGGGCATAAATGTTCCGGAGTCACATGTTGTTAAAGAAAAAAACTGGGTTCTACCCAGTCGGCTTAAGTTTCCATTGATCGTAAAACCCAATAGCGAGGGTTCAAGTAAAGGTGTACTTGATGCCAATGTGGTTAATAATCAACGTGACCTAAAAAAACGTGTGGAATTTGTTTCAGAAAAGTTCACGAAAGAGGTATTAATTGAAGAATACGTTGATGGCCGTGAATTTACTGTCGCTGTGATGGGTAATGAAGAATTAACAGTCCTCCCAATTATTGAGCAAAAGTTTGATTTTCTGCCCAAAGGAATGAACAAAATTGCCAGTTTTGAACTTAAATGGCTTTACGAAGATTCTCTGACAGATCTGCATGATGCCTACGATTGTCCGGCAAAATTATCAACGAGTCAAAGAAAAGAGATAGAGCGTGTTACAAAAGAGGTTTATAGAATTTTGGACGTAAAAGATTGTGCAAGGCTGGACTTTAGAATGAATAAAAAAGGCAAACTTTATTTTATCGAAATAAATACAATACCTGGAATTAACCCAAGTTTAGACGGAATTTCTTATTTTCCACTTGCAGCAAGAACAGCAGGCATTAATTATAAAGAGATGGTAGGCAAGATTCTTGAAATGGCAGAGAAAAGGTATAAAATTCTGGGATAGTTATGCCAGCGGAACAAAATCCAAATAGTGAAAAATTTTCTGCCCGGAAAGTTCGTGCTGGTGCAATTGCTTACTACTATCAAGGCTTCATCGAGTCAGCCCAAGAAAATGGGATAGAACTTAATGATCAACATAAAATTGTTAAAGGTGTAAAAAGATTCTTGGATGAATATAAAACATTAATGGGTGGAGTAATGCCCACAATGGATCAACTCCTTGAATTTAAGGAGCAGACAATGGCTGTTGCAGAACTTCAGAAAAAAGAAAGTCATTTGAGTCAGCGTGATTTTATAAGAGCCAATAAAGACAAATTTGACATAGATTTACTGGGAAGTGCAGCAAACACAAGGCTTATCCGTTCGTATCAAGACTTTGAAAATAAAGGCGGATTTTTAATGAATTTACTTCCTATTTATTTAGGTAAGCTTACATATGGCATAGGCGGCGATATTGACCGCGATCCAGATGAAAACGCATGGGCAAGTGCTTTTTTGATGGATAAAGCAACCGACAGAATAATTAACGACTTGGCCTTTGAATTTAGTGGTTACAATACCGTTCTAGAGTTGGGTGCAGGCAGTGGCAATTTTTCCAAAAAGTTTTTAAATAAACATGAAGATGGATATGCAGTTGTAACAGACAAAAATCCTGAAACTCAAAAAACGGTAAGAGAAAATTTAAAGTCATCAGAATCATTTGAAGGGATAGATTTTGATGTTTCGGAATTGGATATGAAAGATACTGAGGGGTTAAAAAGAATAGCAGAGAAACTAGGGAACCAGAAAATTATTTTACATATTGGTTATATTCTTCATGAGAATTGGGAATTGGCGCTTGAGACTCTGAACTCTCTTTCAGAAGTTTTTAAAGAAAAAAATGTAATTTTTGCTTTCTCAGAATATTATTTACAGGATGAAATAACAGATGAAGTCCCATTGGATTTTCAAGGTCTTCATTATCCAACTCAAGATTTACTCAGTAGAGATGAACTTATGGTAATTGCAAATCACTATGGTTTTGTAAGGTGTAGAGATAGAAAAGGGAATGATATGGAAACTGTTCATAACTACACAACTCGCATTAATCCAGATGGCTCAGAATCAAGGGAAATAATGAATTCCACCACTTACTGGACACTCTCTTCTCCTGTATAATGGGAACTTCGTGAGGAATATTTACCCGTATGTTTAAAGGAAACAGAAACTTACTAATCATTGCCCTTATCGCGCTTGTAAACATGCTTGGCTATGGAATTATTATTCCAATTCTTTATTCTTATTCCAAAAAGTTTGGCCTAACAGATTTTCAAAATGGCCTTCTTTTCGCATTATTTTCCATTTGTCAGTTTATATCAACCCCGATTATCGGAAGACTTTCAGACAAGTACGGCAGGCGGCCAATGCTTTTAATTTCGATAATTGGAACCGCAGTCTCATTTTTTGTAATGGCCTTTGCTCCGAGCGCAATTTTTCTTTTTATAGCGCGTGCTGTTGATGGACTTACAGCAGGCAACATCCCAGTCATTTTTGCTGTTATTTCTGATTCAACTAAACCCGAGGAACGTGCCAAAGCATTTGGTTTAATTAGCGCCGCATTTAATTTTGGCTTTATTTTTGGCCCTGCAACGGCCGCATTAACTATTCATTTTGGAACTCCCGTACCTTTTATTATTGCGGGAACAATCACTGTAATTGCCGCAACTCTTACTGCGATTTATTTGCCGGAAACAAACAAACACATGAATGAAGGCGTTGTAAAGCATAGTAAATTAATCGATTTTCCAAAGCTTTGGCACACCTTGTTTGATCCAAATGTCGGAATGACGTTTCTTATTTCTTTAGTCTTTTTCTTAGCATTTTCCTGCGCCGTTATTTATGGCTTTCAACCGTTCTTAATCAATGTCTTAAAAATTTCGGCTTCAACTAATGCGGTTTTGTTTACTATTTTTGGCATAATCGGTCTTATTTCGCAAACTTTCTTTGTTGAGATGGTTTCCAAAAAGTTAGGGATGAAGAAAGCTTTTACAGTCTCGATTCTTTTTACTTTTGTAGCATTTGTGATTATGTATTTGTCCCACGCACTGCCTATTTTTATTGTTGCCATGGTAATCCTGTCTTTATTTAATAGTGTTGTTCAAACTTTGATTCCAACAATTTTATCTAACGAAGCAGATGCAAGTTCCCAGGGCTCTGTAATGGGACTTAATTCTTCGTATCAGAGTATTGGCATGATTATTGGCCCAATTTTAGGTGGGCTAGTTGCGACCATTTCTGTTCCACTTCCATTTTTGGTTGGAGCCCTTCTTGTTTTGGTTTGCTATTTTATGTCCTCCAAAATTCTAAGGCCTGGAGTTAAAAAAGAATCAGCCTTTTAGAATAAATCTTCTAGAGTATAGACATCAAATGTTAAAATAAAATGAGGAGGTGATAGTTATGGCCAAGTATGGAAAACTAGCCCAAAAAAAAGTTGAGAGGGCAGTAAAAGAATACAAAAAAGGAAATCTCAAAAGCGGAAGAAGCGGACTAAAAGTTAAAAAGCTTAAACAAGCTGTCGCAATTGGACTTTCAGAAGCGCGGAAAATGGGAGCAAAAATGCCCCCTTATCCCAAGAAGTAAGACATAGCGACAGCGTTATCCTCAAAGTTAAATCGAAGATTATTTTAGTAATGACTGGGGGTCGACCAATTCCCATTCTTGTTCGATTAGCTTTTCGTCGAGTGGATTTGCCTTTTGCCAGTCCACGCCAGACTTTGGAATCCAAACACCCTTAACGGGAAATCTACTACCTTTCGGTATTTCCCTACCATATTTAGTGTTTAGGTCTTCTGACAACTCGCCTTGTAATACAGCTGGGGAGTGGTGGAGCTCTTTTGCTCTTAATATGGATAACACCATTGCCCATCCAGGAGCGTCTCCAACATATTGGATTACATTAGGTTCAACATGTTTATTCTCTTTTGATTTATCAAAAAAGACGCCATCTTTTTCTACGACTGCACATTTTTTATAGTTTTCAAGCGTAGTTGCAAAGTGAATTGTTGTTTGCGGTTCTATTTCACTCCTATCTGGGCTTTTAGGCATAATTAGATTTTAACATATTGAATTAGTTCGATTCCTTTTGCTGGTTGATCTATCTTGGTATATAAGCTGAGTTCGAGAAAAGCTGCAGGGTCGGATGGAATCGAACCATCATTAGCGGTTTTGGAGACCGCTGTCCTGCCGTTGAACGACGACCCTATAAAGTGAATTATATCAAGGCTAGGGAACAAAAGCTAAAGAAAAGTGGATTATTTAAGTTTTGAGGACTCTTTATGAAGCTGGACTTTCTTGCAAAATCTACAATACTTTTTAAGACCAAGTTTACCTTTGCCTTTTACATCCATGTTAATTTTATTCCTGTCTGTAACATAATTTTGGTTTTTACAGATAGAACAAACTAATGCAACAATTTCGCGAGCTCCTTTTTTAGCCATGAGAGTATTCTAACACAGGCACTAGCCTCTAGGGAATAGTCACTACGATATGAGCCTGAAGTGGGAATCGGACCCACGACCCCGTTCTTACCAAGAACGTGCTCTGCCACTGAGCTACCCAGGCACTGTGCTGAGGACAGGATTCGAACCTATGTAGCCCTTTCGGGCGAGAGATTTACAGTCTCTTGCGATTGTCCACTCCGCCACCTCAGCCTGGAGCCGGGAAGAGGATTCGAACCCCCGACCTTTGCTTTACAAAAGCATTGCTCTACCAGCTGAGCTATCCCGGCTTAAAAAACTTACTGGCAAGGAGAATTATATCAAATTTTGAAGCAAAATTGACCCCATCATCAAGGGGCCGGCACTCTTCCTGGAATTCTCCAGGTGGGTAGGCTGCCTTCCATCGATTGCTCTTTGGCCGGACTCCGCCTTCCCAATTAAATAAAATAGTCAGAAAGATTGACCGGAACACCTTTTTAACAGGGTCAATTAATTATACCATCCGAAGCAAGCTCAGATTGTTCCGAATCCTGGGACTAATAAGTTCAAAACGAAGCTAATTGCTGGGTCTATTACTGCTGTAATTAAAGAAGTTCCGCCGAATGGAAATATTAAAACCAGAAGCATAATCATTCCATATTTAGATAAAAACATATCAACTTCATTGGCTTCTTTTTTAGGTAAAATTCCAACTAAAATTTTACCTCCATCTAGGGGGTGAACTGGAACAAGATTAAATACCGCAAGGGCTACATTAAGTAAAATAACAGGGTAGGTTAGAGCAAAAATAGCTTCTGTTGGAAAAATCCTAAGTATTATTGCGAGCAGAGTGGCCAAAAGCATATTACTTAGCGGGCCGGCCAGAGAAATCAGAGCAGAATCTTTTTTGGGATTTTCTAAGTTGTATGGGTCAATCGGTACGGGTTTTGCCCAACCAAAAGGGATAACTGGGATACCAATCGAGCGCATTATGACAAGAACTAAGAGTAGGGTAGTGCCCACAGGGTCATAATGTTTTATAGGGTTAAGGCTGAGGCGTCCAAGGAGCCTAGCTGTAGGGTCTCCGAGCCTGTCTGCCATCCAGGCATGGGAGGCCTCGTGGATTGTTATAGTTATGGCAAAAGCGGCTATCCAAATTATGATTTCCATTGCGATCAGGGTCGATTAATAGTATAATCTACCACAGCTAAAAATTATATGGCATACATTTGCGACAATTGCGGAAAAGGCATGGTTTACGGCAGACAAAGCACTCACCACAGAGGGGTAGCTGGAAAACGTTGGAAAAAACGTGCCCAAGTTACTCTTAGAACCTTTAAGCCCAACTTACAAAAGGTTTCTATTATGCTCTCTGGAGTTAAGACCCAAATGAGACTTTGTACAGATTGTATTAGCAGATTCAAGAAAGACGGAAAAATGGGAGCTTCAAAATTTGCCGCAGTTTAGGCTAGTTATTTAGCATCTTTTCCACCACTGAGTTTTCCTTGGCCTTTTAGTCTTGGTGGATGAAATCTTATTGCCGTAGTGTTTGTGGTTCCAGATACTTTGCCATCTCTTTTGTGCTGGAGAGCTATACCTGGAGGCAAGTGTAATGCATCTACTTTGTCGTCATTGCTGTTTAGACACAAATCTCGTTGTTCACAGATATTTCTAATAAATGGACTACAATGTTCACAAATCATAATCAGCTATTATACATATTTTTTTTATCCCAATTTGAAGTCCTTATAGGCCTCTTTGAATTGTTTATAAGGAACAGGCAGTTTTCCCTCAAGTTGAACCTCATCTAACACTAATTTTCCATCTTCAACATGGCTTCTAAGGAATTTTAACCTTTTCTCGTTTGGTAAATATGTCCAAGCTCCTGGCCAGGGGAACATGGCGCGAATAAAACGTTCTGCCTCAGTAGCACTTTTTTCTTTAAGATCAATAAAACCATCTTGCTTGGTAACTAATTTTGTATATGTTGCTTCGTCTTCATCCTGTTTTTTTAACTTTATTTTTCCTTGCATGTATGGAGTAAGAGTCTCGATTAATACCTGAGCGCTTTTTTCAAATAATCTATCTCTTAAGACGTCAGAAGTATCTGATTCAAGAATATCTTCCTTAAATTGGGTAATTATTGGGCCGTGGTCCATTTTGCTGTCCATTTTAAGAATAGTGACACCTGTTTTTTCATCGCCATTTTTAATAGCGGCAGGAACTGGGGAAGCACCCCTATATTTAGGTAATAGAGAGGGGTGAATTACCAAAATTCCCTGGGGGAACAAATTGATTACTTCCTGGGTAATAATTTCACCGTATGAAGCTAAAACTCCAAGCTCAATATCTAAATTTGCATCCAATAATTCGTTGGCTGAATAGAATGTCGGAACTTTATGCTCATGTGCCCATTTATCAATCGGGGAATAAGAAAGATATTGTTTGCGTCCAACTGGTTTTGGGGAAGCAGTTACAACCCCAGCAATAGGGGAAGTTCCAGGGCCTGTAACAAATTCATGATGAATTTTGGTCAAAATTGGCAAAATGTAATCTGGTGTACCAAAAAAGACTATTTTCATTTCGTTAGATTAATTCCACCTCTTCCCATTCGTCATTTTCCACTTTATATAGTGGTTTTTTCTCTTCCAATAAATGGTCTACAAAAAGTATACCGTTTAAGTGATCGATTTCGTGAAGAATAATTTGTGCGTCAAAATCTCTAAATTCCTCTATCATTTTTTCGCCTTTTTCGTTCAAATAGTCAATTTTTACAGCTTTGGCACGTTTTAATGGGCCATAATAAAAAGGCAAAGAAAGGCAGCCTTCTAAAATTTCTTTCTTAGTCTTTTTCTCTTTTTCAGCTTTAGACATGTCGGTAACTTTTAAGATTTTTGGATTTATAACAACCTTATTGAAAGATTTGTAGTTACAAATAAAAACCTGTAAGTTTTTGCCGATTTGGGGAGCTGCTAGGCCAATTCCTTCCGGATCTTTTTGTACCGCCAAAGTGTCTTTTAGGTCGCGAATTAACTGCAAAACCTTTTTATCCACCTTGCCGACAGCTTTGGATTTGGTTCTAAGTATTGTGTTTCCCGACTGTAGAATTTTCTGAATCATGCTCAATTATAGCATGATTGCCGAAAACACGGAACAATTCAATATCTGAATTGTTGACGATCTATTTGATATTTGCCAAAGCTTGGATAGCAGTTTGATTTTTTGGATCAAGGTTGGCCAAAATATAATTAAGCTGATTTTTGGCCTCATTATTATTGCCTAAATGCACAAGAAGTGCTGCATATTCAATTCTGGCATCTGTGTAATTTGCCTTAAGATCAACGGCAGTTTTAAGAGTCTCACTAGCCGATTTATAATCACCGAGGTTGGCCTGAGTAATACCGAGGTTGTAGAAAAGTTTGGCGTCGGTTGGTGCTAGTTTTATGGCTGTTAAAAGCATATCTCTTGCATCATTAAGATATTTTTCATCAACTATAGAAAGTCTTATATAAACACTAAAAGCGCTGCGCCATAAATTAATATTTGCAGGTGCCAAACTAACAGCCTTTTGTATTGCTAGAGCGCTGCAGTTTGTAAATTCGGCAGTACTGCTTGCGTCTTTGGCTTGATTATAAGCTAAAGCAACTGCAGTGTATGAGTTTGCCATCTCTCCGTAATACATTGCTTGCGAAGGTGCAAGTTTTACAGCCTTAGTTATTGCCGGAATTGCAAGATCAGGCCTTGGAACACTATTTAGGGCGTGGGCTTTGCTGTACAAAACATCTGCATACCAATAACGGGATATCAAAGTTAAAAGGCAAAAGGTAAAAATTAAAAGTATTGAAATAGTAATTTTTTGTGAAGAATCTAGTTGTGTAACATTTTTACTTTTTCCTTCCTCGATTTTAGCTACGGCAAATGCAACTGCTGGGAATAAAAATAATTCTAATTGAGTAGGAACTACGGAAAATCCAAAGAAGTTTGAGACAGATAAACTTACAAAACCTGCAAAAATTGCAAAATTTAGGGTTTTATTTTCACCTTTAGTTTTAAGAATGACAAAACCAAAAAAACCCAAAAGTGTTAAGTACGAAAGTAATCCGACAGTACCTGTAGTTGCTGCGAAGTTTAAAAATTCATTGTGGGCTTTGTTGTAAATAAAATCCCACTCAGAAGTTAAATTATGTGCGGCGGGTCTATAAAGATAGTAGGAATAGGCGAAAGTTTCGACTCCTGTTCCAAAAATTGGGTAGTGAAGCCAAACTTGTAGGGCTCCCTGCCAGACAATTTTTCTTATTGTGCCTGATTCTGTGCCACCAGTCTCAAGCGCGGTTCCTTGTGGTTTAGCAACTTGTTGGATTTTAGATTTATTCAATAATTCATTAATACTTGGAGTGAACTGTGTTCCGGAAATTAAACCAATTGCAAGAAATGAAAAACCAATAATTAAAAGTGGACTCAAAATAGACTTTATATTTTTTCGCTCTTGCCAAAGATAAAAAGTCCAGAAAACAATGGAAGCTACGGCAAAGCCTAAAAGGCCGGATCTAGACTTAGTAAATATTAGTGTCCAGGAAAAAAGTATTGAAATTACAAAATAACCCCAGAAACTTAAAGATTTTACTTTTGATTTAATTAGAAGTGCCCAAGCAATTGGAATTAAAGCTGTAAGCCATGCCGCAAGCCAGTTAGGTTGCCCAAGAGATGAAAAAACACGGGATTGCACATCTTGTACCCAAACATCTTTATCTATTCCAAAATGTTCTAAAACACCATATGTGGTCACAAGAACGCCTGATGCAAGCCAGATTTTTATTAGTTTTAATGTATCATCTTTTTCAAAATTGCTTACAAAAGCCCAGTAGAGCAATGAGTAACAAATAATGGAGAGGAGACCCCCGTTAAAGCGTGAGTAATAACCAAAAACAGAAGTGTAAAAATCAATTGAAAAAATAGTTGAAACAATCTGAGATCCCAAGAATATTAAAAGTGGAATATCTAACATTGTGCGACGGAATATTATTTTTCCTTCTCTAATACATCTAATTGCCCAGGCACTTGCAATTAATGTGCTTAATATATAAACCAAAACAATTTTATTGAATTCAAAAACCTCGGAAGTATACGGCCACAGAACCAAAGGAACAAAAAACATCAATATGGCAAAAAGATAGAAGATTAACTTTCGCATTTAGCCATTCTAACGTACTTGAATAAGCAAATCTACAAATAAGCAAATATTTGCAGATTTTGAATTTGGATATTTGAATATTTTGTCTGAGTGGGTATACTGCGTTGCGTATAAGCAGAGCTTGGCAAAATAATATTTATATGAAAGGAGAAGTTTTGTGAAATTTAAATTAATTAATCCAATTGATCGCTTCTTAGGACTTTTCTCGCACGATATTGGAATAGATTTGGGAACTGCAAACACTTTAGTTTATGTACTGGGTAAAGGAGTTGTAATTCGTGAACCTTCAGCTGTTGCACGGCATAAAAAAACAAAAGAAATTTTAGCAATTGGGGCTTCCGCTAAAAAGATGTATGGCAGAGCGCCTTCGACAATTGAGGCAATTAGGCCACTACGAGACGGGGTTATTGCAGACTTTGACGCAACGGCCGCAATGCTTAAGTATTACATTAAAAGAGTTCACGAGGGGGGTACCGTTATACCAAAGATTCCGCGCCCCAGGGTAATTGTTGGAATCCCATCAGGAGTCACCGAAGTTGAAAGACGGGCCGTTGCTGATGCTGTAATGGACGCCGGGGCCCGAGAAGTTTATTTAATAGAAGAACCTATGGCTGCTGCAATCGGAGCAAAATTGCCCGTAGAAAGCCCCGAGGGCAATTTTATAGTCGACATTGGTGGCGGAACTTCTGAAATTGCTGTAATTTCTTTGGGAGGAATTGTTTTGGGCCGCTCCGTGCGCGTTGCGGGGGATGAAATGGACGAGGCAATAATTAATTATGTAAGGCTTAAATACTCTCTTCTTTTAGGTCAACCAACCGCCGAGGCTGTAAAAATTGGGATTGCCTCAGTTGTAACAGAAAGCGGGGAAGCAAAACAAAAGTTTACTGTTGTACGCGGGCGTGACCTGGAAACTGGTTTACCCAAATCAATAAAACTTACAAATAACGAAATTGGGGAAGCCCTCTCCCCAATAATTCAAGAAATTATAGTTAATATCGTGGATACTTTGGAAGAAACTCCACCCGAACTTACAAGTGACATAATGGAGCGGGGAATTACACTTGCAGGAGGAGGCTCACTTTTGCCTGGAATCGATAAAGCAATTTCAGAAGCCACTCATATGCCGGTTTGGATCGCCGAGGACCCGTTAACCTGCGTAGTTAGGGGTTGCGGTGCGCTTCTGGAAAATCCAGAACTATTAAAAAGAGTTAGAGTAACAAAAGGTCTCTAAAATCGGTATTTCAGTAGTTCGGTATTTCTGTTTGCAGTTTACCGATAACTGAATTACTGGAATACCGGAATACTGATAAAATGAGTATATGAATTCTTTTTCTTCTAATAATGATTCCTGGCTTTCTTGGTTTTTAAGGGGAACTTTAATTCTTCTTTTTTTAATCCTTTTTGCCAAACTTTTTGAAGTTCAAATAATTAAGGGGAACTTTTATAGAAGTCTTTCCGAAGAAAATAGAATTCGCCATATTCCGCTTCCCGCAGCTCGTGGGAAAATAATGGCCCGCGGCGGGGAAGCACTAGCTGATAACGTTGCAATTAAAAAAGCAGTTAAATTTACTCCGGGGGCCCCGGCTGTTCTTTCTGAAGATCTAACAAATGCGAATCCAGATGAAATTGTTACGGATTATAAAAGAGTTTACCCATTGGCTGAAAACTTTGCCCATGCATCTGGGTATTTGTCAGTAGTATCCGATAAAGAGGTTGGTACAGTGGACCCAGATTGTCCAGAGAAAGGAATAAGACCAAGTGGAATGTTGGTAGGAGTCACCGGACTTGAACAAGAATATGAATGTCAGCTCTTGGGAATTCCAGGGGAGGAACTGGTAGAAGTTAATACTGCAGGCAAAAAAATTAGAGTTTTGGGAGTCAAGAATCCTGTTCCTGGAACCAACTTAAAAACATCAATTGACTTCGGGCTTCAAAAGGAACTTGCTATTAATATGGATAAAAAAGGGGCAGCTATTGTGACTGATCCAAATGGTCAAATCTTAGCTTTTTACTCAAGCCCCAGTTTTGATCCAAATCTTTTAATAAATAAAGATAATCCCGAAAAAGTTTCGGCACTTCTTAAAAATTCTGACCTTCCATTTTTTGACCGGGTAATAAGCGGAACTTTCCATCCAGGGTCGGTTTTTAAGCCATTAGTTGCAATTGCAGCACTTGAAGAAGGCGCAATCGATAAAGATTTTACGTTTAACGATCCGGGAATAATTACTGTTAATAAATTTACCTACACCAATTGGTATTTTACGGAATATGGAAGACTGGAAGGTGTAGTTAACTTAGTTAAAGCACTGGCCCGCTCTACTGACACATTCTTTTATAAAGTTGGGGAAATGGTTGGACCAGTTAACATTGCCAAATGGGCCGATGTTTTTGATTTAGACAAACAAACTGGAGTGGATTTGCCTGGAGAAGCAAAAGGGTTAATCCCAACTCCTGAATGGAAACAAAAAACAATTCATGAGGGCTGGTTTTTAGGCAATACTTACAACATGTCTATTGGCCAGGGTGACGTTTCTGTAACCCCGATTGAACTCAATACTTATATTTCAGCAATTGCCAGTAATGGGAAGCTTTGCCAGCCACAATTTATTTTTTCTTCGTCTCCGGTTTGTAGGCAAATAAGAATTGCTCAAAATAATTTAGACTTAGTAAAAGAAGGCATGCGTGCAGCTTGTACAACAGGCGGAACCGCTTACACTTTTTTTGATTTTAGTGCCAAGCACGGTGGAACCACAGTAGCCTGCAAAACTGGAACCGCTGAAGTTGGAGTAACGGGAGAACCAAATGCCTGGTTTACATTTTTTAGCCCAATCGAAAACCCTCAAATAGTTTCAACAATTGTTTTTGAAAAGGGTGGGCAAGGATCAGAAGTTGCGGGCCCGGTTGCTAGGAAAATTGCAGATTATTACTTCTCTTCACGATAAGTTATAGTTATTAGATCTCACTTTTTACTATTAGTTAGTATGACTGATAAGGAATATCTAATTGCTCTAAGTACCTTCGTCTCGATTGGTCCAATGCGGACAAAGCTCCTTCTTTCTTATTTTAAGTCAGCTAGCAAAGTTTGGAAGGCAACCCAAAAAGATTTGTTGGAAGTAGGTCTTCCGGCAAAATTAGTAGATAAATTTATTGACCACCGCAGTAAATTTGATATTCAAAAATATCTTGATAATTTAAAAAAAGAGTCAGTTTCGGCTTTAACAATTAATGATTCTGATTATCCTGAAAACTTAAAAAGTATTGATGATAATCCATACGTTTTGTATGTTAAGGGCAAATTACTAAAATCGGATTCCCGGGCAGTCGCAATTGTTGGGACAAGATTAATGACTAGCTACGGGCGGGAAGTAACCCAGAAAATTGCAACAGAACTTGCCAATTTCGGCATAACTGTAATTTCTGGTTTAGCGCTTGGGGTTGATGCTGAGTCTCAAAGAGCAACCCTTAATGCGGGTGGGCGTACTATTGCTGTTCTTGCCTCGGGACTTGATATTATTTCACCATTAACCAATAAAGCTCTCGCCCTGGAGTTTATTAAGAAGAACGGCGCTATTGTTTCAGAATATCCTTTAGGGCATACTCCTTTTCCATCGGATTTTCCGGTTCGGGACCGTTTAATTTCCGGACTTTCAAAGGCTGTAGTTGTAATTGAAGGCAGAATGAAAAGTGGAACTTTTTATACCGTTCACGCAGCTGCGAGTCAGAACCGGCCAGTATTTGCTGTTCCCGGGCCAATCACTTCACCCGCTTCGGAGGGACCAAATTATTTAATTCAAAATGGGGCAAGACCAATTACGTCAGCCCGGGATGTTCTGGATGAACTGCATATGCAGTTAAAAGTTGATACTCGCGCTATTGAAAAAATTATGCCAACAAGTGGAGTTGAGGCTAAAATTGTGGAAATATTGGAGGTTGAACCTTTACATCTTGACGAGCTTGTTAGAATATCAGGTATAACGACCTCTGAAGTTTCTGCTAGACTTACTATCATGGAAATGAAGGGACTAGTAAGAAATATGGGCGGGGGCATCTATAAAAGAATCTAGAATCTAGTAGCTAGTATCTAGTTTCTAATACGAATATGAATTTGATTATTGTTGAGTCACCAACTAAAGCTAGAACTCTGGGGAAGTTCCTTGGAGAGGGTTTTGACGTGGAAGCAACAACGGGGCATATTAAAGATTTGCCCAAGAGTACTCTTGGAATCGACATTGAACATGACTTTGCTCCAGATTATGTTGATGTAGTTAAGCGAAAAGATACAATTGCACTTCTCAAATCAAAAGCCAAAAAAGCAAAGGAAATTTATATAGCAACTGACCCTGACCGTGAGGGAGAAGCTATAGCATCACACGTTGAAGAGATTTTATCGGGACATAGCAAAACCTTAATGCATCGCATCTCGTTTCACGAAATCACAAAAGAAGCAGTCGATGAGGCTATTAAAAATCCACACGCCATAAATAAAGATTTAGTGGATGCCCAAATTGGGCGCCGTGTTTTAGATCGCCTTGTGGGTTACAAACTCTCTCCACTTCTTTGGAAAAAGGTAAGACGGGGGCTCTCTGCAGGGCGAGTGCAATCGGTTGCGGTACGTTTGATTGTAGAAAAGGAACGCGAGATTGAAAAATTTAAACCTGAAGAATATTGGGATCTTTTTTCGATTGTTAAAAGTAGTAAAGAGAAAAAAGAATTTACAGTTCAACTTGTAAAGGAGGAGGTTAAGGACAAAAAAACCGCTGATGAGATTTTAAAAGATCTTAAAAGCGCAAAATATAAAGTTAACGATGTAAGAAAGCGTCAGGTTACTAAAAATCCATATCCTCCTTTCACTACTTCTACAATGACTCAAGCGGCAAGCAGAATCATGGGTTGGTCATCCAAAAAAACAATGTCTGTAGCCCAAAAACTTTATGAAGAAGGGCTTATTACTTATCATAGAACAGACTCTCTTAATTTATCGCTTCCGGCAGTTATGAAAGCACGTGACTTTATTAAGAAAGATTATGGAGTTACCTATCTTCCGGAAGCTCCGAGGTTTTATAAGACTACAAATAAATCGGCACAAGAAGCCCATGAAGCAATTCGTCCAACCAGCTTAAATGCAAAATTGGAAAAAACGGATGATAAATTTTTTGATGACGAGCAAAAGCTATATGAGTTAATTTGGGGAAGATTTGTTGCTTGTCAAATGAATCCTTCCATCTACGATGAGACATCGATTGATGTTGAGGCAGATAAACACATACTTCGTGCAAGCGGGCAAATAATGAAATTTGATGGATGGCGACGAATTGTACCCGCCAAGAAGAACAGCGAAGAAGAAATTGTAGTTCTTCCGGATGTAGAAAAAGGTGAAGATTTGGATTTAGTTAAAACCTGGGGAGATCAAAAGTTTACCCTTCCTCCTGCGCGTTATAACGAGGCATCGTTAATTAAAACGTTAGAAAAGTTGGGAATTGGAAGGCCGTCTACATATGCTCCAACGATTTCTGTTATTCAAATAAGAAGTTATGTAGAAAAAAATGATAACAAACAATTTGTGCCGACTTCTGTTGGAATCGCGGTCAACGACTTTTTAATGATGAACTTTCCCGAAACCTTTGATTATCAGTTTACCGCAGATATGGAAAGTGACCTTGATCGGGTTGCCGAAGGCAAGTTGCCTTGGGTTAAAACAATTAAGGATTTTTGGAAGCCATTTGAAAAGAAATTGGTTGATGTTGAAAAGAATTCAAAGCGGGTAAAAATTGAAGTAGAAAAGTTAGGAATAAAATGCCCAGACTGTAAAGAGGGGGAACTAGTAATTCGCACGGGGCGGTTTGGAAAATTTATTTCCTGCTCCAGGTTTCCAGATTGCAAACACACTGAAAAATATTTAGAAAAAATTGGCGTTAAATGCCCTGAGTGTAAAGTCGGGGACGTGATTGTTAAGAAATCTAAAAAAGGAAAGTTCTTTGGTTGTTCCCGTTACCCAGAGTGTAAATATGCTAGTTGGCGAAGTCCTAAGAAGGAAGAAGCTTCTGTATAATCTTGTCAACTTTCTCGTTTAGTTCTTTAATCGTTCCATTGTTCATAATCTTAAAGTCGGAAATCTCAATACATTTCTTTAGATTTTGTTTGTTTGGATCGGCTGAAGTCATCTCGCGTGTTTCATTTGCTAAAAACTCTGCATAGCTAATTTTATCTGTTGAACTAGCTCGTTTTACAATTCTTTCATATCTCGTTTTAACATCAGCATCAATTGCAAATAAATAGAACTCAGCCTTCTTTCTTAATGACTCAATTTCTCCAGAAGTTCTAATACTTTCTATAATGCAATTACTACTTGCATCAGTAGCTAGTTTGTAAAGTTCATCTACTATATAACTTGGTCCAAACTCAGCTCTTAATTCATTGGCTTTATTGGTCATTGAGTCTCTATTTACAATATTCCCATCTTTTTTGATTTCTTTTATTAAATACTCTCGAACGGAGAAGTGTTTGAAGTTTTTATTCTTAACCAAGTAATCAACAGCAGTTCCTTTTCCGGCACCAAGTGTTCCTGTAATTCCAATTATTATCACTTCCGTATTTTTATCAAATAAATTAGATATTGACTAGTGTCACATCTACTGATAAAAATCATTAGTCATTATGAAAGATATTTTTGGAACTCTTCCGGATTGGGTAATTAAAGATTTTATTAAACGAAAAGTAATTAAAATCAAAAATCTTTCCAAAAATTGGGAAAAGGATTTAGATCAGGTCTCCATTGATTTTCATTTAGGTCACAGAGTTTTAATGCCCTCGATGGGACGCCATATTGTTATCGATATAAGAAAAGGAGTTACTGAGCAAATGTATGAAAAGATTAATCTTAAAGAAGGTGAGTCATTTGTAATTAGACCAGGACAATTCTTTATTGGAGAAACTTTGGAAGATTTTACATTACCGGCAGATATTATTGGCAGACTTGAAGGTAAAAGTAGTTTGGCCCGTTTAGGTATTGTTATTCACCAAACTTCTGCAAGGTTTGACCCAGGCTGGAGTGGAACCGCAGCACTTGAACTCAGAAACAATAGTGATAATGATGTAATACTTTATTGTGGAGATAAAATTTGTGCCTTTGCGTTTGAGAGATTAATGTCGCCGGTTGCAAAACCTTGGCAGAAGAAAGGTTATAGAAATCACGGCAACAAAACTTTACACAGTAGGATCAACGAAGACAATTTATCTAGAGTTAGTGGCAAGAAAGATAAATGATCAAAAAGACTGTCAAATTCACTCTTCTCAGTAAAAACGCAAAGCTACCATCTTATGCACACAATGATGACGCTGGATTTGATATCTATACAAACGAAACAACCATTCTTAAAAAGGGAGAATATAAAGGAATTTCTACGGGTGTTTCCTCAGAAATTCCAAAGGGCTATTTTGTTTCATTTCGCGATAAAAGCGGTCTAGCTTTTAATTTTGGTTTACACACCTTAGGTGGGGTAATAGATGCTGGGTATCGCGGTGAATGGAAAGTCATTATGGTAAATCTTGGTAAAAAGAATTATAAATTTGAAAACGGAGACAAAGTAGCTCAAGGAATTTTACAAATAGTTCCACACGCAAACATAGTGAACTCTAAAAGCCTATCAACAAGTAAAAGAGGAAAAGGTGGTTTTGGAAGTACAGGTAAAAAATAAGTTAACACATGACAAAAAAACATCCAGAATATCAATACTTAGATCTTCTAAAAGAACTTGTTGAACATGGAGTTGTTCAAACAGACAAGGGAACCGGAGTTAAAACATACAGTAAGTTTGGCGCACAAATAAGGTTCGATCTTTCGGAAGGGTTCCCATTATTAACAACTAAAAAAGTTTGGTGGAAAGGTGTTGTTGCAGAACTTTATTGGTTCCTGTCAGGTCAATCAAATATAAAATATTTAGTAGATAACGATGTCCATATCTGGGATGACTATCCATACAAAATATATAAAGAAAAAATGGCTAAAGGTAAAGTTCCAGAACTAACTAAGGATGAATTTATTGCAAAAATAAAAAGCGACAAAAAATATGCGGCAAAATATGGCGAGTTACCACATATTTATGGTGAGCTTTGGAGAAAGTGGCCGGCAAAAGGTAGAACAATTGATCAAGTTAAATGGATTTTAAAAGAAATCAAAGACGATCCAGATGCGCATAATTTGATAGTTACCTCGTGGAATCCGGAATATTTATATAGAATGGCCAAGCCCGAAGAGGCTTCAAGGTTTCCGATTTGCCACAATATGTATCAGGTTAACGTTAAAAATGGCAGGCTTTGTTTGCAGCTTTATCAACGTAGTGCAGATATTTTTCTTGGAGTCCCTTTTAATATTGCCAGCTACGCTTTGTTAACAATAGTTTTAGCCAAAGTATTGGGCTTAAAACCTGGTGAATTTATTCATACATTTGGGGACGTACACATTTACGAAAATCATTTCGCAGCTGCTAAAGAACAATTGGCAAGAAAACCCAAAAAATTCCCAATGGTCAAAATTGATCCAAAAGTAAAAACTGTAGATGGATTTAGACCAAAACATGTAATTTTAGAGAGTTATGATCCACACCCTCCGATTAAAGCAGAACTTACAGTCTCTGGGGGTTATAATTCTAAATTAGGAAAATCAAAAAAGTCCAAAAAGTAATGTCTCCAACAATTAGTATTATTGCAGCTCTTGATAAAAAGAATGGAATAGGAAAAGGCAACAAGATGGCCTGGCGGATTCGTGAAGACCTGATCCGATTAGCCAAAAGAACAAAGGATGGGGTTGTGATTTTAGGTAGAAATACTTATGAATCAATGGCAGGCTATTATGATATTAGTGGTAAACCCATGCCTGCTAGAGAATACATCGTCGTTACAAGACAAAAAGACTTTAAAAGTAAAAGAGATAATACTTATATGGTAAATTCGATTGAGGGGGCATTAAAAAGAGCTAAAGAAAGTGGGGAGAGGGAAGTTTTTATAATTGGAGGGGCGGAAATATTTAGGCAAACAATTAGTCTTTCCGACAGATTATATTTAACTTTAGTGGATGGGGATTTTGATTGCGATACATTTTTCCCTGATTATTCTGATTTCAAGAAAGTAATTTCAGAAGAAGTCGGCTCCGACGAAAGTCTCACTTTTACTTATAAAGTGTTAGAGAAAGACTAATGGGTTTTAGGAGAGGCTAGTTCAAGCAATTTGTCTACCGTTCTTTCCTCAAGCGGCAAAAAACCCAACACTTCGTTTGTAAGAACGTCCAATTTTATATGATCATTTCCTTTTCTTTCTTTAATTTCAGATCCTTGTACTTCGTAGGCATAAGTATCGTCGATAACTAATAATGATACTTCTCGGGGACTGCGTTTCTTTCCATGGCCAGCAGAGTAGCTGGTAAAAGAAATTAATCGAACACGGCTTCTTACGGGATCGTTTTCATCTGCTTCATCTCTAATCTGTCTAAGTATCTCTTTTTGATATTGTTTATATCCATCAAATTCTGTAGTCATTTTCGGATTTTATCATATTAAAAACTACCATTGGAAAAAGTTATAATAGTTTATATACTCATCCAAATGACAAAAATTCAGGAATTAATTAAAAAAGAAGAAGTTAGACAACAGGATACTTTAATGATGATTCCATCGGAGAATTATGCTTCAAAAGCTGTGCGGGAAGCTGTTGGGTCGGTTTTAATGAATAAATATTCTGAAGGTTATTCACACAAACGTTATTATCAAGGCAACGAGATAGTTGACGAGATTGAAGACTTTGCTATAGAAAAAGCTAAAGAACTCTTTAAAGTAGAACATGTTAATGTTCAACCATATTCGGGTAGTCCTGCAAATTCAGCCGTTCTTTTTGCACTACTTAATCAGGGAGATAAAATAATGGGCTTAAAGCTTTCTAGTGGTGGGCATTTAACTCACGGCCACCCTGACATTACCTTTTCTGGTAAGTTTTTTAAATCCGTCCAATTTGGAACAAAAGACGATGGAATTATTGATTACCAAGAAGTTGAAAAATTGGCCAAACAAGAAAAGCCTAATTTAATGTTTATAGGTACAACTGCTTACCCGCTTGCACTCGACTGGAAAAGACTTGGGGAAATTGCTGACTCGATTAACGCTTGGCTTGTAGCTGACATTTCCCATGTTTCAGGCCTTGTTCTAGCAGATGCATATCCTTCTCCCGTTCCGTATGCAGATGTAATTACAACAACTACTCATAAAACTTTGAGGGGACCAAGGGGGGCAATGATAATGGTGACTAAAAAGGGAATGGCAAAAGATGCCGAACTTTCGGCCAAAATCGATAGGGCGGTTTTCCCTGGGCTTCAGGGTGGGCCGCACAATAATACAACAGCAGGAATTGCACAGGCACTGGTTGAAGCAGAAACTCCTGAATTTAAAAAATATGGCAAACAAGTTGTTGTTAATGCAAAATATTTAGCCCAAGAACTTAAAAGGGGCGGACTAACTGTTGTTACTGGTAAAACAGAATGTCATCTAATTGTTGTAGATCTTCGTCCGTTAAATCTTTCTGGAAATGTTGTTGCAGAAGCACTGGAAGCGGCTGGAATTGTTGTAAATCGTAATTCGGTACCAAATGACGCTGCACCCCCATTTATACCATCAGGAATCCGTTTGGGGACTCCTGGAATAACAACTCGTGGAATGATGGAAAACGAAATGAAAACTATCGCAAGTTGGATTCTTCAAGTTATCGATCACGTCAAAGATCAAAGACTTCCAGAGGACAAAGAGAAACGCATCGAATTTATGAAGTTGTTCCGCGCAAACCTTTCAAAAGATAAGTTCTTAGCTAAAATTGCCTCTGAAGTAAAATCACTCAACAGCAAATTTCCAACTCCATAGAAATTGCTGGACGCAATTTGTAGCATCTTGCTTTAGCAAGCTGTGAAAACTGGTATAATCGGGCAATATGGCAATAATTTTTGATGGTAGAAAGTTTGCAGCAGAAAAGGAAGTGGCTCTACAAATCCGTGTCTTAGGCCTTAAAACTCGTGGAGTCCACCCTAAACTTGCCTCAATTTTGGTAGGTAAAGACCTGGCAAGTGAACTTTATGTGAATTTAAAGAAAAAGGCAGCAGAAAGAATCGGCGCCGAGGTTGATATTTACAAAATTTCAGAAAATTCTAAATTGGAAGATCTTAAGTTGCTTATAAAGACATTAAACGAAGACGAAATGGTAAATGGAATAATGATTCAGATGCCAATTCCAGGAAAATTAGGAGAATCTAAAGAAGAAATTGTGTCAGAAATTGATTCCGAAAAGGATGTTGATGGCCTTAAGGAAGATAGTCAATTTCTTCACCCCACAAGTAAGGCAATTATGGAAGTACTTAAAGTTGCCGAAAGGCAGCTGGACCGCAAAATGAAGTCTGTTTGTGTGGTTGGCGCAACAGGAATGGTGGGTAAACCCCTTGTTAAGGAGCTTAAAGAGGAAAATTACGAAGTAATTGAGTGTAATACAAAAACCCCCGATCTAAAGGCAAAAACTTTAGAAACAGATGTTGTGGTCAGTGTTACTGGTAGTCAAAATATAATTACAGGGGAAATGGTTAAAGATGGAGTAGTTGTAATCGACGTAGGTTCACCCCAGGGGGATGTGGACTTTGCCTCTGTATCTAAAAAGGCTGATTTTATTTCTCCGGTCCCAGGTGGGGTTGGTCCTGTCACAATTACTTGCCTACTTGAGAATTTGATCTCAGCATGTTAATATTCCCATACACACGCAGGTTATGTTTCCTGGATAACTTCCAACTTGCGGCGGATTAAGGAAACAACAAAATTTCATGGCAGTTAAAGTATCACTTGAAGATTTAGTTAATGCTGGGGCTCATTTTGGCCACCAAACAAAGCGTTGGAACCCAAAAATGGGTGAGTATCTTTATGGCTCCGATAATGGGGTTCATATCTTCGATTTAACAAAAACCAAACCCCTTATTGAAGAAGCTTTGGAGTTTTTGGCAAAGTCAGTAAAAGAAGGTAAAACAGTTTTACTTCTTGGAACCAAAAAACAAATTAAAGACAAAGTAGCCGAAGTTGGTGAGGAACTTGGAATTCCATACGTTAATGAACGTTGGCTTGGAGGAACAATTTCCAATTTCTACCAAATGCAAAAATCTCTTAAAAAGATGGAAGAAATGGCCGAAAATATGGCCTCAGGTTTTTATAACAAAAACACCAAAAAAGAAAGACTTTTGATTGACCGCGAAATAACACGTCTTCAAAGATTTTTTGGAGGAGTTAAAATTCTTAAAGGAGTACCAGATGTCCTTTTTGTAATAGACACAAAACGCGAGGCAGGAGCTGTTCACGAAGCAAATGCCAGAAAAGTACCAGTTATAGGCATAGTAGATAGTAATAGCGATCCAGACGCAATTGATTACCCGATTCCAATGAACGATGACGCTTCAAAAGCTTTGGAATATATGCTTGAATTATTTAAAGCTACTGTTTCTGAAGCCCAAAAGAAAGTTAAGCCAGCTGAAGTTAAATAACACATGGCAAACAAGATCGATATTGAACAAATCAAAAGATTAAGGGAAGAAACTGGCGTTGCTATAATTCGTATCCGAGAAGTCCTCAAAGAAGTTAAAGACGACGAAAAAAAAGCTTTGGCAATTTTAAAAAAGGAAGGCTTGGAAAAGGCAGAAAGACGAGAAGGTAGAGAAACTAGTCAAGGAAAAATCTTCGTTTATGCGCACCACACCGGACAAGTTGTTGGAATCGTTGAACTTCTTTGTGAGACAGATTTTGTTGCCAAAAACGAACTTTTCGAAAAATTAGGCAAAGATTTGGCTATGCAAGCCGCATCAATGGGAGAAGAAAAGTTTGAAGATCAAGATTTTGTAAAAGACGGAAGTCACAAAGTAAAAGATTTAGTAAAAGAATTAATTGCAAAAACTGGTGAGAATGTTAAGCTGGGTAGAGTTCAAAGACTTGAACTCGGTAAATAATGGACGATTCTTCAATAACTTCTAAAATGCAGTCAGCTGTTAATGTTTTGGCGAGCGATATTGCTGGTGTTCGAACTGGTCGTGCTACTCCTGCACTTGTGGAAAATATTATTGTTCCTGCATATGGTGGGACTCAAAGACTTCGGGTAATGGAAGTTGCAAGTATCACTTCTCCCGACCCAACTTCCTTGGTAATTAATCCATGGGACAAAAGTATAATTGGCGACATTAGAAAAGGGATAGAAGCAGCAAATATTGGCATGAATCCATCCATTGATGGGGAAATAATTAGGATTATTATTCCACCAATGACCACTGAAGACAGAGAAAAATATGTTAAGATTTTGTCTCAAAAACTGGAAAACGGAAAAGTCATGGTTAGGGGAGTAAGGGCGGACGAAATGCACGAAATCAAAAAGAAGTTTGAGGCCAAAGAGATTACAGAGGACGATAAAAAAGATCAGGAAAAGAAACTTCAGGAAGCTACTGATTCCTTTATCGCAAAGATTGAAGAAATGGGTGAGAAGAAGAAAGTTGAACTCCTACAAATCTGATATACTCTTCATAGAATGTTTTCGACTATTCTTTATTCTTTAGGAATTCTTTTAGTTCTTTCGGTTTTAATTTTGCTTCACGAATTTGGCCATTTTTGGGTTGCTAAAAAATCCGGAGTTTGGGTTGAAGAATTTGGATTTGGACTTCCACCCCGCATGATTGGTAAAAAAATAGGCGAGACGATCTATTCACTTAATTGGTTGCCGTTTGGTGGATTTGTAAAACTTCATGGCGAGCAAAGCGATGATGGAGTTTCTAATCCCGCTCGTGCGTTCTTGGGCAAAAGCAAATTAACCCGTGCCAAAATTGTTGTTGCTGGAATTGTGATGAACTTACTTTTAGGATTAGTTTGTTTTGCCATTGTTTATTCGTTCCTCGGGATCCCTAAAGAGCAAGGTTTTGTGCAAATTGTTGATGTGGCCATGGATTCTCCAGCCGCTACTGCCGGAATTGCACCAAACGACATTGTAGTTTCTTTTAATAAAAATCCAGTCACAAAATCTGCTGACTTTACAAATCTAACCAAAGAAAATGCAGGTAAAAAGATAGTTTTACAGATTAAACGTGGGGAACAGGTTATAAATTTTAATATTACGCTTCGTGATAAGCCAGCCGATGGTAAATCTTTCCTTGGTATTGTGGTTAGCTCACAGACTACTTATTACCCGCCAGTTTGGCAGAGACCATTTTACGGGGCTTATTACGGCACAATTGCGAGCTACGACACAACAATAATGGTAATTCAAGGCCTTTGGGGAACAGTTGCTCTGGCCGCACATGGTAAAGCCCCACAAGATACGGTTGGCCCTGTTGGAATATTCGCGATTA
This sequence comes from Patescibacteria group bacterium, assembly GCA_035260845.1. Classification (GTDB taxonomy): domain Bacteria; phylum Patescibacteriota; class Microgenomatia; order UBA8517; family UBA8517; genus DATFUL01. The sequence continues at coordinate 66,468 of DATFUL010000008.1, forward strand.
TTTATTTTGTCCTAAAACAGGGGATTTTACCCGTACTTAATTTGATGGGACTCATATCAATAAATCTTGCAGTTCTTAACATTTTGCCAATTCCGGCGCTTGATGGCGGTAGACTTCTATTTATTGGAATCGAAACTGTATTTGGTAAAAAAGTTTTGCCAAAAGTGGAGGCTATGTTTCATTCAATTGGCTTTGTTGTTCTTTTAGCTCTAATTATTGTAGTTTCCTTTTTTGATATTAAACGCGTTATTGCAGCAGGTGGATTTACTGGCTTCATTAATTCGTTTACGAAATGATACAATGGCTTCATGCGACAATCAGAACTATTTCCTAAAACACGTAAAGAGGCACCCAAAGATGCAGAAAGCGTTAACCATAAACTTTTAGTTCGGGGTGGATTTATAGACCAACTTATGGCAGGTAGCTGGACTCTTCTTCCTTTGGGCTTTCGAGTTGTTGCCAAAATTAATCAAATAATCCGTGAAGAAATAAATGCAGTTGGAGGACAGGAGATGCTAATGCCGCTACTTCACCCGAAAGAAATTTGGAATGAAACGGGTAGATGGGACAAAGCAGACGAGGTAATGTATAAATTGACCGATACACGAAAAAAAGAATTCGCTCTCTCATTCACCCATGAAGAAATCGTAATGGATCTTCTTCGTAAAAATATAACCAGCTATCAGGACTTGCCGGTTGCTATTTACCATTTTTCTACAAAGTTTAGGAATGAACTTAGAGCCAAAAGCGGAATCTTAAGGGGGCGAGAATTTATGATGAAGGATCTTTATTCGGCGCACACAACAGAGGCCGATTTAATGGATTATTACGAAAAAGTTAAAGATGCTTATTCAAAAATATTTACCCGTCTTGGATTTAATTTTAAGATTGCCAAGGCGTCCGGAGGTGTATTTACGGATAAATTTACTCACGAGTTCCAAGTAATTGCTGGCGCAGGTGAAGACACTATCTACTGGAAAAAAGGTGATAAAGAGGCAGTTAACGAAGAAGTAATGGAGGGCAATAAAGAAGATTATGAAAGTGCAAAATCAATTGAAGTAGGCAATATTTTTCCTTTAGGAACTTGGTATTCAGAAAGAATGAGATTTTATTATACAGATGAAAAAGGCCTAAAAAACCCTGTTTGGTTTGGGAGCTATGGAATTGGGTCCACCCGTGTAATGGGAACTTGGGTTGAAGTTTCACACGACGACCGCGGTATTATTTGGTCTAAAGAAATTTCTCCGTTTGATGTGCATTTGGTTGAACTCCCTGGTGGAAACGGAAAAGAAGTTTATGATAAATTAACTAAAATGGGAATCGATGTTTTGTGGGACGATAGAAATGTTCCTGCAGGGCAAAAATTTGCAGACAGTGATTTAATCGGAATTCCTTTTAGACTTGTAGTCTCCACAAAGACTGCTGATAAAATTGAATTTAAGGAACGCACTTCTGACAAATCAGAACTCTTTAGTCTAGAAGAAGTTGTCCAAAAATTGGGAAAGTGATACTATAGCTATCACGCTCGTGAATAAAACCCGTAAAAAGAAAATAGTAGTTATTGGTGGAGGAACGGGAACTTTTACTATTCTCTCAGGCCTCAAAAAGTATCCTCAACTCGATCTTTCAGTAATAGTTTCCATGATGGATGATGGCGGCAGTAACCGTGTAATCAGAGACGAATTTGGACTTTTGCCAACTAGCGACCTTCGGCAATGTATGGTTGCCCTGGCTTCCGATAGCGTAGACGAAACTTTAAGAAAACTTTTTACATACAGATACGGTCAGGGTGTTGGAATAACGGGTATGACTTTCGGGAACCTTTTTATGGCGGCACTCACCGATATTTATAAAGGTAATCAAAAGAAAGCGATTGAGGAAACTTGCGAAGTTTTAGGGGTTAAGGGTAGTGTTATTCCTGTGACTTTTGATAAAGCACATCTTGTAGCTACTTATTCAAATGGCAAACAAGTTTTGGGTGAGCACAGTATTGACGAACCAACTCCCGAACAAGGGAAGTATAAAATCACAAATTTGGAAGTTATTCCAAAAGCAAAAGTTAATAAAGAGGCAACAGGCGCCATAGAATCGGCCGATTTTGTAATACTGGGGCCTGGGGACTTTTATACCAGTGTTTTACCCAATGTGATAATCAAAGGAGTTGCAGACTCACTCCAAAAAACTAAAGCAAAGATTATTTTTGTAATGAATTTGATGACTAAATTTGGCCAAACTTCTGGTTTTGCTGCTAGTAATTTTATTGATGAAATAAACAAGTATTCTGGACGAAATCCGGATATTGTAATAATTAATAATTCAGATAACTTTCCAAAGAGTATCTTGGCAAAATATAAAAAAGAAAGCGCTAAACCTGTAAAAGATGATTTGGATGGCGATAAAACCATAAAAATAGTTAGAAGAAATTTAATTTCGAGTAAAACTTACAAAAAGCCGAAAAGCGATAAATTAGTTAGAAGTCTAATCCGTCACGACTCAGAAAAACTGGCAAAAGCTGTTCTTGATCTTATTTTGACTTCCAATTAGACTAAATAGCTATGAATAACGAAGATTGTATTTTTTGCAAAATCATAAATAGAGAACTTCCCTCCAAGATTGAATATGAGGATGAAGATTTGTTGGTCTTTCAGAACATTGAACCAGTCGCTCCGGTCCATGTACTAATTATTCCCAAAAAACACATCGTTAATCTCTCTGAGGTTTCTGAATCGGATAAGGAAGTTTTGGGAAAAATCCTTTTAGTTACAAAAGACATAGCAAAAAAACTTGGAATCTTTGATGCATTTAGGGTTTCAGTGGGAAATGGAGAAAACGCAGGACAATCCGTATTTCATCTGCATTTTCATCTAACCGGAGGTTGGAAAGAGAAGTATAATAGAAACGAAGACGGCTCATAAACATGATTGCACAAACACTACAAGCAAAAATAGGTGAAGCCATGAAGGCACACAATGAAGTAAGACTTTCTACGTTAAGAATGCTATCAAGTGCTTTTGGTTATGAAAAAATTGCCAAGCAGCATGAGCTAACTGACGAGGAAGAAATGGTTGTTATTCAAAAGCAAGCCAAGCAGAGGAGGGACTCAATCGAAGCCTACAAAAAAGCTGGTTCCCCGGAGCGCGCCGCAAGTGAAGAAGCTGAACTTAAAATTCTACAGGAATATCTCCCACCAGAAATTAGCGAAGAAGAGCTTTCCAAATTGGTCACCGATGCTATAACTCAAATTGGTGCTAAAACAATGGCTGACATGGGTAAAGTTATTGGAATGGTAAAAAGTAAGGCTCCAAATGTTGACGGAACCAAAATTGCACAAATAGTCAGTTCAAAACTTAATGATTAAAGTCTCCGTAACTAAACAATCTAGCTACCCGGTTAAGGCCTTGGTAATCAAAAATAGATTATCAGCTTTTTTGGTCAAACAGGGAATAGTTTCACCCGCCGAAGTTTCTGTGGCAATTGTGGGTGAGGCTAAAATGATGGATATTGGAAATAAATATCTTAAAGACAAAAAACTTCATAATGTTTTTTCGTTTACTCCAACCGAAAATAAGGGCAATTTTATATATCCGCCAGATGGAATTATCCACTTAGGGGAAATAGTAGTTTGTTACCCAGTTGCGGTAAAGGAAGCTGGCGAGGAAAATGTTTTAACTACCGATAAAATTTGTGATTTGGTTGAACACGCAGCTTTACATTTACTTGGAATTCACCATGAATGAAATAATGGCAAACTCTGCTTATCACAAAGAATGACACTCTACTTAAAATATCGACCAACAAATTTAGACGAACTAGATTTACCTGATGTTTCTGAATCTTTAAAAAAGATTGTTGGCTCAAGTTTAATTCCACACGCATTTTTATTTGCAGGGCCCAAGGGAACCGGCAAGACTTCGGCCGCCAGAATTTTAGCAAAAATAATTAACTGTGAATCCAAAAATCCACCATGTGATAAATGCGAACAATGCATTTCAATTACAAAAGGAACAAATTTAGATGTTATAGAAATGGATGCAGCAAGTCACCGTGGAATCGATGACGTACGAACTCTTCGGGATGCTGTAAAACTTGCTCCGACTAAAGCAAAAAAGAAAATTTATATTATTGACGAAGCCCACATGTTAACAACAGAAGCTTCTAACGCACTCCTGAAAACTCTGGAAGAGCCACCAGAGCATGTAATTTTTATTTTGGCTACAACCAATCCTGAAAAATTAATCGATACGATTCGTTCTCGTACAACTTTTATCTCTTTTAGAAAAGCTACAACCCAAGAAATTATTAATTCACTTAAAAGGGTTGTGAGCGGGGAAAAAATAAAAATAACTGACGAATCTTTGGCCAAGATTGCGGCCATTTCCGCAGGTGCGTTTCGGGATGCTATCAAAATCTTGGAGCAATATGCCCTTGAAGGTGAAGAATATTTAGATCGTTATAAAAATTCTGACTCTTCGAAATTTATAAACTTTTTGGTGAAAAAGGACGAAAAATCGGCAATCTTGGAAATTGAAAAAAATATTAGTTCAGGGGTTTCTGCAGAGTCATTTGTGAGTGAACTTCTTAGCTCTTTTCACCAGGCAATATTGGCAGAAGTAGGTGTTGGTGAAAATAAACTACAGGGCTTAAACACAAACGATCTTATCAAGCTAACCGAACTTTTTACGGAGGCCAACAAATCGCTGAGCGATTCTCCAATTGAAGAACTTCCAGTTGAGATTGCGGTAATCAAATGGTGCGGCCAGCAAAGTAAAAGTGTAGAAGTAAAAGTGAAAAGCGGAGGAATTTCAGAAAAAGTTGACACAGAAATTCCACCGGAACCAAAAAAAGTTGAGTCTGCCCCAGCCGAAGAAGTAATTAATTTACCACAAGAAACAGTAAGCCCAGTCAATGATGATATTTGGAAGCAGATTCTTATGGCGGTTCACCCAATTAATGTTTCAATAGAGGGACTTTTAAGATCAAGTAGGCCAGTTGGCTATGACGGGAAAGTCCTAACTTTAGGAGTTTTTTATAAGTTTCATAAGGAACGCTTAGAAGATATTCACCACAGAAAAATCTTGGAAGACGTAATAGAAAAGGTTTTGAATAGTAAAACTAGAATTGCCTGCGTTTTGGTAACACCTCCTCCAAAGGTTGTTGTTGAAGAGGCAAAAAAGGAACCAGTTTTGACTGAGAGCGCGGAAACGAATATAATCAAAGCTGCAGAAGAGATATTTGGAAATTAAAATATGTTTGATAAATTTAACCAACTAAAAGAATTAGCTTCAATGCGCAAGAAAGCTATGGAACTTCAGAAAGAACTTGAAAAGATTATTAAAACTATAGAAAAAAACGGTTGGCAGGTATCTGTTACCGGGGATCAAAAAGTCCGCTATATTAAAAAAGATGGAGAAGATATGAAGGAATTGGTGGACTTAATTAATCAGGCAATGAAGGACGTTCAAAAAGACAGTGCAAAGAAAATGATGGAAATGGGCGGTGGACTTTCAGGGCTCCTTGGCGGAATGAAATAAGCTTGGTAGAATACCTTTATGAAGATTGCGCGTCCTATTCAAGCTTTAATTGAGTCGTTTAGTAAGCTCCCTGGAGTTGGACCAAAATCTGCGCAAAGGTTAACCTATTATTTACTCCATGTTCCACAAATTCAGTTAGATGAATTTTCTGATTCCATCTTGCGTCTTAAAAAAGACACGGTCCTCTGTTCCATTTGTAAAAACATAAGCGAAACTGAACCGTGTCCTATTTGTGGTGACCCTGCACGTGACCATTCCCAAATCTTGATAGTTGAACAACCTTTAGACATTTTAGCCTTTGAGCGTACCGGAAGGTTTAAAGGTATTTATCATGTCTTGCATGGGGCAATTAACCCACTTGAAAACATTGGACCGGATGAACTTTATATTGACGATTTAATTAAAAGAGCCGAGGCTAGCCAGAAAGTTGCAGAAATAGTAATTGCTACAAATCCAACAATGGAGGGGGAGGCAACCGCGATGTATTTACTTAAAAAATTAAAAACTCAGAACCCAAATCTTAAAATTAGTCGACTTGGGATGGGAATTCCAACTGGTGCAGACCTTGAATATGCAGATGAGGTAACATTAACTCAGGCCTTAGAAGGCCGGCGTGAACTATAAGAACGTATAACGATAATGACAAATCTTGCCCAAGATACAGCCAAATCCGCAAAAAACTTAGCTCAACAAGTTGCTAAACAACTAGCTCAAGAGCCTCTAGAGATCCTCAAAAATGTTCGTGAGCAGGCAACTGGTGAAGTTCTTAGTGGCCAGGACACTCCTCAACCTAATCAAAATAATGATCAAAGGAAACAAATTGAACAGCAAGGTCAACTTAACGACGAATTAAAGTCAGGGAGGCGTATGGAAGCTTTGAATCGGGAGCTTGATGACATTCGTAAACAAAAACAGTTTTCCGAACTCCAAAAAAGAATTTCGGAAGGAGAAGTAATTTCTTTAGAAGAATATCCAGAGCTTTCAATGGAACAAAAACAAGTTCTTAATGCTCAAATGGAAGCTGTTAAAAATCAGATTGCAATGCAAAACGCACGAGTGGATTCGTCCCCACTGTTTGGTTCGAGTAAACCCAGTAGAAGATTTGGCCAAAAGCAGGCGGCACAAAAAGAACAAACCCGTGTCGAAAAACCAGTTCCACCTTCAGGATAATCTGATACAATAGCCTTGATGAGTATTTACTTAACAAATTCTCTAACTCGAAAAAAGGAAGAGTTTATTCCGAACGAAAAAGGAAAAGTTGGAATTTATTCGTGCGGACCAACTGTTTACTGGAATCAACATATTGGACATATGTATGCGTATGTCCAGTGGGATATCTTAGTTAGATTTCTAAGATTTGTGGGGAATGATGTTAAATGGGTAATGAACGTAACAGATGTCGGTCACATGACTTCTGACGAAGATTTTGGAGAGGATAAAATGGAGAAGGGAGCCAAGCGTGAAGGATTAACTGTTTGGCAAATTGCGGATAAATATATCGAGCAATTTAAAGACAGTATGGGTCTTCTTGGAATTAATGCACCTGATGTTTTATGTCGTGCAACGGAGAATATTCCCGAACAAATTAAGTTAAATCAAATAATTGAGAAAAACGGTTTTACGTATACAACCGAAAAAGGATTAATTTACGATACTTCAAAGTTTCCTGACTATGCAAAGTTCGGAAATTTGAATCTTGCTGATATGAAAAGTAGAAGTGATGTAGAAGTTGATCCAGAAAAAAAACTTCCTTGGGATTTTTTCCTCTGGGCAATTAATTCTAAACACATTATGAAATGGCCTAGTCCGTGGGGAGAAGGCTACCCTGGTTGGCACATAGAGTGTACGGCAATGTCAACTAAATATTTAGGTAATAACTTTGATATTCATACTGGTGGAATTGAGCATGTTGCCGTGCACCACACCAACGAAATTGCTCAAGGTTTTGCGGCTTTTGGTAAACAAACCGCCAATTATTGGCTTCATAATTCCCATCTTTTGGGCGAGGGGGGAATTAAGATGAGTAAGAGTTTAGGCAATTTTGTTACAGCACAAGAACTAGTTGAAAAAGGGCATGACCCGCTTGCTATGAGATATTTGATTCTAAACTCTCACTATAGAAAGGGTACAAGTTTTTCCTGGGAAGTCCTCAAGGCCGCAGAAAACGCTCTTAACAATCTTAAGGATTTAATTGCAAGTTTAAGAAATTCCGATGATAGAACTATATTGTCAGAGGAGAAAAATGAAAAAGTTGCAGAATTTAGAGATAGTTTTATTTCTGCTCTCTCCGATGATATAAATGTTCCACAAGCATTAGCAGTGCTCTGGGAAATGCTTAAAAGTAATATCCCCTCTGCGGACAAATACGATCTTGCGATTAGTTTTGATGAAGTATTAGGACTTGGAATTAAAGACCATAAAGTTGAAGTAATGGTCAAGGATAATTTGCAAGGAGTTCCATTTTTACATTTACCGACCGTGTCTGTTGGCAATGCAACAATCGTTCGGATTGGTGAAAGAAACGTAGCCAGAGATTCTGGTAATTACCAAAGAGCAGACGAAATCAGAAAAGAGATAGAGGAAAAAGATAAGTTTTATATCAAGGATACTTCTGCTGGTACAATTGTCGAACCCATTGAAAATAAATGAAATTCGCTGCTGTAATCTTAGATCTCGATGGGACAATAATAGAAAGTGAAGAAGAATGGGGTAAGGCTTTTATTACTGTAATGCAAAAACTTGGGGTCAATGTAGTTTCCGATCCCCACACAGTTGGAACATCGATCGAGTCCAATTGGCGCGAGATTTTACTTAAGCACAGCATTAAAACTAATAAAACTTTACAGGAATTAGAACTTCTAAGCTACGATGAATACGAAAAGCTAATTCCACTAATTACATTAAACGATGGAGTTTTGGAATTTATGGACACCCTAAAAGAAAATGGAACTCCACTTGGCTTGGCAACTTCAACTAATTGGCAAACGGCAGATAAAATATTAAAGCATTTTGGACTTGATGACTATTTTGAGAGTATTACAACAGGGGAGGAAGCGGTAAATCAAAAACCGGCTCCAGATATTTATTTAATTGCCGCGGATAAGTTTGGTATAGCGCCTGAGGATTGTTTAGTGGTTGAGGATTCGCTAGCCGGGGTAACTGCAGCACACGAGGCGGGAATGAAGGTTATTGCAGTAACCCAAGACGAAAATATAGATAAATTATATATTGCAGACTTAGTTGTTGAGGGATTTTCTGAGATCACACTTAAGGCGATTGACGCCATCGGGGAAGATTAGTATTATTAATGTATGCCGCAACAAGACAAACCAGCAGGTGGATCGCCATTCGAAATTATTACTCCAGGAAAGTCCAAAAAAGTTGGAAGAACAGGATTAATTGTTGGAATTTCAATTGTAATATTTCTAATTTTAAGTGTTGTTGCAGGAGTTCTTTTAGTTAGACAACAGCAAAATGTTGCAGAGAAGGCAGTAGTTGCGCAATGTCCAGGTGCCCAAAGCTGTGTCGTTGGTGCGACTCATATTGCTAACTGTACGCCCCCTGAGGGTGATAACTCTCCGTCTGAGAGTGATTGTAATGCCTCGCAAATAAAAAGAATAGAACCGTGCGGCGGTGTTCAGCTTTGTTGTAACGGAACTGCTTGGACAACAGACATGACTGCTTGTGCAGTTGCAAGCCCGTCACCAACACCAACCACGGCTCCATCCGAATCACCATCACCAACACCTACACCAACTTCAACATCTGGCGGATCTGCAAATTCCTGTAATGGTACTTGTGGTAGTAATTCTAACTGCCAAGGCGGACTTTACTGTTACTCAGGTTTTTGTAGGAACCCACTTTGTGCCAGTGACTCAACTTGCGGTTGCGGTTCAGCAACCACTACCCCAACTGCGACAGCAACAACTAAAGCCGCGTCAGCGACATCTGCTGCATCAACAACTCAAACCACACCTCTTCCGATTCCTGTTACAGGAACAGATTGGCCAACAGTTGCAGGTATTGGTGTTGGAGTCGGGGCGATTATAATCTCCCTTCTCATAGCCCTTTAGATCCCCAATATTTTTTAGGATTTGACTCAAAGAAGCTTCTATACGTATATACGAAAGAAATCTTGTATTTTACAAGAGTTTCTTTATTTGAAAAGTGGATTTTATAGCAACAATTCCCACATGATCAATTAGTGGAAAGGTGGACCTTAGAAGCGCCTGATATTTTTCGGCTAAACCACCAGTATAGTTGGCATAACCTGCTTTCTCGGATTGGGAACAAAGTTTGTTTTCCCACTCATTAACAATCTTCATTATTTTTTCGCCTTCTTTATTAAATTTATCCTGATACTTTTCTTCATCCATACCGTACTCGCCGTGAAGATTTTTAAATTTATCAAAAGCTTCCTTGTTTTCTGCAAGCATGCGGTTGAAGTATTCCTGATATTTTGTCATACCTGTATTTTACTAAATAGGTAGCTTCCAAGAAGTAGGAAGAATAATGTAATTCCACTTAACATTAATATGTCGTAAGTAAGGCCAAAATGGGCGATTCCACCCAAAGTCCCTCTTAAGCCGTCAATTCCATAAGTCATTGGGTCAATTTTTGTTGCAATCTCCATTAGCGGCGGGAGTCCCTGCAAGGGGAAAAGGCTTCCAGAAAGGAAAAATATTGGCATCACTAAAAAGTTCATAACAAGCTGGAATCCTTGCATGTCCTGCATAGTTGAGGCGAGTGCTGTTCCCATTGCACAAAAAAGAAGAGCAATTATAAACATGAATAAAATGGCAAAAGGTAAAAGTGAAAAGTTAGAAACGCGGAAGCCAACAAGCGAAGCCAATATTAAAACGATTATGCCTTGAAAAGTAGAAACAGTGGCTCCTCCAAGAGTACGCCCAAGCATAATGGTAAAGCGAGAAACAGGTGCAACCATTGTTTCTTTTAAGAATCCAAATTGTCTATCCCAAATAATTTCTATTCCGGAAAAAATTGCAGTAAAAAGTACGCTCATGGCAATTATTCCGGGTGCTAAGAACTGAATATAATTTCCTTGTCCCGCTTTAGCAAAAATAGATCCGAAACCATAACCAAAAGATAGTAAGTAGAGTAGGGGTTGGCCTAAAGAGCCAATAATACGACTTTTACTCCTAAAGTATTTTTTAACTTGACGTAGCCAAAGAATATAAAGTATTTCCATATTACCTTTTTCCTCCCCAAACTTGTCTATGTTGTCTCATAGAGTCAGCCGCTCCAACTTCTTCGTTTCTGATTTCCTGGCCGGTTAAACTTAAGAAAGCTTCTTCTAAGCTTTTGGATTTGGTTTGAACTATCAACTCTTCGGCAGTTCCTTCTGCGGCAATCTTACCGTGATCAATAATAACAATTCTCTGTGCATTTTTTTCAGCCTCTTCCATATAGTGAGTTGTAAAAAATATTGTCATGTCTTCTTTTTTGTTTACATTATTTAAGTACGACCACATATGATTCCTGGTTTGCGGATCAAGCCCAATGGTTGGCTCGTCCAAGAATAAAATCTTAGGATGGTGAAGTAAGCCGCGCGCAATTTCGAGTCTTCTCTTCATTCCACCTGAAAAAGTTTTAACCAGAGAATCCTTACGGTCTATTAAATCGACTAAACTTAAAAGCTCTTCAATTCTTTTAGAGCGTACCGAACTAGGAACGCCGTACAAAACTGCGTGCAGATCCATATTCTCAAGTGCTGTTAAATCGTCATCAAGGGAAGGGTCCTGAAAAACAATTCCAAATTGTTTCCTAACCATGTCTTGATTCCTACTTGGGTCTTCATTGTTTATAGAAACGCTTCCCGCGGTGGGGGACAAAAGAGTAGTCAACATTTTAATTGTGGTAGACTTTCCAGCTCCGTTTGGACCAAGAAGAGCAAAAGTTTCACCCTTTTTAACATTAAAACTTATATTGTTAACAGCTATAAAATCTCCGAACTTTTTGGTTAAGTTATCTACTTTAATAATATTTTCTTTCGTGATCACAAGGAAAATGGTATCATATTTTTAACATTTAGTGATACTATTAACTATGTTTTCAGAGAATTTTCTTTTTTACGCTCTCGCAATTGGTTTTTTAATTCTCGTTGGATTTGCTTCTCATGCTCTTTATTCTTTATCGAAAACTTTAAATAAGTTAACCTCGATACTTAACAAAGTTGACGATATAGCAAGTGACGCTGAAGATGTCAAAAATGGTATTAAAAGTGGAATATTGTATTTAATGAAAATGTTCGTAAAAAAAGGAGGTGGTAAGAATGGCAAATAAAAAATTAAACCCAGTCGCTGCTGGTGCAATAGGGGCTGTAGTTGGTGCCGCGGTTGGCGCTGCAGCAATTGCTTTGTCAGATGACAAAACCCGCAAAAAATTAGGTAAAAAATTTAATGAACTCAAAAAGGCAGGAGAAGAAGTCTATTCTGATTTAAAGGGTAAAATGGAAACCGCAGCAAAAGACGCGGGTAACAAAGTAAAAACTGCTAAAAAAGCATTAAAAAAGAAGCTTTAAATTGTAGAGAACATAACAATTCTTCAGCCTGATATAATTGCCACATGCTTAAAGTTCACGATCTGGCTTTTGGTTATAATTCAAAACCTTTGTATGAAAAGGTTAACTTTGTTGTTGGAAGTGGACAAAAAGTCGGCTTGGTTGGCCCTAACGGTAGCGGTAAGTCCACTCTTCTTTCCATTATCACAGGACGCGAAACCAGTTATACAGGGGATGTAGAAGTTATTGGTAAAATAGTTTTGGTTCCACAAGAAATTAAATATGATTCAGTTATGGACGAGTCACCTTCTGTCAGGAGTTACGTGGATCCGGAAAATCAATTTTTAGATCACGAAATAAATAAAATGTTTTCCGGAGTTGAGCTTTCAGTCAATCTGGAACACGATCCCAAAACTTTAAGTGGTGGCCAAAAAACCAAATTGGCACTGGCTAGGGCACTTTTAATGCAACCGGATATTCTGCTCCTTGATGAGCCAACCAACTTTATGGACAAGTCTGGCAAAAACTGGGTAATGCGATTTTTATCAGAGTACGAAGGAATTGTCATTGTAATCTCACACGATTTGGAATTAATGAGTAACTCAATTGATAAAGTTCTCGCAGTCACTCCCTATAATTCTTCTATCGAAGAATACAAAGGAACATATAGAGACTACATTAGACTCAAAAAACAAAAGGAAGATAACTTGAGAAAAGAATTAGAAATCAAGTCAAGACATTTAAAAAGAACAGAAGAAAGGTACAACACCTCCAGGGCAGTTGCTGCAAAGTCCATCATACGTCGCAAGATGGAAAAGGAAAGAGAGAATCTTCCCCAAATGCCACCTGAGTTAAAAAGGATCTCTATTCGTCTTCCTGAACCAAAAAGGGTGGGGGAAATTCCAATTCGCGCTAAGAGTGTCTCCAAAAGTTACGGAGACTTAAAAGTGCTAAAAGATATTACCTTTACAATTTTAAGAAACGAAAGAATTGCTTTAATTGGCCCTAACGGAGTTGGAAAAAGTACATTTATTAAAACTTTGATGGGAATGCTAACTCCAGACTCAGGAGAAATTATTAAAGATTCAGAGCTTTCTATTGGCTATTATTCACAAGAGTTTGAAACTTTTGATTTTGATAAAAGTGTTATCGATACTTTTACCGAAAGAACAGAAAGGGAAGAGGGTTTTGCCAGGGCTTTTTTGGGAAGGTACATGCTTTCGGGCGATAAAGTTTTTCAGCGAGTGGGGAGTTTGTCCGGTGGGGAAAAAACAAGACTAGCAATCGCAGTTTTAACTGGTAAAGACAATAATTTATTAATTCTAGATGAGCCAACAACGTATTTGGATGTTATGAGCCAGAGAGTAATTCTTGAATCCTTAAAGGAATATAAAGGCACTATGATTGTTGTGTCCCACACCCCTGAATTTATTAAAGAACTCATGCCGATAAAAGCGTACTTATTTCCTGAGGAAAAAATGGTTTTTTGGGATGATTCACTTCTAGATAAAGTTGAAGAACTGTAAGTATTGACAACCTCTGAGACAAAGTAGTAAGTTAAATTATAAGGTAAAAATATGAACAAACTTGCCTTGGTTGTTGGATTAGTTATTTTATTAGTTGTAGGCTTTTTCGGCTATAAATGTTTTTACCCAACTGGGATGAGTTCGATGACTTCTTCAGCCCCTTCTAATTTAGAAGTTCCAGCTAACACTGTAATTATTCAAGGTAATGCTTTCACCCCTGACGCTCTTACCGTTAAAGTTGGCACAAAAATTACATGGACAAATAACGATAGCTATGCTCACACTGTAACTTCAAACAATGGTGCGTTTGATAGTGGAAATTTAGCTAGTGGCCAAAGTTTTAGCTTCACTTTTACAAAGGCAGGTTCGTATGGTTATTACTGCATGGTTCATCCCTTCATGAAAGCAAAAATTGTGGTAACAAATTAATCGCATGAAGAAAATGTTCTTGACTCTTTTTTGTATTATCCTGTTTGTTTTTGTGGTCGCGGCAGTCTACAAAAAAACAAACAAAATCCCTCCGGAAATAACTAAATATGCCAAGGATTGGCCAATGGCAAACCATGATTACAGCAATACACGAGAATATAAAGGTGCTGGAATTGACTCCTCCAACATTTCCAAACTTGGGCTTTCTTGGAGTTTTCCAATAAAAGGGATTAGCGAATGGGGAGCGGCGACAACAAACCCAATAATTTTGGGAAACAGTGTTTATTTCCAAGACTTAAAAAGCAACATTTACTCAGTCGATATTGTCTCGGGAAAGCAAAATTGGATGAAGGAATATAACCAGGATATAGCAGGACCAAATGGCTTAGCAGTTGGATGGGGAAAGATATTCGCTCAAGTAGGGCATTATAACTTAGCTGGCTTAACCATGACTGGCCAACAGCTTTGGTCAACAAAATTAGCAGAAAATAACGTGGGAATTGACGTTCAGCCTTCTGTTTTTGACCATACAGTTTATACGTCAAGTGTTCCAGGAATTAGCAACGAAAACTTTTATTTAGGCGGGGGACGGGGAAAAATTTATGCAGTAGATGAATTTACAGGAAAACTTAAATGGAACTTCGACACAATAGATACAAGTGATATCTGGGGGAATGAAAAAGTTAATAGCGGAGGCGGAGCCTGGTATCCACCTGCAATAGATACTGACAATAATATTATGTATTGGGGAATAGGCAACCCCGCCCCATGGCCAGGAACAAAGGATTATCCAAATGGAACAAGTAGGTTAGGTAACAACTTATATACAAATAGTCTTGTCTCACTAAATTCTAAAAACGGAAAACTTATTTGGTATAACCAAGTTAACCCCCACGATTTATTTGATTTTGATTTTGAAGCTTCACCGATTTTGACTGGGAATATGGTTATTGGCGCCGGCAAAATGGGGAAGGTTGTGGCAATGGATACAAAAACCGGTAAAACTCTTTGGACGACTTTGGTTGGAACCCACCTGAATGATAATTTAACAACACTTCCCGCGGGAATCACTAAAGTTTCACCAAGCCCACTAGGTGGAGTGGAGACCATGATGGCATATTCAGATGGAATTGTTTATGTTCCGGTTGTAGACATGACAGTTGAATACACCCAATCTGGTTTTGTTGCTAGTTCGTTTAATTTGGCAAGCGGTAGAGGGGAATTGGTTGCACTTGATGTTATGACCGGGAAAATACTTTGGACTAAAAAACTTGATTCTTTAAATGTTGGCGCGGCAACAGTTGTAAATGATTTAGTTTTTACATCGACTTTCAATGGCAAAATTTACGCTTTTGATAAAAAGACAGGAAATCAAGTTTGGATGTACCAAGCGCCAGGCGGAATTAATGGTTGGCCGGCGGTTTCTGGTGACACTATCGTTTTTCCGATTGGAATGGGTAAAAACCCTGTGCTTATGGCATTTAAAGTTGGCGCTGAAGTTAAAAATCCTGCTTCTTCTAAAACAGATACTCCTGCTGCCGGTAAAGGCTTCCAGCAGTAAAAATGTGTTAAAATAGCTCATGTCACTTTCTGTCGGAATTTACAATTTACTATCCCATTTTTGAACTTTAAATTTAAGTTTAGATTGTCAAAATCAAAAAAAGTTAGGCAAATTCTTGACAAAACAAAAACCATTGCCTAAGATGAACAAAGTTATGTTTGCCGGATTAAATTTAAAGTTTCGTTTCTTTTTACCCTCTGTTATTTTGGTCTTTGTTTTTGGTTTAACTTTTGTTGTAAAAAATATTCTAGCTCAGGTGATTCCTTCGCCTAGTTATTTTGCAGGTTGTTTGGATCCATCGAAAAAAACTCTCTACAATGTTTCCTTCGGATCGACTCCTCCCGCGACGCCGACATGTAAATCTGGAGACAGTCCTGTGGATTGGGCAAATGGCGACATTTTAGGTATTAATGCGAGTACTGGACTAGATGGCGGGGGTGGTTCAGGTGTTGTTGCTCTCTCTCTATTGCCCGGTTTTCGTTTGCCACAAAATTGTGCAAATGGACAAATGGGGAAGTGGAATACAGCAACAAATCTTTGGGAATGTGCGGACGGCAATGTTTATACAGCGGGGGGAGGGTTGAATTTAATAGGAAATCAATTTGGCTTGGCTGATCAGGGAGTTACAACTCCTAAAATTGCAGACGGAGCCGTAACTTCTGAAAAAATGTCGCCAACTGTTTTAATGAACCCGGCAGACGGTTCAATTACAACCACAAGTAATACATTAATAGATGTTACAAATGCTAATGTAGACCTTGATGTTCCATCGGGCAAAACTTTTGATACAGTGGTTAATATATCCGGTATCGCCCAAATGGATGACAACTATTTCTTGATAAGTATAAACAGGGACGGAACCGATATAAGAACTTATGGCATTGGCAGCCAGGGTATTGGAGTGGCTATACCGTTCTCTTTTACTGTCAAGGACTCCGGACTTGGCGGAGGTACACATACATATAAAGTAAGAGTTGCAGCAATCTCACCAATCAATACGCCAGTCAATATTCAAAAAACAACTATTGTTGTTCAAGCTTTTGAGGCTCAATAATCGCGTCTAAAAGTAGTAAAATGGCTTCATGTCTTTCTGTCGGGATTCACAGTTTGCTATCCCAACTTTAGCTTTTAAGTTTTTTCTTACATTTCCGCCTACGAATAAAGTATAGTATCGCTTTACCGGATTCCGATTGGCTTATTGTTTTCTATGGCATTAAGTATCTGTGAAAATGTATCGCTTGGTGAAATTGTATATGCTTTTTTTGCAGCAGTAATTGCTCCATTTTTATCACCTGCTTTATATTTTGCTACGGCTAAATAACCCCAGGATATAGCGAAATTTTTATCATAACCTACCGCCTTTTCATAAGCTGCCTCCGCCTTTTTAGATTCATTAGTTTGCAAATAAAAGTATCCTAGGCTACTAAAAGTGTTTTGACTAGGAAATAATTGTACCGCTTTAATATAGTGTTTTAATGCTCCTTGTGTGTCTCCTGCATCATACTCTATGATGCCCAATGCTTTTTCCAATTGGTAGCTACTATGATTAAATTGAATGTCATGGGTATATAACGATGCTTCATCTATCCAGTTCGTGTTTCGAATAATTGTTCGTAGCAAAAATGAAACAATCATAACAAAAACTCCAAATAGTAGCCACAATCTCAGGTGAGTTTTTACATGTAAATATGAACACACCACCCCAATAATACCTAGAAGCCCAATTATGGGAAAATAAAACCAACGATCGGCAACTGTTTCATCCAATGGGATTATTTGCAGATGTACACCTAGTCCAACCAAAAGCCATGTAAAAAAGAAAATAAAAACTTTAAAATTCTCACGATTTTCCTGATATAGATATATGCCAATTGCCAATAAAGTTAAGAAGAAAATACCATCAAACAACAGGGGATAATAAAAATCTTGAAAGCTTAGAGATTTTACTATCCAAGTTTGAAAGAAAATCAGACTTTTAGGATAAAAAAATGTTTGTAAGTAGAAAAAAATAATTTTAGGAATATTAAAAAATCTTAATCCTAGTGAAATTGTCTGAATAGGTGCAACAGGCAAGATATAGTGAAGAGATATGTGAGCCACTTCTAGTCTTAAAAATAAGTAAGCAGATAAAGCTACGATATCTTGCAAAAAACTGATTAATAGTTTTCGTTTTTGATAAAGAAATTTATACATAGGGATTATAAAAAGAAAAACAATTCCTGTTTCTTTAGAAAGCAAAGATAAAAGAAGCAATATAGGCATAAATAGATTAAGATAAATATTGTTAGGTTTTTTGATTGTGAGAAATAGGGAGATTAGTCCGAAAAATAGAAATAAGTTCTCCTGCAAAGCAGAGATATAGATAACAGCTTCGGTATTAATAGGATGGACTAGAAACAGTAATGAGAGTAAAAAAGATGGTCCTTTTCTAAAAAAAATCCTTAATATTAAGAAAATCAATATCGTATTAACGATATGTAATAACACCTGAATTAAGTGATAACCAAATGTATTTTCTCCAGAAAAAGAATAAATTAGTAAGATTGTTGTGGATAAAATCGGTTTGTAATAATTATTTCTTTGACCACTGTCATCGTAAAAATTCCCTTGAGTAAATATATTTGGAATATTTGAAATATTTTGTACCAATGGATTTTCTTTAACTTGTGCTACATCATCTGCGATAAACCCATTGAAAAGCGAGTTTCCATAAACTAAAAACCCAAGAAGTAATAAAATGATAGCAATTTGTATATTGGAAAGTTTTTGGGAAAAAATGCTAATGTTTTTCATAAATACTCAAGCCATAAACAATTTATCTCTTGACAAAGCTTATTTACAAAGTCTACTCTAGGTGAGAGCATGATTTCGAAACGTTTCCTCTCTATTATATCAGGACTTCTTTTGGTTTTTATAGGTTTGATATTCAGCCCTCATGTATACGCTGATTCCAATATCGTTTCTTGGACAGAAAAAGCTCCTCTACTCTATTCAACGACTGGACTAAGCGCAGTGTCTGTAGATGGGAAAATTTATGCCATGGGCGGAGGGGGAATCAATAAAGTTCAAATTTATGATCAAACTACAAATGTGTGGACGTATGGTACTCCAATACCAGCTGTTAGATATCAATTTGGATTAGTTGCTGATCAGCAAGGGAAAATTTATGCCATGGGTGGTTATGATGGGTATGGCGTAGTCGCAACAAATTATATGTATGATCCTATAACAAATACGTGGCAAACTAAGACGCCTATGCCAACTTCACGAGGAGATCTGGCTGTAGCATTAGGTAATGATGGGAAAATTTATACATTTGGAGGGTCTGATACAAACGTGGTAGAGGTGTATGATCCAATCTCAGATACTTGGACAGAAAAAAGTAATATGCCCTTTCGGAGGCTACAAATGGGTGCCACAAGTCTATCGAATGGCAAAATATATTTAGTAGGGGGTCAAATATATCCTCAATCCAACCCAAATATAGTTGCTGTTCCACTTGTCGAAGAATATGATCCGATCTCAGATACTTGGACAGAAAAAAGTAATATGAATACTCCAAGAAGAATGTTTGGTATTGCTACTGAGAACGATGGAAGGATTTACGCATTTGGAGGCATTAATGATCCAACAATACTATCCTCAGTTGAATCTTATGATCCAGTTTCAGATACATGGATACCAGAGCTTAATATGCCAACTGCCAGAGGGGAACTCGCAGGTGTATCTACGAACTTAGGGAATATCTATGCGATAGGGGGAGATGTTGCGGGAGGAATAGTTGAGGAGGCAACATTATTGACTACAGATCAATTTCCAATAGTAAGCCCTGTTTCTAATGGAGCTCTTAATCAAGGAGACACGTATATAGGGTTCTCTTCTTTTACAGATCCA
Organism: Patescibacteria group bacterium; assembly: GCA_035260845.1. GTDB lineage: Bacteria > Patescibacteriota > Microgenomatia > UBA8517 > UBA8517 > DATFUL01. The sequence continues at coordinate 85,929 of DATFUL010000008.1, forward strand.
GATTCTACCTCTTGGACAGCAACAGTTGACTATGGAGATGGTTCTGGAGCACAATCTCTTTCTCTCTCAGGAATGAACTTCTATTTAAATCATATCTATAACACAGGTGGTACATATACCTTGACCGTTTCTGTTACAGATAATCAGGGAGCAATAGGAACAAGTACGGCAACCATAACTGTTAACTCTGCTCCAACTGTTGGGGTAATCATTGCTCCCTCAGCACCAATCCTAGTAAATACAGTCTTTACAGCATCAACATCTTTCACAGATACAAACACTTCTGATACTCATACTGCCAGTTGGAATTGGGGAGATGGGAATACTACTGCAGGAACTGTGGTGGAAAATAATGGATCCGGATCCGTTTCTAATAGTCATACTTATGCCTCGTCGGGAGTATATTCAATAACTCTCATAATAACAGACAATCTAGGAGCATCAGGATCATCTGTATATCAATATGTTACTGCTTACGTTTCCACTTCTTCATTTACAGGTGGAAGAAGCTTTAATAACCCACCTGGAGCATATCCAAACAACTCAGGAAAGGTTACATTTGGTATTAGCTCAAAATATTCAAATAGTAACGTGTTAACAGGAAGTGTCAAAATGAACTTTAAAGCAGCTAATATTGATTTTATTTCAACTTCTTTACAATCCCTAACTACATCAACTGGGAAAGCCTACTTGTCCGGTACTGGAACAGTTAACGGTTTGGGTAACTATACTTTTCTTGTAACAGGTGTTGATGGAAGTATTTTAGGAGGTAGTGACTTGGTCCGCATACGGATAAAAGACTCATCAAATAATGTTATATATGATAGCCAACCAGGAGCATTAGATACTTCTGATCCAACAACTTCTGTAGTTAATGGAAATATTAGAATCCACTAAATCCTCGTTCAATTTGATATAATTTCACAATGAAAGGAAAAGTTGGGGTATGAGTTTATCAGTAGGAATTGTAGGTTTGCCAAATGTGGGGAAGAGTACACTTTTTAATGCACTCCTAAAAAAGCAGCAGGCTTATGTTGCCAATTTTCCGTTTGCAACGATCGAACCTAATATTGGTATTGTTCCTGTCCCGGACGTGCGGCTTGATAAACTCGCCGAAGTAACAAAGGAAGGGGAAAAAATGGCCAATCTTCCACCAAAAGTGCCTGCAACTGTAGAATTTGTGGATATTGCAGGTTTAATTGCGGGGGCTAGTAAAGGTGAAGGACTGGGCAATAAATTCCTTTCCCATATTCGTAACGTTTCTGCCATTTGTTTTGTTCTCCGTGCATTTTCGGACCCCGACGTTATCAAACAAGGAGTAAAAGATCCTAAGAGCGATTTCGAAGTTCTAAAGCTTGAACTTGATTTGGCTGATGCTGAAACGGTTGAGGCCCACCAGAAAAAGAAAAATGCAGATGTTGAGTCTTTACAGCTTTTGGGTAAAAAGCCATTTTTGATTGTGTTGAATGTTGACGAGAACGATCTTAAAAATGCCTCAGAAATCGAAAGCAAATATTCAGAAGAACTTGGAGTTGATGCTGATCAAATAGTCGTAATTTCGGCCAAAACCGAGAGTGAATTATCTGAGCTTTCAGAAACTGATCAATCGGCTTATCTTAAAGATCTGGGGGTCGAAAAATCAGGCCTAGAAAGACTAATCAAAAAAGCTTTTGCAACTCTCGGCTTAATTACTTTCCTCACGGCTGGGGAGAAGGAAGTTCGTGCCTGGACTATTAACAAAGGTATAAATGCCCAAAACGCAGCCGGGGTAATTCACACCGATTTTGTTAAAAAGTTCATAAAAGCTGATGTTTGTGATTTTGACGATTTTATAGCACATACAGGCTGGAAACTTGCCCGCGAGGCTGGCAAGGTTAGGAGTGAAGGCCGGGATTATGTTATGCAGGATGGCGACGTTGTTGAATTTAAGATTGGGACATAAAATTGAGATGCCTGCCACTCCGTAGCTTTAGCGAAGGGTGGTGGTTGAGTTCAAAATAGGCTCGTGATATACTTTAGCCTGATATGAACAATTACGAATTAACTTTAGTTATAGACGGCAAGGGCGGAGCGGCCAAAAAGAAAAAGGTCACAGAAACTCTTGAAAAAACACTCAAAATTTTTAAGGGTGTTATCAAAAATTCGTCTGAATGGGGAATAAAGGAATTGGCCTACAAAATCGGTAAAAGCGAAACTGGTCTTTACCTTAATTTTGATCTCGAACTTGACCCATCTGGAGTCAAAGCCCTAAACGATAAATTAAGGACAGATGCAGACATTTTGAGGTATTTGGTAATAAATAAAGAGAAATAACAACATGGCACGAAGTTTGAACAAAGTAATGCTAATTGGAAACCTGACAAGGGATCCAGAAATGCGTTACACCCCTCAAGGGGCAGCAGTTTGTACCTTTGGAGTAGCAACTAATAGAAGTTGGAATACAGACAGCGGAGAAAAGAAAGAAGACGTAGAATTCCATAACGTAGTTGCCTGGAATAAATTAGCTGAGATTTGTTCTCAACTTCTTAAAAAAGGCAGAAAAGTTTACGTTGAAGGCAGACTTTCCACTCGTAGCTGGCAGGGCCAGGACGGTGCGCAAAAGCAAAGAACAGAAGTAGTAATCACAGACATGGTGATTTTGGATCGTAAGATGGATGAGGGCGGCGAAGCCGATATGCCTGAGATTCATATTGAACCGGATGTGGAAGAGAGCCAACCAGCCTCTGCCAAGGCTTCGGCCGGCAAGGGAAAGTCAAAAGAACCGGCTAAAGAGGAAGTAAACGAGGAAGACATTCCTTTCTAATTATAAAATTATGGCAAAGAAAAAAGATTCTAAAAAAAGACGAAAGATAGTTTTTGTGGCTGTTGCCCGCAATTGTCCATTTTGTAAATCGGATACAAATCCAGACTACAAAGATACAGCTGTCTTGGCAAAATATATAAGTGATAGAGCAAAGCTTCTAGGTAAAGATCACACAGGTCTTTGTGCCAAACACCAAAGACAACTTTCGATTGCTATCAAACGTGCCAGGCATTTAGCTCTACTTCCTTTTGTTCCTTCAATTTAGTATCATCACTAATCATGGCTTTTAGGATGAATTTTAATAAAGTCCGGAAGTTTGTTTTAGTTTTCCTTTTGATTTTATTTTCTTTTAGTGGTGGCTATTATTTTGGTGTACAAGGCTTTAGGGCCCAGATCACAAAATCACTTCAAATTAGTCTGAGTAGACAAACTCCGCCAGATAAAAATGTTGACTTCTCACTCTTTTGGCAAGTTTGGGATACCCTGTCTTCAAAATACTACGATAAAACAAAGCTAAATCCTAACCAAATGGTTTACGGTGCCATCGGAGGAATGGTTAGTTCTTTAGGGGATCCATTTACTATGTTTTTGCCTCCCAGCCAAAATAAAATGGTTAACGAGGACTTAAGCGGAAGCTTTTCAGGAGTTGGGATTCAAATTGGTTTTGATAAAACAGGCAAGTTAAGTGTGGAAGCCCCTCTTCCCGGTTCACCAGCTGAGTCTGCAGGGGTAAAGGCGGGGGATTTTATAGCTCATATTAAAGACGTAAAGAAAAATATCGATATAGATACTCCTGGAATTACTCTTGGGGATGCGGTAACAGATATTCGTGGCCCAGTTGGAACAACTGTAACCTTAACTCTAATTAGAGCAGGCGAAACTTCACCCATTAAAGTTGATTTAGTTCGCGCAAAACTCGATGTGCCTTCGGTTTCGTTAAAATTTGTTGGTGATAATAATAAAATTGCAGACTTAAAAGTTAACAGTTTTGATGCCCAAACTCCAGATGAATGGAATAAAAAGGTTGATGAGGTTTTGGCGCACGGTGGAATTAACGGAATAATAGTTGACTTAAGAAACAATCCAGGCGGGTATTTACAAGATGCTGTGGACTTAACAAGTGATTTTATAAAACTTGGTAGTGTAGTTGTAGTTGAAGCAGATGGTAATGGTAATAAAATTGAATATAAAAGTCAAAAAGCAGGTAGGCTTCTTAACCTGCCTGTTATCGTTTTAATTAATGGTGGAAGTGCAAGCGCTTCCGAAATTATGACAGGTGCTTTGCAAGACCAAATTAAAGCCAAAACTGTAGGAACAAAAAGTTTTGGTAAGGGGACAGTGCAGGAACCGATAGATATTGCTGGTGGAGCGGGTTTGCATGTAACAATTGCAAAATGGCTTACTCCAAATGGTACTTGGGTTCACGGCAAGGGGATTACGCCAGATGTTGTAGTAGAGAATCAAACGGCCACAGAAGACGCACAACTAAAAGCTGCTATTGGACTTTTTAAGTAAGCTATTCTTCGGGGAAGTTAATTGTGTAAATTTTACGCAGAAACTATTCTCGACGTAGATCCATCATCGACAATAAAGTATTGCTGATTATCAACTTTAACAGTTTGAGCCATAACCTTCCTGCCTCCGTTTTTACTTGCCTCGGATGCAGTTTGAATAGCCTCCTTGACTGCCTGTGCTTCCTCGAGTATGGATTTTAGTGCTGACGTTTGTTGATCAATTGCCATATTTGTATCGGTATTTTACCCCTATAGTTAAATAGAAGTCAAGTTTTTGCCTGATCTCTGTATTTTTTAAGTGCTATTGCGGCACTATGTAAATCTTTGGCTCCTTGCCTAAAACCAGGAAGGCCAAGTAATACTCCGACTGGAGGTCCGAAAGTCAATCCACCAGCGGCTGACATAAAAGATCCAATTAAGACATCACCACTTGTAAACAAAACATTCTTACCAACTTCTATTGCTAGTTTCCTTTGACTAATAGCGTTGTTTTCGACCATGAGCAGATTTTAAATGATATTTTTTGTAAATTCAATCACTTTATCCAAATTTCCGTCAATTATAACTTCTAGGTTTCCCCAGTTTTTGCCCAACCTATGGTCAGTAATCCTATCCTGTGGGTAGTTATAAGTTCTTATTTTCTCACTTCGCATGCCACGTCCAATGACGCTCCTGTAGCCTGCAATGGTTTTAAGTTTTTCCTCTTCCATCCTTTCCCAAAGCTTTGAACGAAGTAAGGAAAGGGCAATCTGTCTGTTTTGTTCCTGGAAGCGTTCCTCACGGGCCGTAACAACGATTCCAGTTGGTTTGTGAGTCAATCGAACAGCTGTAGCCACTTTGTTAACATTTTGACCACCATGCCCACCACCTGTTGTAAATTGCCACTCAAGGTCCTGTGGGTTCACCTGAACCTCACTCTCTTTAACTTCAGGCAGAACTACTACTGTAGCTGTAGAAGTGTGGATTCTGCCACGTTTTTCAGTACTTGGAACTCTTTGGACCCTATGCACCCCCGACTCGTTTTTAAGAGCATCAAAAACACCAAACCCACTAATCCTGATTGTTTTTTCGTCCATCTCAACAACTTTCCAGTTTTTCTTTACGGCGTAGCGCATGTACATGCGAAGAAGGTCAGAACCCCAATTTTTGGCCTCGTCCCCGCCAGTAGCACCACGGATTTCTAAATAGGCGACTTGATTGTTGTTTTCCATATAAACTAATGCCTAGTAGCTAGAATCTAGTTACTAGAAGTATTGCGAAGGTCTGCCAAAGATTCTGGTCGTGAAGCCTCTTCTGCCAATTTTTTCTCCTTTTTGATTCTTCTTTTCTCGGTTTTACTCATGATTTTCTTGCCAGCACCAGCCATTTTAGCCTTAAAGGAATCAACACGGCCGGCTGTGTCTACGAATCTCATTGTTCCTGTGTAGAATGGGTGACAGTTGTAGCAAATTTCAACACGAATTTCAGGTACGGTTGCACCTGTTGTGAATGTGTTTCCACAGGCACAGATTACCTTTGCATCTTCAAAATACTTTGGGTGAATTGCGGCTTTCATATTACGAGGCTAATTATACCGTCTTTTCTTCCATTCCGCAATTACGATTCCAATTATGGTCATGGTGGAGCCGATTGCTACAATGGGAGTGAATTTATCTCCCAAAATGAGGATTGCCAGTACTCCAGAAATGATAGGAAAAAGGTACATAAAAATTGCAGCTTCAGAAACTTCAATAGTTTTTTGAGCGACCGTTTGGAGTGAGAAGGCTAAAGTGCCCGAAAGTAGGGCCATATACCATACTCCCGCATGATACGGAAAAGGTATTGAGTATAAAGTATTAAGTATGCCGGATATTGGGTACAGGAATAACGCTATAGGAATCACTGTAATAAACCCGACTACAAAAGATAAGTTTGTCAGACTGATTGGGTTAACTCCTTCCCGCAAAACTTCCTTCATAAATATGGCTCCAACTGCTGTAAAAACTACATAACCAAAAACGAGCAAATTCCCAATAAAGTCTCCTGACGCTGAATTAGCCTTAATTAAAGGTTCTACCAAAACTATTAATGATCCCAAAAACGTTATAGCAATTCCGACCTTTTCAATTTTTGTGATCCGATCTCTTAAAAATAAATATCCTGCTATTACCGTTAAAATTGGTCCAAGAACTAGTATTAAGCTTGATTCAAGAAGCGATGTTTTAGAAAGTCCCCAAAATAGAAGTCCTAAGGAGCCTGTTGTATTTAGTACCGAGAACGCTAGTATCTTTAAGTTTGTAGAGAGTTTATTCGAAAATACGGGCCTTTTGGTTACTGAAAACCAAACAACTGCAACTACCGACGAAATTAAAAATCTATAAAGGAGGAAAATAAATGGGGGAACCTCTTTGAGAGTCAGTTTTATTACGGGTCCTGCAACACCCCAAATGATACAAACAGCTAGAAGCAGAAAATAGGCCTTTAATCGGGCAGGGTTCATTTATATTAGGTCGATAATCCGGTCAATTCCAAAGGAAAATCCAACAGCAGGGATGGGTCGGCCCGCGAACATTCCAATCAAATTATCATACCTACCGCCTCCACCTACAGAAAGCCCGCCCGGAGTCTTATCTAACTTAAGTTCCATAACCGTTGAAGTGTAGTAATTGAGGCCACGTGCTAAAAATGAATTAAATACAAAGTCTTCATTTTCCTTAAAGCCATTTTTTGTCAGCTCTCCAAATATTTTGCTAAGTCTTTCCGTTTTTTCAGCCTTCTCAAGCTCTTCAAGACGGGCCACTGTTTTTACTACCTCATCTTTTCCAATCTTATCAATTTTATCGATAGTAACAATTTGTTCCTTTGTAAAACCAAGTTTATCAAAAACTTCACGATCGTTTATTTGAAGAATTGCACTGCCAAGCTTTAAAGCGCGAGCTCCTTCAATTGTGGCTGAAATTACGCGTACATCTTCCATAAAGTCATCGGAGCCAACCGTGTCAAAATCAAACTGTGTAAACTCGCGGCGTCTTCCTTTTTGAGGATTGTCACCTCTAAAAACTTGGCCTATTTGGTACCTACTAAAAGTTGGGTTCAAAAGCCCTAAGTTGTTGGCAACAAATCTTGCAAGGGGAACAGTTAGATCGTATCTTAATGCAAGTTTACGGCCTCCCATATCTGTTAGCTTATAAATAAGTTTTTCGTCTTCACCGTACTTTCCGGTTAGAGTCTCTTCAAACTCAAGAGTAGGGGTTTCCAAAGGCTCAAAACCATACTTTTCGAGGACTGGCACCACAGCATTAACCATCTCGCGCCTTTTTTTGGCCTCAAGCGGCATAATGTCTCCAAAGCCTTTTGGTGTAGGTGGTCCTTTTTGCATAATTACAAGTTTAACATTTATTTATTTGTCAGAATAGCTTGATAAAATTTTTGTGCTTTTAATACCTTTGAAATTTTTACATACTCATCGGCGCTGTGCGCCTGGCCCGGTTCGCCGGCTCCAAGACTGAAAGTTGGGACTTTATTAAAAGTCTGCCAGAGCATTTGGATATCAATATACCCAAATTTTTTGGCGCTAACTAATTTCTTTTTAGGTGCTTTTGAAATAATTTTCTTTAACTGGTTTTTTACTGTGATGTAACTACCCAAATCGTGACGTATTGTGATTCCATTAACCTTCAATTCCAAATCTTTAGAATTTTTAATAATGAATTGTTTTACAGTCTCAGCGTTTAATTTATCATTTGCGACTCTAATTTCAACAATGTATTCGCATTTTTCGGCAATTATATTTCCCTGGCTTTCACCACCATTTATATATGCAATGTTCAAAGTAGAAATACCAAGCTCGTCACTTTTATATTCTGATATCCATCTTTTAAGTTTTTTAATGACTTTGAATGATTCCGTAATTGCATTGATTCCGGATTTGGGATTAGCAGAGTGGCCAGCTTTACCGGCAACTTTGACTTTCATTTCGATTAAACCTCTGCAAGAATTGCCGATTTGTAAACCATTTCCATCAAGTGAGATTATTAGCTTTGGCTTAATTATATTTTTGTATTTAGAAACAAATTTTTTCATACCTAAAAAGTCATATTCTTCATCACAATAAAATAAAAAAGAAACATTGTCTTTCAAGTTGGATAGAGTAGATAGGTATAACATAATTGCAACTCCGTTTTTCATATCACTCGTACCTCTACCATAGAGTTTATTACCAACAATTTTTGGTTCAATTGGGCTTTGACTCCAATTTGAATTTGGCTGAACAGTATCAATATGGCCTGTAACTAAAATGTCCACTTCTCGGCCTTTTTTGGCAATTATATTAAATCTTCCATTTCCGGTATCTTGTTTTGAAATGGTCAAGTTTGAATTCTTTTTAAGAAAATCATAAATCCATTTTCCAATTTCTCGTTCATTGGTTTTATCATCAACCCAAGACGGAATTGAGATTAGTTTTTTTAGTATTTCTATTGTTTCCATATAATTTATTCTTCATCCTCCGGGTTTCTTAAGGTTTCAATTTTTTCTTGACCATATTTTTCATAATAACTATTTTCAATATATTTGTACCATTTTTCTTTCATTTCCTCAGGAGTTCTGACATCATCAAAATAATTGGGAGTTCTAAACCAGCTTGAATATTCACTAAAAGAGGGAATATCTATTTTGGATTTTATAAACACAATTCTATCAGGGTTTTCCGGATCAGGTGATCCGATTTGTGCTCCCTGAACCATTTTCATCCCCAATTTTTGGGCAATTTTCACCATTGGTGACTCGTTATTCGTTCTTAGAAGAACTGGTAGCATATTTTTAGTACCCTCATATACAAGCGTGTTGGTAATTCTGAAACCAAGCCCTAATCCTTGAAATTCTGGTAAAATACCAACCTCGGAAATGTAAAAATATTTTTTATCTTCAATCAGTGATGATACCAATTTTCTTGCATCCTCGGATGAATATTTTGTTTCGATGTATTCTTTTCCGTCCAGTTCATAGCCCCAACCAAAACCAGATAGCTTAAAATCTGAGGTAATAACTACGGCTTTTGTTGCACGTGGCTCTAGGATTTCTCCAGATATATATTTAGTCGTTTCTTCTATCGGATATGCCTCTGTAAGGGTTTCTTGGCCGCAAGGGCAAGGAGTTCCGGGTAGGTTCTCCTTTCCATAAAACTTTCCGCAATAATCTCCACGGCTTACTTCAAACCATGGCCAACCACTGAATACTTTTGCGTAAGCCACAGCAACCTCGCTCGTTTTTATTCGAGAATACGCTAAATCTTGCTCAATTATTAATGGTCTTTTTTCTCGTTCCATATATTTTTTCCAATAAAAAACCCTCGTCAATCAACGACCAAAATAAGTTAGTCGTTAAGAAACGAGGGTCTTTTAACTTGGCATTTGCCAAAAAAAAGAGACCTCCGCGGTCCCATTCTTAATTCCTTAAAGTGTTACTCTCTAAGGCTCTTAGGTCCATCTCTACTTTGCGGTGACAATGGTTAGAATCTTTTTACGCTTTTCTCTGCGTCTGGTATTTGGCCAGCTCCTGGCTTCGCGTGACTGAAGCTCGTAACGGATTTATTTAACTAAAAAGAATTATATCAGGAAAAACTGGGGTGTCAAATTTAGCCTTGGGGTGGGCTAATACGGAAGATTGAACGAACCGAAGGGACGTCTTTATCGTCCATAGAAGTTACATAAATAATTAAGTCATCGGTACCAATATCTGTGAGTTTTGCAGTAGTGGTTTTACCATCTTTAAAGATTAATATGTCTGTATTCTTGCTAATTTGTTTTTTAGGAATATCCACAAGCTTACCCTGTGATACTTCAATTTTAGGGGAGGTAACAGGGTCGGTAATTAAAATCCTCTGAGCGGCAAGAACAGAATTTCCATCGACATAGCCCATTGCAACAATAAAGTCACCAATTGCTACATCAGTAGTCTTAACAGTTTTTGCTGTTGTTCCAGTTGAGTTAACTACAGTTGTAGAATCAGAGTTAATGGATATCTGCCTAATTTCATTTGCCATAGTTTTAATCTGAACCGTTGCATCAGTTATATCTGTAACGGTTCCTATGTATGCTTTTGGTTTACTTAATGTATTAATTACATCCTGTGCGACTTTTTGCCTAATGTCGTTTGTTGCGCTTCCTGTACTATTGTTGGGAAGGGCAGTTGGGGAAGTTCTTTTTTGGAAACTTGAAGAGTAAACAACCAACACCTGAGTAGTACTCTTGATTCCATTTTTCTCAAATGCAGTTACTTTAATTTGATTAACGCCGGGAACCAAATCCACTTCTTGTGAAAAAACGCCTTTTGTGTCTGATTGAATTATATAATCGCTATTTTCACTTGAAAAAGTGATCCAACTCAAAGGTTTTGTGATTCCGGAAACTGTAATTACATCTTCTGTAACAACATCGTTTTCTTCCGGTTTATCGAGTACTATTTTAAATTCCGAAAGATTTGATTTTGGAGTAGGGGTAGGCCTTGGTAGGTGATTCAAGTTGCCGGAAATTCTTGAGTTAATTCTATAAACTCCAAAGGCAACAATAAGACCTAAAATTATTCCACCCACAATTGCCCAAAGAACTTCTTTTCTCATGCAAGGCCACAATATAATAGATCGATCTACTTAAGTCAAGAAAAAATAAATCTGACCTTGCCATTAAACCCGCGATTTGATAGAGTGCTAATGCAATTAATTTATGGACATTACTTATCTCGGGCATTCTTCATTCAAAATTAAAACCAAGTCTGCTAGCGTGGTTACTGATCCATTTGATCCCAAAATGGTTGGACTCAAATATTCCGGAGTAGAAGCTGAAATAGTAACTATTTCCCATAACCACAAAGACCATAGTGCAACGGATAAAGTTGCTTCAACTAAAAAAGTAGTGGGTGGACCAGGTGAATATGAAATTTCCGGAGTTAGTATAATGGGTTACAAAACTTTCCACGATAATAAAAATGGAGAAGAAAGAGGCGAAAATACGGTATATGTTATAGAGGCCGAGGGCTTAAGAATAGTTCATTTGGGGGACTTGGGTCATACATTAAGTGACAGTTTGATTGACGAAATTGGCGACGTTGATGTTTTGATGATTCCGGTTGGTGGGTCTTTTACAATTGGACCAAAAGAAGCAACTGAGATAATAAGTAAGATTGAACCTTACTTTGTTATACCCATGCATTATAAAACAGAAGGTCTTGAATCTTCTTTAGCCGAAAAACTGTTACCAGTTGAAGATTTTCTAAAAGAGTCTGGCATAACAACCGAAACCCTTCCCAAGTTTGTAATTAAAAAAGAAGATATTTTAGAAGATCAGAACACAAAGGTCATTGTACTCGAGAAGAAATAAAGATACTCTTACATACTGCCGATATATTGTAAAAAACAATTATGGCAGCTAACCAACCTACACTCAGAGTTCCGCCGCATTCACAAGAAGCAGAAGAGTCTGTTCTTGGTGCCATGCTTCTAGATAAAGATGCAGTAATTGCAGTCGCAGAATTTTTAAGTCCGGAAGATTTTTATGATGAAAGGCTAAGAGACATTTACCAAGCTTGTCTTGACCTTTATGAAGCTCGCACTCCGATAGACGTTTTAACAGTTACCGAGCGCCTGAAAAAAAGAAAAACTCTGGCCAAAATCGGCAACTCTTCGTTTCTTGCAGATTTAGCCAATAAAGTTCCAACAGCCGCTCACGTCGAGCATTATGGCAAAATTGTAAAAGATACAGCAACTAAAAGAGCTTTAATGTCTGCAGCCGGAAAACTTGTAGAAAGTTCACTCGATGAAGGGCTCACAGCCGCTGAACTTATGGACTCGGCCGAAAGCCAAATATTTTCTCTTTCGCAAAAAAATTCATCACAAAGTTTTACCCCGGTACGTACTGCACTTGCGGAAAGCTTTGATAGGTTAGATGAACTCCACAAGCAAGGGGAGGGCATGCGCGGAATTCCAACAGGTTTTACCGACCTTGATGACGCTTTGGCAGGCATGCAAAAAAGCAATTTAATAATTTTGGCAGCAAGGCCTGGAGTTGGTAAGACTTCACTGGCCATGAACGTAGCCCAGCATGTAGCGGTTAACCTCAAACGTGCAGTTGGCTTCTTTTCCCTTGAAATGAGCAAGGAGGAACTTGTTGATCGTTTGCTTGTAGGCCAGGCCGATATTGATGCTTGGAAACTTAAAACCGGAAAGCTCACGGAAGATGACTTTACAAAGTTAAGTAACGCTATGGGGGAACTCGCCGAAGCACCACTTTATATAGACGACACACCAGCCTTGTCGGTTCTTGAAATGCGTACCAAAGCAAGGCGTCTCCAAGTAGAAAGCGGCTTGGACTTTTTAGTTGTTGATTATTTGCAGTTGGCCAGGAGCCGCAATTTGGAAAATAGAGTTCAGGAAGTCTCAGAAATTTCCCAAGGAATGAAGAACTTGGCCAGGGAACTTAAAATTCCTGTCATGGTTCTTTCCCAGCTTTCCCGTGCAGTCGAGAGCCGGGGTGTAAAAAAGCCCCAACTTTCAGATCTTCGGGAATCGGGGAGTATTGAGCAGGATGCTGACGTTGTAATGTTTTTGTGGAGGGAAGATGAGGAAAACGATTCAGAAAATATGATGTTAGACATTGCTAAGCACAGAAACGGGCCTTTAAGGAGTATTCCTCTACGCTTCAGAGGGGATAGGATCAAGTTTTTCAGTCGTGACTCAAAACACAAAGCTTAGCGTGGGGGGAGGGGTTCAGCACCAGTAAATTCGAAATTGAGTTTCTTAGCTAATGCCTCAATAGCACGTGGAAGATATGCTCTTTGTCCATCGTTGTGGAAGTTAATCTTTTTACCACCATTTGGTAACTTCTCACTGCCGTATATGAGTACGTTAGCTTCACCCGACTGAAAAAGTTCCTTTACTTCTTGTGCACTGAAAACATAATCTGTTGATTGTGTGCCTCTGTCAATTCTCATAGCTTATAGTATATAACAAAGTGTCAAAAATGCAAGGAAATTAAAAATGTGGCCAGGGAGAGAGTCGAACTCTCACTGGGTGTAATCCCAACACGATTTTGAGTCGTGCGCGTCTACCATTCCGCCACCCGGCCACGTCGTCAAAGTAAGCTTTACTTCTCGCAAAGCGCTATCGCTTTTTGCTCACCGCTTCGCTACTTCTCCTCTCAAAATTGCAAGCAATTTTGGTTGGATAACGATATATTAACACAAATGAAGCTGGAAAATCAGTTTTTTAGCCAGAGGATAGCTGCAGCAATTGTTATAACTTGGGTCAAAAGTCCCCAAAGTGGAGTGGTATCGTTTTGGAGAGATTTTTGAAATGTTATCCAACTTTTTAAAAATTTACTTCTCATATTAAGAAAGAAATAGGGGGACTCGATTAAGTCGGGCAGAACTGACGCAAAGGAGGCTAGCATAATTGTTATGGCATGACCCCTATTTGGAAGCGCTTGCCAGGCGATTAAAGATCCTGTTCCAAGCGCCAAAGCTACATCAAGCGCAATTATAGTAATGCTTTTTTGTGTCGGGGCACCATATTTTTTGGTTTCGGTCACAATGTGCGGATTCCAATGAGGCACCTTTTCCAATACAAAGTGGCTCAAAAATGCCAAGGGAATTGCAATAAGGGGATTTGGTATTTTGGTTGCAATCGCAGCTCCTACTGCTACATGTGGGGTTTCAAGCATAGTGGTTACTATGATATTATCTTCCTGACTATGATTGCAAGTTTACTTACAAATTTGTTGGGGATTTTGGTCTTCCTGTTCATTTTTTGGAAAAGGCTTAGGGAAGATTATTCTCCGGAAATAATCTTTAAAACTGCCTTTAATATTCTTGTTGGAGTTCTTATTGGTTTTTTAGTGTCTTTTAAATTTGCACCAACTTGGTTTCTTTGGATAGCATTTCTTGGTGCTACAATTGGCCTTATATTCGGTATTTTTAGACTCAGAATAAAATTCTATGAAACTTTTGAAGCTATAATAATTTCCGGATTTCCTTGGGTTTCTTTTGTTTTTCTACTGGACTCAGTTAGAGATTCTTCTTTAAGTTCTTTCTTAGCATTCATTGCAATACTTATTTTTGTGTTTATTTCATATTATTTGGATTCGCATTATAAGAATTTTACTTGGTATAAGTCGGGTAAAATTGGCTTTGCAGGAATACTTACACTTAGTTTGTTTTTTATAACCAGGTCAATCCTTGCTATTTTTGGAATCAACATGCTATCCTTTGTAGTCCTGAAAGTTGAAGCAATAATTTCAGCAGCAGCAGCTTTTATTTGTTTTGTATTACTTTTCAATTTAGGTAGAATTAAAGAATGACAACGAAAACTAACACTCCACCCAGATTCCCGTCAACTGTTTTAACACCGGTTTATAATTTTCTTTCTGCCCGTTTGAATGTCCTTAAGAAAAGAAAAAAAGAAATTTCAAAAGAAGACCCGTTCCGCGATACTGATCGTGTTAACGATAATGCAGCAAGTGACATTGAAGCAGACGAGCAATTTGGCCATGCTAGGGTTTCAGCAATTGGAAGTGCCATTGGTAAGCAAATTATTCAGCTCAGAAAAGCCTTAACACGTATAAGAATAGGCAAGTATGGAGTTTGTGAAGTCTGTGGACAAATGATCGATACTGACCGCTTAATGATTTACCCCGAAGCTACTCTTTGCACAAAAGACGCAAGAAAAAGGGAAAAATAGTTATGGGAGTTGAAAATCCATTTCCACAAAACAACGCTTCTTTAAACCCCGAAGATAGAGTGTTAAGAAAAGTCAGTACAGGTCAATATATGTGGGGTACCGAGCCTCAAGTAGAAGTTGCAAGGAAGCAATGGAAATCTGCTATGCGTATTTATCCTTTAAGACAAGCTTTTTGGAAAGTTCAAGAGGCTGTTGAATCAGTTTTGGATAAATTTAGAAGTCCTTAAAAGTAAGTATCTTTATTACACATGTCGGCAGAACAGAATAAACAGGTAAAAAGAAAAAAATCAGAGTTTTATATCTCTGCAGTTGAGTCTGCGGCTGGAAGTATAGCGATGCATTTTTTAAGAGAAAATAAAGAAAAAGGAAGGCCATTATTAATACCCTCATTAGGGATTCAAATTAATGCCGATGGTACTCAAGAAAAAATATCTGAAATCACCAAACTTGATCCCGCCAAGTAAGACTTATTCATGGTAAAATAGTCCTTGTGGAACCTAAAATTATATTTGAAGATGACAGTTTCTTTGTTGTAGATAAGCCTTCAGGCTGGATCACAAATGATGCAGATACAACCACAACTCAGCCTGTTCTTCAGACTTGGATTCGCGAAAACTTTGACTATCCACTAAAGGGTAATAGGGAATTTAGAGACGGAATTGTCCACCGTTTAGATAAAGAAACCAGCGGTATTGTGATTGTTGCCAAAACCCAAGAAGCTTTCACTAAACTCCAATCGGGCTTTAAAGAGAGAAAAATAAGTAAAAGTTATATTGCGCTTCTGCATGGCAAGGTGGAACCCACAGAGGGTGTTATAACAGTCACAGTAGGGCGTTTACCTTGGCATAGATCTCGTTTTGGAGTCCTTCCCGGCGGGCGCGAATCAACAACAGAATATAAAGTTTTGGAATTTTACCCTGGCAATAACGCGGGGCATAGTTTAGTAGAATTTTATCCAAAAACGGGGCGCACTCATCAAATCAGAATTCATGCCAGACACATTGGCCACGCGATAGTTGCTGATGAGTTTTACGCTGGCCGTAAAACCGCCAGGAACGACCGTAAGTGGTGCCCACGGCTTTTCTTGCATGCTACCAGCATTAAATTTATTCATCCAGAAACTAACAAGGAAGTTGAGTTCAAATCCGATCTCCCGGAAGATTTAAAAGATGTTCTTCTAAAGTTAAAGAAATAATTTCACAACCCCTTTACACGGCTGTTGGCCTCGACTAATATAAATATGTATGGACATAATCCTCGGGATTTTTCTTGTTGTAGCTGCAGCAGTTTTTGGGGGAGCATTTGCAAAACTACTTAAGCTTCCGGTTTTGGTCGGTTACATTATCGCAGGAATACTTTTTGGAACAATTCTCCCGGGAAGCGCCAAAAACGTTGCAACTCTTGCCCAAATAGGCACAATTCTTCTTCTTTTTTCAATTGGTGTGGAACTTCCCATAACCCAGCTTTCAAAATTCCTTAAACTTGCAGTATTTGGATCATTAATTCAAATACTTTTAGTTACCGGAGTATCTTTTGTTTTCTTAAATTCATTCGGCTTTAGTCAGATTGTGTCATTAATTCTTTCTCTAGGATTCTCTATTAGCTCAACGGCCGT
Source organism: Patescibacteria group bacterium (assembly GCA_035260845.1). GTDB lineage: Bacteria > Patescibacteriota > Microgenomatia > UBA8517 > UBA8517 > DATFUL01. The sequence continues at coordinate 102,569 of DATFUL010000008.1, forward strand.
TCTTGTTCTGATTTTGGGGGATAGGGGAGAAATGGATACAATTCACGGCGGCATTATGTTTAGTTGGTCTTTAGTCCAAGACCTTCTTGTTATACCAATAATGATAATCTTGCCGATTTTAGGCACAACTGGTTGGGGAGCTGTTGGCTTAGTTGGGGTATCTCTTCTTAAATCAATAATAATCATATTTGTGGCGTTTGTTCTTGGAAAATTAGTTGTACCTTACACCCTCCGTTTAGTTACGGCACTTAATTCAAGAGAACTTTTACTTCTTTCTTCAGTCGCAATTGCCATGGGGACTGCTGCTCTTAGTTCCTATTTTGGAATTTCGCCGGCCATTGGGGCATTTCTTGCTGGGGTTGTAATTTCTGAATCTCAAGAACATCACGCAATATTTGCAGAAACCAGGCCACTTAGGGACTTATTTGTGGCATTATTTTTTGTAACTTTAGGGTTTTTGGTTAACCCCGCAGTAATACTAGGTAAATTACCTTTAATTATTATAGTTACTTTGGCTATATTAATTATCAAAGCTGTCATTGTCTTTGTTATAACTACAGCATTCGGTTACAAAGGAAGAACTGCTATTGCCACAAGTTTTGGTTTGGCCCAAGTCGGGGAGTTTGCTTTTGTAATATTTTCAACTGCCTTGACTCTTAATTTTTTGACCCCTTCTGACTTTTCTGTTGGAATTGCTGTGACTCTTTTAACATTAGTTGTTTCACCAATCCTTTTTACTTGGGTTGTTCCTTTCTGGCGTAAAATGCGCGAAATTACCAGTAATTCCGGGTTCGCCAAATTATTTGCCATGGGCGAAAAACGAGATATGGTAACAGAGAATTTAACCAACCATATTATTATTTGTGGATATGGCCGTGTTGGTGGGTGGGTAGGTAAGGGCTTAACTTCTTTTGGAATTCCATATATTGTAGTTGATTATAACCAAAAGGTTGTTCAGGATTTAAAAAACGAAGGAACCCCGGTTCTTTATGGTGACCCAACAGAACCTGAAGTACTGGAGGCTGTTTCGATTCGTGGGGCAAAAGCTGTAATTTTAGCAATTCCGGATCGTGTCGCTCAAGAAACTTTAATAGCCTATGTCCAAACAGTGGCCCCTGAAACCAAAATAATCTCGAGGGTTCATCAAGATTCTGATTGGGAAAAATTAAAAACCTTAAGAGTTGATAAAATTGTTCAGCCCGAATTTGAAGCAGCCATCGAGATAATTAAATCGATTTTAAAAAGCATCGGTAAAAATAAAGAAGAGATTGCAGGTTCAGTTAAGAGTTTGCGTGTTTCCCATTCCCAAGTCAGAATCTAAACATGAGATCTGCCCAACGTAAAAAGAGAATAGAGAATAGTAAGACAAAAAGCCGTGTTTTTGGCCTTTTGATTAAGGTTGTAATTCCTGTTGCACTTATACTTTTACTTCTTTTAGTTATTAAATTAAACACAAAATATTGGAACGGCCACGATAAACTTTCTTTTGTTACAAATAACCCAGACGGTACTGTTTTGGTTACAGTATTAGATCCTTTATTGAATGAAGAAACCAATCTAGTAATCCCGGGAGATACAGAAGTTAATGTTGCCAGGGGTTACGGTACACTCAGAATCAAAAATGTGTGGCAACTTGGACTAAATGAAAAATTAGGAGGTGGCCTTCTAGCACAAACATTAACTGAAAGTTTTCTTTTTCCTACAAATCTCTGGAGTGACCATGGATCAGACAACACATTGAATTTTATTTTTAAAACTAAAAATACAAATATTCCTTTTGGGGATAGGTTGTTTGCAGGTCTTTTTGCTTTAAAAATTAAAGCGGCTAACAAAACAGATATCGATTTGGCCAAGAGCCAATTTTTACACAAAGAAGTCCTGACCGACGGGAAACCGGGTTACGTTATCATGGGAACAATTAACAGTCGGCTTACAATATATTTTTCTGACAACAATATGTCCGATACTGCTACCGGTAAAAATTTAAAGTTTAGTTTGACAGATGCAACAGGCAAGAGTGGTGTTGCCGGAAATGTTGGTCAAATACTTGAGGTTTTAGGTGGAAAGGTCGTTGCGATTGACAAAGTAGCCAAAGACGACAGCCTTGACTGTGAAGTTAATGGATCGAATAATTATGCAGTCAAAAAAGTTGCAGATTTATTTTCTTGCAGAAAAATAATGGGTAATGGTAGTTTTGATTTGGAGTTAAGGCTTGGAGCAAAGTTTGCTAAAAGATTCTAGTACTGGCTTACTCAGTAATTTCTTCTACATTTGAAGTTTCCGGAATATCCCTATGAACAAGTTCTGGCGGGGTAAAGCTAACATAATCAATTTTTTCCGCAGGAAACGAAGCAATTCCCGTTTTGTTTTCAATTTCTTTAATAAGTACAGAAACACCCTTTTCGCCTGTCGACTTAATTAGAACTTGGTATTTATTGCCCTTTTTAAGAAAGTTGCGAAGCCTGGCGGCTAAGTCATCCGGAAGGCAACCAATATATTTGCCTGAATTATCAAGGACTGAAACTTTATGAGGTGAGGGTGCTAGTTTGACTTCATTGCCGGAATTTAAATTAATGAATATGTTTTTATTTCCGGGATTCATTAAAGTCACAATTTTTGTTTTACCCGATTCTTCCAAAAACAATTCGCCGGATAGAGCATAGGGTTTTCCATTTTCAGGAATGGGTCCGGATTGCCATCTTATTAAACATTTTTGAGCAATTGAGTTTGTCGGGTCAATTTTTAGAACTTTTTTTGTTGAAGCGATTGCTTTTGCCATACTGCCGGTTTCGGCATAGCACCTTGCAAGTCTGTTTAAAGCATCAACATCATCAGGATACTTAGATAGAATTTCTAAATTAATATCCAAGGCTTGCGTCCATGCGCCGGTAAGAGCACAGCTAATGGCTTTTTGGGCAAGTGAAGTTTCCATTTGTCTATAAACTAGTATGAGTATAAAGGGGACACTGCTTATGTCAATACCTTATAAACAGCTGTAATTGGAAGATTATCCCGTAGCTGATATAATTGTGCTTATATGTCAGGGCATTCACACTTCGCAACAATTAAAAGACAGAAAGCTGTTAACGACGCAGCAAAAGGCAATCTCTTCAGTAAACTTGCCCGTTCTGTAATGATTGCGGCAAAGGGTGGGGCAGACCCCGATATGAACTTCAAACTCAGGGTCGAAATCGATAAAGCAAGAGCTGCCAGTATGCCAAAGGAGAACATTGATCGCGCAATTGCAAAAGCAACAACAGAGGCCGCTAATTTGATTGAAATAACCTACGAAGGTTTTGGACCAGGAGGTATTTCTGTAATTGTTGATGTTGCAACTGATAACAAAAATCGCTCAGCTCAAGAAATAAAAAATATTTTTGAAAGGGTGGGGGGCACCATGGCGGGTCCGGGTGCCGTTTCTTACAATTTTGAGAATAAAGGTTTTATTTTGGTTAAAAAATCAGAAGACCCTGAATCTCAAATGCTCCAAATGATTGACCTTGGGGTGGAGGATGTTACTGAAACTGCCGATGGAATTGAGGTCTATACCGCTCCTGATAAATTAAGTGAAGAAAGAAAAAAGTTTGAGTCAGCTGGTTTTACTATTACCGAAACAGAACTAATAATGAAACCTAAGAATATGCAAACAGTTGAAGATTTACCACTTGCCAAAAAAGCCTTGGCTTTCCTCGATTCGGTTGAAGAATACGATGATGTTGTTAAAGTCTTCTCAAATTTAAATATCTCTGATGAAATTTCAGAACAGCTTTCAAATGAATAGTTTTTCACTTTTAACTTTTTAATATGTCTAAACGCCGTAGATTTGTAATTTCTTCAATTTTGTTGTCATTGGGTTTTGTGGGTATACAGTTTCTTACTGATCAAAACCGTTTTTGGGCAATTGGACTTTTAGGCCTTGCCACAATACTTTTATTTTCTTGGTCACTTTATGAAAGTTTAGGTAGAAATATGACACTTTTAACTCTTATTCTTCCGACAATTTTTACACTTGGGGTCGGAACATTTTGGTTTTTGCTCCCCGCCAATATTTTTGCCAGAATTCCTGTTGTCATATTTTATGGAATTGGCATGTATGTTCTTTCGTTAACGATGAATATCTTTACGGTTTCTGCAATCCGCACCATTGCTTTATTGCGGGCGGCAAGGGGAGTGGGTTTTGTACTCAATCTCATTACATCCTTCCTTGTTTTTGATGCAATTCTTTCACTTCGATATTCAATTTTCTATTTTCTCCCATTGGTGCTTATTGTTTCGTTTCCGCTTCTTCTTCAAGGGTTTTGGTCTGTTGTTCTAGAGAAGGAATATTCACCGGAGATATTTGTGATGGCAGCTATTTCTGCACTTGTAATGGTTGAAACTGCTGCAGCTTTATACTTTTGGCCTGTTACCGTAGTCGTAGGATCACTTTTTTTAACTGTCACTTTTTATATTCTTCTTGGCCTTGGGCAAAGCAAGCTCGAGGGCAGACTATTTTCCGCGACCGTTAGGGAACACCTTGTGGTAGGAGTATCGGTCTTCATTGCGATGTTTTTAGCCACACATTGGGGCGTGTAGCCCAAATATTTGTTTATTTGCAGATTTGCTTATTTGATCCCCGGTTTGGGGAACAGGGGAGAGAGCAGGGAGACACCCTATAATTATAGGATAAATAAGGTGTTCAACCTGTAGTTTTCACGAAAGTTATAGGCTATTTTCACGAAATGCGACACAAGTGGCAGGGCGTAGTAAACCCGAATCACTGTGGACCAAGGGGATGATATACAATGATATAGTTGCTAGCCTCAAAAGATTATACTTCTGTCTCTTGTCAGCCTGGATGTGGATAACTATTCTTTCGACACCTTTTCTTATACAGGCAACCCTGCCTTCAGCGGTATATTGAAGCCTTACTGTAAAGGTATATAAAGACCTGCCGTAGAGAAGTGTACACATACACCCAAGTTAGTTAAATGCTTTATTATCCTCTGGTAGTAGAAGGTCTAATGCACTAATGAAAGACATGCCGCCATAGGGAGCTTGATTGTATAGTGTCGCACAATAATACTTTTGCGACGTATACTAAAGCAGGCTGAGAGTAGAGCGTTTTTTGTGCACTTATATGCGTTTGTTTTTACCTTGTTCAACATTCTATGTATTAGATATGAATTATCACCTATTTTTTGTTTTTCTGTCTAATGCCTTCTCCGAACATTAACCGAAAGATATTTACCCTATTTTGACCACTTCCCCACTTTTATCCAATAAGTAAATAAGTGAATATGTAAATTAGCGAATATACTGTATTTCCCGTGTTTTCGGACAAAGTGGAACGGTCAGTTAGTCATCTTTTTAAAATAAATGCGTCAAAATCGATCTAGTGAGGTCTTAGCCTGATTCCAGGCACAAAAATTAGCTAATTCTACATCTCTGTAGTAGAATTCGGCCATATGTCTGAAGTTATTCAATTTTTAGGCCGCGGTGAAGGTGCAAAAATTTTTAACGATAAAATTAGAGTTACAAGTGCCGGGCCTTACATAAAAAATGATTTTACTAAAATTGCGGACAAGATTTTGTTGAACGATAAGAAAATTGATTTCTCAACAGGAAATTTTATTCCACATAATTATCAAAATTATTTAGATTTTTATTACAAAATTGTTATGGAGAATTTTGATGTAAAAAATCCATTTGACGTAACGATAAACGAAACGGTCAAAACCTTTAATAAACGTCCATTATGGGCCCAGACATTTACCGAAAAACGGTTTCTAAAATCAGTTAAGAGACCAGATTCTTTTGTTTCTCATGGCATTGATGATTGGGATATTGATCACTGGTGGGTTGAGCGCGAGCTTTTGCTTGATCAGAATCAAAAGGAGGTTCTGGTAGAGCGTGTAAATAGCCCTGGATCAGCACTCACAGACCTTTCAGTTATAACTAGCACAGAGGCTGCTGGTTTATTTCATCTCCGAACAGAAAGGCGTTTATCAAAAAGATCTTTTAGCGCCTCAATTGGACGCGTAGTTCATGTTGACGGTGGTTTGGCACAGTTTTTGGATACGAATATTCAGTTATCGAACTATTTCTATCTAAGAGGTTAGTGTCGCACAATGTCATTGACACCCCACGTCGCTTGAGTGTAGACTTTGTTTGTAAATGGTTGATACTGCACCAATCAATCAGTCCGAGATAGCAA
>DATFUL010000009.1:0-3416 GCA_035260845.1 Patescibacteria group bacterium
GGAGAGCGTATCAAAAACGGCAGTTGCAAGTGGTAGTACGGATTGACATTTAAGTCTAAACGCGTAATAGATAGGGTATATGAAGAAATATTCATGCCCATCTTGCCACACTACTAAACAAGTTATCCGCCATACGAAAAGAGGGAAATCCATTAGATACAAATGTAAAGGATGTAGGAAGTATTTCTCAATTAAGACTATTCACGTTGATCAAAAGACAATGCTTTCTGACCACTTAGATGGACTATCATTTCGCAAGCTTGCCAGAAAATATGATACGTCAACAATGACTGCTTGGAGAATTTGCGAAGAAGAATTGAGAAAACTTCCAGATAATAACAAGTTTACCTTTAAGTATTGTAATAGATTTTCTGATATTTTTGTATTTGATGGTAAATACTTTAATATAGCAGGACAACCTAATGATTATGTTTTGTTATGGGGAATAGATTATCTGAGGCATGACATCCCTGTCTTTACCTTGGCTCCTTCCGAGAATTACTCAGCATGGGCAACATATTTCTCCTACTTTCGTATAATTAGTCACCATCCCAGACTTGTTGTTTGCGATGACAATACGAATTTAAAGCTTGCAGCACGAAACAGTTTCCCTGCTGTTAGGATTCAAACCTGTTTCAACCACTTTAAAGAAAATATTAGGCGAGATTTACATGTACGCTCAGATATTACATACAAACCATTTATGACACGTATTGAAGATGTGCTTACTGAAAAATTAAATGATGATTCAATGAACAAAAGATTATTTGCGCTCTACAGAGATTACAAACATGATCCTCTTTGCGTACAAATCCTTGCAAACATTGAACGCTACAAACCAGAACTCCTAGGTTATCGTGGTACTGCTGATGCTCCAGTCACAACAAACATTATTGAAGGACTCAATAGTCACTTAGAGGCACGATTATTCTCACTTCGATCTTTTCAATCAATTCCTTATGCAAAGCTATGGTTTAATGGATATATTCTTAAAAGACGTTTTACTAAATTTACCGATTGTAGAGGTAAATTCCGTTCTCTAAATGGAAAAACAGGGGTGGAAATGACTAAAAAACTAGAGATTGATTTACCAATCCTTTTTTAATTTCTAACTGCCGTTTTTGATACGCTACTTAACAAAAGCTGCGGAGCTAGGATTCGAACCTAGAGTCGCACAGATCCAAAGTCTGGCGTGTTGCCGTTACACCACTCCGCAATATTGTAAATTATACCTAATTTAGCTTAATTGAGCAATCTTAAAAAAGATCAGCACATATATTTTGACAAAAAATTATCAAGTTATTATAATCTGAAATATATGAAGATCCATAGATTAGATCATGTTGGAATTGTCGTAAATGATCTTCCCACCGCTAAAACATTTTTTCTTGACCTTGGACTTGAAGTGGTAGGGGAAGCAGAAATTAAAGGAGAGTTGGTAGAGAAGATAATTGGGCTGAGTAACGTTAGAGATACGGTAGTAATGTTGAGAACACCAGACGGTGAGGCAACTTTGGAACTGGTCAAATTCCATACACCATTAGATGGAAAAGGTATTCAGGAGTCTCTTGCAAATACTTTGGGTATCCGGCATATTTGCTTTGCTGTTGAAGATATTGAATCCATTGTTGCCAAATTGAAAAAGAAAGGCATAAAATTTTTTGGTGAGGTACAAAACTATGAAAACGTTTATAAATTATGTTACGTCAGAGGGCCGGAGGGGATTATTATAGAATTGGCAGAACAAATTAAATAAATTAATATATGGATCCAAAAATATTCGGAGCAACATTGATGTTTATTATCGGAGGTATAGTGATGTTTGTCTTGCCAAAAAGACAGAATGCAAGCAAAAAGATAATGCTATACAGAATGGGATCAGTTATTTTGGGATGGATTATTGGAGTAGGATATTTTTGGTTAACGTATAAATCTCCACAATAACCATATATGTTTTAAATGGACTTTACGCAAACGTTTTTTCAACAATTTATCGAATGGGTGAAAACTGAGGAAAATATTCTTGGGGTAGCTCTGGTAGGCTCTCATGCAAGAAAAGATGCAAAAGAATATTCTGATATTGATCTTATGATTATTGCCACTGATCCACAATATTATCTAAACAATAATTCTTGGATAAATCGATTTGGTCAGGTCAAGGAAAATGGAATAAAAGATGAGGATTGGGGACTGGTCAAGACAAAAAGAGTATTTTATGAAAATGGAATTGAGGTTGAATTTAATTTTGCCTCTAAAGAATGGACTAAAACAAATCCCATTGACCCAGGGACAAAAAAAGTAATGTCTAATGGAAATAAAATTTTAATTGATAAAAAAGGATTATTAAAAAACCTTAATAAAAACATATAGTCTTTGAGTAAAAGTTCCTACTTGTCATAATTTGCCCTTGACTAGATGCTCATTTAAGTGTACATTCTTGTTATGACACAAACAATTCCTGTAACAGAAGCTAGAAAGAATCTCTTACATCTCATTGATGAGATAAATGATGAGTACAAAAGAGTGGATTTAACTAAAAATGGTAAAATTAAAGCTACTTTGATTTCTCCTGACTATTTAGATTCTTTAGAAGAAACAATTTTTAGCCTTAATAATTCCCTTAAGGATATTAAACTTGCTGAAAAAGAATTTAAAACGGGTAAGTATTTAAGCCTGGAAGAAGTTAAGAAAAAGTATATTGGAAAGCAGTAAATGCCAGTCAAAAATCTTCAAATAGCTCAAAGTGCTGATAAAAGTCTATCAAAACTGCCAAGGAACATTCAGTTAAAACTGATAGCATCTTTTGACAGAATCAAGCAAAACCCAATCTCTTGCATAAGACTTCATGGCGAGCTTAAGGATTATTATAAATTTAGAGTTGGTGATTATAGAATAATATATAGATTTTCCTCAAACGAAAGTTTAGTAAAAATAGTGAAAATAGAACATCGCCAAGGAGTATATAGGTAAAGAGTTTTATATATTTTTTCTCCAGGCTTCTTGTACCTTTCCGTCTGAAACAAAAGGCGTGATAGGCATGAGAAAAAAACTAGAGAGAGATTGAATATATGGTTCATAAAGAGTTCGTAAGTATATTAATTTTTCTTCCGCTTTTACTCCTTCTTTCAAAGAAAAATCTGAATCTTTAAGTAATTTCATAAGATTAACCAAATCCTGTTTTGGCATTCTGTCACGAAGAGGTGAATGTGGAGTTAGCCAAAAAACTTCAGTTAAATCAACGGCTGCATGCCGTGCTATCGCAAAGGTAGATTTTGCAAGGTTATGTAAAAGATGATTTTCGCTAACTAAAACCAGCGTTGATGTATCAAGTATCATTAAGAGCGCAGCCACCCAAGACTGATCATCATGTTGCGATCTATAATATGCCAGTACAGGATATGAGATATGTGTCTCAA
>DATFUL010000010.1:0-19383 GCA_035260845.1 Patescibacteria group bacterium
TTTTGAGGGGATCCTAAAGAAGACTAACTAACGTGGCTGATGTTATTCATAACCACCATATTGTAATGTGGCTATTATATCAGACTGGGTCTAGCTTGGCAAGCTAGATTTGACAAAACTGACAAAAAAGTGCTTAACTGAACTATGGCTGGTTATTCAGAGTACGGAAAGGGCTACGGGAGTAAAATGCCTATGTGGAAATGGATTCTTCTTTATGTAATAGTCGGAGGAATTCTTTATTATTTAGTCTATTACTTCTTCTTTAGGCACACCGGAGGCACAAACTACACTCCTTATTCTTACTAAAGTTACATCTTAATCTCGATGGAGACACCTGCGGGAAGATCTAAATTACCTAGAGAGTCAACTGTGCGTGGGGATGGGTCAATTATGTCAATTAAGCGCTTGTGAACTAAAACTTCATAATGTTCTTGTGCGTCTTTGTCTGTAAAAGGAGATTCTTTGACCGCCATCATGGAGCGGCTTGTTGGAAGTGGGATTGGACCTACGATTTTGGCACCAGTTGCAAGAGCTGTGTCGATGATTTTAGCTGATGCTTCATCGATAACTCTGTGGTCATAACTCTTGAGTTTAACTCTAAGTCGTCCTGTTGCCATATGAATGTGCTATTAACTATGCTGTTACCTTTGTAATGACTCCGGCTCCAACTGTGTGTCCACCTTCGCGGACTGCAAATCTAAGTCCTTCTTCAAGTGCTACTGGTTGAATAAGTTTAACGTTCATTTTGGCATTGTCGCCTGGCATAACCATTTCGATTCCAGCTGGCAAAGTTGCCTCACCTGTAACGTCTGCTGTACGAATGTAGAATTGTGGTTTATAACCTGTAAAGAATGGTGTATGTCGGCCTCCCTCTTCTTTGCTAAGAATATAAACTTCTGCTTCGAATTCTGTGTGAGGAGTAACTGAACCACTCTTTGCCAAAACCTGGCCTCTTTCAACTTGATTCTTTTCGATTCCTCTTAGAAGTACTCCAACATTGTCCCCGGCTTGTGCGTCGTCAAGAGTTTTTCTGAACATTTCAAGACCTGTCACAACTGACTTTTGAGTGTCTTTTATACCAACTATCTCGATTTCTTCGTTAACTTTAATAATTCCGCGTTCAACACGTCCTGTAACAACTGTTCCTCTTCCTTGAATTGTAAATACGTCCTCAACAGGCATTAAGAAAGGTTTGTCTGTATCGCGAACCGGGTCTGGAATGTAGCTGTCAACTGCATCCATTAATTCTTGAATTTTCTTTTCTGCTTCTGCATCGCCTTCTGTAGCTTTTAAGGCTGATCCACGAATGACTGGGACTTCGTCTCCCGGATACTTATATTTCTTAAGAAGTTCACGAACATCTGCTTCGACTAAGTCGATTAATTCAGGATCATCAACCATGTCGCATTTGTTAAGGAAAACAACAAGTGCTGGAACGTTAACTTGTCTTGCTAAAATTACGTGCTCACGAGTCTGAGGCATTGGGCCATCTGCTGCTGAGACTACAAGAATAGCACCGTCCATTTGAGCGGCACCTGTGATCATGTTCTTAATATAGTCAGCGTGGCCTGGGGCATCGATGTGAGCATAATGCCTCTTTTTTGTTTCGTATTCTTGATGGGAAAGGTTAATGGTAACTCCACGCTCTTTTTCCTCTGGAGCTGAGTCAATATCTGCATAAGTTTTAGCTTTTGCTAAACCTTGCTTGGCTAAAACCATAGTAATTGCTGAAGTTAAAGTTGTCTTGCCGTGGTCAACGTGACCAATAGTACCAATGTTTACGTGTGGTTTACTTCTATCAAAATGTTGTTTTGCGTCTGCCATTTTTATATGCCTGAGCTTGTATTATATCCGAGGCTAAATATCTGTGTCAACAGGTGAATTATCTTTCCCTTAAACCCCGCTGAACTTCTTCTACATAGCCAATTGTGTCCATAAATGTAATTTTATCAAACACCCTAACTCTATCTCTAAACGGATTGATCTCAAAATGATCTGGATTTGAAGACTGGATCAAAGTCTTTAACCCTGTTTCTAAAGCAATCTCAACTATTCCTGCGGCGGTGTCATAGCCACCCAACTTCCAATCTGTTATCAATAAGTCAAAATTTCCCTCTTTTACCTGTTTTAAGCCTTTTTTTAAATTATCAGCTGTTTCCACTTCGTGGCCAACTAAAAGAGTCACAAAATCTTTCAAAACCTCTTCATCATCGTCAACTAATAAAATTTTCATAATGAAGACAATTAGTTTCCTCTCGCCATTGTAACCTTGCCTGCTTTGGCAACGATTGCGTCAGCTAGATTTCTTGGTACTTCCTCATAATGGGAAGGCTCCATGTAGTAAGAAGCACGACCTTGAGTAAGTGACCTAAGTTTTGTTGCGTAACCAGAAAGCTCAGAAAGAGGTGCTGCTGCATTGATTATAGTCATTTGACCTCTCTTTTCGGTACCTGAAACCTGAGCACGCTTACTGGACAAGTCTCCTATAACGTCTCCCATAAATTCGTCAGGGGTAGAAACTTCAACCTTCATAATAGGTTCAAGAAGAATTGGGTCGCTCTTTCTAAATGCGTCTTCAAGAGCCATCGAACCAGCAATCTTAAAGGCGATTTCACTTGAGTCTACTTCGTGGTAACTTCCATCTGTTACAATTGCCTTTAAGTCGACTATTGGGAAACCGGCCATAATTCCATTTTCCATTTTCTCCTTAATTCCCTTTTCTATTGGAGAAATGTATTCAAGTGGAATTGCACCACCCTTAATTTCACTCTTAAATTCAAATCCTTCTCCACGACCCATTGGTTCAAGCCTAAGGAGTGCGTGTCCATATTGCCCACGGCCACCGGTTTGCCTAATATATTTACCTTCACCGTTCCCAATTTTCTTGATTGTTTCTTTGTAAGCTACTTGTGGGGCACCTGTTGTAGCAACAACATTAAATTCACGCTTCATGCGGTCTACTAAGACCTCAAGTTGAAGTTCTCCCATTCCGCTAATAATGGTTTGCCCGGTTTCTGGATTACTTTTAATACGAAATGTTGGGTCCTCATCCGAAAGTTTACCTAAGGCTAGTCCCATCTTTTCTTGATCGCTTTTGGTAGCTGGCTCAATTGCAAGAGAAATGACGGGTTCCGGGAAACTGATTGAATCAAGTAAAATCGGATTATTTGAATCACAAATAGTGTCTCCTGTTGAAGTTTCTTTAATTCCTACAACCGCTACGATTTCCCCTGCATAGGCTTCTTCGATAAGTTCACGTTGATCGGCATGAAGTAAAACTAATTTTCCAACACGCTCATACTTTTGTTTTGTGGAATTGTAAATTTGCGCACCAGATTTTAATGTTCCTGAGTAAACCCTAACGTAAACCAAACGCCCCACATGTGGATCAGTAATAACTTTAAATGCAAGACCACTAAATAAAGCTTCATTTTTGCGTTCACGGGTGACTGGCTCCTGGGTTTTGGCATCAAAACCAGAAACAGGTGGTAAATCGATTGGGGATGGCAAATATTCAACGACTCCATCAAGAAGTAGTTGGGATTCTGCTGTACGGTTGTCTCCACCAAATACCGGGAAGAATTTGCCCGAAATTACGCCCTTTCTTATTGCACGTTTTAAAGTAACTTCATCGATTTCTGCACCCTCCAAAAACTTATTCAAAGCTTCGTCATCAAATTCACAGGCTTTTTCAAGAAGTTCTTGTCGGTATTTTTTAGCTTCATCCAAAAGCTCGGCTGGAATCTCGGAAACTGTTAACTCATGATCTGCAAAATCTTTAAAGGTTAAGGCTTTCATTGTTATAAGATCCACAACTCCTTTGTGTTCGTGTTCCTGGCCAATTGGGATGATAACTGGGGAAGCGTTTGCTCCAAGTCTTTCGCGAATGGAAGCAATTGAACCTTCAAAATCGGCCCCGATTAAATTTAATTTATTAAGAACACAAATTCTGGGAACCTTGTATTTGTCGGCCTGACGCCAAACTGTTTCTGATTGACTCTCTACTCCTGTACGGCCATCAAAAACCATGACGGCTCCATCAAGAACACGAAGAGAACGCTCAACTTCAGCTGTAAAGTCAATGTGTCCAGGAGTATCGATTAAATTTATACGGTAGTGGCCTTCGGGAACTGAGGTAGACTTTTTAAGATCCCAAAAAGCGGTAATTGCTGCCGAAACGATAGTGATACCGCGCTCCCTTTCTTGAGCCATCCAGTCTGTAACTGTGGTTCCTTCATCAACTGAACCCAACTTATAAGTTCTACCAGTCTCAAATAGAAGTCTTTCTGTGGTTGTTGTTTTACCTGCATCAATATGGGCGATAATGCCGATATTACGGATCTTTTCATATGAAACATTACGGTCCTTAGTGGCCGTTGTGACTATACTCGCCTTTTTCTTTGCTACTTCTGCCATTTGGATAATTTACTTATTTTTTCTCGAAGATTAGCTAATAAAACCTCAATAAGGCTATCCGGAGTCTCGTGAATTTTCAAGACTTGTTGACCAAACTCTTCTGTTCTATTAAAAATCCTCAAGCCTTCAACAATATGGTGATGTATGGGCACTATTCCGAAATCAATTTTTCTTATTTTATTCATCGTCTCATCTGTAATTAATTTGTATCTCGGATCTTCTTCTACAAATTTAGATGACGTCTCTCGTTCGTTCATTAATGACATAATGGATTATTTTACCACCTGAAGTGGCTGAAGGCCTTGTTAGCTTCCGCAACTTTCTCTACTTCTTGTCTCTTTTTAACAGAAACTCCTTCACCTTTTGCGGCGTCCATAAGCTCACTTGCCAACTTCTCAGCAAAAGTGTGGAATTCTGTGTTTGATTTCGAGTTAGCTGCAGCAACCAACCATCTAATTGCCAAGGAATCACGTCTGGGGCCCCTAACTTGCTGTGGAACTTGATAAGCTGCTCCACCAACACGTCTAGCTCTAACTTCCATTGTTGGTCTAATGTTTTCTAGAGCCTGTTCAAAGATCTTAACTGGTTCCTCATTTGTTTTTGCTCTAATAATTTCAAGTGCTGCGTAAACTTCTTTTCTGACAACTGACTTTTTACCGTCCTTCATGCTTCTATTGATTAATTTTGTCAGCATGACACTACCATAAATTGGATCTATTTCTATTTTTCTTGGTCTTATTGTTCCTTTTCTTGCCATCTTTTTATTTCTTGACTGCCTGTCCTTTCTTGGCGCCGTATTTGCTTCTACTATTTTGGCGGCCCGAGACTCCAGTTGTATCAAATTTACCCCTGACTATATGATATTTTACACCTGCCAAATCTTTAACACGGCCACCGCGGACCAAAACGATAGAATGCTCGGCAAGTTCGTGTCCTTCTCCTGGAATATAAGCTGTGATTTCTTGTTTATTAGATAACCTAACTCTAGCAACTTTGCGAAGAGCCGAATTTGGTTTTCTGGGAGTCATAGTTTTGACAGCCAAAACAACACCGCGTTTAAAAACCGATGGTGTATCTTTGAAAACCCTATCTTTAGCATTAAACCAAGTTTTTAAGGAAGTTGTTTTTGTTTTTTTAACTACTTTCTTTCTTCCTTTTCGGGTTAATTGATTAATTGTAGGCATATTAATTATCGTTTATCATTGCGCGCTCTGGAGAAACTGGAATCAAACGGCCAATGATAACGTTTTCTTTAAGTCCCATTAATTTATCTTCGCGGCCCAAAAGTGCAGCCTCGGTCAAGACGTCGGTTGTCTGCTCAAATGATGCTGCAGAAAGCCAGCTATCAGTATAAAGTGCGCGTCTTGTAATACCCAAAAGTACTTGTTGAGCACTTGCTGGTTCTCCTCCTGCTGCCAAAACTTTCTCGTTTTCTTCTTCAAAACTTGCTTTGCTGGTTAACTCTCCCGGCAAAAATGGTGTATCTCCGGTTGTTACAATTCTGACTTCATCACTCATCTTACGAATAATTACTTCAAAATGTTTATCATTGATCGGAATTCCCTGTGACTCATAAACTTTTTGAATTTCATGAACTAAATATTCTTGTGCTGGGCGTAGTCCTTTAATGGAAAGAATGTCTTTAATATCCAAAGGTCCCTTGGCAAGAGCTGTTCCAGCATCGATCAATTGGCCATTTTCAACATTAAGTTCAAGAGCACGGGGGAGAATATATTCTTTTTCCTCTTTTGGAGTACCTTTTGCGGTAACAGTTACTTTCCAACCCTGTTCACTCTCTGCGACACTAACTTTTCCTGCAATCTCAGAAAGGGCTGAAACGACTTTTGGAATACGGGCCTCAACCAATTCCTCAACACGTGGAAGTCCTTGTGTAACGTCGACTACTCCAACAGCTCCGGCTGCGTGCTTGGTCTTAAGAGTAAGTTGGGTTCCTGGTTCTCCAACTGATTGAGCAGCAACTACTCCAACTGGCATACCTATCTCAACCATCTTCTTGGTACCCAAATCCCAACCATAACACTTCATACACATTCCGTATCTGGCCTCACAAGTAAGGGGTGAGCGGATAATGACTTCCGTAACTCCTGCTTCATCAATTTTCTTAGACATTGCCTCATCAATCAGTTCTCCGGCTGCAATTATCACAGTCTTGCCATCTTTGGCCATAATATTGTTAACTGTAAATCTACCAAAAAGTCTGGCTGCAAATGCATTTGGTCTAACCTCTTTTTTGATTAAATAGCCTTCTTTAGTTCCACAATCTTCCTCACGAATCAAAACGTCGTGTGCAACGTCTACCAAGCGGCGAGTTAAGTAACCTGCGTCAGCAGTTTTAATGGCTGTGTCTGTTAGACCTTTACGGGATCCACGAGACGAAGTTACATATTCAAAAACAGAAAGGCCTTCTCTAAAGTTACTTTTAATAGGAAGATCGACAATTTTACCCAACGGGTCGACAACTAAACCGCGCATGGCCGACAACTGTTTAACTTGGTCTCTTGAGGCACGTCCGACTTTGGCATCAATAACAACACGGATTGGGTTTGTTTCTTCAAGAAGATCCCAGGTTTTATCAGCCAAGTCTTCTGAAACTTCGATCCAAACTTCTTGGCTAAGACGCCTTTTTTCTTCCATTGTAATAAGACCTTGATTAAAATTGTCCTCAATTTCGGCCACTTTGGCATCTGCTTGGGTAAGGACCTTTGTTTTTTCTGGGTAAACTTTTGCGTCAAAAATACCAAACGAGACTCCGGAAATTGTTCCACCGTAAAATCCTAAATCTTTAATGTCATCAACCATTTGTACAACACGCTCTTTGGAAACTGTTGCATAAGCTTTTACGAATAAACTTTTAATAACAGACGATGTTGAAGCTTCGTTTACAAAATCAAAGTTCTCAGGAAGAACCTCGTTGAATAAAATGCGGCCAACAGTTGTTACTACAATTTCCTCACCAATCATGACCTGAATCTTTTGTCTGATTTCAACTTTACCAGCCTGATTTGCAAAAATTGCCTCATCACGATCCCTAAAAATGGTGTTGTAAATCGGAAGTCTTGTGTCGTCACTTGTTAGGTAATAAGCACCGAGTGCAATTTCCTTACTTGAAGGGGTTGCAACCGGGCCTCCATCGGCTGGTTTAAGCAAGTTATTGGAAGGCAACATTAACGTTTTTGCCTCTTCAATTGCTTTTGTTGAAAGTGGAACGTGAACAGCCATTTGGTCTCCGTCAAAGTCAGCATTAAATCCTGCACACATTGCTGGATGAAGCCTGATTGCACTTCCTTCAATTAGAATTGGGTAGAAAGCCTGAATTGAAAGTTTGTGTAAAGTAGGAGCACGATTAAGTAAAACTGGGTGATCTTTTGTAATTTCTTCCAAGATATCAAAAACTTCTGGTGGCCTGCGATCCAACATGTTTTTGGCACTTTTAACGTTTGGTGCAATTCCACGGGTTATCATTTCGCGAAGAACAAAGGGCTTAAACATCTCAAGAGCCATGTCTTTTGGAAGTCCACACTGAGTGAGTTTAAGTTCTGGGCCAACTATAATAACTGAACGTCCTGAATAGTCGACACGTTTGCCAAGTAAGTTTTGTCTAAATCTTCCTTGCTTTCCACGGAGCATGTCACTTAAGGATCTAAGTGGCTGACGGCCTCTGGACTTTCTGGTAGCTTTTCTTTGACTAGCATCAATTAAAGAGTCGACAGCTTCCTGAAGCATTCTTTTTTCGTTTCTCAAGATAATTTCCGGAGCACCAAGTCCTATAAGATGTTTTAGACGGTTGTTGCGGTTGATTACACGCCTATAAAGATCGTTTAAGTCGCTTGTTGCAAAACGGCCGCCGGAAAGTTGAACCATAGGTCTTAAGTCCGGAGGAAGAACTGGTAAAACTTTAAGAACCATCCAAGATGGGTTGATTTTGGCTCGTTTAAGCCCATCAATAAGTTTTAATCTTTTAACTAATTTAACATATTTTGAACTACCACCTTTAATTCCAACTATTTCTGCTCGAACCGATATCGCAAGCTCTTCCAAATTCAATTTTTCAATTGCAGAAAGAATGGCATCAGCTCCCATTTTAGCGGTAAAGAAATTGGTTGCATCATGTTGTGCAATCTCATCAAATTCTTCTTCACTTAAAATGCTCAAAGGCTTTAAGCTCTTTACAACCGCTGCAAGATTGTCAAAAAGCTGTTCGGTTTTTAGGTCTGTTCCTTTTTCCTCTTCGTTAATTGCAGCTTCTTTCTTTCTTAAATTAAGCTCAATTTCGGCGGTTGCTAAGGAAGCTTGTTCTTTGTCCTTAATTTTATTTGCAACCTTTTCTTTGGCTTCTTTTTCTTCGATTTTAAGTGCGTCACGGCGAGACTTAAATTCTTCAGCAATCTCAGCAATTCTTTCAGTTTTTGCTTTCTCTATGTTTGCTATAGCTTCTTTCCTTTTATCTTCATCAACTTCTGTAACCAAATATCTGGCAAAATAAACTACTTGTTCGACTCCCCTTGGTGCCACTCCTAAAAGAAGAGAGATTTTGCTTGGCGCGCCTTTAAAGAACCAAACGTGTGCAGTTGGGCTGGCAAGAGTGATGTGCCCCATTCTTTCGCGCCTTACGCGAGCTTGAGTGACTTCGACTCCACACTTATCACAGATTACGCCTTTATATCTAATTCTCTTATACTTTCCACAGTAACATTCCCAATCTTTTGTAGGACCAAAAATGCGCTCATCAAAAAGACCGTCCTTTTCGGGTTTTAAGGTTCTATAGTTAATGGTTTCTGGTTTTGTTACTTCTCCACGGCTCCAGGCCCTGATTTCGTCAGGAGAGGCAAACTTGACCATTAAACTGGTAAAGTCTACTAAATTCTTAAGATCGTTTGATACAAGTGCATCCATAGGGATTGATTTTACGCTACAACCTCCTCAACTTCCATCGGACTTTCTTCTGCAATAATTTCGGCTTCTGAGGCAATTACTTGTGCCCCGGCTGCTTTGGCAAGTTCAAGTCCTTCTGCTTCACCCGATTCATCAACTTTAGCAACAGTTGCTCCACGAGGTTCGATTGAAAGACCTAGTGAATTAAGTTCTCGGACCAAAACCTTAAATGATTCTGGAATAGTGGACTCCGGAATCTCAACTCCCTTAACTATAGCTTCAAAAGCTTTGGCACGTCCAAGTACGTCGTCAGACTTAATTGTAAGCATTTCCTGTAAAGTATGGCTTGCACGGTGAGCTTCAAGTGCCCAGACTTCCATTTCTCCAAGACGTTGTCCTCCCATTTGTGCTTTACCACCAAGAGGTTGCTGTGTGACAAGAGAGTATGGACCGGTTGATCTGGCATGAGTCTTGTCCTCAACCATGTGGGTAAGTTTCAAGATGTATGAAACCCCAACTACTGTATCTTCCTTAAATGCTTCACCCGTTTTACCATCGTAAAGTCTTGTTTTTCCGTTAACTGGAAGGCCTGCGGTTTTTAGTTCATCTGCAATTACATCTGCATCAACTTTATCAAAAACTGGAAGTGCGCCTTTTTGACCCTTTGTACTTAAGGCCCAACCCAAATGGGTTTCCATAAGCTGTCCCAAATTCATACGGGAAATAACTGACAAAGGAGAAATAACTACATCAACCGGAGTTCCATCTGCCATAAATGGCATGTCAGAAGCTGACATAATTTTTGCAACAACTCCTTTATTACCATGGCGTCCTGCAATTTTGTCTCCAACTGTAATTTTTCTGATTTGGGCAACTCTTGTAATAACCTTCTTAATTACTCCCGGCCCAAGCTCATCTCCTTTGTCGCGGTCAAGAACTTGAACATCAACTACTATTCCGCGTTCACCATGTGGGACACGAAGAGAAGTATCTCTGACTTCTCGTGCTTTTTCTCCAAAAATGGCGCGTAGTAATCTTTCTTCAGAAGTAAGCTCTGTTTCACCTTTTGGAGCAATTTTACCTACTAAAATGTCGTTTGGACCAACTTCGGCACCAATCATAACTATTCCGTCTCCGGCTAAGTTTGCAAGTTCGGCCTCAGAAACGTTAGGAATGTCGTTTGTGATTTCTTCTGGGCCAAGTTTTGTATCAACTACTTCTGCTTCGTACTCTTCGATGTGAATTGAGGTAAGTAAGTCATCTTTAACAAGTTTGTCGGAAACTAAAATTGCGTCTTCAAAACCATAACCTCCGTAGTTAGCGTAAGCTATAACCATATTGCGTCCCAAACCAAGTTCTCCATCTTGGCTAGCTGGGCCATCAACTAACAAGTCTCCAGCTTCAACTTTTTGACCAGGAATAGCTCTTGCTACTTGGTTGTAACAAGTTGAATGTGCTGTACGCTTAAACTTACTTAATAAGTAGGTTTCTTTCTTTCCGTCTTCAGTAATTTCTACATCCTCAGAATTTTCCAAAGCACCATCTACTTTTTTGTCTAATTTAACAACGACTTTTTCGCTATCTATGAATTCAACAACTCCGGCGTGTCTGGCTCTTATAACTCTCTTCATTCCTTCAGAAATAGTTGACTCCATTCCGGTTCCAACTACTGGAGACTCAGGATTAACCAAAGGAACAGCCTGACATTGCATGTTTGAACCCATTAAAGCCCTGTTTCCTTCGTCATTTGCAAGGAACGGAATAAGAGAAGCCGAGGCTCCAATTACCTGTCTTGGGGTTACATCAATATATTCAACCAATTCTACAGATCCTTCAATAAACTGCCCCATGTGCCTAAGCGGAACACGCTTATCGGTAATAAAACCGGCTGCGTCAACATTTACTCCTGAGTGAGTAATATATCTATCTTCTTCATCATCGGCTGTTAAATAAACTATCTCATCGGTGATTCTAGCTTTTTTACCGACTTTTTCGATTTTTCTGTAAGGAGCCTGGATAAATCCAAACTCGTCTACTTTTGCATATAAAGCTAGGTAAGTAACAAGTCCAATGTTTGGTCCTTCTGGGGATCTTACTGGATCAAGTCTTGAATACTGGGAAGCATTAACGTCACGGATTGAGAAACTGGCTCGCTCTCTATTGATTCCGCCTGTTCCAAGAACCGAAACTCTTCTTAAGTTGTCGACTTCTGATAATGGATTAGTGTCGTCCAAAATTGTTGAAAGCTGGTTGCTTCTAAAGAATTCATTAAGGGAAGCAATTAATGGTCTTGCATTGATTAAGTTGGCGGGAAGCGGTTTGTCATCAGGTGAAATTAAAGACATTTTCTCTTTAACTGACCTTTCTAGGCGGAGAAGGCCTACTCTAAAAGCGTTAACAGCAACAAGTTCCCCAACGCGTCTTAAACGTCTGTTGGCCAAATGGTCAATATCATCAAGTTTGCCAACCCCGTTTTGCAAACCAATCAAATAAACCAAAGCTGCAACCACATCTTGTTTGGTTAATACCCAATTATTCTTTTCATTTGCTAAAGTTAAACCAAGTCTTTTATTGATTTTAAATCTTCCAACTTTACCAAGATCGTATCTTCTACCATCTGTAAACAAAGTTGCAAACAAAGTTTCTGCGTTATCAATTACCGCTGGCTCACCTGGTCTCATTTTTCTATAAATTTCTATAATTGCTTCCTCTCTTGTTTTTGATGTGTCTTTAGCTAAGGTTGCAGCGATGTATTTGTGCTCAGGGTGTTTGTCGGAAGCCTCAAAAGCATTTTGAATATCTTGATCTGTCTCAACCCCCATAGCGCGAAGCAAGGTTGTAGCCAAAACTTTTCTACGCCTATCAATTCTGGCATAAATAAGATCCCCCCTGGTAACTTCAAATTCTAACCAGCTTCCGTGTAGTGGACGTACTTCTCCGGTATAAAGGACTCGACCTGAAGTAGCATCAAGTTGACCTGAAAAATAAGCTCCTGGGCTTCTTACTATTTGATTGATAACTGCGCGTTCAATTCCGTTAACCACAAAGGTTCCGCGGGTTGTCATTTGGGGAATGTCACCCAAGAAAACATCTTGTGTAACTTCTTTACCCGTTCTTTTGTTGATAAGGGTGGCTCTTATCTTAACTGGAGATGAATAAGTAATTCCTTTAACTTGAGCCATTCTGGGAGAAATTGTAGGAGATCCTAAGGAGTGTTCACCAAGTCTAAGCTGCCAATTCTTGCCTGTAAAGTCGTCTATTGGAGAAATTGCGACTAATTCTTCTGCTATTCCTTGACTCAAAAATACTTGCCAACTTTCCCTCTGAACTTCGGACAAATCAATATGAGGAATATTCTTCTCTTCTTTGCCGAAATTTTTGCGGTTAGTTTTTGACGTCATTTTTGTCTTTTGTGCCCAAACACTAAGAAAACCCGCATGGACGGAAGCGGGACGAGCGTACCTATATCTGTACGCCTAATTAGGAATTATACAAACTAAGGAACGACTGTCAAGCAGTAAATTATGGGGCAACAACTGAGACCTCGGAGGTTGCATAGATTGCGGTACCGTTTCTTTGAGGTTCAAGTGCAAAATAATATCTTGTTCCCGAGTTCAAAGACCCAACTGTATAGCTGTAATTGGAGGTTTGTGGCATTGTGTTAACAGCATTTAGAACTCCAAAAGCATATTTGCCAGGCATAAGTCCATAAACAACACTGTATTTTTCAGTATCTGGATAATATCTTACCCAGCTTAAAGTTACCTGTCCTTTTTTAGGACCTGCCTTGGCTGTAAGTTGATTTCTGCCAACAGGACCCATAATTCCGACAACTGCAACAGGAGAAGATGGGGCGATAGCCGAGACTTCTCCGTCCCAACCTGCCGAAACTCCGCCAGTCTTAAATCCTTCAATTACAAAATAATATTTGGTGCCTGGGGTAAGATTATTGACTGTGTAAGTTGAAATGTAGCCAATGAGTGGATTTACAGAAGTATACCCTTTGGAAAGTGTTCCATAATGAACACTAAAATTTTCTCCATCTGGGAAATACCTTTGCCATTCAAGTGTAACCTGACCTACTCCCGGACCAGGATATGCTCTTAAACTATTTCTTCCAACAGGGCCACTAACGGCGCTTTTTGCTTCAGCTGTAGTCATCTGTTTTTTGGCTGCTGTAGGAGTTGCTGTAGCTTCAGAGTTGGTTTTTGTACTAGGAGCCATACTTAAATTTAAAGACTTTGATTTAAGAAGAAAGAAACCTCCAACCAAAACAACTAGTGCAACCAAGAGAAGTAACTTTCCAGAAGATTTATTTTGTCGGGCAGACATAAGTTTTGTAATGTCAGTATGTGATTTTAACAAGAAGGTTGTCAAGACCCACTTTATTTACTATTTCAATAAATAGAGTTTTATATTGGCGTTCTGCTCTTCCAAGGTTTTGGCATAGTGAATTGTGCCAGTAGCATCGTGCAAATAATACCAATAATCAGTTTTTATTGGGTTTGCTGCAGCCTGGAGGGAGATTAAACCTGGATTGGCAATTGGTGAGGCCGGAAGCCCTCTTTCTTTATATGTAATTGGGGCAACATCAACTTGAAGGGCCATGCCAGCATTAAGTCTATTCATTAAAATCCCGGCAACTATTGGCCGTTCTTCTATGCTTTTTGTCTCCTTTTCGATGATTGAAGCCAGAATTACCTGATTTTTGCTAAAATTCATGCCAGCTGTTCTTACATTAAAATTGGTCTTCATTTTGGCAATTATTGCCCCCGGGGTAGCGTTATTGGCTACAAGATAAGTATCCGGAAACAAATAGCCCTCATCGTTTTTTGAACCCAAAAGAAACTGGTCTATAAAAGGCTGGCCTTCGTCCAAGCTTTTTGCAAATTTGCTAGCAACTTCACTTCTTGTGAAGCCTTCCGGAATAGTAACCCTGACCTCAAGCGGGCTTTTGGCAAGTGCATCTACTATCTGAAATAGATTAAAACTTGGGGAAAGTCGATAATCACCAGCTTGAATACTAGCCGACATTCCTGAAAATTGAACATAATATCTAAATACTTGTGGATTTTTAATTAAACCCGATTTATACAAATTTGACCCAATTTGAGTGGCGCTGGCGCCGGGAGAAACGGTAAAATCAGTGTACAAAATTTTAGACCCAACAGGAGTTGTGTTTGTATACAACCACAAAACACCAATAGCCAAGGCTAGAACGAATAAAAAAGGCAGTATAGCTAACTTTTTCATTTGGATTTTATATTATATCTATACTTCCTCGAGAAGTGCACGCCTATATTTGTTAGTTTTTGGATCATGAATAAAAATGCGGCCACAAGTACAAACTACTTTTTTGGTGCCAGATTTATGATCAGAAAACTTGCCATCCGCAAGTTCACGCCCGCAGCCAACACAGCGTCCTTGAGACAAAAGCCAAGCTTGAATTGGAGAAATCACATTCTTAAACATCATATTTAAAGTATAACACAGAAACTACTCCGCCAAGGCTATAAAGAATTCAAATAGTTAAAGGGGGAATTAATTAATGACCAACTGTATAAGGTTCACTGGCGAGTTCTCATTCTGTCCATTTCTTTGTATCTCGACGCGTACATTTGGGTCCTTTGTGGAATATGATTGCATTTTCCTCTGACCACTCAAAATAAAAGTATCCCCTACTGTTTTGGGTTCTGGTTCAAAACCTAATTTTGACAAGTATTGTCCTGCTGAATATACCTGCTCTTTAAAAAGTGGAACCGATTTCCCTCCTGTTGTAAGTTGAGTGGAACTACCCGGTTTTGATAAAACTTTGGCACCAATTTTTTGGCTATTAAGAAGAATTACTTTGTTTCTTACCAGATTCTTCTTTGCTTTTTCCATAACAGCTTCTGGTATAGGGTCGGGGTAAACTCCATCGTTTTTTTTGAATGCATTTTGTAAACCCATTTTATTCTCCGGATCTATGCTGGCAGCTGATGGCACATCATCGAGATTGAGCCATTCAACAATCGCCATCGTCTTTTTCTCTAGGTTTTGGTTGTCTATAGATTCCATGGCCAAATTGTATCACAAATCTGGATTTACCAGTCTTTTTGTGTATCTAGATAATTTTGAAGCATTAAGGAAGCTGCATAGGCGTCTTCCATTTGATGGCGTTTTTTGCGACTAATTCCGGCTTCAATAGAAAGCTTTTGAGCGTCACGGGATGTAAGTGTTTCATCAAAAGTAGTAGCCCCTAATTCTTGTGCAAATTTTTTAGATTCTTCCCCCATTGCAGCTTCCGAAACACCAACCACAACTTTGTCTGGATTCTCAATCTCTATTTCTTTTTTGATTTTTTCTAGGGCATCGGCAAATGAGGAAACGCGAATAACTTTTAAGGGCTCCGATAAAGTTCCAACCCCAACTGCAATTCCGATTTTGCTTTGTCCATAATCAATTCCAAGTGTTTTCATATTAATATTTATTCAATCAATTTATTACCAAGTGTATACCCCAGATTTAGAGGCTCACCTTTCATTATATTATCAAAAATAGTTTTAGTTTCTACGCTTTGGTCAAAGCGACTTGCCATAATAATAGCAGCTTTTGCGTGTCCCATATCGCCTTGCTTATACTCAAGGATAGCAAGGTAAAGCCAAAGTCTGTAATCTTGAGGAAATTTTTTAAGTGTACCTTTAATGAACTCAATATTTTCTTTAGGGTCGCCATAAACCAATCCCAACCACGCAAGATTGTCATAAACTTTGTAACGGCTACCAAATGTCAGAGCTTTTAGATAACTTTCTTTGGCTTTTGGATAATCATTTAACCAAAAATAAATCAGGCCAAGTGTATTATAATTTTGTGTGTACGGGTGTATATTTATAGATTTTTCAGCATATATCTTAGCTTCTTCAAAATTACCTTGCCTTAGAAATTCAATGGCTATGGTATTTTCCAAATTATATGCCTCTTTTGACACCTTAATATCATGCGACGCAATTTGTAATTCGTTTCTCCAATCAAAACTTCTCACAAAAGTTCTTACTGAAAAAATAATCAAAATAATCGCTGTCAAAATAACGACATATCTATTTGTAAAATTTACTTTATAAATCTTCAATAAAATACCTATCATCCCAAGTAGTCCCACTATTGGAAAATAAAACCACCTTTCTGCAACGGTTGCATCAAGCGGAAAAATATTAAGATGGAGCGCAATACCAATAAAAAACCAGAAAGCAAAAAATATATAAGTCCTAAAATCTTCCTGCGAATGTTTTTTATAGATGACAGACATAAAGTAGAATACCGATGATATAAACAAAACGAATAGAAAAAGTGGCAACCAAAAATGGAGAAGGTCGGGTATCTTATAAACCCATTCATAAACTGATGCGAGATTAAGAGGATAAACGAATCCCCTAAGATAAAAGATGATGGTTGCCGGAATATTTATTAACCTAGTCAAAAGTCCTACCTGACCAATCAAACCTGCTGATGATTTGGTAAAAAGACCAACAGCGTTATTTTTTAGAAAGAGATAAAAAATCAAAATAATGAGTGAGAGACCAATAAAAATATAGGATTTTTGCCTATTTTTCATAAATAGATAAAGAGCATCCATCAGAATAAACATAATTCCAGTCTCCTTCGAGAATAGTGAAAACAGAAGAAAAATTAACGCGATTGTAAAATTTCTTTTAGAATATTGTGTTCCTACAAGTAACCACAATGATGATATCCCAAAGAAGAAAAATAATACATCTTGGGTACTTGAAATATAATAAACAGCTTCGCTATTTAATGGATGGACAAGAAAAATCAGAGATAATACAAGAGATAATCGTCTTTCAAAAAAGGATCTGAAAAGGAGAAACAGAATGCAGGCGTTGGCTATATGGAAAATAAGTTGAAAAGAGTGAAAGGCAACGTAGTTGTTGCCAAAAAAAGAATATATTATTGCAAAAAAAGTACTAACTAGGGGTCGATAATAAGCACCAATTTGTGCCCCACCTCCATTGAAAAATGTACCCCCAGTGAAAAAGAAAGGAATATTTTTGACATTGTGGATATTTAAGTTATCTACAATTTGCGACGGATCATCTAAAATAAAATGATTAAAGAGTCCGTTTAGAAAAACTAAAAACCCAATACAGATGATAATTGCCAGTGGCTTTTTGATAATGGAGAAGGGCTCTTTGATTACAGGGTTGTCATTATATGAAACCAACTTCCGCTTCAATTTTTCTTTTCGCTGAGACATGCCCTATGATAACCCCGAGTGATATCCCATTCAATGTTTATATGTTTGTAATAAAATTAATTTGTTGGGGGAACTACACGGGCGCGAACTATTAATCTTTTTGGATTACTTGGATCCCCTGGTGGGGTACAAGTAACTAAAGTTACAAATGAATCACTGCTATCTTGGTCCAAAACTTGAATATCAGTAGGGTGAACTTCAAACATTGTTTCAACTTTATAGACGTAGGAAACTCCATCGTAGTCTATATCAATTTCGTCCCCATTAGTAAGGGTTGGAAGGAGCGAAAACATAGAAATGTAATTTTTAGGATTATAAAAAATGGGCAAAATAGAATGGCCAAAAATAACTGTGTTACCGGGACGCCCCGGAAGCGCAGTTCCCGGATATTGAATTAAACTTTTATTCAAGTCCTCCCCGCCAATAGCAACTGAAGCACCTTGAATTTTTAATTTTGGAATACTGACTGTAAAGTACTTAACTTTTGAGGCACTAAAATCAGATGAAGATGCGCCTCCAACAAACCAATTACTTGCTCTCGTAAAATCGTTTACAGCTGAATCGGTAGTTGCAACTCCGGCAACATTTGGTTGAGCAATTTGGTTTTCGCTAATTGGTGAAACCAGTTCTGAAAAGTTTTTACCGTAGATTGAATTATAAGAAACTATTGGATAAATAACTCCAATTAAAATAATTATTCCCGAAACTCCAGAGATGAGTGCTGCAATCCGCAAAATTGTCTTTTGATCCATACATGAAATGATATCAGAAAAATTGAAGTTTGAGATCACCTATCGGCTGCAATTTCGATTGTAATATTTTTATTTATATGAGGCAGTGTTTTAAAAGGTCCGGGAAGACTTGTACTAAGTTTTACTTCTGCTCGAGTATAGCCCGGGACTGTTGATAGGTAGCTCTCTGCAGCTGGGACCGTTTTACCTAAAATTTGTTTAATTATGTCGTCTGAATTTGTCATTGGCAGAAAATTAGCACCAACATCGGCTGTATAGACTAAGTTGCCATTTTGTTTGCTGACAAATTTAAATTTAAAAGTTATCTGACTGTTTCTTATCGCATACCCTTGAGGTATTTTGTCTTTTAATGTATCTGCCGCATACTGTTCAAGTTTTGTTTTATCGGCAATTACTCCCGTTGCATTTATACTCAAAGAGAGCTTCAAGGTGTCAGCAACATCGCCTATCTTGTGATCAAAAACAGCCGAAGTTTCAGTCAAATCTGCTAGATCATCTACAAAAATCTGATTTTCAGAAGTTTTGCCCTGCAAGTCATTTACAACATTGCCTGAAAGTTCAGTCTTTAGAACTGCTTTAAGGTTTTTTTGATCATCGTCAGAAACCGCTGCAATTTGCTGGCTGCTCCCACCGGAAAAATCTCCTTGAGAAGTTGCCGCAACTTGAGATTTATCAAAAACTCCAACTTTAAATATTTCTCCTTTTGCAAGATTGTACTGAGCTCCAATGTCCCCCGCGGTTACAGCTAGTGTACTTGTACCAGGAAACCCGGGTGAAGTCTGGCCGGAAACAGAGGCCTCTATATTTGTAGTAAATTTAAGGCCAGAACTTGAAGTTAAAATTGTACCTGCCGCTAAATTGATGGGGCTACTGTTACCATTGGCAATTTGAACGCTTCCTGCAGCTTTATCTCCAACCAATTTAGCCCCAGTTGTTGACTTGGTTTTGTCGCCAGAAGATTGAGCAGTTGCAGTTATACCTGGAATAATTGCCTTTGATTCATCAAACACTCCATCTGTATTAAAAGAAATATTAAGCTGTTCCTGAAATGATTTTGGCGATACAAATATT
>DATFUL010000011.1:0-60398 GCA_035260845.1 Patescibacteria group bacterium
TCGACGTTATTCCCCACGTAACTGACGAAATTTTAAAAAGAATTGAAGAATCCGGAAAAGTTAACAATTCAGAAATCGTAATAGCAGAATATGGTGGTACCGTGGGTGAATATAAAAATGGTATTTTCTTTGAAGCGTATAGAATCTTAAAACTAAAACATCCCAAGGATGTTATTCATGTTCATGTAACTTATCTTCCCTACCTTTCAAATGTCGGTGAACTTAAAAGTAAACCAGCACAAACGTCTGTGCATGTTTTGAATAGTATGGGAATACAACCAGAAATAATAATTGCCAGAAGTGAAATTCCAATTGATAAAAAACGCTTAGATAAATTAGCACTTTTTTGTAATATAGCGCCTGATAGAGTATTTTCCGTACCTGATTTAAATACAATTTATGATGTACCAATTCTTTTCCACAAACCCCAACACCACTTGGCCAGTACTTGTCTAAACCTTCTTAATTTAGGTAATAAGAAGCATAAAAACTTTAAAAATTGGCAAGAAATGGCTGTAAAAGTTACCAAGAAATTCAATAAAGAGGTCAAGGTTGCCATGGTTGGTAAATATTTTGCAACTGGTGAGTACCAGCTTTCCGACTCTTATGTATCTGTAATAGAATCTTTAAGGCATAGTGGTGCCAAACTCGGCGTAAATGTAAAAACTTCCTGGATTGATTCTGAAGACTTAGAAAACCGCAAAAAAACTTTGGAAGGCTTTGATGGCATTATTGTTCCGCAGGGTTGGGGTGCTCGGGGTACAGAAGGAAAATTAATTGCAGCAAAATATGCCAGAGAAAACAATATTCCCTATTTAGGTTTATGTTTTGGAATGCAAATGGCAACAATTGAATTTGCGCGTGGAGTGATGGGATTAACTGATGCAAATACAACCGAGGCCAATCCAAGAACAAAGCACCCTGTTATCCACGTTATGGATTCGCAAATTGAATATCTTAAAAAGCGTCAATATGGCGGGACAATTCGCTTGGGAGCTTGGCCATGTATTGTTAAAAAAGGATCGGTTTTAGAAAAATCATACTTAGAGTTTGGTAAAGCTCCAAACGCTCCTTGGTTTATTCCAAGAGACAAAAAAGCTACAAACCATGGGTCACTTATAATTTATGAACGGCACAGACACAGGTACGAATTTAATAATAAGTATAAAAAGGATTTTGAGAAAGCGGGATTTACGATTAGCGGAACTTCTCCGGATGGAGAGCTTGTAGAAGCCATCGAACTTAAAAATCATAAGTTCTTTGTTGGTACCCAGTTTCACCCGGAATACATCAGTAGGCCCCTAGCTCCCCACCCGATTTTTATGAGTTTCCTCACATCTCTGCTAACTTAAGTTTGGCGAGTAATGCCCAAACTAAGTATTGAACGAAATTAGCAACAAAAGCTAAACCAAAAACCAAAACTGAACTAGATACTCCAAAACCAACACCTGGGCCAAGTCTTGCTAAAACCCAAAGTGCAACAAAGTTCGCCGCTAAATACGCAAGCATCATCTTCATTGGACTGTTAAGTTTAACCTTAAGCTTGTCTGCTACCGGCTGTGTGGCCCAAAGAGCAGCATTCCAAAGAAGAGCTACTCCTACTACTGCGGTCCATTTGCTAACTGTCATTGACCCTAAAACAAAATTTCTTGGCCAGTACATATTGGCAAGAACTAAAAGGACCATATTAACTAACCACATAGCAATGAACCCATTATATTTATTAGATTTTTTCATAAATCTCACCCCCATTCGTTATCTATTTCAGCTTAGAAGAAAAGGAAGAGTAATGTCAAATTGTTTATATGCCCTAGTAAATTGTAAGCAGAGCTTGGCCATTTACTTTGTAAATGGTAAAATATAGATTCAGGCCAAGCCGAGGTGGCGAAATGGTATACGCAAGGGCCTTAAGAGCCCTCGAGCGCAAGTTCATGCGGGTTCGAGTCCCGCCCTCGGCACTTAGTATTTCGGAGTGTAGCGCAGCTGGTAGCGCGCTTCGTTTGGGACGAAGAGGTCCCCGGTTCGAATCCGGGCACTCCGACAAAAGAGTTATTTTAAATAAAATTACTGAAGTTGGTTTTTAACTTTGAGGACAATTTCGTCCAGGGAGATATTTGATTTAACAATGTAGTCTTCCGCTCCAATGTCTAACGCTGTTTTTTGTTCGGAGTCCAGGTTTGTTAAAACAATAACATGAATCGTCTTTAAAGTAGGATGTCTTTTAATTTGCTCAAGAACATCAAAACCATTCATTCCTCCCGGAAGCATAATGTCTAAAAGAATCAAATTAGGCGGAGATGCGTTGATTTTATTAAGGGCATCTTGTGCCGTTTCCGCTAAAACAACTTTAGCTCCAAGCTCACTAATTTTTTCCGATAATATCCTTTGAAGACTAGTGTCGTCTTCAACGACTAAAACCGTTTTTTGATTATTACTTGGTGTGCTATTTTGTGGTTCCATCGCCATTGTTTTTTAATTCATTCGGAAACTGTACAAAAAAAGTGGTACCCTTGCCCTCTTGAGACTTAAACCAAATTTTACCGCCTTTTAAGTCTGTAATTAACTTTACTAAATAAAGTCCAAGACCCAAACCACTACTTCCAGTACTCCTAACATTACTACCTCTATAAAGTTTTGTAAAGATTTTGTTTTGATCGGCAAGCGGTATACCTACACCTGAATCCTTAATTATAAATAAAATATCAGTAGCTTCTTGAGTTAACCCGACTTCAACATTTCCACCTATCGGCGTGTACTTTATGGCATTGCTCACAAGGTTTTCGATAATTACGCGTACAAGTTTTGGATCCCCTATAATTTCAGGCATCTTTTCTTTGGTAGTATTTATAAATTTAATGTTTTTACCCGAAATTAGGACGCTTTTTTCGCGCAAGACGTCATTTATAATTTCATCAATAGAAACAGGGCCACCCGAGATCTGAACTGTGCCCAATTCAAACCTAGAGACATCAAGTAATAAATTAACAGTGTCATTCATGGCAAGCGCAGCAGAATAAATTTGATGCAAATACTCCATTAATGCGGCCGGGAATTTTTTATCTTTTATTAAGGACTCTGAATACCATCTAATAATTGAAAGGGGTGACCTTAGTTGGTGTGCGGAAAGTGATACAAACTCACTTTTAACTTTATCTAACTGCATGCGTTCGTTTATGTCACGAAAATTTATGACAATGCCATAAATTGCTGGGTCGGTTAGGAAGTTGACCGCTTCAGCTTCCATCCAGTGCATATCTCCGTTTTTTAGAAAAAGCCTATTTTGAATTTTAATTGTCTTGCCTGGATTACTAAGTATGTCTTTAAGGGCATCCTGAGTAAGTTTAATATCCTCTTTATATACAAGTTTAAAGCCATCTCCACCAACAAGTTCTTCGGGATCATATCCCAAAACCTTCTTAACAGATTGGCTGGCGTAGGTAACTTTTCCAGTTTGGTCAACCAAAAAAATAACATCCGAACTATTCTCAATCAATGCTTTGAACTTTTTTTCAGCTCTGTCTCTTTCCTCAATAACTACTGAAAAAACCAAAAACGTAATTGAAATGGACGCTGCAAACACGCCCAGGTACAAGAAACTTGCTTCAGGGTCACCTGGAATTATAAATGGCCCACTACCTGTGATTACTCCCCAAACAGAAATGCCCGTAATAATAAGTATCAAAAGAGTTGAGCCTTTTTGTTTGAATCTGTAAGAAGCTAAAAGAATTAAAGGAAAAATTAAATATTTAAATTGGTTTTGGACACCAAAAGGAATATGCATAAATGTACCAGTGAAGATTGAAATGCTAACGAGGGAGGAGGCAATCAAAAGCAAGAGGCCTTCTATAATACTAAGAATATCAAATTTGAATTTGGAAACCCTTGACCAAACAAGTATTGCTGGGGCAACAATCATGTCTCCCAAGAAGTCACCCGCCCACCAGTTTTGCCAAATATTAAAATAGTTGTTCCAAGACCCGATACCCCCCAAAATTAAACTGGTTGTTCCAACCGTAGCACTTATTGCTGTGCTTAAGATGGCAGCAAAAACTATAAATATTATTACATCTTGTATACGCTCGAAAGATCTTTTAAATCCAAAGAATTTTAAAACAGAAGATCCGATTACAGCCTCCAACATGTTTCCAATAGAAATAGCGAGGGCTACCTGAAAGGTCTCTTGAGTTGTAAAGTTTGCTGCAAATGCCCCAATTAATATACCAGGCCAAAGTTCAGTACCAAAAAGTACCAAGATTGCTAAAGAAATCCCGGTTGGGGGCCAAACTAAAGTTACCTGCTTAATACTAAAGGCTAACGAAAGGCCAAACTTAGCCGAAAGGTAATAAACAGCCGCGACAATGATAATCTTAAGAAGATATTTTGGATTCTTAAACTTTTCTAAGAATTTCTCCATACAATATTTAATTTATCATATTTTGCCAGCAATGATAAATTTGATATAATTTGCGCTGAGCGTAGCGAAGTGCGGGTATGGTTCAATGGTAAGCACAGCTTGGCCATTGCCAATACCCTTCATGTAATTGCGGGTATGGTTCAATGGTAGAACAAGAGCTTTCCAAGCTTTTGATGCGGGTTCGATTCCCGCTACCCGCTCCTAAATGGCGAAAATAGATCTTTCTAAAAAAACGGCAGTTGTAACAGGCGCTTCAAGCGGACTGGGAAAGGCTATTGCAGAATTGTTAGCCAAAAATGGTGTAAAAGTATTTGCTTTGGCAAGAAATATTGATCAAGTTAAGTTTTCCTCCGAAGTTGTCAAAGTTAAATGTGACATCAGAGATCTTCAAAGTATAGATAATGTATTTCTTCAGATTGATACCGAAACAAAAGAAATTGACTTTTTGGTTAATTGTGCTGGCCGGGGGTTAGTAAAAACTTTTGAAGAAACTACTCGTGAAGAAATAATGGATATTTTTGGAGTGAATCTAAAAGGCAATGTTTATATTGCTCAAGAAGTATACAAACGGATGATTCCAACAAAGACGGGTCATATCGTTAATGTCGGATCAACATCGAGTATAAAGGCTCGAGAAATGGAAGTTCTTTATTGCGCTAGCAAGTGGGGCCTACGAGGATTTACAGAAAGTCTAAGACTGGAAGCACGAAATCATGGTATTAAAGTAACTGGAGTTTATCCTGGCGGAATGAAGTCAGAGAATTTTTGGAAAATAACCCCAGAAAAGGATATAAGTGGATATATGGATCCCAAAGATATCGCAGAGCAAATATTAAATATACTTACCACAAACTCTAATATTGCGACAACGGAATTAATAATTGAGCGACCTTAGTTTAAATAAGTAACTTACTGTGCTTTGGTACTTCCAATAATTACTTGCACGCTATCAGCCGAAGAAGTGGCCAGGGGCTGGGTTGTATCTAGAACATAGGTTTTACTAAGAGTTGAGGTTAATTTTGTTAAAAATTCTGCAGGAACATCTACTTTGGCCTTAATAACAGTTTTAGTGTAATCATAGCTCGGTGCGTTACCTGCTTTAGAAACTGTAAATCCTGCGGCTACAAGCAAATCTTTAACTGTACCTGCTTGCCCAGGGGTCCCTGAGCCATTCATTACATTAATTGGATACTTTGTTAGATCAAGAGTAGTTTGGGTTATCGGCGCAGAGGTAGGGTTTACAGTAATGGTGTTGTCATAACTTGGAGATGTTGGAGTGGGCTCTACTGAACCTTTAGAAATACTTCTTTGATAAAAAATAATTCCACCAAGAAGTGCACCTAATAGAAATATTCCTGGAATAATTATCATAGCAGGGCTTGGACCGCGACTTGATTTAATTTGAGGCATCATGTCTTCCCTTTGGAATTGCGGTGGTTCAACAGGCTCCATAGGTACAACTTCCTCAGCTGCCTTGGCTAAATCTTCTTGAATCTCTGAAGACTTTTGAACATCGTCTGAAATATGCTCGGTAATACCTTGAAGTTCCTCTACTTTTTCTTTAACTTCCTCAATTGGTTGATTATTAGTAACTCCGGGAACCTCTTCAACAACCACCCTTTTTCTAGTTTTATCGTTTGGCATATCAAATTCAGTATATCAAATAAATTACAATTGTCTCAACACTTTTTTAAGTTCCTCTAAACTTTGAAAGTTATGAATAGAAACCGGGACAACAGTTTTAGCCTCTTTCTTAAGTATTTTAATTAAATCCTGGGTTTTTTCATCACTGACCATGTCTATTTTAGTTAATATAATAACTTCAGGTTTTTTGGCTAGTTCGGGTTTAAAGTCAGCCAACTCTTTTCTAATTGTCTTATAATCTTTTATAACGTCAAGGCTTTCTGCCGAAATACAGTGTAAAAGTACAGAAACCTTTTCTATGTGTTTTAAGAAAGCTATGCCAAGCCCACGGCCAGTTGAAGCGCCTTCAATTAGGCCGGGAATATCTGCCAAGCATTTTCCTTCAAAAATCCCAAGATTTGGTTCAAGAGTTGTAAACTGATAATTAGCAACAGCTGCATGGGCATTTGTTACTTCGTTAAGTAGACTACTTTTCCCCGCATTTGGAAGGCCAATCAATCCAAAATCAGCAATCAATCTTAAAGAAAGAATTAACTTATGCTCCTCACCAGGCTTCCCACTCTCTGCAGTTTCTCCTCCAAATCCACCCTTGCCGCCTTTACAAATTAAAAATCTTTCACCAACTTTACTTGCTTCCCAAATCAGGTCATGAGTTTTTTTATCATAAAGTGAAGTTCCGATTGGCAGAGTAATTTCGAGGTCCTGGCCATTTTTACCGGTTTTATTGTTACGGGCACCCATTGCACCATTTGGGGCTACAAAACTGTCTTTTTCGCTAAATTGATTTAAAAGATTTACATTAGAAGAAACAAAAAAATAAACATCTCCGCCGTCACCACCATTACCACCATCTGGCCCTTTAATCTTTTTGGGCATACCCGCGCCTCCATGGCCGCCTCGAACCATAATTTGTGCGTGATCAACTAACATATGAAGACATTATAACCTAAAGATAAAATTTGGGTGGTCGACGGGATTCGAACCCGCAACACCTAGCTCCACAAGCTAGTACTCTACCATTGAGCTACGACCACCTTGTCGAAACAAGCTTCACTTCCTATCCACTAACGCTCAAGCCTTACCGTTTCGCTGCTTCTCCTCTCAAAATTTCACTTGAAATTTTGTAAAAACACACGAGGACAGCCATATTTTATCATAAATAGAGCTTTAACTGGAGATTTAATGTATCCTTAAATAATGAAAATATTATTTGTTACTGATTTTTATTTACCCCATGTTGGCGGACTTTTAAGATTTATAGAACGTATCTCAAAACAGATGATCGCGGATGGGCATGAAGTTGCATATTTGGTTCCTTCACAAACAGGTAGCCCCGTAATGGGTATCAAAAATGGAAATGGTGTCAAAATGTACGAACTTAAATCCGTTCCGTGGCCTTTCTATGCCGATGTTCATGTAGCCCTACCTTTTCAAAATAATTTAATAAAAAATATCTTTAATGACTTTAAACCAGATATTATTCATGTTCAGACAAACCTAAATCTGGCAAGGGCAGTTCTTAGTGTTGCCAAAGAGCAGAACATTCCTATTGTTTGTACAAATCACTTTATGTCTGAAAATGTTTTTCCAAAATTGCCATTTCCAGATTTTTTTGAAAATTGGCTGGATGTAATTATGTGGCGCAATCTAAATGTCTTTTTTTCAAAATTTGATGCACTAACTTCGCCATCACATTGGGGAGCCGGCTACCTTAAAAATAAAGGTGTAAAAAGAGACGTTCACGTGATATCTAACGGTATTGATTTAACTGTCTTTAGTTCTAAAAATAAAAACGAGGAATATATAGGCAAGAAATATAAAATACCAAAGGCGGAGTTCTACCTTCTATATGTTGGCAGAATTGATAAAGAAAAGAATATAGACATTATTTTAAAAGCAATGAAGCTCCTTAATAAAAAGCATGATATTTGTTTAGTTGTTGCCGGAAAAGGAACAGAACTTGTAAGACTTAAGGCCTTGTCCAGAAAAATTGGTATGGATGAACATATTATATTAACTGGTTTTGTGCCAGACGAGGACCTGAGAAGTTTGTACAAATTTTCGGATGCTTTTATTATTTCCTCAATCGCTGAACTGCAAAGCATCGTGACTTTAGAGGCTATGGCCTCAGGTTTACCTGTTTTGGCGGCAAATGCAGGCGCGTTACCGGAGCTAGTTAAAAATAATGTTAATGGCCACCTTTTTAACCCCCTCGATGTTCACGAAATAGCAAAAGCTATAGATGACCTGTTTTCGACTAAAAAGAATATTGAGAGGGAAGGACAGGAAAGCATAAAAACAGCTAATACGCACGATATAAAAAAATCCGCCAAGAAATTTGAAGACCTTTATTTAACGGTAATTAAGGAAAATCATTAGATTGATATAACAGCTATATTTAGGTATCATAACCTTTAATAAATATGTTTAAAGACAAAGGAATCCTCTTCGGCACATTAGCTACGATAATTTTGATTGCCGGCGGGATTTTTTTAATGACTAAAGGCAGTTCCGCCCCAACCGTAACAAATAGTAAAAAGGTTAGTCAGGATATATTAATACCGAAAAACGAATATGTAACTAGCGGGATTCAGAATGGAAACTACCTACCTGCTACGGAATCCGCAAAAGTTATCCTTGTTGAATTTGGTGACTATCAGTGCCCAGCTTGTGGCGAATACCATCCATTAATCAAGCAGCTTTTAACAGAATTTGCCGGAAGAATAAACTTTGTTTTTAGAAACTTTCCTTTAAGCCAACATAAAAATTCTCAAGGTTCAGCTATGGCTGCAGAAGCTGTAGGTATTAACGGCAAGTTTTGGCAAATGCATGACAAACTTTACGAAACACAGGCTGAGTGGTCTGTACTACCTGACCCAAAAGATGTTTTTGCAAGTTATGCAGCCTCACTTGGAGTTGAATCTAATAAATTTATCTCAGATTTTAATAGTCAGGTTATAAAAGACAAGATTAAGGCTGACTTGAATGACGCTAATTTAATCAATATTAACGCTACTCCTACGTTTTACATAAATGGCACAAAATTGGAAACGTTACCGAATAGTTATGATGAGTTAAAAAAGTTAGTTAGCGATCAATTGTAAAAGCCTCAGGGTAATATAAAAATATTGCAGGCGAGTCCTCGACTAGGAATCTTTGAAAATCCAAATATATTTGTTTCCTGTCTTCAATGTTTAAGGCCGTTCTTCCATCCTCTAAAAGTTTATCAATTCTTGGATTACTATAATGGGTTATATTTGTTTGGATTTGTGTTGAGTGCCAAATTGAGTACTGATCAGGGTCATCGGGAATGTCAAAAATAGCAAGAAGAGCCTGGAAATTGGTTGGTACGTTCGAAGCTACTTGCAAAGTCGTTTTAATGCCAACCGCCTCCCAATCCTTTTGAATGAGTTCAGCCTGTGGTAACAAAAGAGGTGAAGTAGTTAAAACAATATTTAAATTAGTTTTTGCTTCAGCTGACATTGCCTGTATTATAGATTTTGCTTTGATTGGGTCATAAGAATACTGTTTTACTTGTGGGTTATAAGCCCAAGAGTTTTCGGAAATTGGACTAATTGCACGTTCTCCGCCCAAATTATTTTTATTAGTAGCGTAAGACAAGGCCTGTCTTAAGTTTTTATCTCCTAGATATTTATCCGCCATGTTAAAAAATACAGCCACGTGTTCATTTTTATTTATGTCTTTGGTAACTTTGACATTTTTCCAATCAGAAATTGGTTTGGGATCAATAATATCCAAAACTTCATCGAGCTGACCGAGCTCAAAAGCCAACTTTACTCTTTCCTCTGTTGGGTAAAATTTATATATAATTCTTTCCTTTTTATTATTTTCAAGCGTTATTTGATCAACGTAGTCCCCCACCAAATTCAAATTTTTAACTTTCCATTGCCCGGTGCCCAAAAGCCCCGATCGAAAAGCTGGCCTTGAAACTACGGAAGGAAATGCGGAATAAGGATTTTGAAGTGTAAAAGTTATTGTTTCATTGTCAGGGTAAGCTACTTCGGCGTCTGAAAATTGATAAATAACATTCTTAGATATAAGGGGTTTCCCGTCTTGCCAAACCAATCCTTTTTTAAGTTTAAAGATCCAAGTTTTTCCTTTATCTGGAGTATTCCAGCTTTCTGCAAGATTTGGAACAACTTGACCATTCTGATCGAGTTTTGTGAGGCCGTCGCCAACCATTTCTAAAATATTATTAGGCAGAGTACTTGTTAAATACCGTCCAGATATGCCAATTCTTTTAACTTGCCAGCCTCCAAATATTGGAAGAATAATATTGAGAACAAAAAAGAAAATGACTCCGAGGCCGATTCCAATAGCGATTAAGGCTTTAAATCTAGAAAAAAATGCGCCAACAAGACGAAAAAAATAGCGGATGCTTGGCATAGTTAAATAACCAATTGCAGGATAGAGACAATCAAAAACAGGCCAACCAGTATGAAAGTTAACCTAAAAATTAGTTTCTCAAGGCCACGCCTGGAAAAGGAAGTCCCAGAACCACCACCAAAAGTTCTACCCAAACCAGTTCCACGGGCTTGAATAAGAATTACAATAATTAGAGCAACTGAAACTACTATCTGAAATATCGTCAATACCTGCTTCATATTCATGCATTATACCCTGTTTGCTATTTAAATATCCAATAAAGAAGTGAAGAAATTGTAGATATAATAAACGAAAAAGCTATAAAAGCTAAAACCCCTGAAAGAGAAATTGCCGGAAGAACAAACCAGTACGAATTAAGACCTTTAAAAAAGAATGAACCTATGGAAAATCCCGGCACAACCAGTGTAACCAAGTAAAGTGTAATTGCATATGTGACCCATTTGAAAAGCCCAAAAGTAATTAAATTAATAGGTAGTAAAAGTACATTAATTATTGGACGTACAATAAGTGTAGCCAACATCAGAACAAAACCTGCCAAAAGAATTGTGTAAAGCCCTTCGGCAAATTTAATACCAGAAATAAAATCAGAAACTATATAAAGAGTGACAGTTGTAATTAAAAAATGTTTAATTATTGTTCGCATTTTTGATGCTTTTTGATATTAAATTGTGATGATACCGTCTTGCAAATCTATGCGCCTCATCTCTCATTCTTACAACTAAGTTCAGGGCGGCTCCAGTCAGCTTTACCTTATAGTCGTTTACAATCAATCTATCTGGGTGTTTTGCAATTCCTACTATTGGCACCTCTGAAATTGTTTTACTAAACTCTGCAACTTGGCCCACTCCCCCATCTACAATTATTAAATCAGGTTTACCCCAAGAAGTAAAATTATTTTTGCGTCTTAATGCGATTTCGGCCATGGAAGCATAATCATCGCCGCCTTTGGCAATTTTTATTTTAAAATGCCGGTAATAACTTTTATCGGCTTCTCCGTTTATAAATGTGACCATGGAAGCTGTAGCGTTTGTACCTGCCAAATGAGCGATATCAAAACATTCAATTCTTTCTAATTTTGCTATTTTTATTTTGTTATCTACCAAAATATTTTTAAATTCATTAAGTTCTTTTTGTCTTTGATCGGAATATAAATTAGGGTTTTCCAAATAAAATTCAGTCGATATTTGAGGCCGCGTAATATATTCTAAATGTGTTAGTTGATTGCGTACCGCTAGGGCTTCCTCATAATTTTCTGATTTTGACAAAGCCGCCATTTCTTTTTCTAGACTTTTACTAACCTGATCAATCTTTCCGTCAAGAATCGATTTTATATTTCTTATGTTTTTCGAATATAGTTTTATTTGAGCATTTCGCTCCTCACTATTAGTTACTAGTTCAATTTCATTGGGACATGGGTTACAAAGACCAATATGTGAGTAAATACAACCTCTTTTTCCAAGTTTGTGATCTGAATATGGAAAAATACGTCTTAACATCTTAAGAACCGTATAAACACTCCTTGATGACGGGAATGGGCCGTAAAAAGCTAAATTCTCTTCATTTTCTAAAGTTTTTCTTGCAGTTACAATTCTTGGAAACTTTTCTTTAGTAATTCTTATATACAGTGGGTGCTTATCGTCTTTGGCTTCAATATTGTAGTGGGGCATGTAACTCCTAATTAATTTAGCTTCCAAAAGTAAAGCCTCAAGCTCAGAAGTGACTTGAATAAAACTTAAGTGGGTTGCACTACTGACCATTTTTCTTGTTTTGGTATCAAGATCTAAATCAAAATATGAAGTGACGCGTTTTCTAATATTTATAGCCTTACCGACATAAATAACCACACCATCTTTAAAATAAGTATAAATACCAGGAGTTTCCGGTAAACTTTTGAAAAAGTTAGGAATTATTGCTATTTTTGGAAGTTTTTCCAGTAATTTTTGCATAAATTCCCTGTATTGTATCAGTAATTTTATTTAATTTGAGTTTTTTTAGACGAATCATTACCAAAACAACAATTGCAATTAATGTTACAAAAAGGGCTAAAAGACTATTGGTCACTACTTGGACTTTATTAGTAGTAAGTTCAACTTGGCTCTCGTTGACCACAACCTTAACGCTATCAGGAGTATTTTTACCCAGCAAACTAAAAGGCACTATAATTTGTGAGGTGTAAGTTCCGTATGGAGGCAGTATCTGCACAAAATCTCGTGAATGCTCTTTGTTATCGAACAAAACAGTCGGGTAAAAAGAGTCAATCGATGAGGGGCCAGGATTATAAACTTTTATTGAATATATTGAATCCAAAAATGGTAGGTTGCGAATTGCATTGATAGTAATTTGTGGAGTACTATTTCTTTCTGCCGGAAGCTCACCAAACGAAACATAAACATCTTTTTGCGGGTTAACACCTAATTTATATGACCCCGGGGGGTAAGGTTCATGATCACTAACTCCATGCACAACAAAGGCAAAATGTCTTAAATCTAGTTTATTAAAATAATCTACACCACTTGTAGCGCCCCAGGTGGGGTCAACTGGAATCCAAGCTCCTTTATCTTTGTCGTAATATTCCGGCCAGGCATGCAAAACATCATTTACTAACGAAAGCGGCTGTAGTTCTTTATTTTCTGTATAGGCATAACCGTTGATTTCTCTGGCTGGAATTCCAGCCGCTCTGGCAAGTGCAATGAATAAATCGGTAAACTCCATACAAATAGCTTGTGATGGGCTGTTAAGGGCGGAAAGCGCTCCCATTCTTTGTACATTTGGCTGAACTCTCGAAAAATTGTATTTTAAGTTTTTGGATACAAAGTCATAAATTGCTTCGGGAGTTTTTAAATTATTTGCCAGAAGTTTAATTTGATCACTACCAACCTGCCAATAATTTGTGGGTAAGAGGTTATCCTTTAGAGCTGAGGCGGAGGGCTTAGGAAATGGTCTATAACTTGCAAATATCTGAACTGTTCCTATTACACTAACATCAACTCTTTGCCGTGGAGTGAGTTTATAGACAGCAAGCCAATTTCCATCTTCGTCAATGCGAATTGTTGATGGTTTTGGTTCAACTTTACTAAAATAAACTTTTTGAAACGCAGTATCTGGTGGAATTGCAATCTCGGTCTGAGAATTAATAGCTAAGGGGTTTTCAAGATGGTAAGAAAGATTAAAAGAAAAAACCTGAAATTGACCAAACCCTGCAGTTACTCCAGTTGCACTGATACTTCCCTTAGAAAAAGTGTAGTTTTTAAAACCATTTGAATTGTCACGCGAAGTTGGCTGTGGGGAAATATATGCCTCCTGGCCAAAGGAATCTGGTACAACAAGATTTATATTATAATTTCTAAAATCTGCCTCATCTGAAAGTCTGGGAATTGAAATCTCCCAAACTTCACCTGTCTTTGCGGCAAAGCTACTGTTTTCATAAGATATTGTAAAATGCCGTTTTTGAGCCCGTCCAACAACAACATCAGGAAAATTTAACTTTAGGTTTAATTTGTTGCCATCTTCTATCGTTTCAACTTTAATTAGTTTACCGCTATCAGTTTTTGCTTCTATATTTTGTGCATTAATATTCTCAAGTGACAAAGTATAGGTTGTGGCATAAAGAGTAGAAAATAAATTTTCAAGAGTAATGTCGTGAGTAACGATCGTTCTTGCAGAACTTTCAACTTTATACGTTACCTTGGCATCAACCGCAAAAGCATCGTCGGCTTGAATTTTAGGAGGTAGAAGTGAAAAGGTAAAAGTGAAAAGTGTCAGAAGGAACAAAAGAAGCTTAAGTTTCATTCAATTAGTATATCGTCACTATTAGTTATTAACCATTAGTTAAATATTGCCCGGTGTAAGAAGATTTATTTTTAATTAAATCACTAACTTGCCCCTGAGCCACAATTTTA
Source organism: Patescibacteria group bacterium (assembly GCA_035260845.1). Lineage (GTDB taxonomy): Bacteria > Patescibacteriota > Microgenomatia > UBA8517 > UBA8517 > DATFUL01. Next base: position 14,365 of record DATFUL010000011.1, read on the forward strand.
CCGCCTCCGTCTCCGCCTTCTGGGCCAAGATCAACTATATAATCTGCATTTTTAATAACATCTAGATTGTGCTCAATTACAAAAACAGAGTTCCCTTTTTCGACTAACAATTTTAAGACTTTGAGTAGTCTATCTACATCTGCGAAATGTAAACCTGTTGTTGGCTCATCAAGAATATAAACGGTTTTGCCTGTTGCACGCCTAGAAAGCTCCGTTGCCAGCTTTACCCTTTGTGCTTCGCCTCCCGAAAGAGTAGTTGCCGGTTGACCCAACTGCATATAACCTAAGCCGACAAGTGACAAAGTTTCCAGTTTCGTTAAAATTTGCGGATGTGCATGGAAAAATTCTTTAGCCTCGTCAATAGTCATGTCGAGTACTTCTGAAATGTTTTTACCTCTATAAGTTACTTCTAAAGTTTGTGCGTTATAGCGTTTGCCATGACAAACATCACAAGTTACCCAAATATCACTCATAAATTGCATCTCAATCTTAATTTGACCCTGGCCTTCACAAGCTTCACATCTTCCGCCTCGTACATTAAAAGAGAATCTACCTTTTTTATAACCAGCGGTTTTAGCGTCACGGGTTGCCGTAAACACATCACGAATTGGGTCAAACATGCCGGTATAGGTTGATGGATTACTTCTTGGAGTTCTGCCAATTGGTGTTTGATCAATTAAAATCGCTTTATCTATATTTTCTAAACCTTCTATTCTTTTATAGCCAATAGCATCACCCCTAAAGTTGTAGTTTAATTCTTTCTGAAGAGCCGGGTAGATCGTTTCAACAAGTAAAGTGGACTTTCCGCTCCCAGAAACACCAGTTATTGCGACTAATTTTCCAAGCGGAAATTCTACATCGACATTTTTTAAATTAAACTGATTTGCACCCACTATTTTAAGTTTTGGATCATTACTTCTAGGAATCGACAATTGTTTAGAGCTTGAACTTTCAATCTTCTTTTTACCTGACAAATATTGCCCTGTAATAGATTTTGGATTTTTCTCAATTTCCTGTGGTGTGCCAGTTGCAATAACTTCTCCACCGAGTCTCCCGGCCCCAGGACCAAAATCAACAATGTAGTCACTTTCCTTCATCATTGTTGCATCGTGTTCAACAACCACAACAGAATTACCTAAGTCCCGTAGTTTCTTAAGCGTTGCTATTAGTTTGCTGTCATCTCTAGGGTGTAAACCAATTGTTGGTTCATCAAGGACATATAAAACCCCGGTTAAACCTGAACCAATTTGAGAAGCAAGTCTAATTCTTTGTGCTTCGCCCCCAGAGAGGGATCCTGCAACTCTATTAAGAGTTAAATATTCAAGTCCCACTGATGTTAAAAACTTAAGGCGTCCCAGAGTTTCCTTAATAATAAGCCGCGCGATTTCTTTTTCTCTGGTATTTGTAACCTTAGACTGCTCTACTGAGTTAACCCACTCAATTGATTTATCTATGGAATAAGAAGTAACTTCGGCAATAGAAAGATCACCAATTGTAATAGAAAGTGCTTCTTTTTTGAGCCTCAAACCATTGCACTCAGGGCAAAGCCTTTCACGCATGTATTTTTTAATTTCCTCCTTTACCCAATCACTCTCAGACTCGTTGTACCTTCGTTCCAGTTCATGAACAATGCCAGTAAACTTTTCCCAGATATAAGTTTCTTTGCCAAACCTGTTTGTTCCATAAACGTGATACTGTTTTTCCCCTGTTCCTGATAACAGGATCTCTTTCTCTTTATTTGTAAATTCACCAATTTGCTTATTTACATCTATTCCAGATTCTTCGCATACCTTGCGAATAAGTCGGCTATACCATGTTTCATGTTCAAACATATTCTGGAACGGCAAAATTCCACCCTCCATAATCGTTAGCTCCGGCGAAAATATTAAATCAGGTTCTACCTTCAAAATCTTACCGAGCCCAGTACAAGTTGGACATGCTCCTTGTGGTGAATTGAAAGAGAATGTGCGCGGCTCTATCTCTGGAAGACTAATATTATCTATCGGACAAGCAAAACGTTCAGAAAACAAGTGATCTTTAAATTCCTTGGGAGAAGTGGGCATTACAAACTCTTTATCTAAAATTTGTCCCATTACAACCAAACCTTCAGAAAGGTTCAAAGCTTGCTGAATTGAGTCTGCAAGGCGGGACTTTAAGTTATCTAAGAAAGTTTTGTCTTTAAGATTAACGCCAACCACACTTACTCTATCGATAACCGCATCAATTGAATGTTTATTGGTTTTAATAAGGATAATATCGTCAGATAGGTCATGAATACGGCCATCGATCCTGACCTGCCTGTAGCCTTTGGCTTTTAAGTTCTCAAAAAGCTGCGAAAACTCACCTTTTCTTTCCTGGACCATTGGCGAAAGAACTAAAAACCAAGCTTTTTTATCGTTTTTTGCAGTTGTCTCGATTAAATTAATTGACTGATCAACTATTTGGTCCAGGGTTTGGTGTGCAATCTCCCTACCGCAGATAGGGCAATGTGGATGACCAATTCTGGCAAATAATAGACGTAAATAATCATAAATTTCTGTAACCGTGCCCACAGTAGAACGTGGGTTGTGAGATGTAGTTTTTTGATCTATAGAAATTGCGGGAGACAAGCCTTCAATTGAGTCAACATCCGGCTTTTCCATTATGCCCAAAAATTGGCGAGCGTATGAAGAAAGACTCTCAACATAACGCCTCTGCCCTTCAGCATAAATGGTGTCAAAAGCTAAAGAACTTTTACCGCTACCGGAAACACCAGTCAAAACAACCAATTTATTTTTAGGAATATCAAGATCAATATTCTTTAAATTATGCTGCCTGGCACCCCTTATTTTAATAATGTTATCCACAGGAAATACCCGCCGGTTTTAGCCGGTGGCAGAGATATTCTACCACACTACAAGTTCGAGTCCTATAGTGGACAGGCTGCAAAAACACTGTTAAAATAACTCCCATGCACGAACTTACAGAAAAATATAGTGTTAACCCAAACAATATTTCATTAGATAATGTGCCTACAGTTTATAACTCTAAACTAGATAGTGGTGCCCCTCTAAACAACGACTTTAACAAAGCGCAGATTAAACATTACCTAAATGAATCAAAATTGTCCGAAAGCGAAAGAAAATACATCGCAGAACTATGCTTAAAATTTGGAAAGGTGGTTAACAATCTCGGAAATGCAAGGAAAATTCTTACCTCCGATGATCCTGAAAAAAGCTTTCCAACTTTGTTTAGAGGTGAGCCTGACCGAAAGGTTGATATTAATATTTTGAAAAAACTACTTGCTCCAAATAAATGGGGAATTGGCGTTGGTTTTGTTACTTTTAGCGATTAGAGTATTTCTTTAACTTTGTCACGTATCTCCGCTGCTAGTTCGAAATTTAAGTCCTGTGCGGCTAAACGCATTTCTGTTTGCAAATTTTTAACCAATCTCTTTTTTTCCATTGGGGTCATGGCATCAATTTCTAAATGCGGTAATGAATCAAAAACGGCTTCTTTACTACCAAATACCCAAGATCCGCGCTCTGAAGAATCGAATTCAATAACACGCTCCCGTCTCGGTTTTTCTACACTAACTGGGGTAATGTTATGTTTTTTGTTGTAGCTAAGTTGATATTCCCTTCTCCTTGCAACTTCATCCAACGCTCTTTGCATAGAACCTGTTACACGATCCGCATACATAATTACTTTACCCTCAACGTGTCTCGCCGCCCTGCCCATTGTCTGGATGAGTGTAACGTCGCTTCTTAAAAAGCCTTCCTTATCGGCATCAAGTATGGCTACCAAACTTACTTCAGGTAGATCAAGCCCTTCACGGAGCAAGTTAATTCCAACTAAAACATCATATTTACCACTTCTAAGGTCGTCTAAAATATCGGTTCTTTCCAAAGTCTTGACATCTGAATGCAAATATTGAACCTTTAGGCCTTGTTCATTCAAATAGGTAGATAAATCTTCCGCGGTTTTTTTAGTTAGGGTTGTAACTAATGTTCTTTGCTTTTTGGCCACAATTTTCTTAATTTCTTCTATTACATCCTTTATTTGGTTTTTAACAGGGCGGATGTCAACCAAGGGGTCGGGAATACCAGTAGGCCTAACCAAGAGTTCCGTAATATTATTTTTACTCATAGACACTTCCCACTCATTAGGAGTTGCACTACTTGCAATAAAATTTGGGATTCTACGCATGAATTCTTCAAATCTTAGAGGCCGGTTATCTAATGCCGAGGGTAACCTAAATCCGTAATCAATTAATGTTTGCTTCCGGGCGCGGTCACCATTAAACATCCCTCGAACTTGCGGAAAAGTCATGTGAGATTCGTCAACCAGGAGCATCCATTTATCTTTGTAAGGCTCATTAAAGTAATCTAAAAGTGAATATGGCGCGTCGCCAGGTGCGCGGCCATCAAAATAACGCGAGTAATTTTCGATTCCCTTTACATAACCGACTTCTTGGATCATCTCAAGGTCATATGTGACTTTTTGCGCGATTCTATGCGCCTCGAGCACCTTTCCTTCTGATTTTAGTTTTTTAACCTGTATGTTCAAGTCTGATTTAATGACTTCAAAAACATCTTTGTAAGTTTCTGGGTTAGTCATAAAATGTTTGGCTGGGTAAAGGACGAAATTTGTTTGTTCGTAATCGGTTTTATTCTCAGCTTTACTGCCTGTAACTGGATTTATAATTTCTACTTTTTTAATACTGTTTTCGTTAACCTCAATGTGGATTCCTTCATCGAGATAGGCCGGATAAATATCAATTGAATCACCTCGAACCCTGAATGTGCCACGGTTAAATCCAAATTCACTTCGTTCGTACTGCAAGTCCACTATTCTATCGATTATTTGTTCACGGTTAATTTTCATACCTGTCATAAACTCGAAAATAAAACGGCCATATTCCTTAGGGGAACCAATATTGTAAATACAGGAAACTGAGGCTACAACAATCGTGTCGGATCTGGTTAAAAGATTGGCAGTTGCCGCTAATCGGAGTTTATCTATTGTTTCATTTACATCAGAATCTTTTTCTATATATGTATCGGTTGAGGGAATGTAGGCTTCGGGTTGGTAGTAATCATAATAGGAAACGAAGTAACTAACTGCATTATCCGGAAAAAGCTCACGCATTTCCTGGTACAACTGTGCAGCTAGAGTTTTATTGTGAGAAATGATTAAGGTTGGTCTTTGAACCTTTTCTATTACCTTTGCCATTGTAAAAGTCTTTCCGCTTCCAGTTACACCTAGAAGAGTTTGGTATTTTTCCCCACTATTAATTCCTCCCGACAATTTTTCAATTGCGGCGGCCTGGTCAGGAATAGGAATGTATTTTGATTTAAGTTTAAATTTCACTGACTAAATTGTAGCATACATTTGGGTATTGTTTGGTTTTGATATATATAGTTCCAGTTGACGACTTCGGGTAATGTTCGTATATTGAACTATGCCTTTGATAATATATAAGAAACAGCGACAAATACTCGATTTTATTAAACAATTTATTCAATCCAATAGTTCTGCGCCAACCCTTAAGCAAATTGCGGAAGCAATTGGTGTCTCTTCACTTGCAACAGTCCACGAGCATTTACAAGCACTCGAAGAAAAGAATTTAATTAAACGAAAACATGGCAAAAATAGAAGTATGGAATTAACTCAAGTTGATACCAGCGCCGTAACAGAAAGCTTCGATGCACCAATCTTGGGTTTTATCGCAGCCGGGGCCCCAATTGAACCTTACACTGACCCTAACGCAACAATGAATATTCCGGCAGCATTTGTCAGTGGCAAAAAGCGAACTTATGTTTTACAAGTCAGGGGACAAAGTATGATTGAAGATCATATAAATGATGGTGATTATGTTGTAATCGAACAAACAGAAAGTGCAAACGATGGCGAGATAGTTGTTGCGCTTCTGGATAACGGTATGGCTACCCTAAAAAGATTCTTTAAAGAAGCAACACGCATTAGGTTGCAACCAGCCAACTCCACAATGCAACCAATTTTTGTTAAAAATGTAAGGATTCAAGGGAAGGTTGTAGGATTGGTCAGAAAATACAAGAACTAACCTTTAATATTTTTGAGTGAATTTTTAGTTACTGAAGCCTCAACTGCCAGCGTTATATTTTCAAGTCCGAGCCTTGCAACTAATACACCTGTACCAATGACTGCAGAGGCGTCAATTGGATTGGCCCCATATTTTTCTTGATCAACAAAGAGAGAAAATCCCGCCATACACATGGCAGTGCCCCCTACCAGCAGTCCTACTCCACCTGCGGTATTACGTAACAATCTATAAGTAAGTTTTTCCTTTGCAGAAATGGGGTCAGAAAACGTTTCCAACTTAGAACTAATAATTTCCCCGTTAACAGCATATCCACGGGTCTGTGTTACAACATAGGGACCGTCTTCGAAAGCCTCTGCTCTAATAATTTTTGCACCAGTTAGTACTTCAATAAAGCCCATAACCAATATTACTTCTAATTACGAGTAAGTCAATTCTTTTTCCTGAGGTGGGAATAAATGTAATAGACAACTCCTAAGCCAACAAGGCCAATAATTAAAAATTGAAACTTACGAAAAATTGGGTCAATTGCCAGCCAGTTTTGGCCGAGTTTAAGGCCTAAATAAGCAAGTACTCCCGACCAAATAAAAGAGCCTATAAATGTGAATATTCCAAATTTAACAATATTCATGTCAGCAATTCCTGCCGGCAAACTAATAAAAGTGCGGACAATTGGAAGCAAACGTGAGCCAAATGTAATTCCCTGGCCATATTTTTTAAACCAAGCTAAAGACATATCAAAATCTTTCTCGTGAACTAAAATCCATTTACCCCATTTCTTAATGGCAGTTCTAATCCACATTTCACCCATTTTTTCGCCCAACCAAAATGCAAGAAGTGAACCAAAAAGGTTGCCTAAAGCGCCAACTAAAACAACTACCCAAATATTTAAGTGTCCTGTACCAGATAAAAATCCGGCAAAAGTCATCGTAATTTCACTAGGAATTGGAATCAAGGCGCTTTCAAGAGTCATTAAAACAAAGACAGCCAAATAACCATAAAGGTTAATGAAGCTTGTTAAATTCTCAACGAAGAACTCAGTAACGCCATGCATAAAGTAAAGTATACGGTCACTTTACTAAAGAATCTAGGAGATTACGGCCGGTCATACTTCCCGGAACCTCTAGCCTTAAAATTTTAAGGACAGTTGGTGCAACATCTGCCAAAATCCCGGAGGTTAATATTTGACTCCTACCTAAAAGCTCCTTTGAAATTGCTATAAAAGGTACTGGATTGCCGCTATGTTCAGTTTCTACTTGCCCGGTTTGAGCATTTATCATTTCCTCAACATTGCCGTGGTCTGCTGTAATTAGCATGGTGCCACCGTAAGCCAAAATCCATGCTGAAAGTTTTCCAAGACATTCGTCAATTACGTCACATGCCTTAACAGCCGCTCCTATGTTACCTGTATGACCAACCATGTCCGCATTTGCAAAGTTCATAAGTATAAATCTATAGTCCCCAATATCGGTAAGTTTGGCTAATACAGCTTCAGTTAATTCCCGTGCGCTCATTTCGGGCTTAAGATCGTAAGTTGCCACCTTTGGAGAAGGTATAATAGTATGGTCCTCGCCATCAAACGGAATTTCCTGTTGGCCATTAAAGTAAAACGTAACAAACCGTTCCTTTTCACTTTCTGATGCACGAAGTTGCCTTAATCCGGCTTCAGAAATCACACGGCCCAAGGGAATTTTTACATTCTCGGGTGGAAAAGCTACCTTTGCTCCCGCTTCTACAATTTGTCTTTCATATTCAGTCATAGTTACAAAAAACAAATTTTTAAGTTTTAAACCTCTTTCAAAAGGCTCAACTCCTTGAGCAGGGCGTAAAGGTAAATGGGTTTTTTGGTACTTAACCTGGTAAGGATCAAAGCCTAGCAAGGCATTGGCATTTTTAAAGTCATCAAAAACAAAGGCACGCGAAAGCTGTCTGGGTCTATCAATTCTAAAGTTAAAAAAAACTACTGAATCGTTATCTTTTATGATAGCAATTGGTTTACTGTCAGTACCCGTAATGAGGGAGGGATCAATGAATTCGTCTGTTTTGCCGTCAGCATAGGATAAATCAATTGCCTCTTCTGGAGTCTTTACTAAATGGCCCTGTCCGGCAGTTAATGCTGAATAGGCTTTACTCGTTCTGTCCCACCTTAAATCTCTGTCCATTGCCCAATATCTACCCATAATTGAGCTTATTTGACCTATTCCAAATTTAGAAATTGCCTCCCGGAGTTGCGAAATGTAAGTTTTGGCTGCTGTAGGCGGGGAATCACGACCGTCAGTAAAAAGATCTAAAAACACACGATTAAAATTTTGTTTTTTAGCAAGTTCAATTAAAGCATAAAGGTGCTCAATATTACTGTGAACTCCACCCGCGCCAATTAGGCCCATAAAATGCAGGTTAGAATTATTTTCTTTTGCATGATTAATTGCTGCGATAAGTGTTTCATTTTGAAAAAAATCATCATCGGCAATACTCATATTGATACGCTTTAAATCCTGATAAACAATACGTCCCGCTCCCAAATTCAAGTGTCCGGTTTCTGTATTGCCAACCTCACCATGTGGCAAGCCCACAGATTCACCGGACGCAGAAAGTTCAGTGTGGGGATAACTTGCCAAAAATTTATTCATATTAACAGTATTGGCAAGCGAAATTGCGTTTCCAGGCCCTGGGGCCGCAATCCCCCAACCGTCGAGTACTACCAAAAGAACAAGCTTTGAAGTTTCGGGGTCCATAATTATTTAATTTGATTTAATTCAGCCTCGATTGAAATAAGCCTATTATATTTAGCTACGCGCTCACCCCTGGCAGGAGCGCCGGATTTTATATAATCAGCTGCCACCCCAACAGCAAAGTCAGCAATAAAACTGTCGTTTGTTTCCCCTGACCTATGAGAAACTACTATTTTCCAACCTGCATCTTTTACCATTTTTACAACATTCAAGGTTTCGGTAACTGTTCCTATTTGGTTGGGTTTAATGACAGCGGCATTACAAGCCTTTTCTATAATTGCTTTCTGAACCCTCTTTGGATTGGTTACCAAAAGGTCATCTCCTACAACTATTAAAGAGTCATTCATCGTACCCACCATCTTCTTCCAACTGTCCCAAGCGTCTTCCTGAAACGGATCTTCGATAATTGCTAACTTATACTGATCAAAAAGGCCTTTGTAGTATTCAAGAAACTGATTATCATCCATTCCGCCGGTTCTATCTTTTATTACGTATTCGCCGTCTCTGTAGAACGAATTAGAAGCGACATCAAGCCCTAAAAACACATCCCTCCCCAAAGAATAATTTGTTTGCCTAATCGACTCAATAAATACCTCAAAAGCATCAGCATTAGTAAATAAATTTGGTGCATAGCCGCCTTCCTGGCCCACAGAATGAATTGCACCCCGGTGCCCCAAGTTAAGACCTATTGTTTGGTAGATTTCTGCCCCCATTTGAAGTCCTTCAGTAAAAGTTTTGTTACTTGCGGGAACAACCCAAAACTCCTGAAAATCCAAGTTACCTGCACCGTGCAAGCCGCCATTAATCATGTTAAAAAGTGGTGTAGGTATTTTTACTTTTGATGTAATATTACCCTTTGAGGCCAACTGGTAAACCCATGAATAAAGGGGCTGATTATTTACAATAGCGCCTGCGCGGGTCACAACCTCTGAAATAGAGAGAATTGCGTTTGCGCCGTATTTACTTTTATTTTCCGTGCCATCCGCCGTAACTAATTTATTGTCGATTCCTATTTGATCGCTTGGGTCCATGCCAATTACAGCAGCGCCTAAAACTGTATTTACATTTTCAACCGCCTTTTGAACTCCTTGGCCTAAAAATCTTGGATTTTCAGTATCTCGAAGTTCCAAAGCCTCATGGCTACCAGTTGAAGTGCCTGCAGGAACAGAAGAAACACTAACTCCGCCATTATCAAGCATTAAGGCCGTTTCAACGGTTGGGATTCCACGCGAATCAAGAATTTCTCTGGCCCAAATGTGTTTAATTTTTGCCATTTATATATCGTTTTCTGCTGCCTGAACAATTTCTCGTGTCCTATCAATTGTATCTGGATTAACAGAAACAGAAGTTATGCCCCAGCGCACTAATTTTTTAACTAAGTCCTCATGGGTTGACGCCGCCTGACCACAAATAGAACAAGTTACACCTGCTTCTGCGCACTTTTTGACAACACGTTCAAGAGCCCAAAGAACACTCGGAGACATTTCATTGTATTCCTGGGCAACATCTGCATTATCGCGGTCCGTACCCATTATAAGCATTGTCAAATCATTACTCCCAACAGATATTCCATCGATCCCAACTTTAATAAAATCATCAATTTGAATTACATTGACAGGAATCTCACACATCATTAAAAACTTAAAACTGGTGCTTTCAAATAACCCCTCAGAAGCTACCAATCTCCTAACTTTAGCTAGTTCTTCGGGCGACCTGCAAAATGGGATCATTAAATGTAAGTTGTCATATTTCTCACGAACTTTGTGGATTGCCTGAAGTTCCAAGCTAAAAACTTCCGGATTACTTACATAACGGTAAGCACCGCGAAATCCAAGCATTGGGTTTGGTTCAACAGGTTCCCAAAACTTTCCACCCGGAAGACTTCTATATTCATTGGTTTTAAAATCAGTTGCGCGGTAGGTGATTGGTCGTGGATAAAAGGCTTTACAGAAAATTTCCATATCATTTGCTAATTTTTCTATAAAACGACCTTGTTCTTTCTTCTTGATTGCTTCTTTAGGGTGAATTCCAATGTTGGCAATCATAAATTCAGCGCGAAGTAGCCCGACTCCATCCACATTCATTTTTGCTATTTCTTTTGCTCTTTCCGGCTCTGCTAGATTTACATAAACTTTAGTTGCAGTTTTTACTTTATAGCGAGTATGGAGCCTTTTAGGTTCGGCAATATTAGTTGTTGCTACTTTTGCTCCAGCAAATATATTTCCACTGGCCCCATCAACGCTTACAATCATTCCATCTTTTAATCTTTTAGTTGCCTCTTTTGTTCCAACCACGCAAGGAATTCCAAGCTCACGGGAAACAATTGCAGCATGGGAAGTTTCTCCGCCTTCGTCAGTAATTATTGCTGCTGACTTCTTCATTGCAGGAACATAGTCAGGGGAAGTCATCGGCGCTACAAGTACATCTCCTTTTTCAATTTTTCCAATCTCCTTAGGGCTTTTTAAGATCTTAACAGGCCCAGTTCCAATTCCAGGGGAGGCAGAAGTTCCAGATAGGATTGGTGCTTCAGAAATTTTAATTTCTCCTTTTTCTGATTTTGTTGTTTTTGTAGTTTGCGCAATTGTTGTAATTGGTCTGGTTTGAACAATATATAGTTCGCCCTTTTCTTTGGCCCACTCCGTATCTTGTGGAAAATAATAATGTTCTTGAAGTTTGGCCGAAATCTTAGCAAGCTTAATTACTTCTTCATCCGTGATTTTTTGTTTTTGCCTAATATTTTCCGGAACTTCGGCTTCTTTATTATCTTTCTCACCCTTTGCTCTAATTAGCTGAATTGCCTGATCAGATACTTCCTTTGAAAGAATCGCAAAAGTTCCTTTTTGGACAACATATTTGTCTGGAATTACAGAGCCTTGAACGATCATTTCTCCCAAACCCCAAACGGACTCGATTATTATTCTTTCTTTATCATTCTTAGCAGGATCAATAGAAAACATAACGCCGCTTACTTCACTTTGAACCATCTTCATAACAATTACGGCAATCTTCACGCTTTCATGCTTAACTTTGTTTTCCACACGATAATAAATTGAACGAGCAGTAAAAAGCGAAGCCCAGCAGTCTTTAACATTCATTAACAAATTTGCTTCCCCTTCAACGTTTAAGAAACTTGCCTGCTGCCCGGCAAAAGATGTTGTTCCAGCATCCTCCGCAGTTGCTGATGACCTTACCGCTACAAGTGCTTTCTTAAATGGACCGGATAATTTTTTGTATGCTTCAATTATATCTTTTGAAACTGTGTCGGGAATTTTACTATTACCAACCATTTTCTGAATTTTCCTTGAAGCACTATCTAGTTGGGCCGGATCGTTTACATCTGTTGTTCCTAAAATGTCATAAATTTTCTTGGCTATATCGTTTTCCTCCAAAAATAAATCATATGCATTAATAGTAACGGCAAACCCGTTTGGGACAGGAAATCCAGCTTTAGTCATTTCGCCTAAGTTGGCGCCTTTTCCACCAACAAGAGGGGTATCGTGCTTATCGATATCTTTAAAGAAGGTTACTATTGGATGGGCAGACATACTTATTTACTATAGCAAAAATGATGATTAATGAACAGGTTGCTTTAGTGCTTCTTTGAGTTCTATTATCCAAGGCTCAGGACCAGGATCTTCACCCCTTAGTAAAGAAAAATGATAACCCAACCAAGCACAATAATGTGGCAGTTCAAGGCACTGAGTTAAAAACGATTTTCCTTGTAGTTTATAACTTGTGTAACTCAAGCCCTGCCTGTCAAAAATACCTTTTGTAACACTATATCTAATTTTTATTCTCTCATTGTCAAATTCGCTTTCAAAAAAAAGATATTTAAAACTTTTTTTAACCAAATCTGGTTTTTGTGTAGCTTCAATTAGAACATGATTTACTTCTGGAAAATCGTAAAAAATTGTAAATACACGTCCAATCTCGCAGGTCGCGTTACGGCCTGCATTAAGCGGGCCCAATAAAGGTCGTGCGGCAAACATAACAGGAACATGTCCGTTAATTTCATTTGCTTTATCTAAAACATCCCAAGCCTTTCTGATTTCTACAACTTCATCTAAGCTTTTATAAAGTTCTTCTTTTGTCAGATCTATAAACCCGGCTTTAATAAGCGCACCAAGAAGAGCGCCAAACGAAAGTCCCAGGCCACTTTTTGGGTAACCGGACGGGTTTGTGTCTTTTGCCTCAACGATAGCTCCTTTAATTTCACCTGAATTTATCATTTCTGCAATCTTGCCCCCTGTTGTAACGCCAATTATTTTGCAATTCTTTTCCTTTGCAGTAATAAGAGCCGACAACGTCTCTTCGGTATTCCCTGAGTATGAATTAGCAACAACTAAAGTTTTTTCGTTTACCCAACCCGGAAGCCCGTAGTCGTTCAAAACAAGCATAGGAATTGCACTTTTTGCCTCAATTATGCTTTGAATTATTTTACCCGCATTGCTACTTCCACCCATTCCCGAAACAACAACACTATCGAAATCCAATTTTTCAATATTACTAGCCATCGCCTGTTCGAATGTGGTTTTAATTTGTTCAGGAAAAAGTTCAAGAGCTTTTCCAATTCCAAGCGAATCAATTTCCATATTAAATAATTTTAGCTAACTCATTGTAAATTTTTTTATTGTTAGTAACAACTACCGGATGATTTTCTTGATCGATAACGGCACCAGCTTCCTGCGCAATAAGAATTCCTGTTGAAATATCATGCTTTTTTGGTGGATTACTTAAATTCAAATATGCTTCAATTCCACCTTGTGCCAACCAGCAAAGAGCGGTATTCTCATCAGCCAAAGCACGTAATCTATAGGATTTTTTACCAACTTTCTGGAGTTTATCAAAAGCTAAATCGTATTTTTCTTGATTTCTTTTGAACGAGGGAAGATAACAGTAAACAAACGATTCTTCCAACTTTTCTTTATTAGAAACTTTGATTTTCTTACCATTTTTAAAGGCTCCCAATTCCTTGGCAGCGCTATATAAAGTATTTTCACTTGGCCTGTAAAGTGCTGCCGCCACTAATTCCTCCTTGTACTGAAGTGCAATAGAAACATTAAAAAGAGGAATGTCACGTAAATATTCTTTTGTGCCATCTAAGGGATCAATTATCCATTCAAAATCAGAATTTTTGTCTGTTTCCCCTTGCTCTTCTGAAAGAATGGAATGCGTAGGAAACTTTTTAGTGATTGAATCAATAATAAATTTTTCAGAAGCTAAATCAGCGGTTGTAGCAACATCCTGCAAATCCTTGTATTTAACAATTTTAGCCGTTTTTTGGTAAGTAAGAAGGATCTTTCCGGCATCTTTAGCCAACTTTTCAGCAAAACTTTTAAGCTCTAATAATTCCGAGTATTTCATCCCTTTTTTGCTCCATTAGCTCTTTTGATTTTGCTTCGACGTTAAGTCTCAAAAGCGATTCTGTATTCGAAGGTCTAACATTAAATCTATAGTCAGGGTATTCAATTGAAACTCCGTCCAACATATCAAGTTTTCCATCTTTATATTTTTCGGCAATTTCTTTCATTTTTCCGTCCTTATCGACAACCTCACTGTTAATTTCACCTGAGATAAAATATTTATTCATCGCAGGTTTAACAATTTCAGAAAGCTTTACATTATTTTCAGTCAAAAATTCAATTATTTGCATAGCAGGGATCATTCCGTTGTCTGCAAACCAAAAATCCCTAAAATAGGTGTGACCACTACTTTCAGTAGCATATAATGCGTTTTCTTCTCTCATTTTCTCTTTAATATAAGAGTGTCCTACACGGCAAATAATCGGAATACCACCATTTTCCTTTATTGCATCAATTAGCGCCCAAGTGTAACGAGGATCATAAATGATCTTTTCACCTGGGAATTTTTTAAGCATTTGCTTAATCAAAATCGTATTTAAATAGTAAGGTTCCAAAAATTCACCACCATCTGCACAAAAGAATACTCGGTCAGCGTCAGCATCCCAAGCAATTCCAAGATCTGCTCCACTTGATTTTACAAGCTCGGAAAATTCAGTTCTGTTTTCCGGAACAAACGGATCTGGGCGGCCTTTAGGAAAAGTCCCATCGGGAACGTCATTTAGACTCACTACAGTTATCGGAAGTTTTCCGGCCGCTACAATCATCTTAAACATAACAGCTGCGTAACCAAAATTACCATTTATAACTATTTTAAGAGGTTTGATATCCTTATTTTTAAGCCAACCCAGAGTGTAGTCGATATAATCCTTTTCTATATTTAGTTTTCTAAGCTTCCCTTTTTCTGTAGACAGAACAAATTCATCTTTTTGAATCAAATCTCTCATTTGCGAAATTCCTTCTTCAAAAGTAATCGGTATTACATTTTCTCGTACCATCTTAAAACCATGAAATTCAGGGGGGTTGTGAGATGCTGAAGATTGAATTCCACCAGCAAATCCATATTTACCAACCGCAAAATAATACATATCGGTAGAAATTAAACCAATATCTACAACATTAACACCCGAATCCATTAACCCCTCTGCAACTTTATTTTTTAATTCTTCTGAATGGAGTCTGACGTCATTTCCTACAACAACCTCACCATGTGGTTTTACATATGCGGCATATGCTTGCCCTAGTTTATAAGCCAGATCTGGAGTTACATTTGTAGGATAAACCCCACGGATATCGTATGCTTTAAAAATTGAAGGATCAATCGTCATGTGGAATCATTTTAATTGTTTGAGCATGAGTAGGTCAAGTTCTGTAAGTAAATCAGTTTTACTAGACTTAACCAAGGTGTCGATATCTGAGAGTTTATTAATAATTTCCTGAATTCTATTAATACCAAATTTTTGTGCCTGAGATTGCAGTTTCCCGAGTCTCCAAACAGGAAATTGAGTACTTTTTGTGTCCACCGATACCCAATACAGATCTCGCAAATGCCTGCTTAACATAAAAAATGTTAATTCAACTGCCGAAGATTTGATTAAATCATGCAAGAGCTTAAGTGCTCTTACCGAATTACCAGGATAAAAAGATTCTAAAAAACTAAAAAGAATTTTGGGCAGCTCATACTTCTCCATCTTAAAGTCTTTAGGCATCTGCTTTAAAAATGTCTGTGGCAGTAAAGTATCGTTGTAGACAACCAAAGTTCCATCAAACTTATTAAAGTTGTTAATATCTTTTTTTGTAAGTAGTCTAAAGTCTCTATAAATTATTAAGCGGTCTGAGCCAAACAAGGACGGTGTATTCGGAAACTCATCTGTAATTATTTCCCAATTTCGCTTTTTGGCAGCGTCGGTGAACTTTATTAACCTCTCGTAACTTTTAGCAGAATCGTCACCGTGTAATACAATTATCTTCATTATTGCAGGGAGCCTCCTTTAAAGGTCCCGATAGTTCTCAAAATACTGTTCGACCAATTTGTCTAATTTATCATGAAAGCTACCTTTTTTGTGCCGTGTGTGGGGTACTAAGGCACCTGAGAAATTATGGGGAATGTGGGTTAGTTCATGCAAAATTACTTTGTCCTGACTCCTCTTGTCCAGTTTATCAAAATGCTCAGATAAAACTTCTACTATATAACCCGGTTCAACTCCAAGAGCTCTTTGCCAAAGAGCAGGTAAACCCCAGGTTCTGGCATATGCCCGGGCTTTACTGTCAGTTGAGCGGTAGAAGAATATTCTATCGTAGAGGATCCAATCCATATTAAGATCAGTCACCAGGCTAAGTGACCTTTTGGCGATGTCTGGGGCATCCTGCCAATCAACTCGCTTTGAAGATTTCCGTACCCGCATGAACCGCTTCATTTGTCTTCAATCCTATCACATCTCCCTTTCCTGCGGAATCCAATTTTTTGTGCGCAACTTGAATCGAATCAACAATTTGTGTAAATAAATCTTCGCCGCCTCGAACAAATCTAACTTTTTCTCCAACCGAAAGAGTACCGCTTAGTTCAATCACGGCAACTCCAACTTTATCGTAAAAATGTGTAACCGTTCCAATTTTAAACAACTTCTTTTAAACCCTCTCCAATTTTGAAAGCGTGTGTCAATGCAATTGCTAAAGCATCCGCCGCATTATCAAAATGCGTTTTTTTGTGCTTAGCACTTTTAACACGACTACCTAAAATCTTTCTAATATGTTCCTGTACTTCCTTTTTATTAGCTCTACCGTTACCCGTAATCATCTTTTTAATAGTTCCGGGAGCATATTCTTCAACATGGACTTTTGATTTTCCAGCAGCAAGAAGCATTACTCCCTGCGCCTGGCCTACGGCAATAACTGTTTTGGCGTTTGAAGCAAAAAATATTTTTTCAAAAACAAATACATCTGGCTTATGCTTTTGAATTAAAGCCAAAGTTTCTTCGAAAATAAAGTCAAGTCTGTGTTCTTTAAGAAGAGTTTTACTTGTTTCAATTAAACCCCAGGTAACTACCTGATTTCCTTTTTCTGTTAAATCAACTAAACCAAAACCGGTTGTAGCAGTACCCGGATCTATTCCTAATATGAGCATCTGCTACATTATATACTTACTTTCCCCTTTTCTTAGAAGAAGTTTTGGTTTTGCCAAAAACAAAAATATAAAGAATGTCCAGAATTCCAGCTGTATTAAGTAAGAGCAAAGCTACAAACCATACTTTATCCTCACGCCTAGCCGCATTCCAAAGTGCCCAACCTTTCCAAAACAAACTCCATATCAAAAGTGGCACCAAAAACACTCCCACCCAAGCATTAAACATTCCTGTACCAAACATTGAGTGTCCCCAATAATAATTATTGTAACCCATCATATAATTTTTCCACCTCCTTCCAATTTACTACATTCCACCATGCTTTAATGTAATCTGCCCGAACATTTTTATACTTAAGGTAATAGGCATGCTCCCAAACATCGAGTGCCAAGATTGGAGACTTAAGATCTGAGACAGGTGAATCTTGATTACCCGTGTCCACAATCTCCAATTTACCATTATTAACAACTAACCAAACCCATCCACTCCCAAACCTACCCAGAGCTTTGTCTGTAAATAGTTTTTGAAAATTTTCAAAGCTTTCAAAATCTTTTTGAATTTGGGTCATTAAATTTTGTTTCGGATCTCGTACTTCGGATTTGGGGTTTGGTTCCATTATTGTCCAAAACAAGGAATGATTAGCATGTCCCCCGGCGTTATTCTTAACTTTTTGTCTAACTTCCTCTGGAACCTTATCTAAATTCTGAAGAAGATTGTTTACATCCATTGCCAAAAGATCATCGTGGCCCACTAGAGCGTCATTAAGGTTTTTTATATAAGCCGCGTGATGCTTATCATGATGAATATGCATGGTCTCTTCATCAATAAATGGCTCTAAAGATTTGTAGTCATAGGGAAGATTGGGAAGCATGTACATATCTTAAATTTATCTTTTCCAACTGTACTAGTCAATATCTAGTCGACCGATATAATTTTCGAAGAACTTATAGTTCCTCCATTAATTTCCAGAGCCACTACGTCTATCCTCATTTTCCAATCGGTTTTGCTATTAATCAAAGCGTAATAATCTGCGGTTTTTTTTATTTTCATAAGTTTTGAAGATGTAACTGCTTCCTCAGGACTACCAAATTTTAAACTCCATCGAGCTTTGACTTCAACAAAAACAAGAACTCCGTTCTCTTCTGCGACAATATCAATTTCTCCAAATCGGGAGTGAAAATTTCTGTCAACCACTTTGTAGCCTTTATCCTTAAGAAGTTTTACTGCGAAGTCCTCTGCGAGCCTACCTAAATCACTTGTTTTTCTTTTTTGGAGCACTCTTCATGCTAACACGTTTGGCGGCTTTCTTGAAAATCATATCAACCTCAGTTGGGGACTTTTCGCGGGTGTAATAAAGCTTGGCACGTCTTACGCCTTCTACTCCACGCTTTACAACAATTATTTTATCAATTGAAGGGAGTTCAAGAGGAAAGATTCTTTCGACTCCAACGTTTCCCTCAGCGATTTTACGTACTGTAATAGTTTTGCCCGGGTTCCTGCCTTTGATTTTAAGCACCATACCCTCAAATGCAGCCTCGCGGAACTTTTCTCCATCCTTAATTTTCTGAACCACACGAATGCGGTCACCAATTCCGAATTCAGTTTCTTTGAATGTAATAGTTAGCGCCATGGTTAGTTATTATACTTCACCTCGAGGATATCAGCAATAGCCTTGGCCAGAGTCTCGTTCCAGGCTATTTTAAACGACAATTTTACTCTTTTACCCCCCTCAAACTGCAAATATCCGGTTTGATCCCCTAAATTTGCTGTCAATAACTCTTTTAATTTTTTGAGTGTATTTGTATCTGCACTTTTAGAGATCTTAATATATACCTCACGCTCTTTCTTTTCGCTCAAACTAGCCATGGTTTCTATTGTTTCAACCAACAAGTTGGGCGACTCATCCCGAACATCCACTTTCCCGGTAATAAGAAGTGGGGCACCTGTTACCCAAAAGTCACGAGTATCTTTAAAAACCTTGGGGAAAATTACAAGCTCTAAAGTCCCGGTCCCGTCTTCCGCCTTAGCAAATGCCATCTCAGCTCCGCTTTTTTTGGTAGTAATCACACGCACCTCAGTTAAAACACCCGCAACTTTCACCAAATCAGAATACGATTCATCGGCAGAGATTTCGTAGATTTTATGAGTCGACTGAAATTCCAAGGGCCCAATCACCTCGCTAATTGGCTTTGCTGAAAGCGAAAACCCTAAAAGTTGCCGCTCTAAAGCCTGAAGTTCGTCTTCGGGAAACTCGGCAATATTTTCTATAACTATTACCTCAGTTGCTCCTGCTTTTTTTATTTCGGTAGCGGCAAAAAGCCCAGGCTGATTGTCATCCCCTTTGGGTTTTACCATTTTCTCGCGAATTTTGTCGAGTGACCCTAAAAGTGCGGCCCTACCACCAAACCTACTCATGGCACCCACTTTAATCAAACTCTCCAAAACCTTTTTATTAACTTTCCTTGCATCAACACGGCTTACAAAATCTGAAAACGACTCAAATTTTCCGTCACCTCTTGCTGTAACTATAATATCTATTGCAACACCGCCGACATTTTTGACCGCAGAAAGACCAAAGCGAATAGCTTTGCCGTAATCGGAATCTGTATCCTCAATAATTGTAAATCCAGTTTCACTTTCATTTATGTCTGGTGGAAGAACTTTTATTTTCATTCTACGGCATTCATTAATTGCAGCTGAAATCTTTTCTGTGTCTCCACTTTCTGCAGTAAGAAGAGCTGTCATGTATTCGACTGGGTAGTTTGCCTTCATATAAGCTGTATAGTAGGCTACTATTCCGTAGGAGGCGGCGTGAGCTTTATTGAACCCGTATGATTGAAAAGGTTCAAAAAGTTTCCATAATTTTTCAGCAAATTCATCCGTCTGACCGTGTTCAACTATTCCTTTTACAAATTTGTCTTTCTGCGCGGCCATTTCTTCTGGGATTTTCTTTCCCACAGCTTTTCTAAATTTATCCGCTTCTTCCCATGTGTATCCAGCAAGATCAAGTGCACAAAAAAGCAAATCATCTTGATAAACAATAAGTCCGTAGCTTGGGCCTAAAAATTTTTCCATTCGGGGATCTAAATATTTAACAAGTTTAGGGTCATTCTTCCTTTTAATATAATCAGGAATAACGGCAATTGGCCCGGGGCGATATAAGGCAACCATCGCCATTAAGTCCTCAACTCGATTAGGTTTAAGTTCTTTTAAATATTTTGTCATTCCTCCCCCAGCAAACTGAAAAACACCCATTGTTTCGCCCCTAGCCAACATTTCAAAAGTTTTTTTGTCATCAAGAGGTAGTTGGTGAAGATCTATTTTTGTACCATATTCACTTTTTACAATATCGATGGCAGATCCAAGAATAGATAAATTCCGTATCCCAAGAATGTCAAATTTGATTAATCCGACATCCTCTGCCGCATGCATTTCGTATTGAGTTATAATTTTTTCACCAGAAGGCTCACGCTGCACCGGTGAGAAATCGGTAATTTCTGTTGGAGCTACAACTACTCCCGCCGCATGAACAGAAACATGTCTAGCAGACCCTTCTACCTGCATTGCCAAGTCCAGCACCTTTTTAGTGTCGTTATCAGCATCATAAAGGGATTTTAAGTCGGGTACTTCGAGCATTGCTTTTTCTATGGTAATTGGAAAGCCTTGTTTTGGAGGTGGAATAAGTTTGGCGATTCTGTCACCAATGTTATACGGGTACCCCAGGACTCTCGCAATATCGCGTACGGCGGCGCGACTTAGCATTCTCCCAAACGTACAAACCTGGGCTACTTTCTCTTTACCGTAAGTTTTTGTGATGTAACCAATAATTTCATCCCTCCTATTGTCTGCAACGTCAAAATCAATATCGGGTGGACTTGGTCTAAAAGGGTTCAAAAATCTTTCAAATGGTAAATAATATTTTAATGGATCAACTGTAGTTATACCTAAAACATAGGACACCAAGCTTCCAGCGGCACTTCCTCTGGTGTTTTGTACAATTCCATGTTCTCGTGTCCACTTAGCCAAATCGCAAACAATTAAGAAATATGGGGAATAACCTTTAGTAGAAATAATTCCAAGTTCATGATCAAGACGCTCCAAAGCTTCTTTCCCTGCTTCCGGCATTTTTTCCTCTAATGCAGAATGAGCCAGTTTGGAAAGCTGTTCATCGGCAGTCACGCCTTTAGGCAAGGGGAATTTTGGAAAACTCCAAGACCCGAGCTTAACTTCTAACTGGCATTTTTCGGCAACCTTAACTGTGTTTTCTAAAGCGTCCGGTAAATCTGGAAAGAGTTCCTCCATTTCCTTAGGAGACCTAACATAAAAAGTTTGTGTGTCAATATACCTTAAACGTTTTGTTTCACTCATATTTTTGCCGGTTGCCACACAAACCAAGGCATCTTGGGCCAAGGCGTCTTCCTGCTTTATATAATGTGCGTCATTTGTGGCAACGATAGGGACACCGAGTTCGCGGGAGAGTTTAAGTATGCCATCGTTCCACTTTTTTTCGCTTGCCTGAAGGTTGAGTAAAGTTGTACGGATTTCCTGAGTTTCAGCTTTGGGCAGCCACTTTTCGTACTCATGTCTCTGCATTTCTAAGTAATAATCATCTTTAAAAACATCCAGGTACCACTCGACTGTTTTTTTTGCTTCTTTAAAATCATCATTAATTAAACTTTGGCCGACTTCGCCCTGCGGACAAGTTGAAGTTACTATTAATCCTTTTGAATATTTTTTAAGTGTTTCGCGGTCAAACCTTGGCTTGTAGTAAAAGCCTTCTATATGTGCGGCTGAAGAAAGTTTCATTAAATTTTTATAACCCTCTTCGTTTTTGGCGAGAGCCAAAAGGTGATAATTCTGAAGCTTACTGCGTTCTGGTTTATCGTGCATGTCGCCAGCCGTAATATAACCCTCCATTCCAAGGATTGGTTTTACACCTTGCTTTAGACCCTCCTTATAAAATTCAATTTCGCCGTACATGACTCCATGATCAGTAATAGCAACTGCATCCATTCCTTGCTCCTTAACATGCGCAAAAAGTTTTTTGATGTTACTTAAGCCATCAAGAAGTGAATATTCTGTATGACAATGAAGATGAACAAATTTACCGGCCATGATTATTTAAAGCTTTTAACTCCAGCATATGTTTATCGGCTTCTTCATACACACTCTCAAAAGTATCATCTTCAGGAATCGATGTATGAAGGCCAATAGTAACTGTGGGTACAACATTGTGAGCCATAAGAGATTCGGACCTTTTCGAATACTCGTCAACTTTTGACAACACCCGATCCCTAACTTCCTTTAAGGTTGTGTAATCTGCATCAGGGAGTCCCACTGCAAATTCATCTCCTCCAACCCTTCCCGCAATATCAGTATCTCTCACAGAATCACCAATTGCTTTTGCAACTGTTTTAATGACTTCATCTCCAAAAGTGTGTGAGATGTCATCGTTGTAAGGTTTGAAGTCATCAATATCAATATATAGGATTCCAAATTGAGACCCTTTTCTTGAACTGTATTCAAAAAAGCGTTTTGCCTCATCCCACCAGGCATCTTTTTTTAACAATCCAGTAAGTCCATCTTTAAGACCAGATTCGTACTTATTTAAAATATTTGT
This sequence comes from Patescibacteria group bacterium, assembly GCA_035260845.1. Lineage (GTDB taxonomy): Bacteria > Patescibacteriota > Microgenomatia > UBA8517 > UBA8517 > DATFUL01. The sequence continues at coordinate 37,260 of DATFUL010000011.1, forward strand.
CCCCGCCTCTGTTGACAATAAGGGCTTAATTTTACCTTCTTCAGTAACAACTTTAACATTTCCCAACTGCTCACTTGCTTCATGAGCCGCTATATATGAATCGCTTCCCGTTTTATCAGCCATTTTGTAACCTTTCTAATAATTTTTCGCGTACCATTTGTGTATTTCCTTTTCCTTCTAATTTCTTTTGTACCATTCCAATTAAGAATCCTATCACATTTCCGTTTCCTGACTGAAAGTCTTTAACGCCCTTTTCATTTTCCATTAAAACACTTTTCACGGCATTTTCAACATCATCATTTGATGAATACTCAACTTTAGATATTTCTAAGATTCGCTTTATAAGCCCTGCAGGCTCCGGGAATTCTGCATCCAACTTTTTATTGACCATCAAGTCCGCGAGTGTTTTACCCGATATATTTTCTTTTTTACCCAAACCATAAACAGTTTCAAAATATTCAGCACGTAATTTATCAGCAACTAAAATATCTGCAAAGTCGCTGGATATTCCAAATTCTTTCTCAAATCTTGTTCTTTTCATGCTTGGCAGTTCTGGAAGCTCTGACTGCAATTTTTCAATTTCGTTATCTGTAAACTTCATGGGTGGCAAATCTGCTTCCGGGAAGTAGCGATAGTCGTTGGCTTCGGACTTACTCCTTTGAGAAAAAGTTGTTTGCTTTACTTCATCATAACCTCTGGTTTCTTGAATTAGTTTTTCTCCCGAATCTAAGGCCTTTTCCTGCCTTACTAATTCTGCATTAACAGCCTTCTCTAAAAATCTAAATGAGTTAATATTTTTAAGTTCAACTTTGTAGTCAGGTAATGCTCCATCTTTAGATAAAGAAACGTTTGCCTCAAGACGCATGGATCCTTTTTCCATATCGGCATTACTTACATCTAAATATCTGGCAATAAGCTGAAGCTCTTTAACAAACTCAATTACGCTAGCCGTATCGTGAAACACTGGCTCCGTTACCAGTTCCATAAGAGCACATCCACTTCTGTTAAAATCAATCAAAGAATATTTCTTGCCATCTATTGTTTCGTGAACAAGCTTTCCTGCATCTTCTTCTAAGTGAATATGGTTAACTGCAAATCCATTTAAGGTTCCGCCAACACAGAATGGTGAATCGAGTTGGGAAGTTTGAAAGCCTTTTGGTAAGTCCGGGTAAAAATAATTCTTTCTATAAAAAGTTGAGTGTTTACTTATTGTTGACCCGAGAGCTAATCCAAGTTTTATAGTTTTAAGAGCACCCTCAATATTTGCATAAGGTAAAGCACCTGGAAGCCCCAAACATATTGGACAAACTTGTGTATTTGGACTTTTCCCAAAATGATCCTGCAGACAACCACAAAACATTTTTGTTTTTGTATTTGGTTCAATATGCACTTCTAAGCCGATTATAGGAATATATTTTTTCATCACATTAATTTGCTGTCGTAAAATTTTCTTTTACTAAAGCCTTTCCTTTTTTTACAGAATAAATAAAAACTAAAAGTACCGTAAAAGCCATAATTGCAAGCATTGTACGAACTCCAAAAACCTCAGAAATGGCCCCGGAGAATAGAACAGGAAAAACAGTTACTATTGTTATAAGAAATCCCAAATTACCAAAAACTCTACCTCTAAGCCATGATGGGGTAACTTCCTGAACATAAGTTAAAGTTGGAATATTTATCCCGACAAAACCAATTCCGACTAAAAATATTACAAATGGTGCTATTAAAACTTTATAAAAAGCGGGAAGAAGTGGAACTCCAATTGCTAAAAAGGCCATTGAAACAAAAACCAAAAACATTGAGTTTTCTATTAATATTTTTTTACGGATTCCAACCTTCATAAGTCTAGGAATATAAATCGACCCAATTACGGCACCTATCCCTGCCGGGACGACTATAGCAACTCCTGCATAGTTGACTGATATATTTAAAATTTCTTGAGCTATAACCGGTAAGCTGACAACTATTATTGTGAGTCCGGATTGAATTCCCAAAATTAATAAAAGTGGGTAAAGAACAGATTTGTTTTGTTTAATAAATTCGTAGCCTTCTAAAATACTATCAAAAAAAGTTTTTAAAGCTTTTTCAAATTCATCTGGTATTTTCTTTTCTGATTTTATTTCTGTTAAGAAACTTGTGGAAACAAAGCCGGCAAAAAGGAAAATACTAGATAAAATAAGTACTCCTTCAAAACCTATTAACTTTTGAATAAGTCCCGCAAAACCAAAACCTACAATTAATGTTGCCTGTATTGTTAAAAAGAATAGACTATTAGCCTGTGCCAAGTTCTCTTTAGAAACAGTTGATGGCAAATAGGCGGCTTCAGCCGGATTATAAAATTGATTAAGAATTGAATAGATAAGAACAACTGTATATAAAATAAAAATAGACTGCTGATTAATAAATAAATAAATAAAAATTGTGAGTGCTTGAAGCAAATTTGTAATCATCAAAGTTTTGCGTCTACTTGTTAAATCGACAGCTGCAGCCCCAATGGGCCCAAATATAACTGCCGGGAGTGCAAATGCAAGCCAAAGAAAAGATGTGGCAATAGTTGAACCAGTAACATCATAAAGTTTTGCCAAAAGCAAAAAATTCATAATACTAATCGTAAGTTGCGAAAGAATCTGTGAGACCCATAAATATAAAAATTTGGGTGTCTTTAAGATTGATTTGATTCCGGGTTTCATATAGGTAATGTTGGAACGTAATTAACTGATTTTTGATAAAGTTTGCCAAGATCAAACAAAGTCTCTTCAGAAAACCTGGGGCCAACAAGTTGAAACCCAAGCGGAAGTTTAGATTTAGTAAACCCAGATGGAATAGCAAGACCCGGAATACCTGCCAAGTTCGCAGAAGCTGTAAAAATATCTGCTAAATACATCTTCAAGGGGTCCGCAACTTTCTCGCCAATTTTAAAGGCGGGGGTAGGCATAACTGGAGCAAGTACGGCGTCCACTTCTTTAAATACATTATCAAAATCTTGAATTAACAGGGATCTAACTTTCTGCGCTTTTAGGTAATAAGCGTCATAATAACCGGCCGAAAGAACGTAAGTCCCAAGCATTATTCGTCTTTTTGCTTCGGCTCCAAAAGAGTCGCGGCCATTTCCATAGCGAATTCCATCATACCTGCCTAAATTAGAAGAGACTTCCGCAGGTTGGATTATGTAATAGACGTCAATTGCGTATTTGGTATTAGGTAAACTAACGTCAACCAATTCAATTCCTTCATCTTTAAAAACTTTAGAGGCTGCAAGAACAGACTGTTCGACTTCACGATCTAAACCCTCCATAAAATATTCTTTTGGAATTCCAATTTTAATTTTTCCATTCTTTTTGCCAACTGTGCCTTCAGTTACAGTTGCATCAAATCCATCAGCGCCTTTTGTAACATTAAAAATCGTTTCTACATCTTCCACTGTGTGTCCAAAAGACCCAACTGAGTCAAGAGAAGAAGCCATTGCAATAATTCCGTACCTGCTTACCGCGCCATATGTTGGCTTAAAGCCAACAACTCCGCAAAAGTTTGCTGGGTTTCTAATTGACCCTCCTGTATCTGTCCCTGTAGCAATAAGGCTTAACCCTGCGGCAACTGCAGCAGCTGAACCGCTACTTGACCCACCCGGAACATATTTTTTATTCCATGGGTTAAGTGTTGGTCCAAAATCTGAATTCTCACCCGAAGCCCCGTGCGCCCAGGCATCGCAATTTGCTTTACCAAGCATGATGCTTCCCGCTCTTTCCATTCTTTCAACAACTGTCGCAGAATACTCAGGAACATAATTTTCTAAAACTTTTGAAGCCGCGGTTGTTCTTACTCCTTTAGTAGAAAATAAATCTTTATGTGCAGTAATAGCGCCCAAAAGTGGAGAGTCAGTCAGGTTTGAATCAATAAGTTTGGCTTTTTTGTAAGCCTCTTCAGAAGAAACAGTAATAAAAGCATTTAAATCTTTGTTTTTATCTATTCTTGCCAGATATTCATCAACCAATTCAACAGCCGAAAAATCTTTTTTGAGCAGTCCTTCTTTGGTATCTTTGATTGTTAGTGGAATTTGCTTATTTACCATTTGCTTATTTGTTTATTTCTACTTGTATGTCCTTCCTTCTAAAATCGCCGGAACTTTAAAATAGCCATTATGTATATTGTCTGTTCCGGCGAGAGCCGATGCTTGATTAATACTACTCACTTTGACTTGGTCTTCTCTAAAAATATTAGTTAACCCAGTTGTTTGATTTGTTGGCTCAATATTATTGGTATCAACTTTATTTAATTCACTGATGTGTTCAACTATTGTTGAGAGTTGCGGAAGAAATTTTTTTAATTCGGCGTCAGTAAGATTTAAGTTTGCCAATTTTGCCACATGCAAAACGTCACTTTTCGTAAATTTAGCCATGTCCCATGATATTACATTTATTTCAATTCTGCTAGAATATTTTGAATGACTGATAAACCACATACTGTCAGTAGGCGCGATTTTCTAAAGACAGCCGGAAATGTTTTAAGTGGGTTGGCAATTAACCGGCTTAAAATACCTGGATTTGACCCTTTTGACCCTAATAGGCCAATCCCAAACTCTTTTATATTTAAAGAAAACGCACTTTCTCGTGAAAATCCAGATTTCAACCTTTCGCCTGTCTACCAAGATCACAATACACTAAAATACACTTCAGTTTTAAAGAATCCTATAAAACTCAATCATATTGTAAAATATGTAAACCCAGATGATCTTCAAATTGACCCTGAATCTTTGGTAACTGGCATAAACTGGATTATTGACCCAACCACAAGTGAAGAAACTTCAATTTGCACACTCGAAGGAGGTAAATTGATTGCATTTTTTGCCGCGAAGAATATGCCCATTCACAACCAACTTTTTGATTTCGGGAGCAATAAGATATTAGGCTCAGAAGTTTTGCGTGATCATTGTATAAACATTAAATTTTTAGAGGCAGATGAAACAGAAAATTCAAAAGCCCAAGTTTCCAACCAATATTATGCGTATGACAACTTTCATCTAAATTTTATTAATTCACAAATTCAGGATTTTTACCGAAGAAACAATAATGATGTTCAAAATATTTCAACGTCAAATTACGAAGATGAGCAACTTGTTACCCATACAAATAATAGAGTTTTTGGATTGCGTTTTGTAGGATCACATGGAAGTTACACCACTTCTATTTTATCGTGGAAAAACAATAGTTTTATTAAATTAACATCTTTTCCCGAAAATGAAACAGCAATGATCTTTGATGATAATCAAGTTTTTCCTTCGGTTCTATGTCTAGACAACGGACAGATTGGTTTTATCTCACTCGATAGAGAATTTTCTAAATTTGAAACAAACAAATTTAAGATGTCTTTTAAGATTGTAGACAGTCACGGATTAATTTCAAAGCTTGACATACCAAACCCCTTACAAAAATATCGATTGATTTCTAATTTCTTTATTAACATAGAGGGTGAAACCGATGTAAAAAAGATCAGCAGTATTCTTTTAAATCAAGAGTCATTTAGAGGAGACCCGGCTGATATATTGGCTATCTTCAAAATAAATAAAGAGGAGCATGCAATTGGCGCTGACATTCCTTGGATTCTAATACACTACCCAGACTCAACAGGCGAATACAAACTTGAGGAACTGGAACTGCCAAAAGAAGTTCTTGGGCTTATCGATAGCAAAAATTACAATGTCAAGTCTACCCACTTTGTTAAAACCTAAAGCATATTTTGAAGTGCCTTAATCCTTTCTGGAGTTGGTGGATGGGTATCAAAAAGTCCAGAAAACCATCCAGTTTTTCCATGCCCCTCTTTTTTAAACGGATTTTCTATAAACAAATGCGCTGTTGCTTTATTAGCAGATTTTAGCGGCATTGGATCACTGGCAATTTTAGTAAGAGCAGCGATTAAATCCTGCGGCTGACGCGTTAGGGCAACAGACCCGGCATCTGCCACGAATTCCCGACGTCTACTTATCGCGAGTTGAATTAGGGTTCCAATAATTGGCGATAAAATCGCAAATATTATCCCTAGCACCAAAAATATTGCTCCAGCCTCACCTTCGTCATCATTGTTGCGTCTTCCTCCCCACCACATGCTTCGCAAAAACCAGTCACCCAAAAGTGCAACAAGTCCAACCATTACAGCAACAACTGCCATAAGTCGGGTATCAAAATTTTTAATATGAGTTAGTTCATGCCCAAAAACTCCTTCCATCTCACTTCTGTTTAATTTTGAAAGAAGCCCGGTTGTTGCACAAATTGCAGCATGTTCCGGGTCGCGTCCTGTTGCAAAAGCATTGGGGGAAACGTCATCAATTACATAAAGTTTTGGTCTAGGTAGCCCCGCTCCAATACATAAATTTTCTACAACTTGATTAAACAATTTGTCTTCCGCTTTATTGGCTTCGCGGGCACCAGAAATTCCTAAAACTATTTTGTCCGAATAATAATAACTAGCAAAACTTGAAATCCCAGAAACAATAAGTGCCATACCAAAAAAACCAAACCCGCCTGGTGAGTAACCCAAATAGTAGCCAAAAGCATTGGTCAAAATATAAGCTGCAATAAAAGTAAACACAACAAAAAGAGCCACAATTACGGCACTTTTAATCTTATTGGCTGATTGAACTTCGTATATATTTTTCAAGATATTCTAGCAACCTTAGAAATCAATTTTTGGAGTTTTGGTTTCGGACTCTGAAATTTCTAAACCTTTTAATTTTTCAAAATTAAACATATTGGCGATTACACTACTTGGAAAAGTTACCATTTTTACGTTGTAATCCGCAGTTAAATCAATCATTAAACGCCTTGCGTACATTACTTTGTCACTTGTGTCGCGCAGTTCATCCATTAAATTAGTTACAACATCAGACCCTTTAAGTTGTGGGTTACTTTCAACTACAACTTGAAGTTTAGGTAATACTTCTGCAAGTTTTTTAGATGCGTCTTGCCCATTGGCGACCATTTTTCTGGCATCAGAAAGCATTTGTAGAATTCCTTTTTCGTGTTTTAAATATCCTTTAACTGAGTTTTCCAAATTAGGGATAAGTTCCGCTTGGCGTTTGAGTTGATTGCCAATTTCTTGAATTGCTGCCTCAATTCTTGTTTTTGCAGTAGCAAAAAAATTATAAACAGAGATTATCCACAAAACCAAGATTATACCTAAACCAATTATTATATATGTCAGGTTCATGTCAGGATTATTGTACCATTTCTTCAAATTCTTTCAAACTCAGAGTATTAATTATATCTTTTTTTTGGGCCCAGCCGCGCCTGGCAACAGAAACTCCCCAAATCATGTTATTCATTCCATCAACATGATGAGCATCTGTCCCAAATGTTAATTTCACGCCAAGTTTCACGGCCTCACGAACCAACATGTCTGGTAAATCTAAACGCATTGGATCACAATTTATTTCTATCCATTTATTGTTTTTGAGGCAGAAATCAAATATTTCCGGCCAATTAAGCTCAGCTCCTTCGCGCTCATTAATTTTACGGCCCGTGGGGTGAGCAAATATTTTAACTTTGGGATGATTTAAAGCCGCAAGGACTCGTTTTGTTTGAGCAGACCTTTCTAAATCAAAACTGGAGTGAATAGAGACTAAAGCAAAGTCGAGTGTTGCAAGCCCGGCTTCCGGGACCGGAAGCGTTCCATCAGGTTTCATATCAATTTCAAGGCTATTGAACATTTTTTGTATCCCTTTTGTATTCGATTTACCAATTGAGTAATTTAATTGGTCTACTTTTTCACGCTTCTTTTTTAATATTTCCACAATATTATTATCCGTATGTCCTTTTTGACTGGGATTGTGTTCCGTAAAAGCTAAATACTCATAATCAAGTTCGTTTCCCTTTTTCACGAGGGCTTCCATGGAACTTTCCCCCAAATCGTGACTTGTTTCAATATCAAAACTTGAATGCATTTGAAGATCGGCTTTAATATCTTTTAATTCAATTAGTTTAGGTAAATTGTGATTTTTGGCAGCCTCAATTTCGCCTGTGTCTTCCCTTAATTCTGGTTCAATATAATCAAGTCCAAGATAATTATAAAATTCTTTCTCTGTTTTGAATTTTACTTTACCAACTTCCCCACGATCACTTCTTTTTTTATCAACCTTCTTTTGCACTTCAGACTTACTAATCCCGTATTCATTCAAACTAAAGCCTTTTTTAATTGCATATTCCCGAAGAGCCACATTGTGAAGTTTGCTACCGGTAAAATGCTGCAAAAGCGATCCGTACGCATCGGGTGGCTGTACCATTAAGTCCACCTGCACTCCGCCCGGGGCAACAATCGAAGCTGAATGTTCTCCTTTTTCTATAATCTTCTGGGTTTTTGGATATTTAACAAAATAACCCAATACTTCTGCGGGGTTACTCGTTGCAACTGAAATATCTATATCTCCAACCGTTGCAGCCTTACGGCGTAAACTACCCAATGGATTAACTGCCAAAACATTTTTATTCTTGTTTAAATACTCAATTACTTCAGAGGCTACAACCATTGCGTATGGAAGTAGGTGCCTTATTGCACCTTTTTTACCATAATTGTCTTTTATACCCTTTAAGATTTTGTTCTGTGACTCTTCGCCAAAGCCTTCTAGTTGGGCAATTTTGCCATCAGTAGCGGCTTTTTCAAGATCAGCCATAGATTTTAATTTGAGTTCAGTTGCAAGTTTGTAGCCTGTTTTTGCCCCTATTCCCGGCACTTTCATAAATTCAAACATTATCTTGGGGAGTGGAGCAAGAAGATCATCAAAATGTTTAGAGTGGCCTGTTTTAAATAGCTCGTCTAAATGGCTTGTTATACTTGCACCAATCCCAGGTACGTCAGACAGCTTCCCGTCATCCCAAAGGTCTTTAAGTTCGCTTGTAGCGTGTTCAATTGAATCTGCAGCACGTTCGTAAGCTATTATCTGAAACCTGAATTTATTCTCATCCTGAAGTTTGTAAGCCGCAGCAACATCCCTTAAAAGTTCGGCAATTTGAAGATTGGTCAAACTCTCCTTCATGAGTTCCATTATACATATTTTTCTGATAAAATAGCTGCATTGGGGTCGTAGCTCAACGGCTAGAGCGCTTCCCTGTCACGGAAGAGGTTGCGCGTTCGAATCGCGTCGATCCCGCCCCAAATATGAGTGAAAATAGAAATCAAGTTTTTGAAATGGCAGGCAAGAAAAAGAAAACGCCTGAGGAAGATCCAACTCTTGAACTACTAAGAAAAATTTCAAAAAAGCCGATTCCACCTGTTGTTCGCGGTGAATCAATTGCTCCACTTAAAGAAATCCAAGAAAATATTGACGCAGAAGGCAAGGTTTGGAAGAAAAAAACAAAGAAGAAAAAAGATAAATAATAGCTTCAAACTCAAATTATTTGTAAATAATTACCCCACTCTGACCAAAAGTTGACCACTTGTGGTCAAACAAATTTCTAGGCCAGTAAACTTGACCTGTAAGTGAGTCATTTACAATTATTTGAGTAGGGTTATCCGAAGGCCCGACAAAACCAGCAACAACTACAGTATGTTCACCTGCGACTGCAAAAATATCCCGTCCCGACGGAGTTTTCCAATGAGTTGGTGCACCACTACTGCTATAAACCCAAATAATTATTGGGTTACCTTTTTTAATATTATCAGTCAAAAGTTTAATGTCACCATGCTCAAAAGCCTTAGCGTTTCCATAACTTTTAGCAACTCTTTCTATCGGCCCCCAATAAACCCCATATCCATTTCGCATTTGGTTACCATTAACATTTCCCACAAAGTGTTCGTAAGGGTCACCCCAAATTCCACCGGAATGCGGGGTATTATCTACCCCAACCTGGGCCAAAAGTTCGTCTTCTGATTTTGTTATTCCTTTATATGCCAACGTCATCCTTAAAGATGCAACTTCACAAGAAAGAGTGTGTTGTTGAATATAGGAAGGGACCGAGAGCTTAAAAGTTTTAGCTTCCTCTTTTTCAATTTCTTTTTTAACTTCCGGGTTGGGTTTAGTTTTGAATGAAAATTCAAAATTATAAGGTTTTGATGTCCGAAGTGAGTTCGTTATATTTGTTAATTTTACGGTGTAGTTTGTGTCAGGGTTAAGGCCTGTAATGGGGGTAAAAACTGCCTTTTTGTACAGAAATGATTTGTATAAATTATCCTCGAATGTCCAAGTACCGGGGGTGTCCGGGGTAAGGGCTTCGGTTAGGGTACGCCTACTTACGGGTCTATCAAACTGAACTAAAATCTTTGATTTTGGGTCAACATCATTAGCACTGTTTACTGGAGTTACATTTTTTACCTGCGGGGGCGTTAAAAAATACGCAAAAGAAAAACTAACTGCAGCTAGAAAAACTAAAACACTTTTGGGCATTAGTTTATCTTAAATCAGATAAACCCTTTTTGGCAACTTCTATCTCCTGAATAAGTTCCGAGAAATCAGAATTATACCAAAGGCCTAAATTGGCCGTATCTATTGCCTTTTGATACTCTTGTAGTTTGTTATACGTTTTAACAGGATCAATGTTGTACCAAAGCATTCTTTTGGGCCAGCCAATCGCTTGGGATTTTTCAAATGCTATTTTAGCTTTTTGATATTCCCCTAAGGCATAGTAGCTGGTACCAAGATTAAACCAGGCATACATATCGTTTGGATTTATATTTGCGTCGTTTTGGTTTCTGACAACTGAATTTTTGTACATTGTTTTTTCATCCCAGTTTTCACCAACAATTGCACGGACCAGATCTTCTTTTTCATGCCGATAAACAGGCATAAATTCACGATTATACGGTTTCCACTGAGTCTCATCCCAAGTTGAATAGGGATACTTTATTCCAACCCCAAAATATGAATCATCAGCAATTAAAACTCCTTCTGCATCGTTAAACCCACGAATAATTAGAACATGTCCAATGTCCTCGTTTGGATGAAGCCAGTCCTCAACCACAACATATACTCCATTTGCAACCAAAGTTTTTATGGTTTTTAGGTCGCCGTTGAATAAAACCTTATTGTCTACACCATAATCGGCCTTAATATAGGCTGAGATTTCATTTATAAACACATTTTTGTCATCGGGGGAGGTTCTAAGATGAGCCTTTGTTTCAGTTTGGGGTACGTCATAGCCAAAGTATTGTAAAACCATAGAAGTAGCCGCTGGGCCGCAGTTATTAAATGTTTGCGGAACCCATTTTGCTGATGGTAATTCATATGCATTACCCGGGGCTTTAAAAGCAGTAGGCGCCACAGCCATAGCCAAAACCTGACCAAATTTGTCTTTTGCAATTTTTACTGATGGAACTTTTGAAACCAGAAAAATACCGGAGGCAATTTTAAGAACAATGGATATTGCCACAATTCCGACCCAAAAGCGCCTTGAATCTTTAAATTTAATTGGGTGAACAAGTCTCATACCTATAGTATAGCACAAAGCTCTTATTGACTTCAAACAAAAGCTAATATAAATTGCATTTAGCTTCTGCCAACTGCCTATTAGAAAGTTGGTGAAAATAATTGAATTTTGATCTTAAAAAATTCCTCAAAAACTTAAAACTCAACGAAGAAAGTATTAGTATGGTTTTGGGTGCTATGGTAATTGTTATTGTTGGGATCTTGATTGTTAACTATTTTAAGGATAAAAATAGCCAAACTCTTCCTGATGCCTTAACAACAAACGAGACTCAAGTTGGTAAAGATCATACAGTTGTAAAGGGAGAAACTTTGTGGTCTATCTCTGAAGACGTATATGGATCTGGATACAACTGGACAGATGTATATAAAGCCAATAATCTAAAGGGCGATAAAATCGTGGTTGGCCAAGTATTATCTATACCAGAAGTTTCGGTAAAAGAACCAACAGCAACAAAACAGGTTTCAACCATAAGCCAAGCTCAAACTATTGCTGGCGAAACTTATGCTGTGGTACATGGAGACAGTCTGTGGAACATATCTGTTCGTGCATACGGAGATGGGTATAAATGGACTTTGGTTGCAAAAGCCAACAATCTTAAAAACCCAAATCTAATTTTTGCAGGAAATGTATTAGTTTTACCAAGATAGGCACAGAGGAACAGATGTTATAATAGTCTCGCCTTATACGCGGGATTAGTTAAGCGGCCTAACGCTACCTTCCCAAGGTAGAGAAACGGGTTCAACTCCCGTATCCCGCTCCAAGAGAGCGAAGTTAAGCTAACTTTATATTTTTGAGTCTTAGGGAATTTAAAACCACGGAAATTGAAGATGTAGCCATGGCCCCTGCTGCTAGCATTGGATTAAGGAGTCCCAAAGCTGCAACCGGAATTAAAATAATATTGTAGCCAAATGCCCAAAATAAATTCTCTCTGATTACCTTTATAGTTGCTCGACTTAAATTAACGGCAGTTAAAACACTTCTTATATCCTGATTCAAAAGCGTAATTCCAGCTGATTCAATCGCAACGTCGGTTCCTGTCCCCATTGCAATCCCAACGTCCGCAGTAGCCAAGGCTGGTGCATCATTAATCCCATCTCCAACAAAAGCAACTGATTCAAATTCCTTAACTTTATCGGCTTTATCTTTTGGTAATACTTCTGCCAATATATTTTTAATTCCTGCTTGTTTCGCAATAATATTTGCAGTTTCTTTTGTATCGCCAGTAACCATCCAAACATCAATCCCTCTTTTGATAAGACTGCTCACAACCTCAGAAACATTAGACTTTAGACTATCCGAAACAACAAACGAGCTAAGAAGCTGGTTGTTGTGAACCAGAGAAATAGAAGCACCTTTAGTTTTCCCAAGAAAATATTTTTTGCCATTTATTATTCCAGTAACACCCTGTCCTGGAACAGATTGAAAATTTGTTACTTTTAGAGGTTTAATATTTTTACTTTTTGCGTTTTCCACAATGGCTTTTGCAATTGGATGTTCTGAATTAACCTCTAGCGAAGCCGCAATTTGTAAATATTTTTTGTCTACGGAGTTTTTCAAAACTGGCTTGCCAATTGTTAAGGTCCCAGTTTTATCAAAAATCAATGTTTTTATTTTATTCAAAACTTCAAGGCTTTGTGCATCTTTAACCAATATTCCTTTTTTGGCTCCACGGCCAACCCCAACCATAATCGCGGTTGGTGTGGCAAGCCCCATTGCGCAAGGGCAAGCAATAACTAAAACTGCTATAGCATTAACAAAGCCAAATGCAAAAAAGGTAATAACAGCGATTACAAGTACGATGGGAATGAAATATGAAGAAAAAGTATCTGCCAATTTTTGAATATCAGCCCTACTTCCTTGGGCTTCCGAAACCATTTGAACAATGCGTGAAAGCATTGTGGCACTTCCTATTTTTGTGACTTTAAAAATAAAACTACCATTCTTGTTAATAGTTCCTCCGACTACGTTTTCACCTTTAACTTTTTCGGAGGGCACAGATTCACCTGTGATCATGGATTCATCAACATATGAGCTGCCCTCTGTAATTACTCCGTCAGTAGCTATTTTTTCACCTGGCCTAACTCTAACTAAATCATTAACTAAAAGCTGATCTATTGGAATTTCAATTTCTAATTTATTTCTAATAACAGTTGCGGTTTTAGCTTGCATCCCAATCAATTTTTTAATCGCTTCTCCAGTATGTGACTTTGCCTTTGCTTCCAAAAACCTACCCAAAAGAATAAGGGTAATAATAATCATTGATGTATCAAAATAAGTTGGTCCGCCAAATATGGTTGTATAAACTGAATAGAAGAAGGCGGCAGAGGTTCCAATCACAACCAATGTATCCATGCTTGTTGCATAATTTTTAATTCCGCTTAGCGTTGCAAGATAAAATTCACTGCCAGCCCAAAACTGAACAGGAGCCGCAAGAAAAAAGAGTAGATAGTTGATATTTGCAGGATGGAAAAGCGGCAAAAGCATTGCAGATGCAGATAATGTTGATGAAACAATTACTTTTGTTTTTAATTTTTTAAGTTCTTGTCTTTTTTCCTCCTCAACATTAACCCCAATTTTATAGCCCAAACTCTCTATAGCATCTTTTATGTCGGTAGACAAAGTTTTACTTATTTCTCCCTTACTCTCTAAATAAGCAGTTTCGTTTCCATAATTAACTGAGGCACTAATTACACCCGGAACTTTTTGAAGTTTCCTTTCAATTAGTTTTGCGCAAGAAGCGCAGTGCATTCCAATAATGGGAATTGTCTTTTTCATATTTACTTTTTACCTAAAACTTTCATTACCTCGTCAATTACCTCCTTTGTATTACCTTTTTTGATTGAATCAGCAACACAAGTTTCCATATGGTTCTTCAGTATGACTTGATCCGTTTCTCTCAAACTAGCTTGAACTGCGAGGGATTGATGGATGACGTCAATGCAGTACTCGTCGGTTTCCACCATTGAAATTACTCTATCTAAATGACCCTTGGTAATTTTCAGACGGTGCAATATTTTTCTTTTAATTGATATATCTCGTGGTACACCTCTTGGCATTTTATTTAATCCCCCAGATGGGGATTGACAAAAGTTTACAACCAAAGCAATAATAATGTCAACGGGTTAGGTATATAATTAGCAAAATGAATAACGTTTGGGTAGCATTTATAACAGGATTAACTACGGGCGGGCTTTCTTGTCTTGCTGTTCAAGGTGGACTTCTTGCCTCCTCAATTAGTCAGGAAGAAGAACATTATGTTGATAGTATTGAAAAAACTAAAAAGTGGAAAACTGTTACAGCATTTTTAGTATCTAAAATCTTTGCTTACACAATGTTGGGAATTGGACTGGGGTTAATTGGTGCCACTTTGACATTATCCCCTAAGCTTTTGGGTTGGATGCAAATACTTGCAGGTTTATTTATGCTAGCAACCGCAGCAAGACTTTTAAACATCAATCCAATTTTTAGGTATTTTGTAATTCAGCCACCAAAGTGGGCCTTGAGATTAATGCGGGAGGAATCAAAAAATAAATCCCTATTTGCTCCTGCAATACTTGGATTTCTAACAATTCTTATTCCTTGCGGAGTAACGCAAGCTATGATGGTTCTTGCAATCGCCTCGGGTAGTCCTTTATATGGAGCCCTAATTATGTTTGCTTTTACCCTTGGAACTTCTCCAATTTTCTTTGCAATGGGACTTACGCTTGTAGAACTTCTAAAGAGAAAGGTTTTTGTTTATATCGCAAGTGCCATGATTATAGCTTTTGGCCTAATGTCGATTAATGCGGGACAGGTTATTCGGGGATCGGCGCATACATTTCAAAACTATTCAACCGCTTTTAAATCACTCTTTAGTAACGATGGGCAAGCACTGGGAATATCTGCACAAGTTGATTCAAGTGGAACTCAACATATAACACTTAATGTTACTTCACATGGATACTCTTCAGATGTAACCACTTTAAAGTCCGGTGTTCCTGTAAAAATTACTTTTCTTTCCAATAGCGTAACGAGCTGTGCTAGATCATTCCTTATACCTTCTCTAGGAATTTCTAAAGTTTTGCCTGAAAACGGAACTAGTGAAGTTGAATTTACACCAACTAAGACAGGTCTCCTTTCCTACACATGCGGAATGGGAATGTATACAGGGAACTTTACAGTTGTGAATTAACATGATCAAAAAAACATTAGCTACCAAGCGCACATATAAAATTGAAGGAATGGACTGCGTCGCTTGCGCATCCTTGATAGAAATGGATTTGGAAGATATTGGTGTTAAAGCTTCATGCAGTTATCCTAAAGAATTATTGGAAGTTGAATTTGATGCTGAGAAAGTTAAAGAGGAGCAAATTAAAACTCTTGTAAATAATTCTGGATTTAAAATTATTTAATTAGGCTTCTCTTTGTCTCCCCATTGTACTATTACCAATAAAGGATAATACTAATTTTAAGATAAATGGCTGCCAAGAAAACATTTGATCGTAGCGATAATCTTCGTAGGAAAAAGAGAAAACTTTTATTGATAGTTTTGAGTATTCCTTTCTTCCTTCTTTTGCTTTTTACATTCTACCCGGAAAGTGCAGAGGCGTTTTTCAATGGTTTTAAAGATCTAAGGCCAAAAAGTAAAACTGTTTTACCTGCCGATGTTCAAAAAGCTATAGAGCAGGAGGCGGTAAAAGAACTTAGCCAAGGATATGACTATAAACACACAGACGTAGCCGCTGAAGTGGACCCTCAGGACACAAAAATTGCTGAATCAGGAATACTTGCAGATAATCCTTTATATATCTTCAAAAAAGCAGGTAGGGCAGTTCAGGAATTTTTTGTTTTTGACGCGCTTACCAAAACTCAATTAATTTTAAAGCACAATTCCTGGGAAACTATTGAGACAATTTCACTTTTGCAAAAGAATCTAAAGCAAAACAACACACTTACTAAAAGTTTTGCCGTCAACCTTGCTGCAAATGAAATATCCTTAGTTGAAGGCAGGTTTAATCAAATTCTGTCTCTTTCAGAAAGCGTCAGTAAAGTAGATAAAGACAAAGCAAAAGCAATTAATGCCGTGGCATTCAATTACGCTGAAAAATACTTTCGTGAGGAATTGATTTTACAAGGGCTTGAAGAAAAATTTGATGACTCATCTTTTATAAAGATCGAAAATGCTAGGTTAAAAGGTTTGGGTGCTTTTGCCAAAATATTGACAGGTTATCACCCCTATCCTCAAATTCTTGCTCGCGAGCTTGCAAATAGTATTGCCCCGGAATCTGGAACTAATTATAAAGAACTCAAAACTGCAGAACTTTTACAAGAACTTGAAGATGCAGTCCCCAGTGAATCGCAAAAACTTCCTTTAAGGATGAGCCAATACATTCTTGTTGGGAGATTTGAAAAAAGAGTTTTGGCAATGCCAGCTGTAAAAAGGCAAACACTCCTTGATACTTTGATAAATGAGCTTCCCGGGAACCCAATGCGCGAGTTTAAAACTTTTAGTAGAATTCGAAGAGTTTTTAATTCGCGTGAGTTAATTGTCTATTCAGAACTGTATAAAGCTAAAATTTTAGAACATTTTGAAGGAAGAGTGTTGGGATTATCTACCGAGAGTCAGCAAAGTCAGTTTGTAACAAATTGGGTAAAAGGCCCAGCGGACTTAAGAATTTTGGAAGCTCTGGAACTTAGAGCTGGTGCCGAAAAAAATGTAGACCCAAAACTTGCAGGACTTGTTAAAAATTTAAAGAGGTTAGGCTACGAACAAATTGCTAGAACTTATTCCAAAGATCCGGAAAAATTAAAAGATACTCTCTTTTATAAAAGCGCAACTAAATATCCTGACGTACTTGATATAAAAGTAGCTGTAGATCTTAGTAAAACTCTCGACAAATCCGATTTTGTTAAAAGTTTAGAAAAACAAGTTATTGGTAAATTTGTGTCAAACTTACCCGAAAGCCTTTCAGGTATTGTTGTTGAAGCAACGTCTGCAACTAACGAATTATTGTCTGAGATAGAATCATATATCTCTGTTGGCAGTCTTAATGAAATCTCAGCAGCTATAACAGCAGAAACCACATTAGATAGCATTCAAGTTCCGGAAACTGTCAGCGCAATCAGTAATTTAGTTAATGAACTAACGCAAAGTCAAAGTATTGCGATTGTTACCCAAAGTCTACAGGTTCCAATAGATGAAGTTATTACCCAAACCGATACTTTAAGTTCTGACCCAACTACAGAAGAGGTTTTGCAAAGAACAGAAGAGCTAACGGAGGAAATCTTTTCTGCTCCGGGAGGTGTAGAAACACCAATTGAAGAACAGTTGCCTCAAGTTATACAGGAAGAAATTGAACAGGTGCAGCAAACTACCAGTTCGGTTCCTCAAGTAGACCAGACTTTGGTACAGACTGTAGTTAATACTGTAGAACAGACAACAACACAAAATACCACAACGACTGCAACTGTTACCGAAACCCCACCTCCAGCGACAACAAGTATCCCCTCACTTTAATTATAAATCTTTACTTTCATTTCATATGGAAATATAATCCGGTTATGACAAAAGAAATAACTGTAAATGGCATCATTAATACAGCGATGTTTAACGTTGCTGATATATTCAATGATTTAAAAGAAAAGGTGGGAGCATCGACCAAGACAGGTAAGGTATTGGCTAGAGAGGTGAAAAAGTTTACATATGCTGAACCCACAAACTTAACTTTGCAGATTGCCAAAGAAAAAGTAGAGGCCCTTAGGGCAAAACAAAACCCTCAAATACAGAAGTAGTTGTTTCAAAAACGATTTAATTTCTGATAAAATAAATTATGAAATTCTCGATTCGCTTACTTTACCTTTATCTTTTTTCCTTCATTGGCCTTTTGGTTGTTGTTATTGGTTCAATCAGACTTTTCGAACTTGGACTTAAAGTCTACATTTTTAAAGGGGCTGATCAGTACACCTTCGCTCAACCTGTAAAAGTAGCGCCGGATGGAAAAGAAATATCTCTGACCCAAGAAGAAAAAGATCAACAAAAGAAAGATTCTGAAACAGAAACTAATAGGCAAAGGGAACGCGAACTTTCTGGAGCACTAGCCATGATTTTAGTTGGACTGCCACTATATAAATATCATTGGAATATTATTAAACGGGAAAGTAAAAAAAGTTAAAAATGATTGTCAAACAAAAGGACGGCTATCACGTTCTTTCTAAAACCACACGTAAAAATTTAGGTGGCCCTTACAAAACGAGGGCAGAGGCTTTAAAACGCCTCCGACAAGTTGAGTTTTTTAAAAGACATTAGAATGAAATCTCTAAAAGAGATCTATAAAATCAAAGCCCCAATTGAAAAGGTCTGGGATGCTCTTACAAACGCAAAGACAATCGAAAAGTGGGGCGGCGGGCCTGTCAAAATGAAGGCTGTTGAGTCATCTGAATTTTCTTTCTGGGGAGGCGATATAAAAGGAATAAATACAAAAGTAATTAAAGAGAAAGAACTTTCACAGGAATGGATGAGTGGTGATTGGGATAAATATTCCAAAGTTAATTTTAAACTTAACGAAAAAGAGGGAGTTACAACAGTAGAATTAACTCAGTCAGGAATACCAGATAAAGAATTTATGGATATAAAGGACGGTTGGAATCGATATTATCTAGGAGAAATAAAGGCACTTCTTGAAAAATAATTCTACGGTTAATTTCCGTCCGGGTGTTTTTGAAGCATTCTGATCATTTCCTTTTTAGTATCGGGGACAGTCATGTTCCAGCCTTTGGCCATTTTAGCGATATCATCTTCCGTTAAAGAAGGGCCGCCTTCACTAACTCTTTTTTTGCCCATTGGGTCGTTAGGCATTCCACATCCACAGTTGTAGCACATTGATATATAATATACTCATGAAGGCCGAACTTGTCAAAAAAACTGAAGAGGCAAAAGGCACCAAGTCTTTTTTTTGGAAACTCGAGAAAAAAATTAATTGGCTTCCGGGTCAGTATTTTTATTACACACTTCCTAAATTGAATTACCCTGATAGTCGCGGTGCCACTCGGCATTTTACTATTTCTTCGTCCCCTACAGAAGGAGATTTATTACAACTTACAACAAGAATACGGGAAGAGTCGGGTTACAAAAAAACCCTCGACGATCTTCCAATTGGTACCATTGTTGAAGGCGAAGGCCCAAACGGAACTTTAATTTTGGATGAAAAGGAAGCTAACAAAAATCATGTATTTCTAGCCGGAGGTATTGGCATTACACCTTTTAGATCTTTTATAAAATATAATGTTGATAATAATCTTAAAATCCCAATGTATCTGATTTACAGTAATAGCAATTCTGATTTTGTATTTAAAAAGGAATTAGAAAAATTGGCCAAAGATAATAACTTTATTAATATTGAATTCCTGGACACTTCGAAATCCGGGCATTTAGATAAATTGAAAATTGAAAAATTGATTGAGAATTGGAATTTGGAAATTAGAAATTGTACTTTCTGGTTAGTAGGTCCGCCTTCCTTTGTGGATGCGATTGAGACGACTTTGGAAAAATTAAAGATAAATGGAGACCAACTTCGTTCGGAGAAATTCACAGGATATTAAACTATAAATCTTCCGTTTTCGTAAATAATAATCTCTTTTCCAGAAGCCAATATAGCAGTAACTTTTCTGTTCGTAGTTGAAACAATATCTGTATGAACCGATGAATCGTTAAAGCCCATTTTAACCCAACCAGACCCTTTTATCTTCGATGGGTCACCCCTAAACGAATCTTTATAGGCCATTCCAAGTGCAATGTGTGTATTACCATATTTTCCACCTGTATTTTCGTCAAACAAGGTTTCGCCCATAAATTTAGTTATTTTCGAAAATCTATTATCGGTTAAAGAGAATTCTCCAATTTTGTCCGCATCTTTTGTTTTAATCATTTCCTGAAGCACTTTCTGTCCAACACTTGCGATTGATTTAACTACAAGCCCATTTTTAAACTCTAATCTAATGTTCTTTATTAAATTTCCATACCTATACAATGGTTCGCTAAAACTGATCTTACCTTCGGTTTTCCGCCAGTCAGGTGAAATAAATATTTCGTAACTTGGAATATTCCTTCCGCTTCCTCCAAGCCAATTTCTATTTTTATCAATGCCGATAATTAAGTGTGTATCTTTTGCTGTTACACGAAGCGACTTAATATTTATCGAGTTTAATTTTTTGCGCAAAGTTTCAATTTTCGCAAATGTTTCTTTCCATTTTTTAACTGGATTTGGTTTGTCTAGATAACAGCCCTTAATTATTTGATTCCAATATTCTTTGAGGGTCATCCCAACATCCTTTGCCATCGCGTCTGTCCCATAAAGACCAAGTGTCCAGGTCATTTTGCCTGCATTTTCCTTTTCTACTCTCCAGTCAGAATACTGCTTAAAGGCCAATCCTCTTGTCATAATTTTCTTTGGATCAATTCCTTTTAATTCATATTTATTTGTATCAGCAATAATTGAAACTGCATGATCCATTTCATCAACTTTCCCTTTTGATAATTTTGAAGGGAAAAATTTTATTTGGTCCATGGATGCTGTTTCAAAAAATTCCCTGGCATAATCATCTGGTAAGTATTCTGTTATTGGGTAAGCACCCGCCTTAAGAACAGCCGAACGAAGTGCAATAAGTAATGGCTTTGCAATCTCTGGAACTTGTAAAAAGACTACTTCCTTTTTCTTGACCCCCTTACCACTATTTAGTGCAAAATTTATTAAAACGTCGGCATATTTTTCCAATATTTTTTTGCTCGGAGTGTACATGGTCGACATTATATAACAATAACTACGTAATGCTATAATTGTCCCAGTTCCAGCCAAAATTGCATGCAATTTTGAAAGGAGAAATGATGAAGCGATAGAGTTTAAGCGAAAGTGGTAAACTCGAGAGCATAATCTATTTTGACGCGCCGACGTAGCTCAGTTGGTAGAGCATTGCTTTCGTAAAGCAGGGGTCGGTGGTTCGATCCCACCCGTCGGCTCCCACCCCTGGCCTCGCGCGCCGGCGCCGAGCGCCGACCAAGCGAATTGGCCTACTCCACGGACTTTTTTGTTTTCCAAAAAGAGGTTCGAGCCGAAGATTTTTGAAGCGAGAACCTTTTTGTTGTCTTTATTGTTTCTTGATATTATTTGATCCACTTGAGTGGCTTCGGAAATCCAGTTTCTCATAGGTTCGATCCAATTCCCTTTCTGGTTTTGTAAATTGATAATTTGCTCCTCAAAAGTTCTCTTTTGAGAGAATAACTCAAGCTTCTTTTTCTTATACATTTCTTTATCGGTTATTTGATCTAAATAACTGTCTAAAAGAAGCTGGAGTTTAGAATTCAAATTATCAATTTCGCGTCTCTTAAGCGAAATAACAGAAAGGGATGATTGGGCAATATCGTCTGCTTCAACATCTAATTTATTATTCATTTTTATTGCCCAAGCATTTTTCAAAGCATACTTTTTGAGAAGTGTGGTGAGTTCCGCATCTAAATCTTCTTCACGGATATGAGATTGTAGACATTTTGAAGTTTTATTCTTTTTGGTACACCTGTAATAATTAAAATGGCTACAATTACCGTTTTTATAATGTTTAGTTTTAAAGTCAGCAGTAATACTCATTCCGCACTCACCACACTTCAATAGTCCAATGTAAGGCTTGTGAGTTCTTTCAACTCTAGCCTTACTCCACTGTTTATTTTTTCTATTAATAATTTCTTGGACTTTGTCAAAAAGTAGTTTTGAAATAATTGGATCGTGTCTGCCCTCATATACTTCTCCCGCATACATAAAATGGCCGTAATAATATGGATTGGTTAATATTTTTCTAATTCTCATTAAACCGAATAGCCTACCACTAGGGAGAAGTATTCCACGTTCTGCCAAAAAGCTGGAGACTTCCCTCATTAGGATATTGCCGCCACTGTAATATTCAAAAGCTTCTTTTATAATTGGACCAACTTTTTTATTTAATACTATGGTTTTATTCCTTGAATCATTTAAATAACCAATTGGAGCAACACTTGGGCAATATCCGTTCTTAGCTTTTTGGCGAAGACCTCTTTTGGTGTTTTCTGACAAGGAATCTACATAATACTTTGATTGAGAAAATGCGATACTAAGCATGAACTTTCCTTGAGGAGTAGATTCAAACCAAAAGGTATTAAATTTGAGGGCAGACAATTTGTTTCTATCTAAAAGGTAAATAATTCTTCCCCCGTCCACAGAGTTCCTGGCAAGTCTGTCTGGATGCCAAGATATAATTCCATTAGCTTCTTCTTTTTCAATTCTATCAAGCATGGAATTAAAAATTTCCCGCCCGGGAATTTTTGCAGATTTCTTTTCAATTAGCTCATCCACTATCTCTAAACCTTCTTTTTTAGCTAATTCTCTAAGTTCATTAACTTGAGCTTCAATTGAAAGAACCTGCATATCTTCAACATCTGTGGACTTTCTTGCATAGAGGAAGAATTTATTTACCATTACTTATTTATATTCCCGTAGCAATTCTTTCGCAATAACTCAAATAATATCAGTCCGTGGAGTGTCAATTCGCTTGGTCGGCGCTCGGCGCCGGCGCGCGAGGCCAGGGGTGGGAGCGAGTTTTTAATTTAGCTCGAACTTATTTTAGCACTAAAATTTAAAATATTTCATTTGCGTCAAGAAAAGGGGTTAAAGGGGAAATGAATTGACGCAAATGTCGTGTTGTCGCTCAGTCCCGCTTCGCGGGACTTCGC
>DATFUL010000012.1:0-42109 GCA_035260845.1 Patescibacteria group bacterium
GGCCCCGACGCTCTGCCGCCTTTTATTTTTAATATTGCCCCAGCTGGCCTAATTACTGAATAATCAAATTTAATGTCGCGTCCATCAAGCCAAGTGTTCATTCCTAGCCTTAGAGCTTCGTACCATCCGTCAGTTGTATCTGGAATTACGTGAGTTTTTGGTTCTCCTGTTTGAGTTTGGCGTTTAACTCTTGGCAAATTTTCAACATATTGTGACTCAACAGAAAACCCAACTCCGCAGCCGCTCATGGAAATTAATAAGGCCTCACAAAATGAATCAACGCTGTCGGCCGGTAAATATGAACAGTTATAAATACAAATATTTTGACGTCTGGCAGATTCCCCTGCTGAGGCCAGAAGTCTCATTGAAGGAGTCGCCTTCATTTCAAGAATAGATTTTCTGATTCTGTCGTAATCAGATTTTGGAAGTTTGTTTTTCGAAATCTCTTTTAAGAAACTAACTGCTCTATCAACCGTCTCAACCCAAGTCTCCCGGCGGCCGAGGTCATAATTAAACCTTGCATATTTATCGAAAAATTGGAATTTCTGAAGTTGGGTTGGGAAATATTTATCTGATTCTGCAAAAGCTTTTTTAACTTTTAAAGGAACCGGGCGCTCTTCGCGCATCTTGGCATGTTCTGCTCTATATAGTATGTAGTGCTTGGCTGCTTCGAATTCCTCTGAGGACTGAAGCACAAACTCAACCATATCCTGAATATTTTCTACGGTTGGTTTTGCAAATCGTACTGAAACTATATTCACAACTCTTTGTGCTAAATCAATTATTGAAGTCTTGGGAGTGATTTTTAAATCCTGGAAACATTTTTCAATCGCTACCAATATTTTTTGAGGATTAAATTCTTCTTCGTGACCATCACGCTTCACTGTAACCTTAGGCCAAGGAAGTGTTGCTTTACCATTTATATGATCGAGGCCAATGTTGGATTTTGTGGCATCATGCTTCACTACCTTAAGCTCATTTACTAATTGTTGTTTTAAGTTTACGTTGGACATATGTTTACCAGTTTTTCTGGATGTTAGTGATTCTCGAATAATGCTGAAAAACAGTCAACTACCAAGATTTGTGTCAGAGGGTATCAAAATTTGGCAATTTGAGGCTAAAAACAAGCAATTTTTTAATAATTCCTGAAGTTTTTGCGGGAATAAATTTTACTAAAATTTTAAGATATTTAATTGGAGTACAAAAAATGAAGACGAAACATACTGTTATTGCCCATTAAACGGGTCTTTTGGAAGAGTAATACTGGCGGAATTTAGAGCATCGCGACATGTTTTATAGACGTTTTTTGCATAATCTTCCGATTTAATCACAACCGGCTTCATGTCTTCCGGAGTGAGCGGCAATATCTGTTCTTCAATCACCTGCCTATGTCTTAAAGAAGCGTTGGCAAGTTTAATTAAGAAATCGTTAGTATTAATACCTCTATCTTTTGCAATTTCTTCATCCTTAACAGCCTCTTCTAAATACTTCTCCCCTTTTGTAAGGGTTGAGGCTGCAATGTCCGGTTTCTTGTTTTCAAAAAGAGTAACACTTCCCCCTAGACGTTTGTCGGAATAAAGAAGGGCAAGGTCTGCTTTTTTAAGTGGATCCGTAGTAATCAAATATTGGGATTTATCGCGAATCGCTTTAAAATACCAAAGCCAATTATCTGGTAAGATTTTACCGGGATAGGGCAAAAAATAATTAATGGTGGGGGTAGGAGTTGGAACTATTTTTGTTGTTGGGGTAGGTGCAGAATAGCCATAAGAAACGGCGGCGGATCTAACAACTGAAACCGAAAGAATTACGAAAGCAAGGACAAAAGAGGCTACTCCGTATAAATATTTCCTCATCTTTTAGGTAATTGTCATTTTATACCATGAGGTCAACTGGTGCAAACAAAAATGTTATATGAAGATCTAGAGCCTGCGCCCGCGAGCGCTCTTTAGTAATTCTAGGTTTTTGTCTGAATCTCGATCGCCCCATTCTTTACTACCACTTCCATATTCTAAAAAATGCTCGAGCGCATTTTTAAATTTTCGAGGGTCGACCTTTTTAACTTCAGTGTGTAGAAAATTATCATCAGTACGACCAGAATTGTGCAACATAGACATTTCGCCATTTTGATCGATTAGATAATCACTCCTAAATCCTCCAGGCTCTGTTTGATCATTCTCAATACGGAAACCAACGCCTATTACTAATATTTCTTCACGGTTATTCCAAGGATAATACAAAGTTAGCTCTCTAGAACTTTTTTTGGCTTTTTCAACAAGTACATTAATAAGCGGTATTGCTTTTGGATCACATTCAAATTTAGATTTAATAAGTCTCTTGTTCGGTACAGTATCTCTTAAACCTGAATTTTTACTGGTTGCAAACTCAATACTCAATTTACTCAAATCTAGTGTTGCCATAATTAACCGGAATAATAACTCTCTAAATAATCCGTGTCAACCTATCTAAAAAGAATAATTGGCCATTCCCAAAGAACATGAAGAAAAATGGAGCCAAAAACATTTTTGGTTCTACCAAAAATGAATGCCGAACCTACTCCAAAAATAAAAGTTAACAGTAAATAAACAAGAGCTGCTGATAAATTTAACTTCCAAACGAAGAATGCAATTGGAACATGAATTGCGGTCCAGGCAGTTGCCTGCACTAAATTTGCCACCCAATCAGATTTAAAAACCAACCCGAGCCTACTATATATGTATCCCCTAAAAGCTGTCTCTTCGGAAAAAGCAGTTGCAAAGGAAAGTCCCAACGAAGACATTAATGGAAGGTTACCAATATTTGCACCAAAATTAAAACTTCCATACTTTAAATAGTTAGTTATTAAGCCTTCAATTACAAAAACTGTTCCAAGCCCGAGTGAAAGGTAAACTGCCGGAAAGAATTTCTTAAAGGTAATTCCAAGTGAAGAAAGACCCTCTTTTTCTTTACGAATAAAGTAAAAAATAGGAACTAGCCAAAGGACTGGTTTAATAACAAGTTCTTCAATGTCATCGGGAAACTTAAAAAGAAATCTATAAAAAACCCAGACAAGTATTAGATAACTTATATAAATAGTTACGTCTTTAATTATCGAAGTTTTGCTAACCTTGGCAGTCATATAGTCATATTAGAACAAAATGTAAGATTTTTCTATCCTTACCCAAGTAATTCCATCAAACTTTTTGATCAAAAGCTTTCATACAGTATAAAATCTAACAGTTATATTTCAGAATCCAATTCAGGCCAGTGAGAGCACTGGCATTCTTGGGTTCTGATATAATTTAGCGTATGGGTAATCTTTTTGCGAAAATATGGCAGCTTTTTAAGAATCAATTTAACTCAACTTGGGCCCGAAAAAGAACTATATTTATAATAGTTGTTACCGTAACTTTGCTTTATATGTTTTGGGGAATTCCACTCCCAGTTAACATTGCCAACGCCCAACCTGTATCTACTCAAATATTAGACAGAAATGGCAAACTGATTTATGAAATTTATAGCGAAAAAAGAAGGTCCCCAATAAACTTATCTGATTTACCTAAATTTGTTCCGGAAGCAACGATTTCGATTGAAGATAAAGATTTTTATAAACACCAAGGTCTTTCTTATACAGGTATAGCTCGTGCCCTATTTAACACTATCTTCAAACACCAAGTTCAGGGAGGATCAACAATTACTCAGCAGTTGGTTAAAAATGCACTTTTAAGTGACGAGAGAACAATCAGACGTAAAGCGCAGGAATTAATTCTCACTGTTCTTGTTGAGGGAATTTATACAAAAAACCAGATTCTTGAAACATATCTAAACACAATCCCCTACGGCGGTACAACTTATGGAATCGAGGAAGCTAGTCAAACTTATTTTAAAAAGCCAAGTAAAAATCTAGATCTTGCAGAAGCAGCACTTTTGGCGGGACTACCACAAAGGCCTTCGACCTATTCCCCTTTTGGAGCCCATCCCGAACTTGCCAAGAGTAGACAAGAAGAAGTCTTAAAACAAATGGTTGTAAATAAATATATTACCCAAGAAGAGTCAGATGCAGCAGACAAGGAAACCCTTATCTATGCGAATATCTCTCCACCTCAAGCCCCACATTTTGCGCTTTGGATTAAAGAACAACTTGCAGATAAATATGGGGATAAAACTGTTGAACAAGGGGGCCTCCGGGTTTACACAACACTTGACCTTGATATTCAAAACTTGGCTCAACAAGCGGTAGCTACAGAGGTAGGTAAACTTAAAAAACAAAATGTAGGAAATGGCGCAGCAATTGTTACAAATCCGGCAACTGGTGAAATCTTGGCAATGGTTGGATCAAAAGATTATTTTGCCAAGGATGAAGACGGAAAAGTTAATGTAGTTCTTTCCAAACGCCAACCAGGAAGTTCGATCAAACCTTTAAATTATGCACTCGCCTTAAAAGATCAAAAAATAACTCCGGCTACAGCTTTTGCCGATATCCCAACTTGTTTTCAGGTTTTAGGACAACCAAGTTATTGTCCGGTTAACTATGACGGCAACTTTCATGGGTTAGTTCAATCAAGATTTGCATTGGGAAATTCTTACAACATCCCGGCAGTAAAAGTTTTAGCTCTTAATGGACTTGATAATTTTATTAATTTTGCAACAAATATGGGTATTACTACTTTTACGGATCCAGCTCAGTATGGACTTTCGTTAACTCTTGGCGGAGGTGAGGTTAGGCCATATGACATGGCAACAGCTTTCGGAGTTTTTGCTAACAGTGGAATTAAAGAACCTTTGGTTGCAGTTACAAAAGTAACTGACTGGAAAGGACAAGTTTTAGAACAAAACGATCCACAAAAAGCGAAATTAACCGGAAGTAGAATTCTTGACTCCTCTGTTGCATTTTTAATCTCCCATATTTTACTTGATAATAACGCCAGAACAGCAGCTTTTGGACCAAGCTCATATTTGAATGTTTCAGGGCACCCCGAAGTTTCAGTTAAAACCGGAACAACTAACGACAGACGTGACAATTGGACCATTGGTTACACTTCTAGCGCCTTAGTAGTTGTTTGGGTTGGTAATAACGACAACACTCCAATGAGCGGCGCAGTTTCTGGAGTCTCTGGTGCTTCACCAATTTGGAATAAAATAATTAAGGCGACCTTAGATAAAGCAGAAAAAGGAGCCTATGACACAAGCGTTACCGGACACTCCTGGCCACATCAGCCCGATGGAGTGGTTGGTGCAACAGTTTGTGCAGATACTGGGGGCTTGCCCGGAAGTGATCCTGCGAATCCGGGATGCCCTACCCGATTTGAGTATTTCCTGACAGGAACAGTTCCAACAACTTCGTTTGTTGTAAACCAAGATATAATAATCAACAATGCAACAGGTCAGATTGCAAGTCCAAACGAACCAGGAGATCAGGTTCATACAGAAAACAAACCGATCTACAAAGATCCTACCGGAGCGACATATTGTATGACTTGTCCAATTGCCTCTGCATCAGCAACAATAAAATATCCACTGTTTCAATAAAAAACCGACAACACTTATATGTTGTTTTAAGCACGGAGTAGGGTTAGAATACCCGAATGGCAAAAAAGGCCACAAAAACCAAAAATGAAAACAATGCCCAAAACAATAATTTCAACCCAGTTGAATTAATTGCCTGGGCCCTTTCTTCAATTGGTAAACCCATTTATTTTGTTTTTACCTACATTGTTCTTGCTTTTATTTTTGTGTTTTACAAAATCGGACACACAATAAATTCTATTCCTGGAAAGGTAAATAAATTAATTAAGATAAAGACAGTAAATAAAAAAATTGTCAAAAGAAAACAAAAAAGATTTGTTTTCAACTTTCCAAAGTTTTCGTTTCCAAAAGTAAAGTTTCCTAATTTACTGCAAGTACTTAAATTAAGGAGCCTAAGATTCTCTCTTTTTGAATTAAAAATAATTGAAAAATTAAAAAGATTTTTCAGTAAAAAAATTACAAGATTTCAGAAACTTAAACTCAAAAGAAGAATTTTTATTTTTTCTTTGCTAATTATTATCATTGCTCTAGCTAGCTATTTTTATATATTTATTATTAGCACGCTACCCTCTCCAAACCAACTCTCCCAAAGAGAGCCACAGGTATCTACAAAAATATATGATAGAAACGGTGCAGTACTTTACAAAATTTATAAAGATCAAAATAGAACTCTTGTTCCTTTAACACAAATTCCAGTACATGTGAGGTTGGCAACTCTTGCCGCTGAAGATGCAGAATTTTATAACCATCCTGGTTTCTCTATAAAAGGAATTAGCAGAGCCTTCTTCGAAAATATTAAAACTGGTTCGCTAAGTGGCGGTTCAACTATAACTCAACAATTAGTAAAAAATGTTTTACTTTCTCCAAAAAAAACATTAACCCGAAAAATCAAAGAGATTGTTTTGTCTGTTGAAGTTGAAGCAAATTATACAAAAGATCAGATACTTGAAATGTATCTTAATCAAATTAGTTATGGCGGGACAGCCTATGGAATAGAGGAGGCTTCAGAACAATATTTTGGGCTTAATGTTGGGAACATTGATCTTGCCCAGGCTTCGTATCTGGCGGGACTGACCAAAAGCCCAACTCTTTATTCACCTTATGGCCCAAACCCAGAAGCGGGATTTGAACGCCAGCATGAGGTTTTACATTTAATGGCAGTTAATAAATTTATTACGGAAGAACAAGAAAAATCAGCAGAAGACGAAAAACTGGCATTTATTCCAAATAAAAGCGGCATAAAAGCACCCCATTTTGTGATGTATATAAGGTCGTTACTGGTGCAAAAATATGGTGAAGAGATGGTAGAAAAAGGAGGCCTAGAAGTTACAACCAGTCTTGATTTAGTGACTGAAGAGGCTGCTGAAAAAATTGTAAAAGACGAAGTAACTAAACTTAAAAACTTAAACGTTGGCAATGGTGATGCACTTGTAATTAATCCTAAGACCGGCGAGATATTAGCAATGGTTGGTTCCGCTGATTATTTTGACCCGGCGAGAGACGGGAATGTAAATGTAACCTTAAGACTTAGGCAACCCGGGTCTTCTATTAAAGTAGTCAATTATGCGTATGCACTGTCAAAAGGAGGATACACCCCAGCAAGTATTATTAATGATTCGCCTATCACATACGTATCCCCAGGTTCCCCCCCCTACTCTCCAGTAAATTATGACGGGCAATTTCGTGGAAACATAACTCTTAGAAGCGCTTTGGCTCAAAGTCGAAATATTCCAGCTGTAAAAGTTTTAGCGAGTTATGGAGTTACCAAAATGGTAGAAGAAGGTAAAGAAATGGGAATTACTTCCTGGAATGACCCAAGTAAATTTGGCCTTTCTTTGACTCTTGGGGGTGGCGCCGTAACCGCTCTTGATCTATCTAAAGTTTATTCTACCTTGGCCAATTATGGAAAACGCCCGGACTTAATGCCAATCCTCCAGATTAAAGATTATAAAGGGCATGTCCTGGAAAAAAACCAACCAAACAATACTCAGGTTTTAGATCAAAGAGTAGCGTTTTCCATAACCGATATTTTAAAAGATAACAATTCTCGCGCTCCGGAATTTGGTTTAAATTCATATTTAGTTATTAAAGATCATCCGGAAGTGGCAGTTAAAACTGGTACAAGCAATGATTTAAGGGATAATTGGGCAGCAGGATATACTCAAGATTTTCTGGTTCTTACTTGGGTTGGTAACAATAACAATGCACCCATGAGTCGTATTGCATCAGGTATTACAGGTGCCTCTCCCATTTGGAATAAAATCATGTCCTTTGTTCTTGCCAATACGCCATCCGTTGATTGGAAAACACCAGACGGGGTTAGTAAAATTAATATTTGTACTCTAACCGGAACCCTTCCTTGCGACAGTTGTCCCACTCGTCAGGAATGGTTTTTGGATGAGAGTAAACCTACAAAAGCCTGCAACGCCGATCAGGTACAAAAAACGGAAACTCCGCCTGCAAAAATAAATCTAATCTTAGATACTGGAGCCTCAACTGTTAACCATTAAGTTCTTTATATAGAAGGAATACCGGAAGCATAAAGAGGCCACCCGCAAGTGCAACCAATATTGAACCGATATCAAAAGGTATCGCTGAGACTATAGCTCCAACCAAACTTCCAAAAAGCCCAAAAACAAAAAGTCTTCCCAAAACAGCCCAAAATCTTCCACGTACAAGATCATGGCTTTTAGCCATTGAAGCTTTTATGGGAAGACCTTGATCAATAAAAACAAATTTGGCAAAAGAAAACCAAATTCCAAAAATTATTCCGGGAATTACTAGAAGAATTGTGCCACCTAAAACTGCCAGAAATACTAAAGATGATAAAAGTAAAAAGTTCCAAAGATTTTTAAGAGCAAAACTAAATGTTTCTTTAATATTTAATGCTCCCCCGCTAACAACGCGCTTTACTGCGGCAACCCCGGCAACCGAAACTAAAAGTGAAATAAGAATATATAAAATTCCAACCACTAAATAAACTGCAAAAAGCGTTGGGTTTTTAATGTTCCCCGTGCTTGGATCAACTGGAGAGCCGATAAAATATGAAGCAACTTGAAGTGGCACAAGGACTGAGTAAATCAAAGCAAGATAAAGTAGATTTTTCTTGTCAAAAAAAATCTTTATTGAATCTTGAATTAATTTAATTGGGGAGGAAAGCTTATTCATACTAGTAATTGTACTCATTTTTTCCTAATTTCGATAGTCTCTTCTTTAAAAATATTAAAGTGGGAAAAATCTGGTTTTGAAATTTGTAAGTTATCAATTTTAAATTGAAAATTATTATTTGACATTAAAAATAAAATCCCGGAAATTAAAATTGTAATCAACATCGCAATTAATATAATGAGTCTTTCCTTCTTCCCCCATGGCTTGGGGGGCTCTTTTCTTTTCTTTTTGTTTTCCGGGGATAAATCCTTAAACTTTCTTGTTAATTTTCTGTCCTGAAGTTCTTCTTCCTCAGTAAAACCATCTTCTTCGTCAAAATCCTCTTCTTTCTTTTTTCCAATTCCTAAAAATGCCATATTTAGTTAAAACAATCAACCCCTTTCCCTACCCCATATTTTCTCAAAATAGAACATGGAATTGTATCTTGGCTACTATAAATCTCTAACCATTTATTGTCCTTTTTATAAAACCATGTGATTGAATCACCAAAAATACTAATTAGATCGTTTGAGTAGAAACCTAAATATATACTCAAATCAGAAATCTTATTCTGATGTCGATCTCTTTTTAAAAAGGCGATAATCTCGTTTGATTTTGAGATTTCCAAATAGTGAGAATCCTCTTCTTTTGAATGTTTTCCACACGAGAGACTCACACTCATCCCTATGTTTGGATCATATATTTCACCCTGACTTAACTTAAATGTAAGCATTGTGTCTCCTTTCTCGTATCCGTATAAGTTATTTGATAGATTGTTTGTATTCAACTCATTTTTTACAAAACCAATTTTTAATATTTCTGGCTCTATTTTATGGATAAATAAATCTGAGATGGTTAATACATTTTCATTGGATGTTCCAACGATGCCGTAAAAACCACTTCGAATCGGATAACCAAATGCTGGTAAAGCTTTATCTAGCTTCCAATAAAAAATCCCTGGATATTTTTCATTAATCTGCTGCAACTTTGGATTGTGTCCCAAACCAATTTGTCTTTCAAATAAATTGGTCAAATAATCTGAACCTGGGCAACCACTTTCTTTGTCCAAATTGAAACGCACTACAGGAGCGTCGACATGCTGAGGATGCCTATAAAAAAATATTAGCAAAGCTAGTCCGAAAGTAATTAGTAAAAGTAATATCCATTTTTTACTTTTTTTAAGTTTTGCCATTATTTTCTCCTTTTCTCCCAAACTGTTTCGTCAACCAAGTTTTGTGGTTTAGTTCCTGCCAAAGTATCTAAGATTGCGGCAACTGCCATTTCCCCCATTTTATTTCTGGCTTCAACTGTAGCGCTAGCAATATGAGGAGTTGTAACTACGTTTGGCATATCAAATAATTCAGGTGTTATATTTGGTTCGTTATCAAAAACATCAAGTGCGGCTCCAGCAATTTGCCCCGACCTTAAGGCTTCAACTAAGTCCCGCTCGTTAACGACTGGGCCTCTTGCGGTATTTACTAAAAATGCGCCTTTTTTCATTTTAGAAAGCGTATTTTTATTAATCATGTGCCGGGTTTCTTCTGTTAATGGAACATGTAAAGTAACCACGTCGCTTTCGGCAAAAAGTGAATCCAAATCACAGTACCTAACCCCCATTTTTGTTTCGCATTCCATGTC
Organism: Patescibacteria group bacterium; assembly: GCA_035260845.1. GTDB lineage: Bacteria > Patescibacteriota > Microgenomatia > UBA8517 > UBA8517 > DATFUL01. The sequence continues at coordinate 10,288 of DATFUL010000012.1, forward strand.
GCGTGTGTGTTTATTGTAAATTACATTCATTTCATATCCTTTTGCTCTCTTTGCAACTTTTTTACCAATTCCCCCCAAACCAATTATTCCCAGGTTTTTTCCAATCAAGTTTGTTCCCAAAAAAATATCCGGTTCCCAGCCTCTATACGCACCCCGCCTTGTCGCTTCATCGGCCTCAACTATGCGGCGAGAGAGCGCTGATATTAATGCCCAAGTATGCTCAGCAACTGCTTCGTCAACTTCCTCAGAAGGAGTATTGGTAACTAGTATTCCCTTTTCAGAGGCCGACTTTACATCAACATTATCAAAGCCAACTGCATAATTGCTAATAATTTTAAGCTGCGGCCCAATAGCGTCCATTACCTCAGCATCAATTTTGTCGGTAAGGAGGGAAAGAACTGCGTCCACTCCTTTAGCTTTTGTTAAAAGTTCCTCGGGGGTAGGCGGCCTTCCAAACTCGGAGATAATAACTTCGTTCCCGCTCGTTTTTAATTTTTCTAAAGAGTCTCCGGGAATTTGTCTTGTTACAAAAACTTTCATAGTGAATTTACCGTTACACCGCTACTTTTTGCCCGTTCTAACCAAACTGGCATTTCAGTTTCTTTTAGTAAACCTTTCTGGCTCCCTGTGTAGCCAATAACAGAAGCAGAGTTGCAAGTCCCCCAGAGGAGTGCTTCATCCAATGTTTTTCCATGAATCAAAGCAGATAACACTCCGGAACCAAATGCGTCCCCCGCTCCGGTTCTTTCATATGCATCAACGGGCAAAACTCCAACTTTAAAAAATTTGCCGTTAACCGAATCGTAAGCAAATGCCCCGGCATTACCATCTGTAATTACACAGACTTTTGGTCCAAGTTTATTTAAAGCAATTAATAAGTCTCGTTCGCGCCCGTCCGACTCGCCAAAATTTGTTAGTTTTTCGGCTTCCTCCCTATTCACGGAAATCAAGTAAGAAAGTGTCATAATTGGCTCTATATTCTTATATTCACTCCTTAATTGCCAACTCCCGGGATTAAAAGCTACTTTTATATTTGGATTGGCCTTTAACCAATCAATCATATGAGTGTAAAAAGGTAAAAAGCTTTCCCCCATACTTGTTAAATAAATCCAGGGAGCCAAAGGAAGTTTAACTGGAAATTCATAACTACGCGGCGCATGATAAACAAAAATAGTGCGCTCACCCGAATAATTAATAATTGTTGAATAGTTGGATGTGGTTCCCGGTTGTTCAATTACATAAGTTGGATCAACCCCTTCTTGTTTTAGCCTTGAAACTATCATTTCTCCAACCGGGTCCTGGCCTAAAGTTAAAACAATTGAAGTATTAATACCCAATCTTTTAGTTCCGACCGCATTATTGGCGGCGTTCCCCCCAATAGAAAATTCTAAGTTTTTTACGGGGATTTTGGCACCATAAGAAAAAGCAATAAAACATTCTTTTGAATCTAACCTGCATAGAGTTTCACTTTCAAGAGGAGTCATGAAAGTGTCTATTGTTGCGTCTCCAATGGAAAGAAGGTCAAAGTTGTCCATTTCTTGCTTTACTAACCATCTCAAGCCTTTTGGCAAAAACTTCTTGTGCAGGTTTTATATTTTCTTCTTTACCATCCCAGGTGCTTAATGCCTCACTTTGTAATGCCCTTGCGTAAGAAAAAGATAATTGCCAAGGAGCATCAGCTTTCCTTTTAATAATTTCATTCAAGTTCATAATGGCTTCCTCGGGACTTTGACCGCCAGATAAGAAAACTATTCCGGGTAGCTCCGCCGGCACCGCTTTTCTAAGAACCCTAAGTGTTGCCTCTGCAATCTCCAAGGGAGCAGTTTTAATTCCGTTATCTTGTCCTGGAAGAATCATGTTGGTTTTTAAAATAGTTTGAGTTAAATCAATATTTGAATTCTTTAATTTTTGGAAAAGAAGACTCAAAACATCAAATGTAATTTCTGCACATCTAGTTGTTGTATGCAAGCCTTTCATACTCACCTCAGGCTCCATCACAGGAACCATGTCGTTTTGAATTGATAATTTTACATATTCGACAAGCCTATTTAGATTTTCTTCTAAGAAGTCTTTTGTAGGGTAAGTATCCGAAATTTTAAAAACCGCACGCCATTTTGTAAATTTAAGCCCTAAAGAAGAATATTCTTTTAATCTTTCGGTGAGACCTTCGAGTCCCAAAGTTACTTCTTCGTCACTACTTACAAATTTTTCGGCACCCAAATCAACTTTAATACCTGGAATAATTCCTTTTTGATTTAAATATTCCGGAAAACTTGTACCGTCATCTAATTTTTGTTTAACAGTTTCGTCATGGAAAATAACACCGCTTATGCAATTTGATAATTCGGGAGTAGTCAAAAGCATTTGTCTATAAACTCTATTTAATTCCGGCGTGGAAGTTAAGCCAACATCTAAAAACTTTTGTGTGATTGTTTTTGTACTCCAATCTAAAGCCAAAAGACCTTTACCTGGGGCCAGAAGTTGTTTAACAACTTCTGTAAGTTGACCAGTTGAATTGTTGATTGGTTGATTTGGGTCAGGCATGTTTTCTTTTCTCTAAATAGGAAATAAACGAGTTTATTTGTTTTGCCAAAATCTCGTAACTATTATCTAGTTTCTCGAAGGTGACACTATTAATATACTTTAATTCATGTGCTACGCTCAAGTGGGAACGAACTTCAAATATCTCACCCCTTACTTGATATAGAACTCTTGTTCTATCTGCAAAGCTAAATCTTCCCTGACTTTCTGCAATATTAGCTATGACAGAATTTGAAGATCTTCTTACCTGATCAACCAATCCATACATTTCTGATTTAGGAAACTTTGCGGAGATTTTATATACTTGAACAAGAAGTTCTAAACCTGTTTGCCATATTTCTAAATCTCTGAAGGTCTTTGTTCCCATCTATCCATTATCTATTTATCCATTCTTCTAATCAACCAAAATCGTGTACAATATTTATATATGGATCCCCAAGAACCAAATGTCCCTGAAGTTCAACCCGAATTTTCCCAATCAACCAATTCACCAGTCAACAAATCAACCAGTAATCCCAATGGGATTACGATAGCAAGCATGGCTTTGTTTGTTTTAATGTCCTTAGGAGTAATTGTTTTTCTTTATTACCAAAACCAACAACTTAAAAACATGTTGGCAGGATACCAAACTCCGGTTGCGTCCCCCACTCCTGTTGCAACTACCGACCCAACTGCAAATTGGAAAACATATATTGATTCAAAAAAAACTTTTAGCTTTCAATATCCAGATACTTCTATAATAAAATCCGATTCTTTAAGCGTCGACGGTTCTATAGAGTTTAATAACTTCGTTTTATTTAGAGAAAAATCAAATCAGTTACTCTCTGACTATGTTTCTAAATTAAACGATAGTAATCTTTCTCCAACCACAATAACAAAAACTGTTGGTACTTTATCCACAATCGAATGGATTGGATCATATAAAAATGCACCAACCCATTATGTTAGCTTCAAAAATGAGGGTTATATATATAATTTAGGTTTGACGCCACTCGATGAATCTAACGGAATAAATGCACAAAATAGAGTGTTTTTTGATCAGATCCTCTCTACTTTTAAGTTCATCTCAGCTTCACCTTCCTCAGTCCCGAAAACTACCCCGGTTAGTACATCGTCGGGCATTCCTGTCGGATATTAAAAATGGAAGATAATAATTTGAACCCCAGCCCAATTGAAGTTGAAAATGTTGTTACTTCACCGATCCCAGTTGAACCGCAACCTAAAAATAATTCTGCACTAGTAATTCTTTCCTTTTCTTTAATTATTTTGGTCGGAATAATTGCTTTTCTTGGCTACCAAAACTATCAACTCCAAAAACAAATTAGTTTATTAACAGCACCGAGCTCTTCATCTACTCCATTAGCCACTGCCGACCCAACTGCAGATTGGAAAACATACATTAACCAAGAAGGTAAATACCAATATTCCTATCCCGATAGTTGGAAAAATACTGAACCTTGTGCCAGTTGTGAAGGGCCACAAAACAGTTCCACCATCAATGATACTAGTTCAAAATACCCAGATGGATATTTCACAGTTTCCTATTATGATTCTAGTTATTGTCAGCCTGAAGAAAAAACAGTCAAATCTTATAATTGGAAGGGTTTAGTAGAAAAAGAGATTACATTATCAGGCGAAAAAGCGAATCTTCTTCAAGGTACACTGGACTATACTGACAATTTGCAACACGCAAGACGAAACATACTTGTTACACATAATAAAAGTTGTTATGAAATTACTACTTGGAGTTATCAAAATCCAAACCAGGAAAAAACTTTTGATCAAATCCTCTCCACTTTTAAGTTTTTGGGGCAAACAAATAGCCTAAAAACGTATAGTAATCCACAACTTGGAATCTCCTTTGAAATTAGTGATCCATCGATTCCAGTTTTAGATTATGACTCATTTAAAAATAGAGTTGCATCTTCAAAACCTGGATTATTGATAACAAAAACACCATATTACACAACAAACATACCCGATTGCCCCACCAATAGTCCTATCACCGAAAATTGTTTTGTTGGATCTTCCTCTTGGGGACAGCCTGAGAAAATTAAACAGACCACTCTTGGGGGTAAAGTGGCAAAAAGCTATTTTGTCAACGATTCTGTACTAAACGAGCCTGTCCATGTGATTGAAACAATATCCCAGCCTACTATTCAACTAGCGTATGTTGTGGGTGGTTCCGGACTAGAAGAGACATTTCAACAAATTTTGTCTACTTTTAAATTCACTCCTTAACTATTTTTTCGAAGTATTACTTTTTTGACCGCCTCAACAATATTTTCTTTTTTCAGACCAAATTTTTTATTCATGTCCTCAGTTGTTCCTGATTCTGCAAACATGTCGTTTACCCCTATAAATTCTATTGGGGTAGGAAAATTGGCAGCTAAAACTTCAGCAACAGCACTCCCCATTCCACCATGAATTTGATGATCTTCAATAGTTACTATCGCTCCACAAGTTTTTGCAGCACGAATAATTGCAAGCTCGTCCATTGGTTTAATTGTGTGATTATTAATTACAATAGTTTCTATTCCATTTTTGGATAGTTCAACCGAAGCAGCTAAAGCTTCGGAAAGCAGTGGCCCGCAACCAATTATTGCTACCTGCGGATCACTTCCTTCATACAAAATCTTTGCTTTGCCAATTTGGTAACCATCTTCTGGTTTAGAAAATACTTCCGAGTCCTGTCTTGCGAGCCGAAGGTACGAAGGCTTGCCATTTTCGCCAATTAAAACTGTTGCTTTTTTTGCTTCTTCAAAGTCCCCAGGCACTTCAACAACCATTCCAGGCAAAGTACGCATTAAAGCAATGTCTTCTAAGCTTTGGTGAGTAGCCCCATACATTGCCGCACCAAACCCTGCATGTGCACCAATAATTTTTACCGGCAGATTATTTAAACACACTGTAACTTTTATTTGCTCAAAAGTGCGGCCCGGAGAAAAAACTGCGTAGCTAGTTGTAAATGGAATTTTGCCGGCCTCGGCCATCCCAGCAGCAACCGTAACAAGTGCCTGTTCGGCAACTCCAACTTGAAAGAAACGGTCAGAAAACTTTTCCGCAAACTGCTTTACTCGGGTTGAGTCAGCCAAGTCAGCCGTCAAAACAACAACATCTTTGTTCTCTTCTCCCAACTTTGCGAGAGCCTCTCCAAATCCGTCGCGTATCGATTTAAGTTTTTTGTTTTCCATTTGCTTATTTGCTTATTTGCTTATTTGATAATTCAAGCTCCGAGAGCGCCATTTGGTATTCCTCCGCGCTCGGAGCGCGTGCGTGCCAATCCGGATTATTTTCCATAAAACTAATTCCCTTACCAAAAACGGTATTGGCAATTATTACGGTTGGACTAGATTTGTTTGATTTTGCTTTCTCAACAGCCTGGAAAATTTCTTCAAAATTATGTCCATCAATTTCAATTACGTTCCAATCGCTGGCTTCATATTTCTCTTTCAGGTTCCCTAAAGGCATAATTTCCTCAACTGTTCCTTCAATTTGAATTTTATTGCGATCTACAAATTGAATTAAATTATTTAGTTTATATTTAGCCGCAAAGTTAACAGCCTCCCAATGATTACCCTCATCGTGTTCTCCATCACTTGTCATACAGTAAATAAAAGAGTCTTTTTTGATTGCAGCGTAACCTGCGGCCTGGGCCAAACCAAGTCCTAAAGGACCTGAAGTATTCATGATTCCGGGAAGCTTTGTGCGTTCAGGGTGCCCCTGAAGACTCGACCCGAACTTTGCATAAGTAGAGAGTAAATTTTTGTCTATTAAACCCTTTTCGGCCATCACAGAATAAAGTCCAGGGCAAATATGACCATTAGATAAAAAGAATTTGTCGTTTTCACCTAAGATTTCAAAGTACATTGCCACCAAAATCTCAGTGGCGGAAAGGGAGCCCCCTGGGTGGCCAGTCTGAGCCTTATAAATCATTTCAATGATATCGCGTCTCACTTGAAGTGAAATTTCTTTTAGTTCTTCTGAAGTTTTTCTCATCCTATTTGCTTATTTGCAGATTCACATATTTGCTTATTTTTATTTAGTGAAGGCGTTGTCATATTTATCGTTTTTATCTCTATCTTCGTGATTTCTAGCCGAAATTTTACCTTCAAACTTTTTGATAGCAACCAAAGCCTCTTCTTTTGTCCTGCAAATTTCGAATACAGACATTTCTTTTGCATCTATATACATATTCTTTTTTAGTGCGTCTATTATTTCTATCCAAAACTCACCAAATAAAATAAATGGTTTATGGCGACCGTAATAAAGTTTTGCTAAAACCCACGCAGTTCCAAACTCAGAAATTGTTCCGCTTCCGCCTTTAAATATAATAAATACGTCACTATATTCCATAAGCTTAAACATACGTTCAATATAGTTTGTAGTCACAACCTCTTGATTTGTAACATTCCCTATATATTTACCTTCAAAACCCGGAGCGTTTACTGGATCAAAAGTAACCGATATCGTTTTGCCACCTCCTTTTGTGGCACCACTTGTTGCGGCTTCCATTACTCCTGGCCCTCCACCATCAACGATCACATATCCTTCTTTAGCAAGAAGTTCTGCAGTATCAAAAGCTTGCTTATATGTTTCATCGGCTTCACTAATGTCTGCATCGCCAAAGAATGCTATATTTTTTATGTACTTTTTCTCAGCATATTTTTTTTCTTCCATGTGGTTATGGTTTAAATGATTGGGTAATAGGGTCTGACGGAATGGAGTTGCTCTCTAGACTTCGACCAACACGTATTACCTGTTCTACTAATCTGTTGGCATAACCCCATTCATTGTCGTACCAAGCAAAAACCTTTACCATATTTCCCGCAACTACCTGCGTTAAAGGTAAATCAACGATCGCAGATTCGCTTCTCCCAATGATATCCGATGAAACTAAATTTCCCTCGGAAACTGCCAAAATACCCTTATACAAGGGATTTTCTACTGCCCTTTTGAAAGCCTCATTTACCTCTTCTTTTGTCACGCTTTTCTTTAAAATTAAAGTAAAGTCGGTAACAGATCCCGTTGCTGTTGGGACCCTTAAACTCATGCCATCAAACAAACCTTTAAGTTCTGGAATGGTTTCTGTTGTTGCTATTGCGGCACCTGTAGAAGTTGGAATTATGTTTTCTGCAGCAGCCCTCGCCCGTCTTAAATCTTTGTGGGAAGAGTCCTGCAAATTTTGGTCATCGGTATAACTGTGAACTGTGGTCATCATGGCTTTTTCTATTCCGAATGCACTATGAAGAACTGCTGCAACGGGGGCAACACAATTTGTAGTACAACTAGCATTACTAATTACCATTCCTTGTGGTTCTTTTCCTTCCATTTCATTTACTCCCAAAACATAAGTACCTACGTTTCCCCCTTTGGCGGGAGCTGAAATTACAACACGTTTGGCTCCCCCCACTGCATGTTTTTTGGCCCCTTCTTCATCTGTAAAATGCCCTGTAGCTTCAATTACAACGTCCACTCCATATTTACTCCACGGAATTTTAGCGGGATCTTTTTGTGCTAAAACGGGAACTTTAACATTTTTTTCAGAAACTAACAGATTACCCATTAGTGGATCTTCATCTGTAATCTGATCTAGAGTTTTTAGTTCTTCACTTTGTACCCTGTACTGAAACTCCCTGTACATAGTGTCGTAGTTGGTTAAATGTGCCCAACCTGAAGCCGGCATACTGCCAGTAGTATTTATTGCACCAAAAGAAAGTTCATCGGCATGTTTCAGAAGCGCAATGCGAAAAGCAAGTCTCCCAATCCTTCCAAAACCATTAATTCCAACTTTGAGCATTAATTTAAGTATACATTTTCGAAATGGATTGGGGAAGATGTTTACTTTTTCTTTTTCATGGAAAGCATGGCATATGCTCCCCAAAGTCCTGAAAGTCCAACCAAGGCATAAATTACCATTACAAGCCAAGGCCAACTACCAAAGACCATTCCAACCAAATCGAAGTTGAGTACAGACATAAATCCAACTTCCACGGCTCCCAATATAACTAACCATTTAGATAGTGTCTTTAATTTCATAAAAATCACCTTCTTTCTACGATTAACATTAGCACTTTTTATTTAACTATAACAAGGCCTCAATTCCTGGTAGTGTTTTTTTAGAAAGAAAATCTAACATCGCCCCCCCGCCAACACTTACCCAGTCGAATTTATTTTCCAAATTCATTGACTCTATTACATGCAAAGTATCCCCACCTCCTGCAATACTAAACGTATCTGAACTGGCGACAGCAGTAAAAACTTTCTCTGTTCCCATACGGTGGCCTGCATCCTCACATTTTCCAAGAACTCCGGCCAGAACAACAGTTTTTGCCAGTTTTATTTCTTTTGTAAATCTTTCTATCGTATTAAGTGTAATGTCTTCCTTGTCCTGATTTAGGTTCCCGATGATTATTTTTTTATCCTCGCTCTGAAGTCTCACGCTTTCAAGACCCGCATCCCCCAAAAACTCAGGAAGTCTTCCGCCCACGAGAACTTTGTCAGCAATTGCGCTTAGTGGTTCTATCATATCCAGTTTATCTTTCTTTATTCCGCTAATTAAAATTACAACCGGTCTTTTTGGACTCTCAAAAACTTTACTTAAATTCTCAACTTCTTTTGCAAAATGCAGTCCAATTGCGTGAGGCAAGAGTTTTGGAATACCAACAATTGAGGCATGTTCGCGGTGACTTGAACCAAAAGCGTCATTAACATAGATATCTCCTAAAGAAGCTAATTTTTTAGCAAATTCTGGATCATTCGTTTCTTCTCCTGGATCAAAACGAAGATTTTCTTCTACTTTTGCTCCCCATTTATCAAAAATCGGTTGGAAAGGTTTGAGGCTTAAATCCGGATTCTTTAGGGTGGTTTCACCGGCCGTAGCCTCTGGCGTAGGTCGGCCTTTATGAGCCAATATAATAATCTCTAATGCACTTTTTTCTTTAAGATAATCCAAAGTTTCAAATGAAGCTTTTATTCTTAAGTCGTTCGGGTCCGGGTTGGTATCTAAATCCAATCTCAGGAGAACTTTTTTTCCAGAGACACCAAGGGATCCGAGTTTGGGCAAGTCCATGTCTTTAGTTTAACAGTTAAAAAGCTTCGCCGTCTATTTTTCATTGACATCTGCATCTCAATACATATAATTTGCCTATGGGAGATATTGGTAGACCAGAATCACAAACACCTCAAAATGAAAAACTCAGCCCATTTCGCTCCATGATGAGAAAGGTTGCCAGAGTAGTCATGGAGCCTGAGGTTATGAATGACTGGTTTGACAAAATGGGTGCTAAAGTAGATGTGCCAAAAATGATTTGGGCGGATTCGGCAACGCTTATGTTGCGTGCCAGAAGTATAACAGAAAGTGAAAATGGAATAGAAACATTCGACAAGTCGAGAGATACTTTCACAAAAGATATGTCATATATTCTTAATAGTGAAACGTATAAGAAAACCCATGGTACAACAGAGCTTCAAAAGATGACAAGAGAGGCATACGGAAAAGTATCGGGGCAATTAGTTGATTTATCTGCAGATGCGTACGACGATGGCATTAGAAATATCATTAAAGGGACGGCGTGGTCAATGATAGCTTCCGATGCAGACAAAGTATTAACAAAGAGCGGATCACAACCTATTTCCCCTGAATGGAAATCAAACTTGTGGAGAATAATAAATGTTAAAACTCCAGACACACAACTTCTCAAATCGGAATTGGAAAAATTTTCTAAAGGAGATCCGTCAGTCTTTGTATCACCAGTTAAAACTTAGTTATTGGCTTCAATTTTCTCAATCTCTTCCAATCTATCTTTATATCGTTCCTTACCAGAAAATTTAGTTTCCAGGAATGCAATTAACATAGCTTTAGCTTCTTTCTCAGTTGTAAAGTCGGCGGCAATTACAAGAATATTCATGTCATCATCGTTTCTACCTGCTTCAATCTGTAAGACACTTTTTCCAATCGAACTCCTTATCCCATCAAATTTATTGGCAACAACATCTACCCCCACCCCACTTCCACAAAGCAAGATTCCACGTGAGTTTTCGTTTTTAGCAACCAAAGAAGCAACTTCTTCTGCATATTTTGTGTAGTCATCAGTTGTGTCCAGGGACTGGGCACCCAAATCTTGGAATGCATGTTCCATTTCAAAAAGCCACCTGGCAATTTTTTCTTTTAATTCGTATCCTCTATGGTCAGCGCCAAGAAAAATTTTCATGATATTCTAATAAGCTTCGCTTACTTAAATCCCTCCACTAGTTCCAAAAGAGCTTTTTTAGGGTCCTCGGCTTTAACTATGTTTGTAGCAATTGCAAAGCCAACCGCCCCAAGGCTCAAGCTTTTTCTAATATCTTCCTGTGAATGAATTCCAGCGCCAACTATTAATGGTATTCCAAAAGATGTTGCAGTTTCGGAAGCGCGCGAAATTATTTCTGGCTTAGCTTGTGCTACAGAAGTTGTAGTTGAACCTACAAGTTCCGCAGGTTCGTAGGAAACATAAGTTGGGGCCAAGTCACAAACTTTCTTAAGTTCGTCTACATCTGTAGCAAAAATTAAAGTTTTTAAGTTTGCAGCCATTGCTTTTTCGTTTGCCGTGTAAAGGTCATCAAAATTAGCAAATTTATGCTCGCTGTGATTTAAAAATACTCCAGAAACACCAACTTTTGCAGCTTCTTCGGGCAAAGTCCAGCCTGTATGCGCTCCGTAAGTAACAGGGTCAACGTGTTGAATCCAAACCTCAAGAGTGGTTGAAGCAATTATTTTTTCGGCATCAATAATTTGAACTACCGGAATTATTTTTATTTGAGTCTCGTGGGCAACTTCTTCTAAGATTTTGGTTAAAGCGACGGCTTTATCTCCACTCGCCTCCTCATAAGTTTTATAGTTAACAAATATCATTTATTGAATTCCCAAAACAGAATTTAATTTGCCCTGATCAAATCCAAGTACGGTTTCTAGGGTTCCGTCATCCTTAGTGATAGCAACAAAAGGCACACCTAAAAATCCATTAGAAACTGCAGACATCTCTTTTTGGGCTGCCTCATCCATATCTACAAGCTTTTCAGTAAAGGCAATACTTTTACTGGTTAAATAATCCTTAAGCATTTTGCAAAAAGGACAAGTTGTTGTGGAATAAATGAGTATTTGCATAACCTCATTCTACTGGAGTTAGAATGATCCTTCAAGGATGTGGGTATTTCCTTTGTTAACTATCACTTTATTGTAACTTTGGTACCTGCTGGAACTATATTCTAATATATAACCACTTTTAGAAATCCTCATATTACCCAAATTTATACTGTTTCCAGATGAATTTTCGATTAGAACATTATAATGTTCGCCATTTGTTAATTCCGGAAGGTTGGCAACAACTTCTGTTCTTGTTGCAACTCCTAAAGAATTTCCACCAGTTACATCACTTAAGTTTGCTCTTTCTACTCCATTTGGAATATTTGGAAATGCATTATCGATTCTTTGAACTATATCGGGAGTTGGAAGAGGTGTATTTACAATTTTCTTGTTTTTAGACTTAAAAATCCACAAAACGCCTGCAATTAAAATTACTAGAAAAATAAAGCCAATAACTATATCTCTTGATTTCACTTGTGGCTAAAAATAGCACTTCATTTTTAGTTTGTCAAATAAATAGTGTATAGATTTACCGCATATTTACCGCAGTTTCCCCGCCCTTGTCCGCCGTAGCCTCGGCGAAGGAGGATAGTACTTGACTCAGAAGAGCCTTAAAAGTAAATTACAAAAAGATATGAATAAATATAAAAGTATTGCGCTGATTGTTTTTTTACTAATTTTTGCAGCCTTAGTTCATAATTACCTAAAGGAAAGAAGCAACTATACTCAAATTCCAAATGAAAAAGTTACTCGTGACTTTAAACCGACTTTAACCATTAATAATGGTACTAGCACTACTTTTTTTGACGCAACTCCCTACCTTGGCAAGTCCGTACTTGAAGCTACTCTTACCGCAACTCAAGGCAAGGTTGTATTAAAAGATTCCAAAATCACATCAGTAAACGGGTATACGGCACGCGATGATAAAAAGGAATTCTGGGAACTTTTTGTAAATGGAATTTCTTCAAAAACCAGCGCTGATAAATATATTATTAAAAATGGAGACCAAATTGAATGGCATATAAACATCCATTCATGAGGTAAAGATTGTGTTTAAGGAAGAGGGGTGTAATTCCCACACTGTGCCGCAACCGTAAAGTCGGAAAACTAGCAATCTTTTTAGAAAGCCCGAGCAGGAAATATGCTAGCTGAATTACAACAAATCAATTCTGGCCGTGAATTTAGAGTATCTCCAGATCCGGAAACTCAATTTATTTTTGATCAAAGACCTCAAGTTCTATTAGAACAACTATTTCAAAATGACCCAGGTAATGTCTTTTTACTTAAAGGTTCAGGTTTTAGTATGGATGGACAGTTAGAAAGTTGGATCAATGGATATAAAAACGCCTTAGACAAAAATGAATCACTTGAAAAGGTAAGACACCTGTTAATTCAAAAGACAATTCAGGATGTAATTGGTTTTTACTACGAATATTTATCAAAGCAAGACATCTTTCCAATCAACGTTGAATTTCAGATAGATGAAAACAATCAACGAGTCGTTTATGCACCAAAATACAGTGAAACGTTGGAAAGTGTAACCCTTCCTGACGAAAGAGGTGGTGCACTTATTGAAGGTGTTAAGAAAGCGGTTGAGATAATGATTAACTCTGATCCAGAAACAATTGTCATATTAAATAGCCCTAAAGGTTGGTCGGGCTTAACAAGAGAAGGGAAAGAGATTGTTTACCCCGATAATCAATCATATGTTTATTGGATAAACAGTGAGGGGAATTTGGAGGCACTTACAATTCGCACTAATATTGATCTAGAAACTAGTGAAAAATTAGTTGGAATAAATAAAGACAAGGGATCAATCAAAGATAGGCTAAAAACAGTTGTTAGTAATCCAATCTCAAAAAAAATTAACGGATTTGAAGGAGTTTTAGATTTAATCGAACAAATCTCAGGGCAGACATTTGACAAAATAAGAACTGAGATAAGAAATAAAGATACTTTGTTTACTTTGAATAGTGATGCGCAAAAAATAATAGATAATTTAACTAGTTTCTTAAACGAAAACATCACACATTTAAGTCTACAAAATATAAAGATACTTGCTAAAGAAGTTGGTAAGGCGGTTCTTGATTTAGCAAAACAAACCTTAACTGAAGAAAAACCAAAATCTTACTATTCAAATAGATATCAAGGTATCCATCCTCACAATTTTTATAACGATGGCCTCGATCAATACCGTGCTTTGGCGCAAAAAGTCAGAGAAATACCGGGTTGTAACGGAGGAGGAACAACAGAAAGCCAAGCCATGAGTTCTGTTAATAACATCAAGCAAATAGCAATCGAGTCGAATGGTAAGATTTGTCGGATATGTGGAACGTCTGATGGTGTAGCTTGTGGGTGGTGTAAACCCTGTTGGAAAAGGCATGGAAAACGGAGCTAAATTGTAAATTGATAATTGGAAATTGCCTCAGTATCTTTCCCCTCTTGCTCTTGGAATAAATGGTCTTATATCTGCAATTTCTGCTGGGCGCTGTTTATAAGTGTAAAGAATTTTATCTATATAGTTACCTAAGTCGCGGTACAAATAAACACTTTTAAGTTCAATGTCGTCAACACTTATGCCTTGTGCATCGTCCTCCCCGCTTGGGTGAACCGGAGTCCTGGCATGAACCACAACATTCCCTATTGCAAGCTGTTTCCAAACAACATTTGGCGGAAAAGTTTTTATTTTTACAACTTCGTCCCAAGCTAGGGTTCTACTGTTTGTTGCAAAAAGTGTGGTTGGTTCAAAGTGAACAAGCCTGCGGTCCGTAATATAAGAAATGTTCCTGGTTTGCCAATCCAAAACAACTTTCGTACCAACAACTATTATTAGTACAAATAAAATTAGGGCAATGGACACAAAAAGACCTGTCAAACTTTGAATCTCAGTACCTAAAATAATTAGAACAAGAGAAATAATCACTGCTACCGAATAAATCTTTAGAAGGCCAAAAGTAGTTGCCAGAGGGTGGGGTCTAACTACATAAAGGATTTTCTCATCAGTTTGCTTGCCGTAAAAATCCCGGTCTGTATTATGCATTGCCATAATTGTGATTATACAGGGTTAATGTGCAAAAATAATTGCGTTTGGGATATTTCTTCCCGGACCGGCCAAATACTTACCATTATAGTAAAGTGCGGTTGAGCCGCCTTCATCTAAATTCATGGCACCTTTAGCTCCCAGGGCCTTAAAAACATAGGCAAATTGCTGCATATTAACGCCTGTGGCCATTACGATCATTACATGTTTTTGATCAACTAGTCCTATTCCAGTTTTTAAACCAACTGACTTTTGTTTATCGCTTAACCCAGACTGGGAGTCATCAATCTGTACATTACCATTGTCAACAAGACCTGGGTTATTAACTATTCCTGCATTGAGTCCACCACCAAAACCGCTTGCATTTTGATTGTAATGAGCACCGCTCCCGTCTGTATAGAAAATAGATCTCCCATTCCAACCCAAGTTTCCACCATTTATCCAGTGGGAAAGGCGCGTATTCCAAACAGGAAAGTCATACGAATTATTTGCACCACAGGATGTGTATGCAGGTTCAGCTGGACAAAAATAAGTTCCGTTTACTCCAGCAAAACCACCGTTTCTTGCAACATAATCGGAAAGGGATAAGGCAAGACAGTTAGAACCACACTCACTGTCATTACCTGTATCTGTAATCATTCTTGCAGAATTTAAGTCGATAAAAAGAATACGGGCAGCAAAATCTCCTCTTTCTGTATGAACTGTGACAGAACTATACCCTGCTCCGGGTGGACCACTAACAACTGGAGCAACAGGTTTTGGGGTTGGGGACTTTGTTGATGTAGCTACAGGAACCAGGGTTGGGGACTTTGTTGGAGCAGGAGATGGTGAAGGTGAAGCCGAAACTGTCGGGCTTGGACTAACCATATTTAATGACGTGGGAAGTATCTTAGGCAAAAAAATCACAACAATTATCAAAATAATTATAATTATCGGAATAATTGCAAAAACGAAGCCGTGGGCATTATTTCTTTTCACTAATAAATCCTAACACAATTACTTTACTCTTCCCAAATATTCCTTTGTCGTTGTGTCAATTAAAACCTTCTCCCCTGTTTTAATAAAAATTGGCACCATTACTTCCATTCCGGTTTCCACTTTTACTAATTTTTTGGGGGCATTAATTCTGTTCCCTGCAACCTCATTTGGTGACTCGATAACTTCTAAAACAACATTCGGAGGAAGTGAAATTCCAATTGCTTCATCTTTATACCAAAGAACCCAACACTTTAAATTCGGTATTAAAAACCCTACCTGATCCTCAATTAAAGCCATTGGAATTGCTGCTTGGTCGTAAGTCTTTGAGTTCATAAATACCAAATCGTTACCATCACGGTATAAAAACTCCATTTCGCGTTTTTGTACTTCCGCAACTTCAACCTGTTCGTTGGTTTTATAAGTAAACTCAATTGCCGCCGAAGTTTCTATACTTCTATATTTAACACGCATAACGGCAGCCCCTTTTCCTGGAGACATGAATTCTGTTTTTGTAACCAAATGAGGCTTGCCTTTAAATATAAGGTACATCCCTTTAGTAATGTTTCCCGCGTTGACTGTAACCATAATTGTGCCAATTATACGGCAAGACCTGCCTATAGGTCAAAGGCCTCCTGGCCTGGGAAGAATAAAGTATCAGAGATGTTTGGAACGTCCGCGGCGAGCATTACAAGTCTATCAACCCCCACAGCAATCCCGGAAACAACCGGAAGACCAGACTCCAAGGCTTCAATGAGATCATTGTCGATCGGGTATTTGGTTTTGCCAAGCGCTTTTCTTTCTATTAAATCTTTCTCAAATCTTTCTTTTTGTAACTTTGCGTCAGTTAACTCCGAAAAACAATTTCCGAGTTCAATTCCCGCCAAAAAAACTTCAAACCTCTCAGCAAAATTAGGATTTTCTGGGTTTGGCCTGGCTAGTGATGCTTGGGAAATTGGGTAATCACAAAGGAAAAATGGTCGTTTATTTTTTAGAAGCATGGGTTCCACCTCGTTAAAAAAGATTTTGTAAAAATCGGAGTCGGTTACATCTTCAATTTTCTTTCCCGCATATTTTTCAAAAGCTTCTGATACGCTAACCCTTGGCCAGGGAGGGCTTAAATCATAAACTTGACCCTGATAATTAAGTTCTTGTTTACCGATGATTTCGATAAATAAATTTTCAAAATCTTGCATAACGTCTTTGTAATTAGCCCCTACCCTGTACCATTCAAGCATTGTAAATTCAGGATTATGCAAACGGCTTACTTCCTCTTCGTTTCTAAAACATTTAGTTATTTCAAAACAGTTGCCAATCCCGGCTGCTAAGAGTTTTTTTATCGAAAACTCAGGACTCATTATCAAAAACCCATCACGCTTCAAACCTTTTGAAGTTCTAAGTTCAGTTTGAAATACTTCCAGATTGGGTTCAATTGAAGGAATTGATACCAAAATTGGAGTAGATACTTCACGAAAGCCTTTTTTCTTAAAAAATGAGCGGATTGTGTCGGTTACTTTTTCTCTGACAAGATACTTATCAAGTAACTCGGGATTATTTTTGATTCTTTGCCAAGTCTTCATACTAGGGTATTATACATCTGTGAACATCAACGTCGTTGTTAAAGGTACCAGTAAAAAAGGCCGTGGGGTTTTTGCTTTAAAAAACTTTAAAAAAGGAGATTTAATAGAAAGCTGTCCTGTTTTAACTTTTACTCCTAAAGAAAGAAAAATACTAGAAAAGACTTCCTTAAACTATTATGTATATCCTTGGAGGAGCACTCTTGGGGCTTCCTTGTCGTTGGGTTATGGCTCAATTTACAATCATTCTTTTGATCCAAATGCTGACTGGAAACAGAATTTCAAAACTGAATGCATGGAGTACAAAGCGTTAAAAGATATTAAAAAGGGCGAAGAAATTCTAATTAACTATAACGGTGAGCCCGATGACATGACAGAAATTGATTGGTTTAAGGTGGAAAAATAAAACCGTAAATTTGACTTAAGAGTCCCTTCAGGCTAAAATCCTCAAAGTGTCAGCAGAGATTAATAGAGCAATTCTAAAACTTAGCGGAGAGCTTTTTAGTAATAAAGAGCATCATATAAGTTTCCCCCAGTACGATTTAGTTGCCCAACAACTTATAGAAATCACAAATACGACCGGAACACAATTTGCTATTGTTGTGGGTGGAGGAAATATTTTTCGCGGCCGTGAAGCAAACTCTCAGGTTGATCATTCTAAAGCCGATCATATGGGAATGTTGGCAACAATAATAAACGGTATAGGCTTAAAAGAAGCGCTTGTAAGAAATGGTGCCAAGGATCCAAGACTTATGACTGCGATCGGAATAAATACTTTTGCTGAGCCATTTATACCCGATAAAGGGCTGCACCATCTTGATAATCACCGTATGGTTGTTATCGCAGGTGGATTAGGTCTTCCAAATTTTTCAACAGATTCAGCGGTAGCACAGTATGCGGATGAGCTTCAATGCGAAATCATATTAAAAGCAAGCACTGTTGACGGTGTTTACGATTCTGATCCTAAAAAGAACACAGATGCAAAAAGGTATTCAAAAATAACTTACCAAAAAGCTCTAGTTGAAGGACTAGCTGTAATGGACCAAACTGCATTTGCAATGTGTGCCAGGTCAAAAATACCAATTTTTGTTTTTGATATAAAAGATTTGGACAAAATTCCAAACATTATTAAGGGTGACTATTCATTTGGAACTTTAATTACTTCCTAAATTTCAAACTCCTGATTCATTATTGGTAGTTCTATTTCTTTTATAGCCAACTCTTCTACAATTTTTTTGGAAAGGGCAACACGCGCTTCTTCATCGCCATGCGTTAAAAACACTTTTTTGGTGCCTTTAATGTGTTTTAGCCATGCAATAAGCTGAGCTTGATCTGCGTGCGAACTCAGTCCATGGGTATCACTTACCGCCCCTTTTATATTCACAGTGACGCCATCGATATTTACATTTTTATTGCCTTCGATTATTTGTCTGCCCAGAGACCCTTCTCCCTGGTAACCAACTATTAAAAGCCTTGAGTTTGGCATAGGCATATAAAATGCTGTATGCCCCCTAATTCTTCCCCCTGTCATCATTCCGCTTCCGGCAATAATAACTTTTGGTCCTTCAGTCTCGTGAATTTTTACACTTTGCTGCCACTTTTCTATAGTTATAAGTCCTGGGAAATTAAATACATCCCCTATTTTTAAGTCTGCTTGAATTTCAGAATTAAAATATTTTGGATAATTAACATAGACTTGGGTAGCTTTTTGGGCCATTGGGCTATCTAAATAAACCGGAGTTTCATTTTTAATTTTTCCGGCTTTTTTCAGATGCATAATAACGTGCAAAAGTTCCTGTGTTCTATCAAGAGAAAACGTTGGTACCAAAAGAGCTCCTCCTGTCTCCTCTATAATATTTATTTCAGATTGAATCTTTTCTATGGGACTTTCCTTGGGGTGAAGCCTATCGCCATAGGTTGATTCCATCACAACGACATCTGAGTTATCAATTAATTCAGTTGGTGCCTCTAAGGGTTCAGGAGAGTTGCCCAAGTCCCCGCTGAAAACAATCTTTTTAATTTCTGTATTTGGACGCATATCAGTAATTTCCAAACTTGCCGACCCTAAAATATGTCCCGCATCGCGAAATGTAATCATAAAGTCACCCATTTGCTTTGGAATTCTGTAGTCAACAGTCTCAAACCTTAAGACGGTTTGTACCGCCAAGTCATGGTTGTATAAAATGGGGTGTCTGTCTTCCTTAGCGATTTTAGCGCTATCGTAAAGAGAAATTTCAGTTAAATCGCGTGTTGCAGGCGTCATCCAAATGTTTCCCTTGTAGCCGTGTGAGTAAAGAATCGGAAGTCGCCCGGAATGGTCAAGGTGGGCATGAGTCAAAACGGCCCCACTAAGACTACTTAAATCGTAATCGTAGGGTTCGTAATTTAACTTATCAATTTCCGAAGGACCTTGGAACATTCCAAGATCAATAAGAACTGATCGGCCGCTCCCGGAAGTTAGAATGTAGGATGAGCCTGTTACGGTTCCAGCCGCCCCTAAAAATTTTATTCTCATAGGGATGAATATATTTCCATATATTAAGATTACAACATTAATGCCCCAACATTAAGGGATAAAGTGTGCTACAATGTGAAAACTATGGGTGGCTTTAACAGAGACGACAGATCAGGTGGCGGATTCCGTGGAGGTTTTCGTGGAAATGATCGTGGAGGCAGAGGTGGATTTGGAGGTAACAGATCTTCTTTTGGTGGTGGCAGGAGTAATGATCGCGGAGATCGCCCAATGTTCACGGCAATTTGTAGTAACTGCGGTAAGGAATGCCAAGTTCCATTTAGACCCACAAACGGCAAGCCAGTTTACTGTTCAGATTGTTTCGAAAAAATGGGCAACGGTAGGGATTCAGGAAGACCAGAAAGGTCAGATTTTAGACCCCAGGCCCCGGTTCAAAACCAAAATAATACCCAACTTGATGCATTAAACGCTAAATTAGACAAAATAATTAGTCTTCTTGAAGTTAAAAGTACAGTAGTTACTGAAGAAGTCAAAGCTCCAAAAGTTAAGAAAACAAAAATTGTGAAGTAACTTTCACACTTTCTGACCCTACCAACATACTTGCAACTCTTTCGAACAAACGGGCAACTTTCTCGCCACTTTTAACGCGCTTATTAAATTCAGTTAAGCTTTCACCGTTTAACTCTTTATAAAGAGTGTTGTACATTAAAGATCCTAATTTTTTATTCCATATTTTTTCGGGATTGGCGGAAGCTAAGGCACCCATTGAACACCTTGGTGCACCATCTACTCCCATACCACTCTCTTGCCAACCATAACATCTAATATATTCTGCTGCTTTTGAGAAAATTCTTGCAGCTTGCAATGTGACCTTCATATAATCCGGATTGTATCATATTTAAAAAAGATCCAAAGTTATAATGTCTTCTCTTGCTATAATTAATTTGTGAATAGAAATAAAGGATTTAGTTCTATTTTGATTCTTCTTTTAATTGTTGGTGTTGTTTACTTTCTTTATTCAAATAAAAGTAAAGATCTTATTCAAACAGTTATTAATAGTCCTGCCCCGTACCAATTTCCATACAAAAATCCGGTTATTCCAAAAAATCGGTCATATAGAATTGTAATTGTCGGGGACTCAATTGTTGCTTCATTAGGGCTAAATGCAAATACGTTAAGAGAAGATTTAATTAAATATTATCCAGACAGTGAATTTGTAACATATAACTACGGCTATCCTTCGACCAATGTATTAAGTTTATACGAAAGGCTGACACAAAAAACAAAAAACGATTCAGCCGAAAATCCAGCCATTCTTAAACAAGGGTTTGAATTAATTATAATAGAATCTTTTGGTTATAACCCACTCTCCCAATTCCCTTTAGAAGAAGGGCTTAAAAAACAAAATGATGAGTTAGAAAAAAGTGTAGAGGCAATTCTATCTGTTAAACCAAATGCAGCTCTAGCTTTTATGACCCCAATTGCCCTTGATCCTCTTCATTTTGCCATGGGAACACGCGACTTATCCCCAACAGTAAGAAAACAGTGGGTAGAAGAAAGAGTTGCATATATTAATAACCACAAAAAATTTGCCCAGGAGAAAGGTATTCCTATAATTGATGTATACGAAGCCTCACTAAAGCCAAATGGTGAGGTTGACAGAACTTACATCTCAGATGACTTTGTTCACCCTTCTAAAAAAGGCATTGATTTAATCAGTAAAACTATAGCTGATTACATCTTCGCCAATAAAATTTTCCCTCAGTAAAAGGGGCTTGACATGTTAATTTAATATTGTTAACTTAATTTAAGTTGAGAAATAAACTTATAACAACAGGTTTAATTGTCTCTTTTTTACTTTTAGCTACTCCAGTTTTGGCAGAGGGCGCAAGGCCAACTGGCACTCCTCCTTTTAAGCACGGTTTAACAGATTTACATCTTCGTTCGTGTCAGGCAAGAGAGGATGCCGTTAAAAATAGAATGACTAGTTTAATCAGGTTAACTACAAACATGGAACAAAAGTTTGACTCAATTGCTCAGAGAGTAAAAGACTTCTATACAAATACCGTTCTTCCAAGTGGAAAGACTGTTTCAAATTACGATGCGCTTGTTGCAGATATTCAGACGAAAAAAGATGTTGTAACGACCGATCTAAACAAGGCTCAGGCAGATGTTAATGCTTTTAGCTGTACAACAGATGATCCAAAAGGACTATTAACAACATTCAGACTCGATATGCAAAAGGTTAAGTCGAGCCTCAAAAATTACAGAACATCGATCAAAAACTTAATTGTAGCTGTGAGGCCAATGTCTCCTTCCCCTAAGCCGGGAGAGACCGAAAAACCAGAAGAAACTGAAAAACCTGAAGCAACGCCGACAGCAACACCATAAATACTATGAAAAACCAAAAAGGTAATGTAGCAGTCATAATTTTAATAGTAGTTGTGCTGTTGGGGCTTTGGTGGCTAATTAAATCAGGCTACTCTCTTCCCCAAGCTCCAAAACAAACAGCGATGCAATCGATCGACAATAGTAGGGATTTGGATACCGCATCAAAGAGCCTTGATGGCACGAATTTGAATGATGTTGACACGGGGCTCTCCGGACTTAATTCTGATACTTCCGGTTTTTAAATATGGCACAAACACGAGAGGTAATTCGTGAAAGATCTGCAGGAATAACCCCAGGGGGAAGGAGCATAGTCCGAGAAAAAACAGAGGTTAACTCCCCCGAAATGGAAGATGCTGTTACCATTTGGTCAATTAATAGGTTTGTATATTATCTTGCCGGGGTAATCGAAACACTTTTAATATTTCGTTTCACGCTCAAGATTTTAGGCGCAAACTCGGTAAGTCCTTTTGTTAGTTTTGTATATTCTTTATCTGCAATATTAATTGCCCCTTTTAGAGGAATATTTAGCCCTACCACAGCCCAAGGACTTGAAATGGTTTCGATTTTTGAACCATCAACAATCTTTGCGATATTGGTTTATTTGGTTTTAGCAATTGGAATTGTCGAATTAATTAAGGTGACTACTGCAACGGGAGACGATTACTAAAACCGTATGCAAAAAATTACTCCATTTTTATGGTTTGATAAAGAAGCTGGGGAAGCTGCAAAATACTACGTTTCAGTTTTTAAGAATTCAAAAGTAACTGACACTAATCCTATGTCAGCCTCATTTAATCTCGATGGACAGGATTTTATAGCACTAAATGGTGGCCCACAATATAAATTTACAGAGGCAATTTCTATGTTTGTTAGCTGTGAAGATCAAAAAGAGATTGATTACTTTTGGAATAAATTTATAGATGATGGGGGCGAAGAGTCTATGTGTGGTTGGCTAAAAGATAAATATGGCTTATCTTGGCAGATAGTTCCAAAAAATTTACCTGAGTTAATTAGTAAGCCTGAAGCTTTGCAAGCAATGCTTAAAATGCACAAGCTTGTTATTGAAGATCTCAAAAACGCCTAAGAGAAGTTGGTTTTCTTAACTACTCCACCTTTTTTGTCATATGTAGTCCACTCTCCAATTTGTTTTCCGGATCTAAAGTGTCCGGAACGCATTTTGGTTCCGTCTTTCCTGAACCACTCCCAATACCCCACCATTATTCCATTCTCAATTTCGCCTTTGGCCCAAACACTTCCATCTTTGTGATATTTAATATGTTTTGTCATATAAAAATAATTATACAGAAATTTAAGTGTATTCTTTCATCCATGATTTAATTGACTGCATTTTACGCCCAAAAATGTAGTTTGGGTTTACAAACTGAATCATCCTGCCATTTCTTTCTTCATAATTTTCATTAGGTTTCATAATGAGTAACCTTTCTTTGCCTGCTTCTTCGCATTTCCTTTTTACCTCTTCCTGAACTTTTATATAGTCGTCAAGAGTTCCCTCAAAGAGATATAGCTGGTCCTTTGGTCCATGACTTATAAAATGCTTGTCATCTTCTTGTTTATACACAGGGTATTGTCTAAAACCCATGCCGCCAGTCATGTGTCCACACACGCCCACAAGTTCTCCATCAAGTTCATTGCCCCACTTTTTAGCTTCTTCTAATAGATCAAGCCTATGCTGTCTCATTTCTTCTCGTATTTCCACAATCCGCGCTGCGAGCTCGGGAGTCATCTTCCATTTATCGTCTTGTTCTTTCATATTTTATATTTTTCTATGTGTTCCTTCACTTTCTCGAGTAGCTTTCCATCGAGCATCGCGTACCCACCTTCAACTTTATAGAAAAGTTTACCGCTTTCTGTTCTAAAGGCGGGCCTACGAACCACGTGTGAAATTACCTCATCATAAATTCCTTGCTCGCCGGACTCCTCAGGCGCGATTGGTCTTAATGCTCTTAATTTTTCCATTCGTCGTTCGGATTCCCTGCTCATTTCCTTTAGTGTTTCTTGAGAATCGGTATCAAAAACTCCTTGTTCCTCGGAACCATCCGGGCAAAGTGGCATCAATTCACGCACCCGTTTTTTAGCAGCCTGAATAATCCTTTCTGTCTCTTGAAGTTCTTTGGTTATTTCCGGCGAAAATTGAAAATGTGGTGGTTTTTCCATATTAGA
Organism: Patescibacteria group bacterium; assembly: GCA_035260845.1. GTDB lineage: Bacteria > Patescibacteriota > Microgenomatia > UBA8517 > UBA8517 > DATFUL01. The sequence continues at coordinate 34,590 of DATFUL010000012.1, forward strand.
CTTTATTTTTTACCAAAGCGTTTTGAGTCAAAAATCTTGCCTTTTTTTACAGTATCGACCCAATGAAAGTATTTTCCCGATTCTGTTTTATAGATTGCCATACCACCTAAAAGATCAGATGCTTCTTGGTCAAATTTGCCAATTTCTCCAGAATCGTCCGGACAAACAGGTTCAAGTTCTTTTATCCGTTTGTCTTGCTCCCTGGCAAAAAGATTTGCTTCTCTCAATTTTTCCCTTACATCTTCGGATAACTGCAGTGATTTATTTTCTAAGTTCATTTTTTATTTACTTCATAAAAAAACCTCCCCGAAAGGAGGTCATATTTAATCCTCCCTTATCGGGTTGGGTGTGGCACCGTTTCAACACTGATCGGTTGCCGGATGGATCGTAGAGCCAATTCTCTCCCCATCACTCTTGATTACAATACTAGTGTAGCACTAACAGAAAACTTTCTCAAAAAAATAATCTTATTTTTTATTCGCCGCTTCGTGGTTTAGTTTAACCCTAGCTTTGACCAGTTTTTTAATTAGAGCCAAAGGTAATTTTTTATCGTGGGGAAAGCGGATTGTTGCCATATGAGTTTCGTAATCTTTTAGTTCGTCTTTAAACATTTGGGTAATTGGCGGGGTTAAATAAACTCCAATGTGGTTTTTAAAGTAAGCAAAGTAAACCAAACGGCCTTTATAGCCGTAATATGGCATGGCGTAACTAATTTTTTCTCCTGCTTTTGGCGCTGCGGACTTAATAGCAGCCCGAATTTGTTTTAATCTCCCCCGCACCTCCTCTGGGGCATTTTTTATATATTCATCAACAGTTTTTGCCTTTGGCATAAATTAATTATATCTTACGGTTTTTTAATACATACATATAGTAAACTTTTAATGTAGAATCTCGATATCCATAAAAGTATTTTTTAGATAAGCTGGCTGACATTATCCCCACAAGTACAAGCAATGGTGTCCATCCGTCGAAACACGATGTCATAAAAAACTGTAAGAGTGCGATCACCCATAAAGCCACTGCTAAGTTTGACCAAAAAGCAAATCTAGAAGAAAAATGAGTAGGCAAAAATGCAGCAATTTTTCCCCTCAGGTAAGCATCCATCAATTTGAATGTCTGGCCTTTGTCCACATCTTTATAATTTTTACCATTAATTTGTCGTGATATTCGATCAAATATATCTTTATTTTTAAGTACGACTTGACTCTCAATAATTGAATTCCCAACTTCATCTCTCCATATCTTGACAATACTTTGAAACAAAAAGCCAAAAAAAAGACTTAATATTATTGTTTGAAAAATTAAAACACCTGGATCATTAAATGCAAACAGTGAAGATATATCAATACCGAAGAGCTTCAAAAACAATATAAACAAACTACCAGGAACAATATTATAAAAAAATTCTACTATTGATCCGGTTTCATTCATGTATTTTACCGTTTAAACCAATCTTGCACAGAGTCAACTATAACTGGGATTCTTCCTGCAATTCCAATTAGACCCAAGATAAGAGCTAATAATAAATTCCACAAATTTCCTATATCCTGTTCATATTGTAGTTGGATAAATCTCATCACCGCAAAATAAATCAAGTTCCAACCAACAAAAATTCCAACAAGTTCTAGTATAAAACGATAAATTTTCCAAACCAATGGGGCCTCACTATAAACATCCTTGATATCCCTCCATTCGTGCACGTCTTGTTCTTTACCATCTTTTTTATTTAAATTTACACGATTAGACGTTAGAGTTACTTTATCCATTTCTCTATTTTGAGGATTCCAGTTAAAAATCTGTGTTTTCCAATTCCAAAAAACAAGTTCTTGAAACAGGCTGACCCAAAAGAAACGAGAGCAGATCAAAAAAAGTAACAATTCCATACCCGAATTATACCAGAGGCTGCAAATCCGTAATTTAGATTTAGTATAATGATTTTATGAAAGGTCGTTCAGCCATCTGGGGAGGTGTTACTTTAGGTTTAATTATTGGAGGATTGATCGGTCTTTTTACAAGAAACTTTGAGACAGACGCCATAAAAGGAACCGTTATTGGCTTAGTTTTGGGAATCGCGGCAGAAATCTTGGGTAAATTGGGAGATAGATTAAGTAGATAATTCTTCCCAAACTCTTTCCAATTCCTCTTTTGCGGTTTTGTAGGGAACTGGCCAGAAATAAAGCCAGCCAGAAAGTTGTTTGGCTCTTTTATCAATATAAGGATTTAATTTTTTACTTTTCAAAAACTTCATTTTGGGAATGTCTGCTGCTATTTCTTCCTCAAATCTGAACCTGGGTACAAAAATATATTTCAAAAACCATTTTTTGGGACCAAATTCTTTTTGTCTTTTGAGATGTTCTTGTTCATGAGTCAGATGCGCGATGTGCCAAGGGCTAGGGTTACTAACCAAGCTATCATAATCAAATTTTGAAAGATAAATATTAGGATAAATTGCCTGTGCGGTTCTATTTGTCCAGGGAATTATATTCCAGATCCACGACTTTACCCTCACATTTTTCGGCAGTTTCATATCTGAAGTATATCAAAAGTTACAAACCCAGAAGCATTCGTTGGTATTCCATACCAAGAAGGAAGAATAAAATAGGCAAAAGAATAAAAAGAGATAAGGCTAGGTATTTGGAAAATGGTGTTACTTTGTTCCAGACAATTTTCGGCCTCGCCATAATTAGATTGTATCAGAAATTTAATTCTTCGCGCAACGCCTCCAATACAATATTTGCATTCTCAGGTTCAGTAAAATGGCCTTTATCTTGATATGTAATTAGTTTTGCATTCAAATCCTTTGATATCTCTACTGCCTGTTCGTAATCAAGTTCATCATCTTTTGAATGGATGACAACAAACTTTTCCACGAGCGGTTTTATCTTTTGAATATCTATTTTGTGTTCAAAAAAGTCAGCATAACTGCCATTATCATATTTATGTGCATTTTCTAATCTATTGGCAAATGCAGCAATCAAAAACACAGTTTTAACTTTTGGCTGGTATTTTTCTAAATATAAAAGAATTGCACGGGTTCCAAGACTGTGCCCAACTAAAACCAAGGATTTATTTGTTTCTAAAACTGTTTGGTGGATTTTATCTAACCATTCAGAAGCATGCGGATGTTCCCCACCTGGCAAATCGGGTACCGCAAAATCAATTCCTAATTTTGTAAGTTCTTTCCCAATATTCGGATACCAATTTTCTTTAGAAGAAGCAGTATAACCATGAACAAAAATAATTTTAAAGTCACCTGATTTCATATCTGAAGTATATCAGAGCCTGCAAACTTGACTCATAAGAAAGTTAATACTACAGTTAATTTAGAATACTATGAAAAAGGCAATAGCTTTTATGAAAAAATACCCTGTATACCATGCAACTATTCATGCTATTGGCGGAATTGGGGTTGGAATTTTAATAGCCAATCCGCTTGCTGGAATTCATCCTGTCCGTTGGGGAGTTACCCTCTTAGTAATTGCCATACTTGGCCATTTGTACGCCTGGTTCTCCTGAAATCTTCAGGAATTTGACAGAAATTGGTATAATGTATGCATGGTTGTATCGAGGTTCTTGGCACAACTTATTGGTTTTGTAACAGATGTTGTAGTAAGCCTTTTGGGGCTTAGGATAATTTTAAAACTTCTTGGGGCCTCAACAGTAGCTCCTTTTGTAACTTGGATTTACGATACAACAAAACCTTTACTTGCCCCGTTCCAAGGCATGTTCCCTTCCCCCGATATTGCCCCCAGACTAACTCTTGAATTCTCTGCAATCTTTGCAATCGTTACTTATTCTTTTGTCGGTTACTTAATCACCGACGTTGTTCATATGATGAACTTGAGAACCGAAGCTAGAGGAAAGGGTAAATAACTTCAAAAGTCTTCTTTTTTACTAAAAAAATGAACCGGAATGGTATAATTTATGGGTAAGCAAACCAATATGCCAAATAATGGAACTGTTTATATTAGTCCCGAGAAGGAAACTAAAAAGGAGTCCCAGCAGAGAGAGGTTAATGATGTAATAAAAGAGGTTGATAAGCTTGGAAAAATTATAGATAGAACAAATAATGTAATTTATGAGCTTTGCTCCGTATTTCCCTTCCAACTCTTCCCAGACAAAATTATTATTGATGAAAACAAAGTTACAATCGTAAGAAAAGAGTTTTTATTCAAAAGAATTTTCCCAATTATGTATGAGGATCTTTTGACAATTAGAGTTAACCGCGGGCTCTTTTTTGCCGCAATGGAATTTGAAGTTAAAAGGCTAGCTAAAAAACCGCGGCCAATATCTTTCCTTAGTCCCAAAAGGGCCACAGTTGCAAAACAATACATAATGGGCTTGGTTGAGGCCAAAAAAGCCAATATAGATTTTTCTAAGCTTACTGCCGGGCAAATAAAACAAAGACTTGAGGAAATTGGTAAGGCAAGTGAAGAGGTTGAAAGTTTGTTTTAACTTCCTTTTATGCGGTGAGGGCAACCTAGCCAGCAACAAGGCCTTCTTTTCCCTTCTACAAGCTCTGTTCGCACCCGCACAACATGCTGTTTCCTAGTTTGGGACTTTTTGACAAATATTACCCAACAGATCCATTCATTGCGGGCAAGCGGGGTTATATCTTCCCAAGCTTTAAGTGCTTTTGGACTTGAAAGAAGCTCTTTTCGTAAATCTTCCGGTAATTTGTGAACCGTTCCTGAAGCAATTTTTAAAATTTTGGTCACTTTCTATATTCTAAAATATCCCCAGGTTGACAATCTAACGCATTACAAATTGCTTCCAAAGTCGAAAAACGGATAGCCTTTGCTTTTTCATTTTTTAATATAGAAAGATTAGCCATCGTGATCCCTACCCTTTCTGATAGTTCCGTGACACTCATCTTCCTCTTAGCTAGCATTACATCGATATTTATTACAATTGCCATAATTCCCTTTAGACCGTTAAATCATTCTCCTTTTTTAGGTCTAGCGCATTTTGAAAAAGTTTTTGAAAAACAGCGGCCGCGGTTGCAATTACTGCAACAGCAAAAGTTACGACAATTCCAAGCATTGTAGGGCCGGCTGGATCGTCCCCGTGAGCCCAAAAACGAATGTAGACTTCAGCTAATGCAATAAAACCGATAAGGCTAAAAGAGGCAAATTTTATATTTCTGAGTGCATTAATAGCCCCCTGGGAAAAGGCTTTATTAGCGCCAATTAGGTTTAATAATTTGAATGCCTGGTATAAGCCTGCAAAAAATGGAATTGAACCTATATAGATATAGATAATAAACGGATCTGTATAAATACTGACCAGGTCCAGGTTAACTGCTCTTCCTTCCGTCTTAGGGAACCAAAGCAAACCGGCAAAAACGCCGATAGTGATAAAACTAAGTACGACTTTTAGGAATAAAGTGGAACCTTTTTTCATATATAGATGTATATTACTACACTATTTATCGTTTGTCAATATATTATTATCGTTTCACCTACCCTACCTCTTTTTTCCGCTTAAAGTAACTCGTGAGCGCATATCCTTGTGACGGATAAGCCCGGCAACCGACCTTGCGTGCCCAAGCCCTAATTTATAATCTTTTTTAAGCCAGGCAATAATATCCTTAAATTCAGTAAGATTTTTCCTTGCTGCTTCATCAATAAAATTTTGTGGAGTTTTACCGGTTTTTTCTTCTATATTATCTAAGTACGCTTGATATGACATATTCTTGCTCCCCCGGTAAGGGAACCTTGCCGGTTGATCTTCGCTACGCTCAGCTCCCCCGGTAGGATTCGAACCTACGACCTTGATCTTAACAGGATCCCGCTCTACCGCTGAGCTACAGGGGAATGTTTACTATCGACTGAATTATAGCAACAATCACCGTAAAATTCAGCCTCTAAAGGACTATTGACACTTCGTTAGCATTAGCTCATACATAATTAAGATCGCGTGAAGGGGGTGAGATTTATGAAAAATTTACACATAGCAGCTTACATACTCCTCTGGATAGGTGGTATTAACTGGGGTTTGGTGGGTTTATTTAATTATAATTTGGTTGAAATGTTGTTTGGAATGTGGCCAATGTTGGTCACCTTGATTTACATTTTGGTTGGAGTTTCAGCAGTTTACTCTGCACTCACCCATATGACTGACTGCAAAATTTGCAGTAAAATGAAGTAATTAGGAGTTATTTAGGTACTGTCCACTAAGACCTGGGGTACGAGCTGTAATAAATACCGCCTTCCCCAGTTCTTTTGGTCAAACAAGGACACTCCTCACAAGATGATATAATCTAGTTCATGAATGAAGCGAGAAATATGGATCCAACAATTTCAAGACAACCCAATAAGACAGATCCTCAAGAAACCAGAATTAGATCCATATTAGACAGTCTTGCTTCAACCGAGGAATCAAAGTTGATGATTCAAAAATTAACAACTTTACAAAAAGATTTCTTAAATAATAGCCTTCAGAATTTGGATGACAAAGATTCAATCAAAAATTCATATAGAAGCCTATTACAAAATTTGGCTGAGGTTTCCAAAACTCATATAGTTAGTGGAATAGAAAATCTATCTAAATTAAAGAGTGAAAAACACTTCATAATTGCAACAAACCATTTTGGAAGTGCCAAAATGACAAGAATTCCAAGCTCAGAACTAGTCGTGGATAGTCCAATTGAGGAAATTGAACCTTTTCCAATACGACATGCCCCATTTGTTGCTATAGAAAAAATTACTGGAAATAAAATTTTCGAATGTGCTGTTGAACTGCCGCAACCTTTCTCTAAAATTCAAGATGCCGCAGGAATTGTGGTTGTCCCTAGTTCAGGAGAAGGAAGAACACAAAAACTTATAAACTCAATCGAAAAATTAAATACAAAGGAGGAAAGGACTGCAGTTGTCATGTATCCAGAAGGGGGTACAACAGGAAAAAGAAATGATGGTGGTGCATACGATTTAGATGTGTTCCGTTCAGGAACTTTTGTGGTTGCAGCCAAATTAAAGCTTTTAATACTTCCTGTTTGTCAGATATTCGATCCTAATGAGGGAATAAAATTAACAATACTCGAACCAATATCGGTTACAGAAGATGATTTGGGAAATGTTGATAAAAAACTTTCAGATCTGAAAACTTCTATGCAAGAGAGTCTAAAGAAGAATTCTTAGTCTAAATAATCCTGCAATTTCTTTCTGCGGCTTGGGTGCTTTAATTTACGAAGTGCTTTGGCTTCAATTTGTCTAATACGTTCGCGTGTTACTCCAAAAACTTTTCCTACTTCTTCAAGTGTCATGGCTTTAGAAGCTTCAAGTCCAAACCTAAGTTTAAGGACTTTTGCTTCGCGTTCACTAAGGGTTCCCAAAACTTCTTCTAGATGGTCTTTCAAGAGTTGTTTACTGGCTTGGTCCACCGGGGAAAGAGTGTTTTCGTCTGGAATAAAATCTCCAAGGAAACTTTCCTGGTCTTCCCCAACCGGAGCTTCCAAAGATGTAGTTTCCTGAGCAATTTTAAATATCTCACGTACACGGTCGCCATCTAGCTCCAACTCT
>DATFUL010000013.1:0-63724 GCA_035260845.1 Patescibacteria group bacterium
ATAATCGGTAACTGCGCGGGTGAGGGCTATTCTAAAACCTGTTACATGAGTTCCTCCGTCTGTTGTATAGATTCCGTTTACATAACCTTTTACATTTTCGTTATAAGAATCAGAATACTGAAGAGCAACTTCTGCCGAAATATCCCCGCCCTCTTTTTGAAAATAAATAACATCGTTCAGTGTTTTTTTGCCGCGGTTACTGTGTGCTACTAATGACTTTATTCCCCCCTCAAAATAAAAAGTAGCAATATCTCCGTCTTTTTCATTTTCGAAATGAAATGTTAATCCCGCAATCAAATAGGCTCTGTCTCTCAAAAGATTTTTAACTTTAGTGTCTTCTAAGATTATGTCGCCAAAGATTTCCTTGTCGGGAATAAAAGTAGTAATAGTTCCCGTCCCGCCAAGTTTGATCTTCCATTCATCAAGCTGTTTTTGAGTGGCTTCGGTAACAGTTTTAAATGGTTTACCTTGTTTATATTCCTGGTAGTAAGCTTTGTTATCTCTTAGAACTACAACCCTAAAATAACTGGAAAGCGCATTTACAACAGACGCTCCAACCCCATGAAGTCCACCGGAAACTTTATATGCCCCACCACCAAATTTTCCACCTGCGTGGAGTTTAGTCATTGTTAGTTCAAGAGCCGAAACCCCGGACTTTTTTTGTTTTTCAACAGGGATTCCACGGCCGTTATCACGTACCGTAGCGGAACCATCTTTATTTAAACTGACCCAGACTGTGTTGGCTACTCCCGCAAAACTTTCATCAACCGAATTATCTATAATTTCGCGTAAACATTCGTGAAGTCCCCTACTATCTGTGGAACCAATATACATTCCGGGCCTTTTTCGTACAGGCTCTAAACCTTCAAGTATTTGAATTTGTTCGGCTGTGTAGTCAGTGTTAGGCATAATTAGAAACTAAATTCGTCAGATGTAAATTTACATTGCCATTTGCTTTTAGTCTAGTAATAGTTTTAATGAGTAGTTCCATATTTTGTAAATCTCTTTTGTCGTGGAGAAAAAAAATAAGGCTTTCGATAAATTCTATAGCCTTACCTCTGTCCTTCATTTTATCAAAAAATGAGAGTTTTTGCGATGGGGACATATCTAAAAATTGTTCGACATCTTCAGAATTTCGAATTTCGAATTTCGAATCTTGAATTTTGATGACCTGACATCTTGACACTATTGTTGATAAAACTTTTCGCTCATTTGCTGCGGTTAAAGCAAAATAGATATTGTTCTGTGGTTCTTCTAAATTTTTTAAAAAAGCATTTAGTGCTTCTTCAGTAGTTTCATCAATGTTTTCTGAGACTATTAAAGTAGGTTCGCTAAAACTTAATCTAAGCAGATTGTTTAAATTTCTAACGTCCTCAATTTTTAAAAGCGGGAAATCCATTATTTTTGCTTTAAGAGATTTGGCAAGTTCGTCGATTCTTTCTTTTAAGTCATTAGTATTTGAACCAATTAAGAGGAAAGCGTGCATACAAGGAAAGTTTATAGGTTAAAAGTAAAAAGTCAAAAATTTTTATGTTAATATTAATATATGCCCAATTCTCCCACTCTATCTGATGACAAAAGTCTCCCTAATGGAACTCTGGCTGATGTCCTGGTTACAATTGGAGCCCTTGATAAAACGCGTGCCGACCAAGTAAAACTTGCAGAGATCCAAAGTGGTTCAACTCAGGAAGAAATTATTAGAAAGGGTAATTTAGTTCCCGAAAGTAAGCTTGTTCAAGCCAAGGCTCAACTCTACAACATTCCTTATGTTGACTTGATGACAACTCCTGTAGCACCCGATGCTCTGGCCGCTCTACCTTCGGAAGTAGCCGAAAGGTTTAAAGTCTTTCCGGTTAGTGCAGATAGGAAAGAAAAAACTTTAGTGCTTGCCATGTCCGACCCGTTGGACCTTTCTGCCATTGAATTCATAGAACAAAAAACTGGGCTTCATGTAAAACCCCGTGCTGCGGAACCGACGCAAATAGCTGATTTTATTCAAAACCGTTATTCAACCACTTTGACTGCCGAAGTTACTGCTGCAATGAAGGAAGTAGCACCTGAAAAGTTAGATATAAGGTCTCTTGAGTCAAGTAAGAATGGTTTTATTAGGGAAGAAAAAGTGGCACAAATAGTTTCGCAGATTTTGGATTTTGCTATTAAGTCCAGGGCCTCCGACGTTCATATCGAGCCTCAGGAAAAGTCAACTCGAGTTCGCTATCGTATTGACGGAATTTTACAGGAAAAGCTCACGATTCCACATGAATTACACGATTCATTGGTAAGTAGAATTAAAATTTTGGGGGGCATGAAGATTGACGAGCGTAGAATTCCCCAGGACGGCCGGTTTAACTTTAAAGGTCAGGAAGAGGAGGTTGACCTTCGTATTTCAAGTCTTCCTACTACTTGGGGTGAAAAAATAGTTATGCGTTTACTTAAAAAATCCGGTGGTGTACCCGATCTTCCTGAACTTGGACTTCGCGGAAATGGCTTAAAGCATTTGCAGGATGCAATTCTTAGGCCTCATGGAATTATTTTAATCTGCGGGCCAACCGGTTCAGGTAAAACAACCACTCTTTATTCAGTTATTTCCAAACTCAATACACCAAAAGTTAACATCGTTACTTTGGAAGACCCTGTTGAGTACAAAATTCCTGGGGTTAACCAAGTACAAATTAACCCCGCAGTTGGGCTAACCTTTGCCGATGGACTTAAGTCGTTTCTTAGACAAGACCCTAATATTATTCTGGTTGGAGAGATTCGTGACCGTGAGACGGCTGATTTGGCCATTCAGGCTTCTTTAACCGGACATTTGGTTTTCTCTACTCTTCACACTAACGACGCTTCGGGCGCCCTGCCACGTTTACTTGATATGGGTGCAGAACCCTATCTTTTGGCCTCCTCTATAACTTGTATTGTCGCCCAACGTGTAGTTCGTAAAATTCACGACGACTGTAAAGAAGGCTATACCCCAGAACCCAAAGTACTTGAGGATATGAAGAAGGAGCTTGGGAGTCTTTGGCAGCCAAAAGATGGTGTTCAGCTGTATAAAGGTAAAGGCGACCCCGAGTGCGGTAGCTCTGGTTATTTTGGCCGTATTGGAATTTTTGAAACAATTCCGGTAACTGAGAAAATTGGCCGTTTGATTTTGGAGCGCTCCTCGGCAGCTGACATTAATAAACAGGCACGTGAGGAAGGAATGGTAACTCTTAAACAAGATGGGTACTTGAAAGTTGCGGAAGGAATTACTACAGTAGAAGAAGTAATTAGAGTAGCGCAAGAATAAAAAATGGATATCAAAATACTTTTGCAAAATGTTATAGATAGTAAGGCTTCTGACCTGCATTTGATTGCAGGTTTACCGCCCACCCTAAGAATTAACGGTGAACTTGCCCCGATTCCTTCTACCGGAGTCTTGACGCCGGACGCAATTGGTGAACTTCTTAAACAGGTTTTGGCGTCTGAACAACTCGAAAGATTGGCCGTAAACAAGGAGATTGACTTCTCACTCAATTTTTCTGAAAAAGGAAGGTTTCGTGTTAATGCTTATACTCAAAAGAATTCTTTAGCTGCTGCATTTCGTTTAATTCCTCTTGAAATTCCGGATATCGATACTTTGGGACTGCCTAAAATTTTGCATTCTTTTACAAGTCTTAGGCAAGGACTAGTTCTTGTTACCGGGCCAACCGGACATGGAAAGTCAACAACTTTGGCCGCCATGCTTAATGAAGTTAATAAAACAAGGGCTAGCCATATTGTAACCATTGAAGACCCTGTTGAATTTATTTTTAGGCCCGAAAAATCAATCATTTCTCAAAGAGAAATGAGAAGCGATACCCACTCTTGGGAAATAGCCTTAAGAAGTGCTCTTCGGGAAGATCCGGACGTTGTTTTGGTGGGTGAAATGCGTGACTACGAAACAATTGCGGCTGCACTAACCGTTGCCGAGACCGGGCATTTGGTTTTTGCAACTTTACATACAAACTCTGCGGCACAGTCAATTGACCGTATTGTCGACGTTTTTCCGGATGAACAGCAAAAGCAAATCCGTTTGCAGTTAAGTAATACTTTGGAAGCTGTTTTTTCTCAGCGCCTTATAGCCTCCCCCACCAAGGGCCGTGCTATTGCCTACGAAGTCATGTTGGGTACTACTGCTGTTAAAACCGCAATCCGTGATGGTAAAACTCACCAGATAGAAAGTATCCTCGAAACCTCCCAGGAAGCCGGAATGAGTACTATAGAAAGATCCCTAGCTGACCTAGTTAAAAGCGGAACTATTACAATGGAAGTTGCCCAAAGCTGGAGCCTTCGACCCGAGGAACTCTCAAGACTTGTGAGGAGTATTTAGTTCCCTAATAGCTTCTTATATAAAAATGCTTTTTCTATCGCAGTCTTAGTTTCTTTGCTTAGATTATATTTATTCAGTTCATCCTTTGTAACCCATGCAAAATTTTGGTGTTCAGTGCTCAGTTTTACATTTGATTCTTTATTCAATTCAAGCAAAAAAATAACTTGAGTTACATCTCGTATTTCATCAGTCTTTTCGATATTAAAATTAAACACGTCTATAACGTTAATTATTTTTGTTTTCAAACCCGTTTCCTCGTATACTTCCCGAATCACTGTATCTTCAATTTTTTCCATTGGCTCTTTCTTTCCACTAGGCACTTCCCAGAGGTTGGGATAGGCTTCTTCATTGGCGGCTCTTTGAGCAATCAAAACTTTTGAGTTTTTGATAATAACTCCTCCCGCTACAATTTTTTGAACAATTTGCTTCATATCTTTTAAAAAATTAATCTTTCAACATGTCAGATACCTTCTCAAGTGAATAAAGTTCGTGTAAGTTGTTGTTTTTCCATACAATTTCTTTTTGAAATTCTTCATCGGTATATGGCTTAAGGGATAACTTATTTGCTAAGTCATTTGGATCGCTTGCTGAATCCAACGATTCTATTTCCCATTCCATGTAGCCATTTGGATATTCAGAAATTTTGATTTCAAAATCATTGTATTTATAAATCCAACTTTTCCATCTGTAAATCATTCCGGTTTTATATCCCAAGGCACCAAAGAGTTTAAGCGCATCAAGTATTTCTCCCTCTTTTAGGTCAACTTCAAATTCCTCCCGATTTTTGGCCGTGTAATGACCAACCTTTACAGATATTTTTTCGTTTTTGCCAGATTTTTTGAGTCGTAGGTCAATCTCTGAAGGGTTCTTCCAACTTTTTGTTTCCGGATCAAAACCTTCCGATATATCAACAGTTAATCTATCGTAATGGTCCGAAAGGACGGCTTTTTCCTGCAAGAACTTTTCAAGTTCTTTAAACTTTTTTTTATCAATTTTTCCTCTAATTTCTATCTCGTTCATATTTTTATTTAAATATAATCAACAACTCCTTCCGAATACAGAATTAACTTTCCTTTTTTAAAATCACTGATTTTTTGCCAAGAAGCAAAACCATTTTTATTATCAAGAATTTTTATATTGTCCTTTTGATAAAGATCTTTTTTTGTTAAATCGCTTTCAAAAACCCAAATAATCTCATGTCCAGGTTTACCATTCCATTTAAATATATTTTCTAAAGTAGTTACATATTTTATGTTTTCTAAATCTGTGTCTAACTCCTCCTTGAATTCTCTTTTTAATGCTTGCTCGCTAGTTTCTCCGAATTCTATTCCTCCACCCAAAAGTCTATAAAAAACTTCATCCTTCTCAGAGTCATATCCTTTAGACACTAAGAGTTTTCCATCGTGTTTAATAATACACAAAGATATTGGTCTAATAGTATTTTCTTTCATCATGCTGAGTCATTTTATCACGAAGTCCAAGTACTTCTCTTGATTGCGACATTTAAATAATTCATGACGTTCTTTCAGAATGACATATCAGCGTTCAATTCATACCAACAATGAATTGTTGGTGTTCTTGAATGCTGTTATAATAAATTTATCTTGCCCCATGAACAGATTTAATTACAAAGCCAAAGATAAAGACGGCAGACTTGTAACTGGTGAAGTTGAAGCGGGAACCCTGGAGCAGGCCGCAAAACTTGTTAGAAGCAAAGGTCTTTATATAATTTCTCTCAAAACAAAAGTTGACTCCCCACTTAATTTTGTTAAAAGAATGCGGGAAAGAATAACCCCATCAGACGTTTCAACATTCACTCGTCAACTTTCAACAATGATTAACGCGGGTTTGCCCATTACCGAAGCCCTTTTAATTCTTCGGTCACAGTCCAAAGGCTCGATGCAAAAAATAGTTGCCCAGATTTTAGCAGATGTTGAAGCCGGTGAATCCTTGTCAGGATCTTTAGAAAGGCACCCTAAAATATTTTCAAGAACTTATATGGCACTTGTAAAATCAGGAGAGGTTGGAGGAGTAATGGACGCCGTTCTTGCCCGCCTTGCGGAAAACTTGGAAAAGCAGCAAGAATTTAGTGGCAAAGTTAAAGGTGCCTTAATTTATCCGGCTGTAATTATTACAGGAATGGTAATAGTTAGCGTCATTATGATGATCTTTGTTATTCCAAGACTTTTATCTCTTTATGCCGATTTTAATGCCAAACTACCCCTACCCACTTTAATTTTAATAGGTATTTCTAATTTCTTTATACATTTTTGGTGGATTGTTCTAATAGTTCTAGCCATATCTGCTTACGCTTTTAGCCTTTATAACGCTACTCCAACAGGCAGACGTCAGGTTGACGCTTTAAGATTTAAACTCCCTGTATTTGGGGACTTACAAAGAAAAATAGTTTTAACAGAACTTACAAGGACAATGTCCTTGATGGTTGGGGCCGGAGTGCCAATTCTTGAGGCCTTAAATATTACAAGTGAAGTAGTCAGTTCCCCTATTATTTCTGATGCTCTAAAAGATTCGGCTAAACAGGTTGAGCGCGGTTTCCCTATTGCCTATTCTTTTGCCCGCCACCCCGATGCTTTCCCGTTTATTCTAAGCCAGATGGTAGCAGTTGGGGAGGAAACCGGAAAAATGGATGACGTGTTAACAAAAGTCAGTCATATTTTCGAAGTAGAAAGCGATGAGCGAGTTAAAGGTTTAACTGCCGCGATTGAACCAATGGTTATGGTACTTTTGGGACTTGGGGTTGGATTTTTGGTTATTGCTGTAATTTTGCCAATATATAATTTGACAAGTCAGTTTTAAGTTTAATTGACTTGACAACTAAGTTGTAATGACCAATACTTAATCACGAATGAGAAAATATTTGTCTAAAGGCTTCACATTAGTCGAACTTTTGATCGTTATTGCACTTCTTGGCGTTATAGCAACTATTGTTATCGCGGCTATTAATCCTATTGAGCAGGCCAATCGTGCGGCTGATGCCGGCAAGAAAGCAGATGCCAGTCAAATTGTTTCTGCAATTGAACGTTATTATGCAACCCATAACCAGTTTCCGTGGCAAGCGCCTTCTTGTGCAGCAAATGGAGGCACTTTTTGTGATCCAATAACAGGTGCCGAAGCGGCAATGGATTTTATTTCTGCTGACAATCCATCGATTGGAATTTGTGGTGCAAATGGCACGACTTGTAAAACAACAGCCAATAAAGGTGAACTTATACAAGCCCTGGAACTTCAGTCGCAGTTTATAAGTAAAAGCTGGGTGGGGGCGACTTCAACCGACGCAAAACTTTTAGTTGGTAAAGGTCCTACTTCATCTTCGGGTGTTTATGTCTGCTGGGTGCCAAAATCAAATTCAAACAGACAAAACTTGATAACTAGTGCTACAACCAATAGCAATAAGATGGTTGATACAACTGTTGCTATTCAAGTTTCCGGAGTTCCGGCACCTGGAACTTGTGCAACCACCTCTGACACCGGTTGGGGAACAGGGAAATGCTCAGAGTGTGTACCTGAATAATGTTTCTTCTTTTGGTTTTTAAATTCATTCTAGGTCTTATTATTGGGTCTTTTATTGCTGCTCTCTCGTGGCGCTTTCCCAGAGGAATTTCTAATCTCAGTGGACGGTCATTTTGTGACAACTGCAAAAAACAACTTAGTTGGTACGACAATATTCCCCTTTTGTCTTATTTGATTTTGGGTGGAAGATGTCGAAATTGTAAAAAAAGTATTTCTCCACGCTACTTCATAATAGAGTCAGTAACGGCAATTGGTTTTACACTAATTGGTTTTCAGATTATTCCACTTATACTTTTTTGTATTTTGGAGATTATTTTTATAATTGATTTGGAAAACCAGATTATTCCGGATGATTTTGTTTTTTTGGGAATAATTGTAGCAATTTTCAATTTTAAATTAGATTGCATCACTTCGTGCGCAATTTTCAGTAATTTGTTGGCGGGATTTCTTTCTGCATCATTTCTTCTTTTGATTCATCTTGTGACACGGGGGCGCGGTATGGGCTTGGGAGATGTTAAATTTGCAGTTCTTGCCGGTATGATTGTTGGGCTTCCTCTCTCTCCGATTTGGATGCTTATAGCTTTCTTGACAGGAGCAATGTGCGGAATCATACTAATTTTAGGTGGAAGTGCAGGTTTAAAAAGTAAGATTGCGTTTGGTCCGTTTTTAATCTTTTCCATTCCAGTAACACTTTTATGGGGACAAAAAATTATCGATTTAATGCTTTTACATTAGTTGAACTCCTAATAGTCGTTGCAATCATTGCTATTCTTGCAGCAGTTGCCGTAACGTATTTGAGAGGCCAAACTTTTAAAGGCACTGATGCAAAACGTAAAGCCGACATAAATAGAATAAAAATAGCTGTTGAGGAATACGAAAAAGACCATAACTGCTACCCCCCGCCTCAACTTTTAACTTGTAATCCTGGCACTGGCCTAAAACCATATATAGATAGAATCCCATGTGATCCAATAACTAATGCTCCTTATCTTTACGATTATCAAAACAGTGCTTGCCCGAGTTGGTACCGTTTTTATACCAAGCTGCAGTTTAGTGCTGATCCGCTTGCAACACCAAATATTGGTCCAAACTTTGCATTTAATTATGTTGTTGGTTCAGCAAACGCTCCCGCCTCTGTTCCCGGGGGGGCAACTGCACCTCCAGGTGGTGGTGGCGGTGGTGGAGCCCAAAATGCTCAATATTATGGATGTCGATCAGGAGCCTGTGTGCCGATTAGTTGGGATGCAGATCGGCCTGGCCCCGAGTGTGATCCAAGTTTCCAAAATGTAAATTGTTATGACCAGTGTGGTTTACCAAGCGTTGAGTGTGTCAGTTGGCATTAACCAGAATCATGAAACGTTTTACTAAACCAGAAATAATTTCTTTAATTGTTATATTTTTAGTTTTAATAGGTGTTTCCTGGCCAAATTTTGCCTTGAGTTTAAGACGTGCGCGTGATCAAATTAGACGCGACGATGTTGGCAATATTCAGGCTGCAATTGACTCTTATTATGCCGATTATGGTATTTTCCCGGCCTCAACCCCGGACGGCAAATTAGTTGTTTGCAAAGGCATAAATAACATAATGATTCCCTGTAACTATGGTCATGACACTTGGGTAAACTTAACTCCGGGGGTAGATAAAACTTATATGAGGGTAATTCCGGGGGACCCGGACTTAAGCCGTGGAGCCAGTTATGCTTATTTTTCTGACGGCAGTCGTTATCAACTGCTTGCTTCACTTGAAGGAATAGATGAACCGGGTTATGACGCAAAGCTTACCGACCGCAAAGTCATGTGCGGCAACAGAATCTGCAATATCGGACGCTCTAATAATGTACCATTATATATAAGTATCGAGGAGTATGATTTGCAAATTTATTGCGGACAACATCCAAAGGACACAAAATGTCTGAAAACAAAATGAAATTCCAGAAAGCCTTTACATTGGTTGAACTTTTAGTTGTTATTTCCATTATTGGAATTTTGGCATCAATTGGTTTGGTTGCTTTTAGGAGTACACAGTTTAGGAGCAGGGATGCACAAAGAAAATCCGATTTAAAAGAATTAAGTAGTGCTTTGGAGCTTTTTTATTCTGACTACGGTAAATATCCTTCGTCCGGAAGTGATGGGAGGATACAGGCCTGCGGCTATGTGGCTGGCACTGCTACAGGAACGCCGTGTACCTGGGGTGTTTCAGAATTTAAAGATGATAAGGGTACAACGTATTTTAAAGTTGTGCCTAAAGATCCTGTTTCCACAAATAGTTATTTTTACCGCAGTGTAACGGTTAATTCTGTGCCCAATTCCGGTTTTCAGATTTTTGCATATTTAGAAAATACCGAAGACCAATCAAAAATAATTACATCATATTCCTGCGGATCAGGACTCACATGTAACTTTGCGGTAACCAGCCCAAATACAACACCTGTTGAGTAATATATAATTAATTATGAATAAAACTGTCCAAGCCTTTACCTTAATCGAAATGTTGGTGGTTATTTCCATTATTGGAATTTTGGCAACTCTTGTTGCCGCAAACTTAAACTCAGCAAGGAGTAGAGCCCGTGACGCAGAACGAAAAAGCGATCTTAAAAATATTTCTACAGCCCTTAGAATTTATTATAATGATGAGTCGAGGTACCCGGCAAGCGATAACAGCAATAAAATAAAAGCCTGTGACCCCGGGGGGGTCTCCGCCTGTACCTGGGGTGGCGAATGGAATATTGGTACCACTGTTTATATGCAAACTTTGCCACAAGACCCACTCTCACCTACCCAAGATTACAGGTATGTACAGGATTCAAGTGACACTGATTCATACACTCTTGACGCCTGTCTTGAAAACCAAAGCGATACAAATGCAATAGCGTCAGGGGGTTGGTGTTCAACCGGAGTTATGTTTGAAATAAAACCATAAATGAAATTTAAAAACTTAGGATTCACACTAATAGAGCTGCTTGTTGTGATCTCCATTATTGGGATACTGGCTGGAATGGTTGTTGTTTCTTTTACCTCGAGCCAAAAGCAGGCTCGCGACACGGCAAGAAAATCAGATCTTACACAGTACCGTACAAGTCTTGAGACTTACGCCAATAAAAATAATGGTCTTTTCCCTGTTTACACAACTTCAACTGCAGTATCAGGCAGTGTTTGTGCCACTGTTAATACATCGTTAGGTGCCACAACTAGTTGTCCAGAAGATCCTAAGTATGCAAGTGATAATACTTATCTTCAATATCAATACCAATCAAATGGTTCAGGCGCGGTCGGAACAGCAGGCGCGTCAGATTATGTTCTTTGGGCAAGACTTGAAAATGTAACTAATATGCTTTGGGTTAGTTGTTCAACAGGCGAATCCGGTAAAATTTCGTCATTAACAAGTATTAGCGGTGGAACTTGCCCATCGGGATTAACACCGTAAACTAGTTACTAGAGGAAAAACATGAAAAATAATATGTATGTTAACAGTAAAGCCTTTACATTAATTGAACTCCTTGTTGTAATCTCAATCATTGGGATTTTAATTGGCCTTTCTGTTTTTGGGTTGCAGGGTGCTAGGAAATCTTCCCGCGACGCGGTGCGTAAAGCGGATTTGGAACAAATTAGGAGCGGGCTTGGAATTTATAAAGCCGACTGTGATACTTATCCATTAACTCAAAATTTTGGTTTGCCTGCCAGTCAAACTTTGACTGGTGACGACAGTACTACTTCTTGTTTACGCTCAAACGTTTATATTTCCCAAGTGCCAATAGACCCCTTGCCTGACAACAACTACACATATAGTTCGGATGGAATTAAATATCATTTATGTGCTTCGCTTGAACAAGCCCCCTCGCCTGCAATGGATGTAAGTAGCTGTACCGGTAGTTGCGGTGGAACTGGTTGTAACTATATAACTGCAAATCCATAAACCATGAAATGGAAATTACAAATCCCAAAAATCAAAAAGGATACACATTAATTGAGATTTTAGTTGCGGTTACTATTATTGGCCTTCTTTTTGGTGTCGGTTATGCTAATTTTCGAGGTTTTTCTCAGCGCCAAGTGGTGCTTGATGCTGCAAAAAGTCTTCAGGGGGACCTTCGCCTTACTCAGGAGTTAGCATTGTCAGGTCAAAAACCAGACGACATTAATTGTGC
Source organism: Patescibacteria group bacterium (assembly GCA_035260845.1). GTDB lineage: Bacteria > Patescibacteriota > Microgenomatia > UBA8517 > UBA8517 > DATFUL01. The sequence continues at coordinate 12,019 of DATFUL010000013.1, forward strand.
TTCTGCAAACCTGCTTGATGGTTATAGTTTTAGAATTTTATCTTCTTCAACTTACGAAATTAGAGCAAATTGTACTGGTGGAGTAGTTTTGGAGCCTACCAAAACTGTTACGCTTGTTACGGGTGCCGACATTGCCTCTCCATTTCCTTCCCCTAATCCAATTTTCTTTAAAGTTTTGGGAAGTGGAACCAATATTCCGGAGGGCACAAATGCGGTAATCAAAATTCAGCAAACTGGTACAACAAATAAATCAACTATAACAATTAGTTCAGGAGGACAAATACAATGATGATTAAAAGTTATCAGAGGGGTCAGTCTTTGTTCGAGCTTGTAATAGCGATTGGAATAAGCGCCCTTATAATTGTTGTTTTAGTTTCTCTGGTTAGTAATTCTTTGCAAAACGCATCGTTCGCAAAAAACGAAACTTTGGCCGGGCGCTTGGCTCAGGAAGCAACAGAATGGCTCAGAGGCCAACGGGATAGCGATATAAATACTTTTACACAAAGTGTTGCAACACCATTTAATGTTGCTAGGTGTTTTAATGCTTTGGTTTGGACTGCAATTGGTGGGTGTTCAGGAGACACGATTCCAGGTACCCCATTTACTCGGGAAATAACATTTACTTCTAAGGATGTTGTTATAGGTGGCGACACAAAGACAATAGTCGAGGCAGAAGTGGTTGTTTCCTGGACGGACAGTAAAGGTTTGCATCAAGTAACAAACGCAACGGATTTTGCAGATTGGAGACAAAGGTAAAATATGCAAATAATTAAATCTACAAATAATAAAGGAATTTCCCTCTTGGAAATCCTTGTAGTTGTTTCTATTTTTGCAGTTCTTGGAATTTTAATAACTAGGTCAGTCCTTTTGACTCTAGGTGGTGGTAAAAAGAGTGAATCGTTAATAAAAGTTCGTGAGAACCTCAATTATTCAATGGGGGTTATTGAACGACAGCTAAGAAACGCTAATTCAATAACAGATTGCACTAATACAGACACTAAGCAAATAGCTTACTTGGATCAAAACGGAATAGCATCAACCTTTTCTTGTGTAAATGTTGGAGCGGCAGACACAATTGGCTATGTGGCATCCGGTTCTGCCCAACTTACAAATAATAATGTAAATATAACGAGTTGTTCTTTTGTTTGTACTTTAGGTAGCAGTACACCCTCGAGTGTAAACATAAGCTTTGAAGCAAAAGATGCAACAGCTTTGGGAACAGAAAACTCAACAGTTACAACTTCAACCCAAATTTTTCTGAGGAATTATTAGATAAAATCTATAGCAATTTTTCGGCAAGGCGCGCACCATTTACTGTTGAGGATAACTTCTCAAAAGCAACATCCCATGTTCTGGTTCTAAGACCACAATCCGGACTTGGATTAATCCGTTTCGGATCACCAAGTAACTCTGATGCATAAATAATTCTATCTCTAACAAGCTCTGGAGATTCGATAAAGTCAGTGTGAATATCGACTACACCAAGTCCAATACTTGAGTCTATTCCATGTTGCTTAAAGAGTCGAAGTACTTCGTATGCTGGGCGGTCTCCGTCATGTGTCCCCAGCTCTCTTGAGTCTCTATTCGCGAATTCTAATGAATACTGACTACAGTTTTGCATCTGTGTAATATGGGGAAATAATAATGAATAGTCTGAGAAACAGATATGGACGCTAAATTTACAATCAAGATCTTTAGTTGATTCGTTAAATGCTGCAACAAAAAGAGGAACTTCGGATGGAACAGTTGTTGCCGCAGGTTCATCAATTTGAATCCACCTTGCCCCTTTTGCGATAAGGTCTTCAAGATTTGGACGTATAAGATTGCGTGCAACATCAAGTGTAAATTTATGCCGGGATTCTTTGGCAACCTGAACTATATTTTGTAGTGTACTTTGTTTTCTATAATGTTCGTCAAAAGACCAAGCGGCTATGGTATAAGCTCCCGTTATTGGGACTTTTATATCTTTATCTGTAATTCTTTGAATTTCCAATAGTTCATCGGTATGCCACATGTCTTTGATGCTGGGTTCTTGAGTCACTGCAAATTTACGATAATATTTATTATCAAACGCACGCACCAACCCTCGAGATTCGAAACCTTGTGATCTATTTACAGCGTGTTCATACATCTCACTTCTGTTTTGTTCACCATCATATATAACATCCAAACCAGCAACTTCCTGGAGACGTGTTCCATAAACAGAAGCCCAATGGCGAATTTCTTTTTTTTGCTCGGGAGACAAAGGAAGTCCTGATTCTTGTGCCGAAAGAAGAATTTCAAGCAGAGGGCTATTATCTATCTGGAGACGTTGACCCCATTTCTTCGCCTGATCTACTTCTTTTTGGCCTATTGGGTTTCCGGAAATCCCCTTTACACGCCATTCAGGTTTTGCAAGACTTCCCACTTCATTTGTAATCAGTCGTTCTAGCATATTTTATTTAAGTGATCCCATTAACACTATTTTTTTAAGTGCCACAGCTTCCGGTAAAGATTCCAAATCTGTATTGTGGGTAATATAAATAGTTTTAGGGCGTGATTGTTCTTGAACTTTATCAATAAATATTGCCAGGTCATCACGGTTTTCTATATCTGAATTTCGCGCATCTACAACTCCTGCAATAAGATCGTAATTTGTTGAAGGTGGCAGATCGCCAATTTGAGTTTGAAAATAGTCGACACCTATGGCATCCACCACCCCTTCTTTTTCAAGTCGTTTTGCCAGTGGTGCTGAGTCTCCAAAATAAGAGTGAAGTCCAAGCTTAACCACCTTATTAACTACCCTCAATGATTTAAGAGACTTAACAAGAGCATCAATATCTTTTTTCTGTGAGCCGTGGTAAGGAATATATGGTTCATTAAGTTGTATGAATGAAACGCCTCGTTTTTGAAGGTGCTCTATTGTAGTACTCATTAGTTGGGTTATATTTCCAAGAGTGCTATCAAACTTACTGGTGGTTTTATCTTCACACAGCTTTGCAAATGTGACTGGGGATGGGAGTGTAACTTTCCATTTCGCGAAATCTGAAACTTGTGGAAAATATTCATCAAGTTTGGAAAAGTCTGGAACAAGCTTACCAGTAATTACAGGTTTTCTGAAAAAAGAATTATTATCAAACCATCGGGTAACTTTCCCTTCCTCTTCATGTCTAAATCCTTCTGAAGTAGTACTAAACGGGCGGAAAATATCCTGCCAGGATATTTTACCATCCTCAATAAATGAAAAATCTTCAGTCTTTTGTAGGTTAATTAGTTTATGTTTGTCTGATGCTTGTAATGAATTCATTTCTTCCAGTCCAACTCTTCCTCTTTCATAACCTTGCGTTACAGTGGCTAGTTGTTCAGAGCGGGGATAAATACCATGTATAAATATTTCTCTAGTCATCTTTTTATATTATATATCTAAATTGCCCATTGAAATTGATCAGACATATATCTACTATTCTTCTACGATGATCGGTGGTCAAAAATTACTTTTCAACGAAACTAAATTTATTTTATCTTCAAAAAAAAATAAATTGGAAATTCCTCAAAGTTTTTATTCAAAAGGCTATATACTATTGGACAATATAAAAAGTATCGAAGATGCGAGAAAAACAACGGAAACATTTATAGCAAATATAAATAGTGCTAAGCTCCCCTTTTTACATAGTCTTTTACCAAAAATACAACTTGCTAAGGCAGACTTGATTCCTGTTTGTGGAGATTCGGTTACCACAGATTTTCAAGGTCTCCATTTTGATATGGGTCAGCCATTTTTTTCACAAGAAGCGCAAGATATGTATTTAATGATTGGCCTTTTTTTGCCCTGTGACAGAAAAGCTACTAAAGCTAAAACCAGGGTTTTAAGTCTAAAAGGGTTGTTTAATAATAAGAAGTTAAATGCTAATCAAGTTGAAGAAAAAATACTGAAATATGTTAAAAAACATGGAGACGGATGGAACGATGTAAATACATATAGAGTTTCTTGTTTGGCCCGTTTGATAGATGCTATATCAGGTACCCGTGATTTAGCTAGTTATAGAGATAAAACAATGGCTCAGTGGTTTGAAGGTGATATTACGAAAGAATACGAATTTTATAAGTTACGAGGTTTTGACTTGGGTAAAATTGAAGAACAAATACAACTTAAGCCTGGGCAATTATTAATCTTGGACAATACAAGGGTTGCACATGGCCGAGTTGGAAAGCGCAAAATGCAGGAAATGTACCAAATGATGTTTGGAGTAAAAGGGGTAAGCCCTAACGAAATTAATAATTTTAGGTCTACAGTGGCTGAAGTATTAGTAAAATAATTTACTTTTTAGAAAATTTAGCCATCATATCCCACCATTCTTTCGTACCCGGGTCTTCTAAAATTGATTTTTCCGGATCGTAGTTTCCAACATGATACCCAGTTTTAACCGTATCAAGCGCCAGAATGAGATCCGGTTCATGGCTTGGTCTAAACTCCCCTTTTAACAAAGGTTTTATCATTCCTTTTCCAGCATCGTGTGCAAAAACTCTTCCATTAAAAATTGCTAGTTGCCCAGATTCAATAACAATCCGTTCATGCTTCACATCAAATGTATTTGTGAAAATTTCAAGTATCTCTTTAGGCTGCATACTTTCTGGCTCTGAAACTAATTGCATATTTTTTAAGACACTAAACATTTCTGGAAGTGGTACAGGTATGATTTCAAACACCCTTGGAAGAATAGATAAATTTGCATAATATTGAAAAACAGGATTAGGATAATCTTTTAAGCTTGATTTTTCAGCATCAAAGTGGAAATTGGCCTTTTTAACGTCATTCTCAACTTGAGTAGTTGAGGCGCGTGCTTTATCCATTTTTATTCCTCTAACAAAAAGGTCGCTACCAGTAATACTCGCTTCCACTTTTTGGATAATTTTCACTAAATTTGGACATTCGTTTAATACAATTTCTCTGGTTTCTGGCGTTAATGGTCGGGCTAAGTCTGTTCTTCTACCACCTCTTAATTCAGTTAAGTGTCCTGTATCTTTTAATTTATTTACCTCCCTCTCTGCGTTCCAACTTAATTTTCTTGGTATACAAACTGGAAGAGCCACTACTTTAACTTGGCTGTCGAGTCCTTCCTCATTAGCGTGAGCATCAAAAGCACTTCTGTCAGTATCTCCCTCTGAATTTATAAGTTTTGTTTGGGTGTATGAATTGAGATTTTGGTTTGGAAAATAACTAGAATTAAGATGGAAATAGTAGCCTGGAGCTGTGTCGCCAAAATATGACGCCCTGGGTTCAATTTTGATTGGAAAAGCGGTGATCTTTTCTAACATTTGTAGTAACTTACCACTAAACAAAACAGAAGTCAAATACTATGGGTGAAATATCAAAAATTTATTTTGTAGCTACGGTGCTACTTCTTTCCAGTTAATTCTTCTAGTTCCTAAGACCTTGGGGAATAACATCATTTGGTCTGGGGCATATTCAATAAATTCTGATGGGTTGTCGGAATTTAAGATTCCACCCAAGTCTCTTTGTAAAGTTGTGCCGCTATTTGCAACTAGGGAGCCCCTTATATAAAGTTGGGTATCACTTGCGCTGTCGCTAAAGCTTCCGTCTGCAAAATATATTCCCTCCAAATTAGGTAGCCCTGTACTCCCCACTGTGGGGTCAACTAAAACATTCCCTTTAGCGATAAGCATAAAGAAGCCTTGGCCATCTGTAACATTTATATCCCCTGTAATGTTAACGCTGGCATTGTCTACCAATAAAATTACTTTTCTACTGCCAAGGTCGGTAGCTGGAATAGTTAGTGGCTGGCCACTATTTGCAGCACCATCGTACTTATACCAATAATAATTGTCATTATCATGAGTTGCACTTCCGGAAGTTAAGCTGCCGGGAACGTCCCCGGTATCAACTGTATTGGCAACTAATGCAATACTTGATGGAATTTGATTCACAAAATAATCATAGTTATAAACTCTAGGGCTAATAATTGGGCTCCCTGCAAGCCAGCCATTTGCCGAAACATTGTCAGTAGTCAAATTTGTGTTAGTTGCATAAGAGGCAACTCCTGCATATCCGCCGGCACCTGGAAGGCCAAATAGTTTGCCGCTTGGGATAGTGTTATTTAAATCCCCGTTACTGCCAACATCGCCGTCCCCAACCTGCCACCAAGGGTCTGGAGTTAATACATTTGCAGTGGCACTAGCGGTACAGGCTAAAGTTGCACCAAAATAAACATTTGAGTTTAATGTGGTTGTACCCACACTCTCCCCTGTTACAGTTGTTGAATAAGGGTAAGTTGTATCTGGATTAGTAACACTTGCAATTTCAGGGTCGTCACTTGTAAATGTTACGCTTGTAATTGCAGCATTTGAATTGATAGTTGTACCAAGGACTGTTGAATTATTAATAACCACGTTTACTGTTGAACTACTGAAGGAACAGGAAGAAAGTAAAGTTAGGACACTGGAGTTATTGGAACAGGAACTGCTTTCGTAATTAACTACTTTTGCATAATAAACAGTACCAGGGTTAACCAAACCAACCAAGCTATACGGACTCGTGGCATTTGTATTATTTACAATACACCCGGGCGAGGTATTTAAACTACAATTATTAGTTACTTGGTTTTGGTCAGCAGACACGTAAAGTTTTTGGCTAGTCCCGCCTGTCCCTGCAGTCCAAGTTAATGTCTGAGTAGACGTACTGTACGTTAAAGCGGTTGGAGTAGTTGTAGAACATAAAGCCCCGCAATAACCCCATTCTACCTCTATGGAATCACAAACTTGGTCGCAGATAATACAGTTTTTACCATGATACCCCCCAGCACACGACTGACATTCTTGGTGCGATGAGCAGCACCCAGCCTGACGTTTCCATGCATAACTAGGGCCATAATGATTATCTTGGCATGCATAATTTGGTGGATTGTTCCATGTAACCACCGTACCTGCGGGGCATTGTGGAATATCGCCCCCACCACCATTTTGATCACAGTGACAATCCCATCCATACCCATATCCAATATCTAAGGCGTTGTGGTCGCAGACACATGATTGAGACCCAGGGCAGGTTCCGCCTCCATTAACTCCACACGGTAGCGCATATACCGGACTTGTCGTAAATGCAAAGAAGAGGGTGGCAAAAATAACGACCTGTATTCCTTTGTAAAATTTTTTCTGGAAAAAATTCATATTTATTTTATTATCTGTTATCTACCATCATTAAACTAACTATATCATTCTGATCTCGGTTTAAAATATTTTTATTTTTTTGCATATAGATTGTCAAATCATCCTTTGTTAAATTGCTATTCCAATAAATCCATATATACATATAGTTGTACTTACTTAAAGTTAAATTATTGAAATGTATACCATCTGAATCAATAAGAAATGTTTGAGGAACAGGTTTCTTGTCACCCCCGACATATATAAATGTCAATGGTATTGATAAATTGCTCCCACCTTCAGAGTTGGCGACCCTAAAACCATATATGTCTCCCCAGTCATCTTCCAGGTATAAGATTTTATTGTCTTGGTCAAAAGAATTAAATCTACCTACTAACAAATATTCATAAACGCCACCTGTCTTCTCGTCGTCGACCCTTGTCACATATTTTTGCACACCACCTTTCGATTTAATGTTAAAGTGTTTGTATAGAATTCTGTCTATGTTGTACGTAAGAAAGACACGGGTTTTGACAAGATTTGGGTTTTTATAAATCAGGCTGGAATTTCCTAAGCTAGAATATAAAAACAACCAAAATAAAAAAAAAGTAAATAAGCTAGTCAGTAAAAAAGAGATAAAAACCTTTTTCATGCTCACCCTTTACTATATTAGAACGTAATACTGGTGTCAAATGACCAACATATCTTGAAGAACGGCACCAAACCATCGAGTTGGTTAATATCGATCCAGCGACTATTTATTTTCTTGAGATTGGATCTGATGGTAGAAGAAGAGTTCCACTCCAGGTTCGTCCATTTGTACCTCACAAACTGGGTAATACCCTGAAACTTTATTACCTGGTTCAATTTTTCCTTCACCATTGGGGTATATATATCCTCTAGATCCTGGTTCCCCTAGGTTGTAAGCTTCATACATACCTGTTTGTTCATTCAAATTAAAACCAACGTTTATAATTTGATAAAACTCTTGTAGTCCTTCATTAGAGAGATTTTCTGAAAATCCGCAAAAACGAAATTCTTCTTTAGGTGTTTCTGTTTGTGGCAAAGGACGAAATGCGACAGACCCAGCAGCTGCTGTGAGAGCAAAGAAGCTATTAATTATCACCCTCTTAATATTTGGGTTTTCAAGCGACAAAAGCGGAGCTCTCTTGAACTTTCTATCACTAATGTTTGTTTGTAACTGTCTTTCCATAAGCTTAAAATTTGAAACAGCTTATAGTATACCTAATTACCTAATTTGTCAAACAGAACTCAAAACCTATCCATCATTCGTATTGTCGTTTACAGGGCTATACTCGAATATGGTAACTCCGCCACCATATTCACCCTCCTTTACGAAATTAAAACCTTCAACCTCATAGGGAGGGCCGTCAGAAGAGTTAAGGTTTTTAACGTAACCATCTTCTCCAGGCTGTAATAAATTGGCCCACTCAAATTGCTTAGTTGCTGGATTTAACCTATATTCAACTTTGGCAACCTGCCAATAATCGTAATTACCGTCTGACAATCCCGGTTGAGGTGGCAACTCGTTACTATGTTGACTTGAAAAAGAATCCGCCTTGCCTTGCAATCTCCCTGTCTGTTTTGATTCTGGAGCAACACTGCTATACAAAGCATTGGCGATCAGTGATGATGTCAAAATAACTTTTGTGGCTAATGACAAACCTTCGTGTCCAAAGACTCGATCCATAAAATGATGATAGTACCTATATTATTGGATGTCAAGTTGTTTGCTTTTCATTTTCTGTGCTGTAATATTAATTAAATGGACGAAAATGTTGTGAATGTTCCAAGCCAGGCCCCCAGGACAAATATCTGGTTTTTAGTACTTGGAGTTCTTGTTGTCATCTTTTTAATTCTAGTTGGTTTTTTATATTTTCAGACTAAAAAAGTAGCCCCTATTACTTCAAATACCACCACTACAAACGCACCTAATAATTCAATCGTAAATATACCAAAGTCCAGCAATGATCCCACCAGTGAGCCTTTGTATACATTTAATTGTCCGGACAATTCTAACCCAACAATTGACATAACCGGTGGAGATGGAACAAATAAACCTTTTACTCAAGTAACTTGTACAGAAACCGGGAATCCAAATAATAAAGCTAGGATTTATTCTCTATCTGTAAACGCTAAAGAAATAACCGAGCCTGGATTCACATTTGTAAAATCCTTTGATGCAAATGGCGGAACACAAAAAGTTTTTATAACCAGTAACAACCAAGCCTTTTTTGATTCTGTGGTTGCAAGCTTCAAGTTTGGTCAGTAATTCATAAATAACAAGGAGCCTCCTTTAAAGGGTACGCCTAGCGGTCATCGGGTTGTGAAAGTTTGTGGATTTTTGGCCAATTCTTTTTCATTGTCTCGACCTTCCAGCCAATGTTGCCAGTGGATTCTTTTTGGCTTTCCGCAGCCCTGGAGTCTGCGCACAAATCGTTAATGAATTATCAGTAAAGGGTAATTCCTGTAGACCTCCTTTTCCACCAGTTCTATCTTACTAATTGAAGTAGGTCTTTGTAACTATGGTACGTTTTACCATGTATTTTATATTTCTCCTGAGCGATTGAAATATAGTCTTTGTTATCATCAATATAAAGTAAATCCTCATTTTTGTAAGATTCTAAAATTGTTAAATACATTTTATTTTCTGGTTTCATATAACCCATATACCCAGATGTAAAAAATTTGGTGAAATATTTGTCCAGGGAATACATTTTTATTCTATAATCCATCCACTCTTTAGGAGAATTATTACATGACACCAAAGTAAATTTTGTAGATAATATAGAAAGCAAATCTAGGGTCTTTGGAATTGGTAGTATGTAAGATCTATAGAGTTTTTTGAGTTCAAGGGAATCTATTGTTTGTAGATCTACTTTTTCTAATACACTTTCCCAGTATTCGGTTTCTGACATTTTACCGGTATAAAAGGGTTTTTTGTATTTGTCTAATGCTTTTTTAAAGTCACTTGTTTTAATGTGTAACCTTTTGCTAATCTCAGGTATTCCTTGCAATCGCCATGCGGGATAAAAAAATATTCCACCTATATCAAGTAGAAGAGTTTTCACAATTGCATTCTATTACTTTTGTTCAGAGAATGCTCGAAGCAAGGCACCTGCACAGATAAAATCAATTTCATCATTAATATTAATTGATCGTTCTTTTGGCATGACATATCCCCTTGAATCTTTTCCAAAAAGGCTGCCCTCTATTATAGTTTTTGTTCTCGTTACATATACTGCACCATTGCGTCGATAAACTGTTGGTAAATCTTGACGAATTATTGGTGCATTCTCTTCACCTTTATGCATTGATGACACCCTAAATTCTCCATCAAGAGTTTTAAGCCGTATGGGGTGGGCAGTAGAATCTGCAAACAAACTTACTACTGAGTCCGCTTCAGTTCGAATCAGTAAATCTATTGCATTAGATATGTCTTGAGGAGCTCTTAGTGGGGTGGTTGCTCTCATTGTTGTTACGAGTTCAAAAGTCTCTCCAGAATTTATTAAATCTTTTACAACATATTGAATGACTGGAAAGGTAGCCTTACCTTCTGTTGATAATTCTGGTGGGTGCCGGTAAACTTCAGCTCCATATTCCCTAGCAACAGACTCTATATCATCGCTATCAGTAGATACAAGTAGTCTTGTAATATATGCGCACTGTTGAGCGGCCTCAATTGTGTAAGCAATAAGAGGTTTCCCTTCAAGCAGTTTGATATTTTTATTTTCTAATCCTTTCGAGCCACCACGTGTTGGAATAAATCCAAGTATTTCTCTCATGCGCAGTGATTATACCAGGTTTATTTTCGCTTTCGAATTAAAAAGAAAAAGTTTCTTTTATTTAACAAGGTCGGACCATGTCACCGGCACACAGTGTTCATTACGAGCAGTATATGTTGCAAGCTTCACATTTACACAATAATTAATTGTAATTTTCGGTTGTTGTTGTTATATTTAATTGATGAAAGTTAGTAAAAAATTCGAAAGTGGACAAGCTTTGGTTTTGGTTCTTCTGGCCTTAGCTGTTGTACTTACCGTAGTCCTTTTTATTTTAAGTAGGAGTATTACAGACATTTCGGTTTCTACGAGCGAAAGCGCGGCAGTTAGTGCTTTTTCCGCTGCTGAAGCTGGAGTTGAGCAGGCTTTGGTTGTGGGAACAGGAGGCAACTCAGATGTTGGTACTGCAAGTTATAGTTCGCAAGTAACAAGTGTTGCCTCGGGGGCAACCAGTTTTATTTACCCGGTTGAATTTAACTCGGGGGATGCGGCTACCCTATGGTTTAAGTCACAAGATAGTAGCAGTGATTTTAATGGCAACACCCTAAAAATTTGCTGGGGAAAAGCGGGAACCGCGAGTGGTGCTGCAGTTACACCAGCTCTTGAGGTGGTTGTTCTTTATGAAACAGTAGCTAACGACCCCGCTACAACTAAAATTTTTAGAGTAACGGCAGACCCCTACTCCGGTCGTAATCCATCAAATTCTTTTGATTCAGCGGGAGGCAGCTGCACCGTTACAGGACAGGTATTTCCATTCTCTAAAACAATTAGTTTGGCTGGACTTAATAATCCCCAATTTGCTTATGTTCGTTTGTTCTATAACACTGATACCGCTCAACCAATTGCTTTTGATACTACAACAGCGGCAACATTTCCTTCTCAGGGAATTTTAGTTGACTCATCAGGGACCGCGGGGCAGTCTAGCCGTAAAGTTGAGGTTTTTCAGAGTTGGCCCGAAATCCCAAGTATATTTCAGTTTGCAGTTTATAGCTCAACTGGGATCACGAAATAGTTTGATGAGTTAACTATTAATTAATATCTATCTACGATTCTATTAAGAAGCAAACAGACGAAAAAGGTATAGATATTTCTGAGATTGAGAATGTTAAAAAAACATTCTTTACGCAAAGTGGCAAATCTCCTCACGAAGCATTCTGGAAGCCAACAGGTATTGTATTTGGTTATCCTTTTTTTAAAGAACTGACATCTAATTTAGATTTGCTAAGAAAAAACATTCTAGAAAAAGAATTAGAATTAAGACCAGATTCGTTTTGGCTACCTGACCAAAAAGATTTACATATTACTATTGTTAGTTATAGCCATTATTCACAAGTTGGTTTAAATGTGGTTTCATTACCAAAAACAGAACAGCCTGAAGTTGGTAAAATTATTAAAAGTTTCGATCCTGTGTCTATTACACTTGACGGAGTTGTCATTACAAGTAATGGATCGTTGTTAATAAAGGGGTATGTTGATAATGACGAATTAACAAAAATTAGAGAGGCATTGAAGAAAAATGTAAAAGGTATTACACAAATACCACAAAATCTAGTACACATGAAGCTAGCCCAGATATTAACTAGCGTGCCATATGAACTGGTCGAGAAAGTAAACCGTTTATATTCACAACATCCTTTTGGTAAAATAAGATTTCAGTATGCAACTGGTCCGGACAGAGAACATTACTATTTCAAATAGAGTCTCACAGAAATTGACATTCAGTTTTTGCTAAAAAGATATATCACTCTAACATTTACAAACCACCATTTACTTAAACATTGTTTTTTTGTTATAGTTAACAAGTAATAACTGCCCATGGTTGGAATTGACATTGGTACCAAAACTATAAAAATTGTAGAAGTTCAAAAGGAGGGTGCTTCTTATTCCCTAACAGCCTCCGGGATTGTCGGATTTTCTGGCAACAATGTTGAGAAGATGGTCGATGAAAAGGAAATGGCCACTTTTGCCCAGGTTATCCGTAAACTTCACGCCGAAGCCGGAGTCACCAGTCGCGATGTTGTTATTTCCATTCCGGAACAGTCGGCATTCACTAGAACTGTTACGTTCCCCCTTTTAACCGATGCAGAAATTGCTTCAGCCGTAAAATGGGAACTTGAACAATACATTCCGATCCCAGCCGCGGAGGCTATTAGTCAGCACATAATCTTGGAAAGAAACGAAAAGACATCTCCGCCTTCAGTCTTAGTTTTACTCGTTGCGGCACCTCGGGTAATTGTAGAAAAATATACAAAAATAGTTACCATGGCAGGGCTTACCCCGGTTGCTGTTGAAACAGAGCTTATTGCTTTAACTAGATCTTTAGCACCCCCCGATAAAACTGTACTTTTAATGGATTTGGGAGCTAATTCAACTGATATTGCAATTTCCAAAAACGGCATGCTTTGTTTTAGTAGGTCAATTCCACTAGCCGGTGAAGCTTTTACACGCGCAGTTTCGCAAGGATTAGGAGTTACACAAATTCAAGCTGAAGAATATAAAAAGACCTACGGCCTTACCCCTAGCCAACTTGAAGGCAAGGTTAAAGTTGCCTTGGACCCAGTGTTACGGTTGGTTGTTGATGAAGTTAAAAAGGCAATTAGTTTTTACCAATCCGAGCAAAAAGGTGAAGCACCGACTTCGATCCAAATTTCAGGAGGCAGTAGTGGTATGCCGCAAATAATTAGAGCTTTAACTGAACTATTGGGGATTGAAGTTTCAATTGCCAATCCATTTAAAAAGGTTCAAATGGATCCTGAAGTCGCCAAAAAGCTTGCCCCGTACGCACCTCTTTATTCTGTAGCAGCGGGGCTTGCGATGCGGGAACAATAAATATGGCAGTTAAACTCAACTTACTTCCCGAAGGTTATGCTCTAAGCGGGCCTTTGAGCCAGGTTGTAAAACTGGTAAGGCCCTTAAACGTGATTCTTTTGGCATTTTTTTTAATTGTTGTACTTGGAATGGGTGGATTTTTTATCTTTAGTTCGTTTTCGTTAAGAAACCTAAATACCGCTAACGATGCTCTTAAAAGTAAAATTCAATCTCAAGCTACTGCTCAACAGCAAATAGTTTTACTTAAAGATAGGTTAAAGCAAATCAAAACTGTTCAAGGTTTACCAACTGCACTTAAAAACATGACAAGTATTACTCCCCTTTTGGCTTCCAGTTCGGGAACCATCCTTGTATCTGAACTTGGGGTTGATCCACAAAAAGCAGCAGTCTCGGTTGTTTTTAGATCAAATTCTGATTTAACAAGTTTTGTTAGAAGTTTAAATACCGTTAAATCTTTTAATACTGTTTCTTTGGGTGCTTTTAGTTATAACCCGGGAAGTGGTTATTTGGTAACACTTAACTTTAGTACTAAATAAAATATGCCAAAAATACCTGAAAATATACTGATAGTAGCCAAGGCGGTATTACCATTAATTTTTATTATTGGTCTATTTGTGATAGTTGGTCAATTTGGTTTTAGTAAGATTAAAGAAATAAGAAATCAAATTACTACTGCAAATTCAGTTCAGGCAGTCTTAAGTCAAAAATCAGATATTTTAGGCAACATTGCGGTAAGTGGGACCGCATTTTCAAACGCGGCTGTCTCCGCACTTCCGAGTACAAACCCTGCCCTTTCTGTTACCTCCCAAATTAAAATATTGGCAAGCTCTTTAGGACTTTTGGTTAGTGAAGTAAAAGCAGGAAGCCCGACAAACGACCCTCTGGGTTTTTCTAGCGTCACAGTTAGTTTTAATGTGATTGGGCCCAGGCCACAAATTGAAATATTTTTAAAAGGCATTGGTTTGTTTGCACCAATCACAAATGTAGATAGAATAAAAATTTCGGAAAGTACTCCGGGAAGCGCCTTGGGAAGCATTACGGTTCGGTCATTTTTTGCTCCGTTTCCGACTAAAATTCCGGGAACAACGGATGCAATTACCGATTTAACTCCTGAAGAGCAGACAATGCTTAAAAGTATTAGTACTCTAACTCAGCCTTTGTTTAGCCAAATTCCAGCCGCTTCGGGGAGTGGAAAAATAGATCCATTTGGACAGTGATTACTATTTGTTTTGGATCTCAGATTGCGGGATGAAGCCTTTTTGTAGTTGGGATCCGTATTGTGTTGATTTGTCAATTGTGACTAAAACTCTTTGCATCTCTCTATAACCTTTGAAATCTCTTCTTCCGTGTAAGATTCTTTTGTTATTTACAATATATCCCTCATTTTTAGATAGCTGAAAAGTAATCTTAAAATCGTTTAATATTTTCATAAATTGTTCCAATATTCTCGATATTGGACCTGCATAAAACCCCCACATGTCACCTCTAAACCTCAAAGTTATGTGTTCATCTTCGGTTGATTTGTTAAATATTGTCCCTATAAAAGGATTATTTTTAGGATTACCGAATACCGCTGATTCAGGTGTGCTTAACAATTTGAGCATATCTAGTTTATTTGCAGCCATGTAGTCATATATCTTTTTGCCATCAATCATAAATGACTCTCCACCACTCGTTGATGGTGTTTCACAATAAAGTGCAAGGAGATCTGCAGGATCGGCAACTCCAGTTCCATCTGTATGTGGTATGAGCTCACTGTTTGTAAACCCTAAATTGCTTTCTTTAATAGTGGTTTCTTTTGGAGCGACAATTGTAATACCCCTTTTATCTGAGTCCCTATGTAATATAGGTTTTCCAAATAAACCAACCAAATTCAACAACTCGTCAGGTGTTTTCATTGGAGAAAAAACTACGAAACCAAATTCGTTCAGAGAATTTAATATTTTTTCGCCTGCATTTTTATCTTGCAGATTTACAGTATTAGGTTTTAAAATTTTCATTGTTTCTTATTCTTCTGAGAATAGCTTTTGTTAATAGCATTCTTGTAGAAATTTTCCATATGGAGAGAGTCTATTACTGAAATGTTAGTGGATTTAAATTCAGCAGGGCCAGATTCCCCCATAAATTCAAACTTCCCTGACTTTTTTAAAATTGAACATGAATACACTAAAACAAGTACGCCTGATGACTCGTCGATTGATCCAGGTATCGTGAGTATTGTCGCATCTGTAATATTTAACACATCAACCAAAAACCCAAGTTCTTCTAGAAGTTCTCGTTTTAATGCTGCTTCTGGTTGTTCACCCTTGTCAATCTTTCCGCCAGGTAGCTCCCACTCTTGTCTTTCATTTTTACGTATCCAGACATTGTCGTCTTCAAAAATAACTCCTTTTACTGAAATTGGAAGCATCTCTATACCCATTGTTGTGCAAGTGTAGCATAACGATGACTCAAGTTAAACTTTTTTTATTTTAACCCAATAGAGGGATAGGAAAATTCTCCTTGAGGAACTTTTTGTAAAGTTCGATACTTTCAAAGTGATCAAAGGCAATTTGTTCTTTTGGTGGAATCTTGTCCAAGTCAAACCATGCAAGTTCCGCAACCTCTTCAGATTTAGTTGGCTTTTGTGATATCGCGTTCGCAACAAAAACAAAATCAACATTCTGTCTATCCTCCCTTGGTCTTTCCGGTGAATCGTTAATTCTTAATAATTTGAAGTTGTCTAACTTCCAACCCGTTTCTTCAATTGACTCTCTTTTTGCACCAGTAATTAAATCTTCGTCCCGATCAAGATAACCACCAATGAGGGCCCACTTTCCTGATTCAAGGATTGGCTTACCATTATAAGTACCTCTTTTTTCCAACAATATCTTCCCATCCTTTACAACTATGGTGCTCATAACTACATGGCGAAGACCAAACTTTGCCTTGGCGTTATCTTCAAAATAGCAGGTGATCATCCCTATTATTCCCCAATATTGATAGCAACTGCTTTTTTCTCGAGTGTGGCCCTTACTTTGAGGATGTTTCTTAATGACTTAATCATGCGGCCACCTTTGCCAATAATTAACCCTACATTTTTAGGATCTGTATTTATTGTATAAATAACTCGGCCTTCGTCTTCGGACTCAACTACATCAAACTTTTCGTTTGGCAAAAGTCCTTTTAGCAAAAATTCTAGTAATTCTTTCATAAATGTTTATCTTTATATAAAATTCATCCTTAGAGATTCTTTGAATCACTTAACTCTATTGACAGAATTTTATATGTATTTATTTCTCAACCAATTTCTTAACTGTGGCGCTTAACTGAGCACCTTTTTTGACCCAAGCCATAAGTTTTTCTCTTTCAATTTTTAAGTCCTTTTTGGCTGGATTCCAATAGCCAAGAACTTCAAGATTTGCTCCAGCTGTCTTTTTTGTTGAGTCCACGGCAATTATTCTATAGAAGGCTCCCTTTTTTCTGCCAAATCTAGCTAGTCGTATTGCAACCATTGAGGCTTATTCTACTATAACTTCGACGAAGCGGCAAGATTGAGTTGAAGTTAGCGCCAAGACCTTGTGTTTAAGGGCTTACCTTTTTCGTGAGTGCCTGTAAAGCTGCAGCTTGTTCAGCCGAGCCTTTACTCTTACCCTCACCCGTACCCCAAGAAGCCTCATTAACCATAACATCAATTACAAATTTCTTGCTGTGATCAGGGCCTGACTCCTCCGTCACTTTGTATTTGGGTGTAGAAAAGCCTTGGGATTGTACATATTCCTGAAGACGGCTCTTAGGGTCTTTAAGGGGTTCTGTGGCCTTTTTTTCCACATCTGCCATCAAATTTTCTTTAACAAAGTTTTCAGAGTCAGTTAAACCTCGGTCCATGAAAATAGCACCAATTATAGCTTCAACCGTATCCGCCAAAAGAGATGGATTTGTGCGCCCTCCCGAATCCTCCTCCCCTTTAGATAAGAAAAGAATGCTGCCCAAATCGAGTTTTTTAGCGAATTCAGAAAGAGCAATGGTATTAACCAAATTTGCACGGAGTGCAGTCAAATAACCTTCTTCTTTATTAGGAAATTGATTATAAATTTCCTTTGAAACAACAAATTCTAAAATTGCGTCCCCCAAGAATTCCAGCCGTTCATTACTAGCACGCTCGCCTTTGTGTTCGTTTAGCCAGGAGCGATGCGTTAGTGCGTGTTTAAAAAGGTCTTTATCCTTGAAGTCATCTTCTATTTTTTTGATATTTGTCATTCGTGCGCAGTTAAGGCCTCAACCAAGTCTAAAAACGTTTCTATTTCGTTAAAATCAAGCTGAGTTACATCAAAGCCGGCTTTAGTTAATATTTCCATAAAATCAGTCAGCATTACAGCATCCATATGGAGATCTGTTGTAAACTCGGTCTCGTCGTCAATATCTTCCATATCTACGCCAAGGTAGTCGGCTAATTCTCTTTTAATCTTTTGTTTGGTGTTTGCGAATTCACTTTCCATCTTTATATATTGTACCCAAAACGCCATTGATAAAGGAAGATGAAGATTCTGCGCCATATTCTTTAGCCAGTTCTACAGCTTCATCGATAATAACTTTTGGCGGAGCATCGGAATTTTTAAGCTCGTAAACTGCCAGTCTTAGTATGGCTAAATCTATTTTATTAAGATTGTTTATTGGCCAGGCAGGAGCTGCTTTCTCGATTAATTTATCTATTTTCTTTTTGTCCTTAATTATTTTTAAGACAAGCTCCGGGGATCTGGATTGTTTTGTAAAAGTATCAGCAAAAAGGGTTTTGACAGCCTCGCGTCGCCTAAGGTGTCTTGGATCAGTAGCGGTCTTCATATGCTTTTCGAACTTTCTTTGGAAAATAAAGTTCGGCAAAGAAATTTTACACAAACTACAGGAACATTGGAAGGAGGATATCTGAAGCTTAGAAGCATTACTTGTAAAAGCCGCAATACGGGCAAGCTCGGTGAGTTTCCTTAAGTTTACCGCAACTTGGGCACTTCATTAAGTTTCCAAGTTTGATTTTTGGCTGCCCACCACGCCTAATATCACTCCTACTTCTTGTATGTTTTCGCTTTGGTAATGGAACCATGAGGGTATTATACAATTAAACTAGCGAGGCTTCAAATCTAGTTTTTAGAAGTGGGTACTTTTTAGGGTTTTTAATAACATCTAAGGCCACTTCTTTCGCACTTTTGATTAAGGTAAAGTCATTCCAACTGGCAACTTTAAGCTCAGGAAACCCTGACTGTGCAGTCCCAAAAATCTCTCCTGGCCCCCTTAGTTTTAAATCAAGCTCGGCAAGTTCAAATCCTGAATCAGTCTTTTCCATAGCTTTTAGACGACTGTAGCTAGTACCTGAGTGGAAATTACTAAAAAGTAGACAATAAGACTGCTTTTGTCCCCGACCCACCCTACCCCTCAACTGATGAAGCTGTGCAAGGCCGAACCGCTCCGCGGCTTCAATTACCATAATTGTCGCATTTGGGATATCGATTCCAACTTCAACCACTGGTGTAGCTACTAGAATATGCGTTTTCCCTTCTTTAAAATCCTTTAATACTTGTTCCTTCTCTTTCGACTTAAGACGTCCATGCAGTAGTCCAAGTTTTAGACTTCTAAATATCTTTTTAAGTTTTTCAAACTCTGTTGTGACTGATTTAACATCAGTTAACGTCTCGCTTTCGGAGTCCTCAATTAATGGGCAGACAATAAAAGCTTGAGATTTATTTTCTTTGATTTGTTTTTCTATCCAATCATAGGCCCCTTCCCTCTTTTTTTCGGAAACTACCCAAGTTGTGATTTTTTGTCTTCCTTTTGGCATTTCGTGAAGTATGGACAGATCTAAGTCCCCATATGTGGTTAAGGCAATTGTTCTTGGAATTGGGGTAGCAGTCATTGTTAGTACATGGGGGGTACCCGATCTTTTAACTAAATGCGCACGCTGTTCAACGCCAAATCTATGTTGTTCGTCGATTACAACAAAGGCAACTTTGTCGAAATCGGTTTTACTTTGAATTAAAGAATGAGTGCCAACAAAAACATCACTTCTACCGAGTTCAATTTTCCTTACTTGTGAGGTAACAAGGGAAATTCTGATATTAAATTTGTCAAACAATTGCTTTAATGTTTGATAATGTTGATTTGCCAAAATCTGAGTGGGTGCCATTATTAATGTTTGGTAACCGTTAAGGAATGCCGCAAATGCTCCAACTGCAGCAACCACAGTTTTACCGCTACCAACATCGCCCTCTAATAGTCTATTCATGGGAATATTACCCCCAATATCTTTAAGAATTTCATCAATCGATTTAATTTGGGACTCTGTTAGTTTGAAGGGTAGTGAGTCGGTAAACTGTTTAATATTTGATTGATTGATTGTCAGTTTATGCTTAACTTTGGTTTTACTCCAGTTTAATTTTCTGTATTCACTTTTGAGTTGAAGTTCTAAAATTTCGTTAAATCCTAATCTTTTTCGGCCTATTTCTACTTCTTTTAAATCTTTTGGAAAGTGCACTTTTCCGATAGCTTCTCTTTCACCGGCGAGCCCAAAACGCGTCAAAATTTCGCTAGGAATAAATTCAGGAGTTTCAACTTTTTCAAACGAATTTAAAATTATTCGTCTGATCCATTTGGAAGATAAGCCCGCCGTTTCGGCGTAAACTGGCACGAAATGACCAGTATGTAAAGTCTTACTGTCTTCATCCTCGATTAGCTCATAATCGGGGGAGCTTAAACATAGCTTTCTGTTAAAGAAACTTACTTTTCCAGACAAAGAAACAAGTCTACCTGGATATAAAGTTCGTGTAAGAAAGGGTTGATTAAACCAAACAACCATAAGTTTCCCTGTAGCGTCTTCTACTGAGCCAATTTGCATCCTGACTCCCCGCTTAGAAAAAACATTTGTTATGGAAACGATTTTGGCGTGAATTGTTACGGTTTCCTGGGCCCTTAGTTTATTAATTGTTGTTACAAGGGAATAATCCAGATATCTACTCGGAACATGATAAAAAAGATCATCGATAGTATTTACTCCAAGCTTTTGGAACTTTTTAGCAAAAACTGCACCGACTCTAGGGAGCTCAGATATAGAAGAATCTAAATTCATTGTTAGCGGCCATAAATAATGTATGGCAAAATTGCGCTTGCTAAAAGCGCCAAAGAGGCAATTATAGTTATAACTACAAAAAACTTTTTACCTTTTTTGGATATCATTTATTTAGATACTTTTAAAAATGTTCGCTCGCCTACTTTTATTTCATCCCCAATTGCGAGTACCGCTGATCCGTCTGTTACTTTTTTACCGTTAACGTCAACCGCTCCTTGGCGGATTAATTCTTTTACCGACCCCATACTGTTTCTTGGTGAAAATGGGATAATTGTTTTGGCTAAACTTTCGCCGGACTTGACCTTTATATCAAACTTGGGTTTCTTTTCCTGGAAAGTACTTTCGAACCTACGCTCTGCTTTTTTTGCACTTCCCTCTCCCCACAAGAGTTTAACAATTTCAAAGGCCAGATGTTTCTTTTCCATCATTGGGTTTTCTTTTATTTTTTTGGCTAGTCCGTCCAAATCAATTTCTGTTAAAAGTTCGAATCCCAGTAGAATAGTTTCGTCAGGGAAGGATAAAACGCCTGCATAAAAGTTTTCAGGAGTAGAGTCCAAAAACAAGGCATTGCCGGTTGTTTTTCCCACTTTTTTACCTTCCTTATCTACTAAAAGTTTTGTAGTTAAAACAAATTTTTCTTTTGCCTTGACCGCTTTCATTAAGGTTCTACCTGCCATCATGTTAAATAGTTGGTCGTTACCTCCAACTTCCAAGTCAACATTCATCTCCAGAGAATCTTGGGCCTGAGCAATTGGGTATAAAAATTCATGAAGATAAATTGGCTCATTATTTTTAAGGCGCTCTTGGAACATGTCCCGTTCGATCATTTGTTGAACTGTAAAATTGGACGTAATTTCGATCAAATCCTTAAAACTTATTTTGTCGGACCACTTTGAGTTAAACATTATTTTGACCGGATTATTGCCATCAAGATCTAAAAGCATGGCAATTTGTTTTTTCCAGGCTTTTGAGTTTTCTAAAACTTTTTCGCGTGTTAATTTTTGGCGGGTTGCAAGTTTATCTGTTGGGTCCCCGATCATTCCTGTAAAGTCCCCCACTAAGAAAATTACTTCATGTCCAAGTTTTTGGAATTGTCTGAGTTTCATTAATCCCACAAAATTCCCCAAATGGAGTGACGGTGCTGATGGATCAAAACCCTGGTAAAGTTTTATTTTTCTTTTGGCCATTAAATCAGCCAGGCCTTTTTTGTCAGGCAAAACTTGGGCAACTCCTCTTGTTAAAACTTCTTCAATTTTATTCATAGTTAGATTCTAATTCTTTACGCACGTTCGGTCAATCCGACAATCCAAAAAAATCATTTAGTAATTTGTCTGATAAGACATCAAGGCAATCGATAATATTTTTACTTCTATCTTTTGGAAAGGCTAAAGGTAATTCTGTACACCCTAAAACGATTCCGTCCAATTCTTGTTCTTTCACAAATTTATCTACCACTCTCAATAATTCAGTAGTATGTTTATCTGAAAGTTTATTGGCAATTACGCTCCGAATAACATCTTCGCAGATATTAACAATCTCTTCGTTGGGAATTACAATTTCCACATCTGTTCCAATAAAAGCATTCGTAAAGATATTCGATTTGAATGTTGTTCTTGTTGCCAGCAAACCAACTCTTTTAAGTTTTGACGATACCACTTTATTTTTTACAACTTCAATAATCGAGATCATTTTGCATGTTGAGACTTTTGAGAGAATTGGAAAAAGGATATGGCCCGTGTTGCAAACCATTGCAATTGTAGTACAACCAAATTTACTCAATCTTCTAACGCGCGATACTAACGTTCTTTTTGCCATGGGAAGATTTTTTGTATCTGAGATAAAATCAGGTATTCGAACCGAATCCAAAATTATTTCGGGAAAATCATCTGCATTTTTCGCACCAAAGTTCCTAGAACTCTTTTCCAAAAGCAGTCGGCAAAACGCTACTCCTGCAAAAGGGCCCATGCCACCTACTAAACCGATAATTTGTTGTTTATTTTTCATATTCTATTTTTGCATTAAAAAAACCTCCTTGCGGAGGTTTGCCCTAAATTCGATTTTTAATCCACTAAATGGCTACCCCGCTTGAAAGGAGGTTTGTATAATAGCTATTTGAATTCGTACTCATACAGCTATTTTACAACGCTTTAGGTACAAGTCAAATTTGTTTGTTTTTCACAGTATTGATACAATCAATTAAATGTGGAGAGAGAGAAGGAGATATAGAACGGAACTAACAAAAAGCCGTAAACTGGTTAAGTTTGCAAAGCTTGGATTTGTTGGCGCAATATTGCTTTTAGTTCTTTTGTTTGTTGGCATTCCCCTTCTTTCTTTAACTCTTCCATCCCCCGATAAAATTGTCAGAACTCAAGGATTTTCTACCCAAATAATGGATAGAAACGGTTCTGTTCTTTACGATGTTTATGCAAATCAAAACAGAACTCCGGAAAACTTAAACGACATTCCGCTTTATTTAAGGCAAGCTACAATTTCTATTGAAGACAAAAACTTTTACACTCACAGTGGGTTTGATCCTATCGGAATGCTTCGCGGGTTTTTACATATTTTTACAACTGGCCGGGCGCAAGGTGGCTCCACTTTAACTCAGCAGCTGGTTAAAAACGCGCTTTTGTCTGACGACAGAACTCTTCCCCGTAAAATTAAAGAATTTGTACTCGCTATTGAAATTGAAAAAAGATATAGCAAAGATCAAATATTACAGATGTACTTGAATGAAGTGCCTTATGGGGGCACTGCTTGGGGGGTTGGGGCAGCTGCACAAACTTATTTTGGCCGCGATGTAAAAGATTTAGATTTGGTTCAATCTGCGATTTTGGCTGGTATGCCGCAAAGCCCATCTAACTATTCACCGTACTCAGCTACTCCTAAAGCTTATATTCAACGCACTACCGATGTTTTAAGAAGGATGCGTGAAGATGGGCATATTAACCCTTCTCAAGAAAAGGCAGCTGTTGCGGCGCTTCCAGGCATTACATTTCAACCCAGAGGGTCAGGTTTTAAGGCACCCCATTTTGTGCAGTATGTTCAAAAAATTCTTGAAGACAGATATGGCCAAGTTGCAGTTGAACAAGGAGGGTTAAAAGTTACAACCACACTCGACTTAGATTTACAAAACCAAGCTCAGCAGATTGTTTCTGAGGAAATTACAAAAGTTATTTCTCAACATATTACAAATGGAGCTGCGGTAGTAATTAATCCTGAAACCGGGGAAATTTTGGCCATGGTAGGATCTAAAGATTTTAATGATGCAAATGTTGGTCAATATAATGTTGTAACAGCATTAAGGCAGCCGGGATCTTCTTTTAAACCTTTTACTTATGTAACCGCACTTAAAAAAGGCTACACAGCCTCCACTCTTCTTATGGACGTACCAACAACTTTCCCTGGTGGTGCGGGGCAACCCGATTATGTTCCAGTCAACTATGACAATAAATTTGTGGGCCCCATCCAAGTTCGTTATGCACTTGCCAATTCAAGAAACATTCCAGCTGTAAAAATGCTGGCAATGGTTGGAATTCACGATGTTTTAGGAACTGCAACTGATATGGGTATTACAACTCTACCCCCAACTACCGAAACTTTAAAACATGTAGGGCTTTCTTTGACCCTTGGAGGTGGGGAGGTCCGCCTTCTTGATATGGCGGATGCTTATTCAGCATTTGTGAATAAAGGAGCGAGGATAGACCCTGTAGGCATTCTTAAGGTGGTTGACGCAAATGGAAAAGTTTTAGAGGACAATCATCCGCAAAAAGGTAAACAGGTTTTAACGGAAGGTCAGGCTTACCTAATGGAATCCATACTGTCTGACAATAATGCCAGAAGTGCCGAGTTTGGACTTAACTCTTATCTTAACGTTGCCGGACTTAATGTTATGGTTAAGACAGGAACCACAAACGATAAGCGTGATAACTGGACAATTGGAGGAAACGATAACGCCATGATTGGAGTTTGGGTTGGCAACAACGACAACTCTCCAATGCTTAACGTGGCCTCTGGAATTTCGGGTGCTTCTCCAATTTGGCATAAAATTGTAGTCGCGGTGCAGGCCAATAAACCCAAATTAACATTTGAACCTCCCTCAAATGTAATTACAGCCCAAGTTGATTCAGTTTCTGGTTACGCGGCACATGATGGCTTTCCTAGCCGCCCTGAGTTTTTTATAAAAGGTACGGAGCCTACAGGAGTCGACCCTATTCACACCATGCTAAAGGTGTGTAAAAGTGACGGCAACTTAGCAAACCCAAGTGATGTTTCGGCGGGTAACTATGACTCAAAGGAATATTTTGTTTTTAAAGAAGAAGATCCAACAGCCGGCACCGGGGGAGTCAACAAGTGGCAGGAAGGAATTCTTAATTGGTTAAATACTCAAGGAGATGCCCGTTACAAGCCACCCACTTCTTACTGCGGTACGGGTAACCCACTAGATGTTCAATTCACAAGTCCAACTGATCAAACATCCAATATCTCGCCGGATCCACAGCAATTTACTATTGCGTTTACCGCCAACTCCAGTTCCGCCATAACCCAGGCTAACATACAAATCAATGGAACTACTAAATGCAATTTTAGTAATGGTGCCAACAGTTATGTTTGCGGCCCTCTTTCTTTGCCAAAAGGAGTTTATTCTCTTAAAGCGGAAGCAACTGATGCTTCGGGACATACTTCAAACCGTGTTATTACAATTGGAGTTGGAATGGCTTGGAATGCAACCCCGGCCCCAACACCTTGACGGGACAATATATAATTAATTATTGGTTACAGAGAATCACAATTTTAACGTACAAGTGGACATTAATGGATCTTTAAAGAAAATACGTCTTTCGGCCCCAAAGAGTTTAGATTTGGTCGCTGCAACAGAATCATTTAGAGGGATATCTCAGCACCCGGTTGTTCAGAACAAACTTTATAATTTAGATAGAAAGATTCGTGTAAAAATTTTGGCGTCAAGTAATGAAGTGGTTGGAATCTCAATCCCAGACATGAGTGATGAAATAAAGTCTTAACTCTTAATTTGTCCCCCAAAATTTTCTTTAATTTTTGCTAAAATTTTATTTCTAATTTGTTCCACCTCGGAGTCAGTTAAAGTTTTATTTAGATCTTGGTACCAAATTCGAAATGTATAAGCGTCTTTAAAAGTATCTTTTAGTTCAATTGTTGATACTCTCGCATCTAAATTAGTTGCAGTTTGCATAACGTCTCCAATCAAAGTCTTTTCCGGAAAAGTTATGGTAACATCTTCAATTTGTGGCGGATATTTCGGCCAGAGATTAACTTTATATTTTGTCTCAAGTCCCAAGATGCCATCCAAATCAATTTCAGCAAAATAAATGTTTCCAGTTTTGCCGCCGTAACCAATATTTTTGCCACCTACCAATATCTCAAAAGAGTTTAAAAGTGGACTAAGTAAAACTTCAGGAACCAAATTTATATTGCTAATTCCCGCTTTTATAAAAAATGAATCAAGAAGGCCTTTGAAATTTACAAATTCATTTCCTTCCTCACTGTAATAAACAAACCCAATCTTCCTTTCCTCTTTGTAGTCATTTTTGTATTTATAGTAAATTTTCCCAATTTCAAAGAGTGCAACTTCGGTAACCCTTTCATAAATTGCTTTTTGAGCCACTTCTTTGAGGTTTGGTAAAAAACTAATTCTGAAATTTTTATTGTCAGGGGACGGTGGATTAATTAAACTCACTACTCCTGCTTCTGCTTTTAACGGATGAACGTTGTAACTGGCGCTTTCTTCTTTGACGAAAGAAAGGCTTATGGCTTCATTAAAACCTACGGCTGCCGCCACAAGCCTTAAATTATTTTCTTGAATAATATAATTTGGAGTTATTTGATTTGGAATTTCTAAGGACAAAACACGGGTTGGAATTTTGTCGTATCCGTAGATTCTTAAAATTTCTTCAATCAAGTCTTCTTCCAAAACCACATCTGTTCTATAGGTTGGTACTTCTACTTCAAGATTTGTTTTATCAATTTTAATAATTTTAAAATTTAAATTTGTTAAAATTTTCTTAATTTCACTGTTTTCGATTTTTACCCCCCCCAAATTTTCGAGTTGAGACAGGGCAAGTTTAATTTTCCAAGGCATAACCTTTTTAGGGTAATAATCATAGAAAGTTGCATCAAAATTGCCCCATTTATATTTTTTAATAAAGTGCAAAAACCTACCAAGAGCTGGTTCAACCATATTTGGATCTAAATCTTTTTCGTGCCTTATTCCCGCTTCTGTTAGAAGATTGTGACGGTAAACTGATTTCCGGATATTTGCACGGTCATAGTTTGCCGCCTCAACCAAGATGTTTTTTGTTGAACTTGAAATTGAATTGTGTTTTTCTCCAATTGCTCCCGCAACTGACAAAACAGAGTCTCCTTTTGCCCAAACCAAATCCTCCTTAGTAAGGGTTACTATTGAATCTTGGAAGGTTGTCATCCTTTCTTTATTTTTAGCAAGCCTTATTTGTAGTTCTCCTCGAACTTTATCCAAATCAAAAGCATGCATTGGTTCGCCTGTTTCGATCATTACATAATTTGTTAAGTCAACAATATTGTTAACCGATTCCATTCCATATGATGCAATTTTATTTTTAAGCCAATCGGGAGAATCTGTAATTTTTACATCATAAACTTCTGTAGTTGCTGCCCGTTTAACAAGCGGAGTTTCAACTTTCAAACTTGAATTTTTAAGTCTATTAACTTTGATGAGCCTTTCAGTTTCGAGAGATTTTACTTTTGACCCAAAGATAGCTTGAACTTCTCTAGCAATTCCTAAAATTGAATAACAATCGGCTCTATTGCCCCTAAGTTCCAAATCAAGTACAGTCTCTCCTTTAACTTCGAGCTTTTTGTCTAACATGTGCCCGACCATTGTCAGTTTGTCAGTCAGATCCTTAGTATCTTTAGGTAGACTTACTATTTCTTTAAGCCAATTTAGTGGAATTTTCATAAATTTATTGGTATTTAATATCTCCGTTATAAAGACTTCTAATGTCACGGATTCCAAATCTGTCCATTACAATCCGGTCCAAACCCATTCCAAAAGCGAATCCCGATATTTCTTTAGGATCAATTTTAAAGTTTCTAAGAATATTGGGATGAATCATTCCGGCCCCAAGCATTTCTATCCAACCCCTGCCTTTGCAAACTGCGCAGCCTTTGCCACCACAGAACTGACAATCTAGGTCCAGCCCCACCCCCGGCTCAACTTCGGGGTAATATTTACACCTGAACCTTATTTTCCTTTTGTCGCCAAAATAGGTTTTAGCAAAATGGTAAAGAGTGCCTTTTAAGTCGGCAAGCGATAATCCTTTTTGCAAGGCAAAACCTTGAAACTGGTAAAACATAGCGTTATTGGTAGCATTTACGTTTTCAAATCTATAGCATTTCCCGGCTACAACAACACGGAATGGAGGTTTTAGATTTTCGATTGATCTAGTTTCGACTGAGCTAGTATGACTTCTTAAAAGAACTTCGGGACTTTCTATATATAAAACATCCTGCAAACTACGTGCTGGGTGGTCTTTAGGTAAATTTAGTAATTCAAAATTATAATGATCGGATTCAATTTCTGGCCCTTCAGTTACGGAAAAACCCATATTCTTAAAAATCTCAACCATCTCAGAAATTACAATCGAAGTTGGATGTAAGTTGCCAATCTTTTGCAATTTTGCAGGGATTGTTGGGTCAAACCATTCGCGGGCTGTTTCCTTGAAACTATTTTTCTGCTCAGCCAATAACCCTTCAAGAGTGTTTTTGGTTTCGTTAATTAAAATTCCAACCTGTTGCTTATTTTCTTGTGGAACATCTTTAATTCTTTTGACCAAGTTGGTGATTTTTCCATTTCTGCCAAATAAATCAATTCTGATTTGCTCTAGTTCACTGTTATCCTTAGCCGATGTTATTTGGGCTAAAGCTTGATTTTTTGCCGACATTATTTCTTCCTGCATATTTAGTTATTGTAGTTGATTATAGGCATTAAAAAAACCTCCTTTCGGAGGCTTGTTAAAAAACAATAAATACCTCCGTTACTTCTCGGGGGTAAATTTAAATCCAGCTGCTTCTACAATTTTTTGGATTGTCTTTGTGTCTTCAACTGCAATTTGGGCTAAGACTTTGCGATCAAGTTCAATTTTTTCTTTCTTCATTCCTGCAATAAATTTGGAATAGCTAACTCCGCAGGCTTTGACGGCTGCACTAAGTCTGACTATCCAAAGGCTTCTTAAATCTCGCCTTTTAAGTTTACGGCCAGCAAAGGCATAAGCTCCAGCATGAACCAAAGCTTCTTTGGCTGTTTGAATTCTTGTATGGCGCGCCTGCCTAAAACCTTTGGCGCGGTCCAACATCTTCCTGTGTCTTCGAGCGGAAATTGATTTAACTCGCATTTTGTTTTTTGGTGGCGATATCGCGCATCTTTTTGGTTGTTCTTCTACCGACTACTTTTCTAACTTTCTTGGCTAAGTAACCTGTAACATTCAATGTTCTCTTTAATCCCCTAAGCTGTTTACTGGATTTACTTGCCTTCAAATGACGTCTAAAGCTTTGCCTGCGCAAAACCTTGCCATTTTTAGTTACTTTTAACCTTGTGGTTAATGATTTTTTTGTTTTAACTTTGCCCATCTTCTTTAATTTCTACTTTTGCCTCTTTTGATTTCTTGCCTATTTTTACGTACGAAATTACCGTTACTAGATGCTTGCCTAAGAATTTAGGAGGCATATCTGTAATTACGCTTTCTCCAAACTCACTCTTTATCTTATTAATTACGTCGAAACCTACATTTTTGACCCTCATTTGGGGTCCTCTAAAAACTACTACGACTCTGACTTTATTCTTATCTTCAAAGAATTCCTTGATTCTTTCGATCCTGGTCTTAAAGTCGTTATCGGCTATAAATGGGCTAAATCTGATTTCTTTAACCCCTCCGCCTTTAACTTTTTTAGCGCTTCCCTTAGCTTTCTTTTCTTCTGCGTACCTAAACTTGCCAAAATCTACGATTTTAGCTACAGGTGGCGCTGCATTTGGCGCTATCTCTACTAAAGTTAATCCATCTGCTTTAGCCTTAGCTACCCCTTCGGCAACGCTCATAACTCCCAAAAGCTTTCCTTCCAAGTCCAAGACTCTAAGGGAGGGAGCCCTAATTTGAAAATCTGTCCGCCAGAAAAGTTTTTGTTTTGCCAACTGCTTAATTAATGTGAATTGTAGCTAAAATATGGGCTTTAATCAAGATTGAATTAGCTGATAGTCTTTTCGTCAATTTCTCTGCTTAATGAGGCAATAAAATCCTTTATACTCATGGTTGCGGACTCTTTTTGGTCGCGCTTTCGGACTGATAGACTTCCATCTTTTTCTTCTCGCTCACCAACAACAAGCATGAATGGGATCTCTTGTTCTTGGGCATTTCTAATTTTAGCCTGAAGAGTTTCATTTCTTTCGTCTACCTCAACTCTGATTCCAGATTCTTTGAGCTCTTTGGCGACTTTGTCTGCATAATCTTTAACTTTATCGGTTATAGGTAGCACTCTAGCTTGAACTGGCGCAATCCAAACTGGAAACTTTCCTGCGTAGTGTTCAATCAGAATTCCCATAAATCGCTCAACTGATCCCAAAAAAGCAGTATGAAGAATAGCAGGGCGTTCATCTTTTCCTTCTTCGTTTGTATAATTCATATCGAAGTTGTTTGGTTGATTAAAGTCTAGTTGGCACGTAGCAAGTTGCCATTCACGTCCCAAACTATCACTAACCATCATGTCTATTTTTGGACCATAAAATGCGGCTTCATCTTCGCCAATTGAATACTTAATATCTTGCTTTTTGACGGCATCAACTAATGCTTTTTCGGCCATTTCCCAATGCTCATCATCTCCAATGTATTTTTTCTTATCTTTAGGGTCACGTACAGAAATCCTGGCTTTATAATCTGTAAAGCCGAAAGTTCTAAAAATGAATTTCATTAACCCCAAAACATTTTCAAGTTCTTCAGGAATTTGGTTATATCTAAGAAATGTATGAGTATCATCAATTGTTAGTCCACGAACCCTTAAAAGTCCGTTCACTTCTCCGCTTTTTTCATATCTATAAACTGTTGCGTTTTCAGAAAGCCGCATTGGAAGTTCTCTATAACTTCTTGGGCGATTTAGGAAGATTTGGAAGTGGTGAGGGCAGTTCATGGGTTTAAGAACATACTCCTCATCATCTAGCTTCATTGGATTAAACATTGCGTCGTATTTTTGCCAATGACCGGATTTCTTATAAAGGTCACTTTTTGCTACATGTGGAGTCCAAACAAACATATAGCCCCTCTTTTCTTTTTCATCTGTAATAAATCTTTCTATTTCTCGTCTCACAATAAGACCTTTTGGAGCAAAAATAGGAAAACCGGATCCAATTTCTTGAGAGATCAAGAAAAGATCCTGAATTTGACCAATTCTCTTATGATCAGTTATTTTTTCGTGAATGCCGTCTTGCATAGTATTAATAATACTTTAAGAAGACGACTTAATGAAGCCGTGGTTCCACTTCTGTTACTTCTCTTTAAAGTTAATTTTGCTCCTCGATTGGTGAGTTCGACTCAACACAAAATTCAACTCGATACTGATAATTTATATCTTTGAGGCAAAGATGTCAAATACTGCGAATTATACTGTTAACTCCGAGTCTGTATTTAGGGCATGAAACGGACATTGTATGTTTTCGCAAGTAACTGATGTAATAACCCCAAAATTTGTGGAAACAACAAGCTCTGTGGCACTCTCTATTCTTGGACAGCCTAATGTCAGCGAATAATTGTATTGTGACATGTCTGTAAGTTTGATTGCATTTGCGGGGTTATCCCTTACGGCCAATGCTAGTTTCATCTTGTCTGGATTGTTACACCTAACTACAAAATATTCTGCCATTGGAGTTTAATGTTTGGAGAGTTTGGCTTGTTTTCTAGCTTCTGTTTCGTCTAAAATAGTTTTTCTAATCCTAATGCTTGTTGGGGTAACTTCAACTAGCTCTGTATCGTCAATATACTCCAGTGCATCTTCCAGGCCCATTACACGAGGTGTATTAAAGTGTTCTGCCCCACCATCCCCCTTACTTCTCATGTTACTTAATTTCTTTTCTTTACAAACGTTTACTCTTAAGTCTCCAAAACGGCTATTTTGGCCGACAACTTGGCCTTTATAGACTTTTACTGCCGGGCCAACAAACAATTCTCCTTGGTCCTGCACTCCAGTTAAACCATAAAGTCTTGTTTCACCTGACTCATAAGCTACCAAGCTTCCACGTTCACGCTCACGGGTAAAACCATCGTCTTTTTGGAATTCAAAAAATGCGGCATTAATAATCCCTAACCCTTTGGTGTCAGTTATCATTTCGCTTCTGTAGCCAATAAGCTCTTTAGTAGCTACAGTGAACTCCAAATAAACTATTCCATCGGTTTGCTCCATATTATCCATTTTGGCGTGTCTTTGACCCATCTTTTGAATAACTATTCCGGAATAAGCTTCAGGGACTTCTATGTATACCTTCTCAAAAGGGGTCATTTTAACTCCGTCTATAACTTTGTTAATAACGTGTGGTCTAGAAACTTGGAACTCATAACTTTGTCTACGCATTCTTTCGATTAAAATAGCCAAATGTAACTCTCCACGACCAGAAACTGTCCAGGTTCCATCTATATTATCCTCAACTTTAAGGGCTACGTCGGTTTCTAGTTCCTTATACAATCTTTCTCTAATTTGACTAGAAGTTTTAAATTCACCTTCATGGCCTCCAAATGGGGAACTATTCACCATAAATACCATTTTGACTGTTGGTTCTTCTATGTTAATTAATGGCAAGGCAACAGGCGAGAGTGGATCTGCAATAGTTTCGCCAATGTTAACATCCAAAACTCCGGTTACTGCTACCAAATCGCCAGCTTGGGCTTCTTGAACTTCAACTTTTCCAAGGCCTTTAAAAGTGCTGAGTGAAGTGACTTTAGCTCTATTGATTTCTCCTTCACGGTTAATATGGGCTATTTCCTGGCCATTTTTAATACTTCCTGCTAATATTTTTCCAATTGAGATTCTACCTTTGTAGTTATCTTTACCAATATTACTTACCAACATCTGTAAGGGTTTGTCTGGGAATGCTTTTGGTTCCGGGACATATTCTAAAATCGCATCAAAAATTGGAGTAATGTCGGTCATTGTGGCAAGATCAGGTTTTGTTCCAGCTAAACCATCACGACCTGAGGCATAAATTGTTGGAAATAAAGCTGTTTCTTCATTAGCTCCAAGCTCAACAAACAAATCAAAAGTCTTGCCTTGAACCCATTCTGGTCTTGCATCTTTTTTGTCAATTTTGTTGACAACAACGATTACTTTTAGACCCATTTTTAAAGCCTCTCTTAAAACAAACCTAGTTTGAGGCATTGGGCCTTCTTTGGCGTCAACTAAAAGTAAAGCTCCATCAGCCATAGAAAGAACACGCTCAACCTCTCCACCAAAGTCTGCATGGCCGGGAGTATCTATAATGTTTATCTTGGTATCTTTGTACTGAACTGAAGCATTTTTACTAAAAATTGTGATTCCGCGTTCACGTTCCAAAACGTCGCTATCCATGATCATTTCTTCTTCCTGCTGTTCTTTATTAAGAAGGGTGTGAGATTGACGCAAAAGTGCATCAACCAAGGTTGTTTTACCATGGTCAACGTGAGCAATAATGGCAATGTTTCTAATATTCATGATTCTTTATCAACAAAAAAGCCGCTTTCGTAAATGCGGCCTAACAGCCAGCCTATCGACTTAATTATACTTTAAAAACAAAGCTTAAGCTTTTGAATTCCAGATTGAATAATTATTTGATCTGTTTGTGTATAAAACTTTTGATGGTAATTCAAATCCTTTTTTAGTAGAACCGTTTTTATTGAGAATGACCACATCTTTGGCTAAGTTTGAGAAAACTTTATACATGTTTTCGACATCACCCTCTGAAAGGGTTAAACCGTAATCACCGTTATTTGCATCCATCTCACAAATAACACCTTCACTAGAAGTCTCATAAAAGCGTATGTCTATAAAATAGCCAGAGACACTAGTATTGTCTTCTGGAAGTGCAGTTGTGTTCATTCCACCCATTGGTTTTTGAAGCTGCAAAGTTTTAATACTTCCATCTTGGGCAACCGCCTTATATTCATGCTCTTTCATCCACGGTTTCCATTCTGAATATGGTGTTACATCATGATCGTTCCAAATGAACAGATCCCTTTTGTTAGGTTTAAATTCTCCAGCGTCAAAGCTAACTGACACTGCTTTATCTAAAATTTCTGGTGCTAAGGAAGCACGCATTCTTTTCGTCTCTGTCATGAGTAGTTATTATACTATAGGGATATCTTACAGTCAACAAACGTCACGAGTGGACTTGGCGGGAATCGAACCCGCATCCTATGACTGCCAGCCACATGTCCTACCATTGAACGACAAGCCCCCGAGGGCAAATTATAGCAGGAACAGATTAGTCAGTAAACTCAGTTAACTCAGTAAGACAGTTGGTCTGTGAGTCGGAAAGCTGATACACTGGATTAGGCTGAGTCTACAGAGTACACTGATTATTATGAACTTTATCCACGTTATAATTCTCTCGATTATCGAGGGCTTAACAGAATTTTTACCAATAAGCTCAACCGGGCATTTAATTTTAGTTTCTAAACTTCTAGGCCTGACAGAAACTGACTTTCTTAAAACTTTCGAAATTGTGATTCAACTAGGTGCGATCTTGGCTGTAGTTGTTCTCTACTTTAAAAAATTCCTATCCAGTTTTGAACTCATTAAAAAACTGGTTGTAGCATTTATTCCCACCGCAATTGTTGGTTTTACTCTTTATCCGCTAATTAAAGGGGTTTTATTGGGGAGCTCTGCTATCACCCTGAACGCTTTGTTTTGGGGTGGCTTGGCTTTAATTGGAGTCGAATGGTTTTTAAAGCGCAAAAAGTCAGAAACCAAAACTGAAAGCACGATAACCTATAAACAAGCCCTTGTTATCGGCACTTTTCAGTCTTTATCTGTTATTCCCGGAGTCTCAAGGGCCGCTGCAACAATTGTTGGTGGACTTTTGACAGGACTAGATAGGTCTACCGCCACAGAATTTTCATTTCTTCTTGCAGTCCCAACTATGTTTGCGGCAACGTTACTAGACCTTTATAAGTCCAGGGACATGATTACTCGGGGCGGATCTTTGACCCTTTTTGTAGGAACCGTTCTTTCTTTTATTTTTGCCACATTTGCCATTAAATTTCTAATAAATTATGTAAAGAAACACGATTTTACAGCCTTTGGAGTTTATAGAATTGTACTAGCCGTTTTCTTCTGGATTTTTGTGAACTAGCTACTTAACGCCTATAAATTGATAGGCGTTTTTAAAGTCAGAAAATATTTTTATAAACTCCGGATACAGTTCTGTTACTCTTAATATTTTTCTACCGACCTTTACATAAGGATCTACAAATCTAACTTTATTTGGTCCCCAGAATCTAGATTCTTCCTTTGGGGTGTAGATAAATCTCTTTTTTGGGGAAAGCTCTTTTAATAACGATTTTATTAATTTATCTTTAGATTTTTGCAAAATTATGAGCACATCATCATCTGTTTTAAACAAATCATCCATTATTATTAGTTTTATTTTTAAAGCACGTTTTAGAGCTTCCCCTAAAAGTCCGTGTGCACCGTGTGAATTTGCATCAAGCCATAAAAGTTTACCCGAATCCATAAATAGTATTGTGTATAAAACCGCAGTAGACTTGGTTTTGAAGCAAAATTTTGAATTAACTACAAATAAATCCTTTAAAAATAGATCGATTAGAGTTGACGGAAAGATAGGGTCGATTCTTGTGTCACGCAAAAAGTAATCAATTCTGTCGGCGGAAAGATCAGGTAAATCAACTTCTAGAAGATGAAAATTACTCTTATTGAAAATTTCCTCAATTTTCATTTTGTGCTTGGTAAGAATGGAGGGAACGTCCGATGCCAAAATAATTTTCTCCTCAAATTTTTCGTGAAAGGAGTGGGAAACGTTAGGAAACACTACATCTGCAACATGTGAGAAAGCTGTGTGTGGTGTGTCGTGTAAAAGGCCCGCTACTTGTTCTTCTAAACTTGCACCAAATTTATGTAGTAAATACCAAACACCAATACTATGCTCAAATCTAGTCTGATTTCTTTGTGGTTCAATAAGTGTGGTTGGGCCGCCTTGCTTAATTTTTTTAAGCCTTTGCATTGGCGAACTATTAATTAAATCAATGATTAATTTGTTAGTTATGTTGATTTCGCCGTAAACTCTGTCTTGGATAATCATTTGATAGTCAGATTCTACCACTGAAGTTTTTATTAATCTAATATTAATTAACCAGTTGTTCCAGGTACAGGATTTATTGCTGGCGGCTTTTTATAAATCAGCATGCCCGCAACCAAATGCTGAGTTGTATTTAAAGCATCATCTTTATATTTATTTTCAATGATTTTCGCTTCACCAATTGGTAAATATCCTCTTTGCTCGGCAAGTTGTGCCAAACCACCAACCATCTTTACACTTAGAGCTGTTGATAAAAATGCCATATCTTGCATTGTTGATGGTTCGTGACCTGTCACTTCTTTAGCTATTTCTACAAAGAGACCACCCGAAATTGTAATACTATCTTTTACATCAAAAAAATATTTTGAAGGACCGACAAAAACACCCTCAGACTCACCACCCATAACCATTTGTGGAATGATTTCAATGAACAACTCCTTTCCATCAGGAAGTCCTGTTGGAATGTTGTAATGGTTAAGAACTTCCGACAAATCGTCAAAACCTAAATTTATATAATAATCATCCATCGCATTCACAAAACCAAAGTTTAATGTTTGGAATGATCCATGGGGTTCAACCTTTATTGTTCCAGATGGGAATGGTTCGGGAGGGGATACTGTGGGATCGATATTAATTTTTGGTGCGCATGCAACAAGCAAAGCTGACCCGCTGAAAGCCCCGGCTAATTTTAGAAAATTTCTTCTTTCAGATAATAATGACATATTTTGATATCTATTGGTGGACGCTAAGGGACTCGAACCCCTGACCCCTTTCACGTCAAGAAAGTGCTCTAGCCAACTGAGCTAAGCGTCCTCAAAATAAAAGAACATAAGCATTATATCAATTAATTCTTGCTCAGGAAAGCTTGGCTAAACTCCAATGCCTTTTGGGCCAGATCAATATCAAAGTTTTCATCCGTTCCGTGCATATTGCAGTCTTCATTAACCAGTGGAATCAATAGAGTATCCACTCCCAATATCTTTTTAACATCTCCCACAAATGGGATTGCTCCACCAACATTTTTATAGTTCACTTTAGTCTTATATACATTGTTTAAGGTTTTAATTGCTGTTTCCATAAATTCATTTTTGGAATTTACTTTAACTGGCCTATGCATGCCATTAAAACTTAAGCTGTAGTCCACATGTTTTGGAGTGTTTGCTTTTATAAATTTGGCAAGTGCTTTTGCAATAACTTCTGGGCGCTGACTTGCTACAAGCCTTACATTTATTTTGGCTTCTGCCTTAAACGGAACTATATTGGCATAGCCGATTTCTGTATAACCTGCATTAATTCCCGTTACTTGTAGAGTCGGGTAAAGCCCTGTTTGGCTGTAAAAATCTACATTTTTAGGAAAAATTAATTTATTTACACCCGCCAGTTTTTTAATATCTCCTCCTTCTTTTACCAAATTCACATTATTTTCTATTTGTTTTTTAGTGACTTTGTCCATGCCTCTGTAAAATTCCTTAAATGCAATTGAGTTATCGGCATTTGTGAGTTTACTTAAGAATTTGGAAAGCTCAGTTGCCGCATTTGGAACCACCCCGCCCCAAATTCCTGAATGTAAATTACTTTTACCGGTTTTGTAAGTAAGTGTGCAGTTGAACCCTCCCCTTAAAGAAACTTCAATAGTTGGTTTGTTGTTAGTGAGTTCGCCATCAGAAACCAAAACGACATCGCATTTTAGTAAGTTTCTATTTTTTAACATAAGAGTAGCCATGCCATCGTTTCCAGTTTCCTCGTTGCCCTCGATTAAAAATTTAACATTGTAAGCCAATTTACCTTCTTTGATTAGCTGAACTACTGTAACTATGTGGGCCAAGATTTGTCCTTTGTTATCTATTATTCCTCTTGCAATTAGTTTCCTTCCTTTTTCATAAACAGTAAAAGGATCACTTTTCCAACCATCTTCTTTATTCGCGGGTTGCACATCATAATGACCGTAAATAAGGACAGTTTTAAGTTTCTTTGAAACATTAAAACTACCAAAAACCAGGGGATTTGAGTTTTTACCTTTAATTATTTTTACTTCAAATTTATTTTCTGAAAGTAAATTTTTAAGCCACAAAACAGTTTTCTCAATTTCATCCAAATATTTTGGATCCGTTGAGACGCTTTTAAAACTAACAAATTCAGCTAGTAACTTTTTATAGTTATTAAAAATATTTGTCATACTATGGCCGAGTATACTACAATCGAACCCAAGAGAGAGGACTTTGCCTGTAAACGCTAGTCCTCTCTCTTTTTAGGTTTAATACCTAAACTTGGTCCGTGCTAGAAGGCGGTGCTTCTACTTTCCCTGTTTCGTTCACCGAAACAGATCCGTATTTGCCGTCTTCTGGTGGCTTATTTTGACCACCTCCTGCTTCTACTGCCATTTTAATCACCCCCCTTCTTGTAAAACTAAAAAACCTCTCGTTTTAGTGAGAGGTTTTCCTTAAATTCTAGTTTATTTGTTAGCCCTTACGAAAATCTCCCACCACATCATTTGCCTTCCAAAAAGGAAGACAATACATGCGGATGTGAGAAATTGATTTCATATAGACAAATAATACATTAGCCTGCTGATCTTTGCAAATAATGGTCCGGTGAAAGTAAGAAACTACTACCCTTCTTTTTGTACATACTCCAGTAATTTTTCTTTTCTGCTCGTTTGTTTGTTCCCCCAAGCCAGATTGAGGCCTGATCAATTTTCTTTCTAAAAGACATCAAAAACTCTAAAACTTTTTCGAAAAAGATGACATGATAAACGCCTGGGTTAACTGGGACTTCTACCATGGCAATTTCTGTTTGGGTGGCAAGGTTTCCTGTACTTGCGGCAAGTTTACCAATTTCTACAGTTATGGCTTGAAGTTGAATTCTAAGCTCTTGCATTTTTTCTTGAGACAAACGGCTTTCGTCGGCAGATAGGTTTCTTTCAAGAGCAATTTGGGCTCTAAGTTTTTCGTTTTCTTCTTCTTTGCCGCTTAAAACTTGTGCCATTTCAACCGATTCCCCCGCCTTCATTTCGCCCGACCTTTTAACAGGAGTACCAATACCCATGAGTTCGCGGAAAAAGTCCTCAGAAGTAGTTTTTAGAAGATCTGTGCTTTGGTCTGTAAAATCGCCACTAATATCCTTAAGGGATTCAATGATATTCCTTTTAGCTGCACCGCCCTTAGACTTTTTATTATCAGCCATAGTAGTTCTTGAGCAGGAACTTACAAGTGCAGTTTAGTCCTGGAGAATTAAAAAATCAAGCAAGTGAGACCAAATGGTCCAGTGCTTTGCGGCGCTTTAAGATTGACTCGATAAGCCTTTTTCTGTTTTCTGGGTCTTCGTGGTCATCTTTAGAAGCTTGTGACATTTGCATAGCCGAATCAACTTCTTTTGCGTCTACTTTCAAATTTTCCTCTTCGGCAATTTTGTTAAGAATCAAGTCAACCGAAATTGCATCTTTGGCCTGCACTGCATACTCAGCTCTTAAATCTTCAGCCTTTTTGTTGATTGAACCCAAATAACTCTCAAGAGCAAGTCCAAGCTT
Organism: Patescibacteria group bacterium; assembly: GCA_035260845.1. GTDB lineage: Bacteria > Patescibacteriota > Microgenomatia > UBA8517 > UBA8517 > DATFUL01. Next base: position 51,750 of record DATFUL010000013.1, read on the forward strand.
TTCAAGTCTGGCCAAAAGGCTAGAAAGTCTACTGTCTGCTTCTTCTTCAACCAAAATTCTTGGGATTTTAATTTTTACGCTATCGATTAAAGCTTTAAGAACAAGCCCTTCCTTTTCTTCACGAGATTTTTCTTTATTTTCTTTACCTGGAACAACTATTGAGTCAGCGCGAAGAGCCCCACCCGCTACTTTTTTGTAGTCACCGAGGCTAAATTCTGGTAACTCACAAGTAACTCCTTTTATTTGCCAGGCTTCGTTCTCTTTTGCACTAACTAGTTCAAATCGTGGGTAAACTGCAATTCTAAGTTTATTGTCGGCTACTGCATCACTCAAGGCTTTTGGCAAAATATGGCTTAAGGAATGTTCAACGACTGCACTTTGAGATAGCTTCTCGCGAACTTTACTGATTGGAGCCGTACCTTTTCTAAATCCTGGAATCTCAACATCTTTAGCCATTTCCTCAACTGTTTCTTCTTGTGCCTTTTGAATCACGGCAAATGGGATAGTGAACGTAATTTGAATATTGCCGTCTTCTTCTCGGGCAATTACAGAGGTTATGCCAGATACATTTGCAGTTTTATGTGTTGTCATTGTGAGGCTATTATACTAGGCTGGCCTCAATATACCAATAAGCAAATAAACAAATGCCACAAATTAATTTCAAATTATTAAATGATTAAATTATTCAAACATTTATTTGCAGATTTGCAGATTTGGTTATTTGAGAATTGAAGCTTACTTCCCACCCCCGCCTTTGTTTTGGGTAACCCTGACAACAGGGGGAACAAAAGAAGGTTTATTGAATGATCTATTGTTTAATGCCTTACCTCCCGAAAACATTGAAGGAGTACCCTTAAAACTTAAGGTTGGGAGCTTTATTTCCTGTGTTTTTGACTTTGCCATGGGATTATTATACAATATTCTCATAACGAGCTTTGTGAGGCCCCCTGAAACTTCAGGAACAGTGTCCCCAAGGTAAGAAAAAATAGATGGAGGTGAGTTTATAAATAAAATGCAAAATACCAAACTTTTTGTTGGTAATTTGGACTGGGGTGTAACAGGTGATGATCTTCGCACAGTTTTTGCAGCCGTTGGTACAGTAACCGACGCAGTTGTCTTAATGGATAAGATGACAGGCAGAAGCCGTGGATTTGGATTTGTTACCATGAGTACAGAAGACGAAGCTAAAGCAGCTGTTGAAAAACTCAATGGAAGCGATCTTAAAGGAAGAAAGATTAATGTCAACGTTGCCCGTCCAATGGAACCAAGACAGTAAGAAAATTTCGCATTAAAAGCGAATTTTTCTTGGCCATTTCGAAACGAAATGGTAATTAATAGATCGAAAAGGAGGAAAGTGAAAAGTTTAGATTCGTAAGAGTCAAAAATGGAAGTAACTTTCCTTTTTTCGTGGCATAAAACCTTAGTCGCTTGCCAGTGTGTGGAGGAACCAGCTGACCAAAGAAAGAACTATAGAGGCTATAAGTGCCGTAGAAAAACCCGCGATCATAAATCCCGGTACGATCATAGAAGTTCCCCACAAGAGTAAGACGTTGATTAAAAATGCTGCAATTCCAAAAGTTAGTAAAGATATGGGAAGTGCTATAAGCTGTAAAACCGGTTTAATGAATGTGTTAACTATTCCTATTACAATTGCGGCTACAACTGCAGTCCAAAGATTTGCTAAATGGAACCCGGGAACCAAATATTCAACAACAAGGAGTGCAAAAGCATTAATAGCGAGTCTTACAATTAATTTCATTAATTTATTGTAAATGCTTTTTATAGAAAGTCAAAGCATTTTCTATAGCTTGTCCCCAACCTGGAGTTAAATTATGGTCTGCCCCGGGGTATTTTATATATTCGGCGGAAACAGTAGCCTCTTTAAGGTTTTTATTAAGATTGTCGCTCCAAACAAGAGGAACTGCTTCGTCTGCCGTCCCCTGATTTAATTGAATAGGTGCTTTAATATTGCTCAAATATTTAGTTAGCGAATATAAATCGGTGTCGTAATCTTTTTCAAAGTCGGCTAATTTTTGACGCAAAAACCTGCCACCATCATCAGCGTCGTCTGTATAGTAAAGAATAGAATACGGAAATGGTTTACTTACAGGTGCCCAAAGGACAGTTGGGTAATTTACACCCGTTGCCTCAAGTGTGGTTAAACTGATTTGTCCACCGTTACTGTGTCCCCAGATGAAGATAGATGAATGGTTAATTGGTAGATTGGTCGATTGGGAGGACTCAATTGACTTAAGTAGGGTTATTGCAGTTACATAAGTTTGGAAACGGGACTCAAAAACGTCTACGGCTTCGCGATCAGAATCTCCGTAACCCAAAAAATCAGGGGCAATTGTAATAAAGCCGTTTTCTGCAAATGTTTCTGCTGAATGAGTTGTTCCGTCGCCAATAAAATAATTTTTAGGGTCAACATAGCCCCTGAACATTGCAATCACTGGAAATTTACCCGCTCCTTTTGGAATATTAATTAAGCCAGAAGTTGTTTTTAAGTCATTCGATAAATCTGGGCTAAAATTCATAGTAAATTCGTAAGAAGTGAACTTTGGGTCGTCTTTTAAAATTTTTCCAATTTCAATTTGTGCAGGTTTAATATCTGCTTTACTTAAATTTTCAATTGTATATTTGGCTAGTGGGGTTGGTCGAACTATTGCAATTGGGTTATTGGAAGACCTGGGTAAATTGTAAGCCGTATTCGCAAACCAGCCTATGAGGATAAAAATGACACCAATTAAAAGATAATAAATATATTGCCTCACAAAATAATTCTACTACAATACTGTCTTCATTTAATAAAGCTTGAAGATACTTTTTCAAATGCTCTTGCCATTTTAATGTCGTTTGCGAAAGTTGTAAGGCCATTGTCTACAATTGCTAGCCCTGGTGCAAAAAAGTAGTGATTTAACGTTATTCCATGTTGGCTTTTTGTTCCAACAAAGTCCTTAGGATCTACTCCCTCTAAAACAAACTTGTCATAAATAGTTTGTTTATATATTGGTCCCCATGGGATACTAAACGCCACTTCTCCACAATGAAAGATTGTCCCCTTGTCTAGATCCTTATTATAGATCTCTGTATTGAATTCAAAAGGGTCTCTTAGCATTTTGGAAACAACCTCTCGAACTCGTTTATATTTTTCTTGACGCCTTTCAACAGTTTCTGTCATGCTCGAATTATACAATTTGAACTTTTGAAGTCAAGAAGAGCATTGACTTCGTATTTTCTTCGGGTTAAATTAAATTATGACTGTCAATGAAAAAGTAACTGTTGGGATGGTGGATAATGTTCCTAAATATGTAATTTGGAAGGGACAAAGCCATACAGTTGTTAAAATTGGTTTGCACCACACTTTCAGAGACGGTAAAACCATGCATCATATTTTTTCGGTTACCTCAAGCACTCTTTTTATGCGCCTCAACTTAAATTCGGACAATTTAATTTGGACTTTAGAAGAAATTGAAAACAATGGATTTTAACTCAAAACCCTCCTATGTAATGCTTATGGACATTAATTCGTGTTTTGCAACTATTGAACAACAAGCAAACCCGTTCCTACGTGGAAGGCCAATTGTAGTTGCCGCCTATACTTCCGCGTCAGGAGCCATTCTGGCCGCATCATACGAAGCCAAAAAACTTGGTATAAAAACCGGTATGAGGGTAGCCGATGGTAAGAGCATTTGTCCAAGCTTGAAAATTTTACTACCAGACCCACATAAATACAGGTTTGTACATTTAAAACTTGCGAAAATTATTTCTGAATACACAGATGATTTTGCGGCTAAGTCAATTGACGAGTTTGTTTTAAATCTCAAAGATTACCCCGCTTTAAAAAATAAATCCATGCAGGGCGTGGCACGGCAAATAAAGGAAAAAATTAAAACAGAAATTGGTGAGTGGATTACAGTCTCTATTGGTATTGCTCCAAACAGGTATTTGGCAAAAATAGCGGCTAATATTAAAAAACCTGACGGACTCGTAGAAATTAATAAAGATAACTTTCTAGAAGTTTATTCCAAGCTAAAGTTAACTGACCTGACAGGAATCAAAGTTGGTAATGCAAGACGCCTGAATAGCATGGGAATCTATACCGTTCTTGATTTCTACCAATCCCCCATTTGGAAACTCAAAGCCGCCTTCCATTCAATTACCGGATTATATTGGCATACTCGTCTTCGCGGTTATGAAATTGATAAGGAAGAATTCAAAAGAAGAAGTTATGGAAATTCTGTTGCAATAGGGCGCGATGTTAAAACCAAGGCGGAGCTATCCCCCATTCTTGCCAGACTTACCGAGAAAACGGCTTTCAGGCTTCGCCAAGCCGATTATAAGGCCCGCGGCGTTCATTTGGCTATTGTTTACAAGGATGGCACCTTTTGGCATAAAGGCGGCCTTCTCCAGTATGACCTTGAAAGCAGTCAGGAAATATTTAGAGTTGCACTAAACTTGCTTTCTATAGCGAGTCCAAAAAAGTCAGTGCGCAATATTGCAGTATCGGTTTTTTCCTTAGTTAAACATGATTCATACCAGCCCGACCTTTTCGAAAAAGTTTCAGAAAATAAAGATCTTACAAAAGCGAGTGACTTAATTAATAAAAAATGGGGAGATTTTACTTTACATTTAGGCAGATCCCTGCTTAGTAAAAGTGATGTAAAAGATAGAATTGCTTTTGGAGGAGTTAAAGAGTTGGAAGGATTACAGAGTCGCCAACCTTGATATTATTAGAATCAGAAAATCCTGAATTAACTTCTAATACGTAGTCCACGGCCCGGCCTGGAGTATAAATGGGTAACTTTTCGTCTGGAGTATTGGCAGGTTGATTGGGAACATGCTTGTCGATTTTAACGATCTTACTGTCCGATATCCAAATCATGTCCAGTGGGATTAACATATCCTTCATCCAGAAAGTTGGAGTCACTGGCTTAGTATCAAAAACAAAAAGCATACCGTTATCAGTTCCTAGCGAGCTTCTACCACCCAACCCCTTTTCTCTGGTTTGCTCAGTATTTACAACCTCCACTTGAATAGTTTTACTGCCAACAGTCATGCTTTTTTGCTGTTCTATGACAGCTGTAGGGAAATATTTACCCAACCCAAGTTTAGATGGATTTTGGGTAAAAAGCCCTACAAGAATTATAAAAACGGCGACTCCAGCAAGCGGTAAGAGCAATTGTTTGACCATATTATTTTTGTCCTAACATCAAAGCAAGAACTGCAAAAAATACTAAAATAGGAATGCACAAATATAATAAAGTTACAAATGAATTATTTTGATTTTTATGCAAGTGAAGTGCATCCGACGCCATGAAATTATTGTATCACTTTTGGTGCCCTCGATCTGTGTGATAAAATCTCAGGAAAGTCTAGATTCTTATGACGGAACTATTGCCCCGGCCAAAACCATTGAGTGAAGATGATAAAGAGCAACTGTTCCAAAGAATGGTTGTTCTATGGCAACGTATGAAACGTTATCCAATATATGATGAGGATGGGGAAATTGTAGATGTAGAGATTAGGATTGCCGAGGTAGTGGAAAATCTGGCTGATCGGCCTAAAAACGAGTTGCCATCCAAAACATAAGACATCTAGTGCCGGGGACAGGAGTCGAACCTGCACGCTTTTGAGGGCACTAGGTCCTAAACCTAGCGTGTATGCCATTTCACCACCCCGGCCTACGAGAATTATAACAAACACATCCTAAATATCGAAGCTTAAAGGTAGGGTGTCGATTTTGCCTACAAAATACTTAACTTTTGTGCCCCAAGTTGGTGAAGGGGGTGCATATCTTTTAGCAATTTTGGCAATGGAAACGGCACCCTTATCGATATATTTTGTTCTAAGAGTCATAGAAACATGTTCGATTGAGTCCTCCCAAGAGCTAAATTTATATTCACCATTTGCCCAGCCGTAGGCATTATAAGACTTGTTTGGAATATGTTTGCCAAAGGTAGATTCAACTCCGGTAATTGCAGGAACCATTCGGTAGTCAATTCCATAAAAATCAGCCTGTTTAATAAACTCGGCTGAGTATGGAGTTAAGGGGGAATTAAATTTAGCTAGAAACTTTCTGAGTGTATAAACACGATAGTCAAAAACAACCTGGTTTACTGCCTTGAATTTTGGCATGGCCGAGGAGCCCGCTTCTACCTGCTCTGCATATAGAGACTTGGTAGATAAGGCAAAAAGTGTAAATACTAAAATAATACAGGTCATTATTTTGTTCATATATGTAGGTCAAAAAGAAGGGGGATACCTTTCGGTACCCCCCAAATATATACCCCAACGCCAAGATCACGTTTCCGTGCCCTAGCCTCGGAATCTAATGAGTACTATAGCAAATCATTATAAGATTGTCAAGTTTGGAGGTAGTCTATCCCCTTTTTCTGGCGAGTATGAAAATAGAAGGCCCAAAATCGATATAAGAAAATGGTCTCTGTAAAATCGTTTCAAAAGACAATAAAATATCTGTTGAAAAAATGCCCTTAAGAAAAGTGCTTCTAATATTGCTCACCGATCTCTTTTCTATTACATCAAAGCCGTATAGGTCCAAAACCTCCTTGATTCTGTCTGGGTGGTAATTTAAGAAAGGCAAAGTACCTCGTTTAATAGCTTTTTTACTTCTTATGTCTCTGGTGGTTAGGTCTTGTGAATACAAGTAATTACCCTTAAAAAGCTCTTTAAAGGTTGCCTTAACATGCTTTTTATTGGCAAATTCGAATACAAGATACCCCTTTGGGCTTAATAGCCTATTTATTGTCTTAAAAGCTGTATCAATGTTTGTTATGTGGTGAATAACTCGAACCATTACAACTAAATCGTTCGAGCTAGATCTAATTTTTGTAGGTAAATTAAAGAGAGCAGAATGAATAAATTTAACGTTTTTGCGATCGTGGTATGCAACTCTGGCCATTTTTAAGGCTCGTCCGGAAGGGTCTGTTAACAATATCTTTTTGGCACGAAACGCATAAAAAGGTACTAGTCTACCAAAACCAGCGCCAACGTCTAATATATTTTTTATCTTTTTAATTCTATCGAGGAATGCCTTTAAAGCAATTATGTCTGACTTGTGTTCATAGTCGCGGCCTATCCAATAGCCTGGGTAATCAAACGTGTCGTAAGCTGCTGACATTGCGGGCCATTATACTATATCACTCCATTTCGGACATAAATTGGGAAACCCCATTTGCCCAAGCGCCTCCAGGGGAAATTGGATTGTATTTAGACATGATTTCTTCGACTGTGTTATAGCCTTTGTCTAAGTACTGTGTTTTAAGTCCTTTAGAAACAGTATCAATTGCCTCTTCAAAAGAATCAAAACCTAAACTCCCCGCGCTATTTATTCCCCAACCCCAGCAGTTATAAGAACCGGGTGGAATAACTTTACATAGGTTACTTTCTTGTTGGGCTATGGCGGTAATCAATCTGTAGTCCAATTTGTACTTATCTGAGGTTTGGACAATAAAATCTGAATATGGTGAAAGTGGTGAATTGTAATAATCTAAGTATTGGCGAATAATTTCTGGTCTTGCGTCGCTTGCCCCAACAGTCCCAGAAACAGATGGTAATTGGGGTGGAAGCGAAGCATACACCTGAACACCTGAATAACCTGAGGCAACTAGATTTTTGCTTACGACGGCATTTTTTGCTAGTGCGCTATCGTTAAATGAGAAAAGTGAAAAAAGACTGATTCCAAGAGTAATTGGAGTGACTATGAAAAAAACCCCCACCAAAAACATATTTTTCCAAAAACTAATATTTTCTTCCTTGCTGAATTCATTAAGACGCATTTGTATCAATTGTCAGAATGACATATCTTGACTGTTGGTGTCAAGTTTTTGAGGCTAAACTGGAGCGGCGGACCGGATTTGAACCGGCGACCTCTTCCTTGGCAAGGAAGCATTCTACCGCTGAACTACCGCCGCAAATATCGCTCCAGGTGCTGAGGATGTGAGTCGAACACATATATGACGCTCTTCAGGCGCCCGCCTTGACCACCTTGGCTACCTCAGCTTATAAAACTCTTAAGTGGTCGCTGAGGGATTCGAACCCCCGACCTTCTCGATGTAAACGAGACGCTCTAACCAACTGAGCCAAGCGACCTCTTATCCAAGTGCGCGGGACAGGAGTTGAACCTGCACGTCTTGCGACACACGCTCCTTAGGCGTGCGCGTATACCATTCCGCCACCCGCGCAAATATGCAAACGCTCTTACTCAAAGTGCAGGTGGGAGGATTTGAACCTCCACGGACGTATTAGGTCCACAAGCTTCTGAGGCCTGCGCGTCTGCCGTTCCGCCACATCTGCATATTATATCAAACCAGTGCCCTTGATGTTCACAAGTGCCCTTGATAAGAATCGAACTTATATCTCCTCCTTAGAAGGGAGATGCTCTATCCATTGAGCTACAAGGGCGTTCCATATTTTACCAAATCTTTGCTAAAATGGATATGAATGAAGAAAAAACTCTTAGCATTTGCTTTATTTCTAACAATATTGTTCTCAAGTGTTACTTCCGCTTTGGCTATAGTTGACCCGACATCGACTCCAAACAACAAATTTGGCATTCATATTTTTAATGAAAAAGACTTGGTAGACGCGACGCATTTAGTAAATTCTAATGATGGTGATTGGGGTTATGTAACAATCGTAATAACGGAAGCCGAACGTGACCACGACCGCTGGCAGAAGATTTTTGACGAAATGCGTAGGCTTCACTTGATTCCAATTGTACGTTTATCTACGAAGGCAACTGGCGCCACCTGGGATGCTCCGGCCGAGGCCGAGATAAACAACTGGGTGGGTTTCCTAAATTCTCTAAACTGGGTTGTCGAAAACCGATATGTTGTAATAAACAACGAACCAAATCATGCCCAGGAATGGGGTGGAAGGATTGATCCTGCTGGTTATGCCTCTTACTTAAAAGATATATCACAAAAATTAAAAGCAGCTTCTCCCGATTTTTTTGTTTTGCCTGCCGGGCTTGATCCCTCATCTGTAAATAGTTTAACGACAATGACAGAAAATAAGTTTTTAATGGAAATGAAGTCTAACGTTCCCGATGTTTTTGACTCTATTGATGGTTGGACGAGTCATCCCTACCCAAGTACCGCATTAGATATTTACAACCACGAACTTTCAGTAATTTCTAAAAAATTACCAATTTTTATAACCGAAACCGGTTGGCCAAATAATAAGTATTCTGAATCTCAAATTTCTTCAAATTTGATTAGTGCCTTTACCAACGTCTGGAACGATCCTAGGGTTGTTGCAGTAACCCCTTTTATACTTGATTATAATTCAAGCCCATTTGATGTTTATTCTTGGAAGAAATCTGATGGAACTTTTTATAATTTTTATGGTGATGTTCAGAAAATATTAAAAATAAAAGGAACTCCAGTGCAAATTGAAAGCGGGCAAATAATGGCTGCTTTCGCCCAGCCAGTTATTATTACTGGAACAGACTTTGTAGGTTTAATATTGGCAAGAAATACAGGGCAAACCATATGGGCGAATGGAAGTATTGGTATTGGCAGCGAATCAACGGATTTTAGTTTGAAAAACCTTTCCATGAACGGAATTGAACCTACAAAGCTTGGTTTAATATTTTTTAGAGCTGCAGAAGCCCAAAATAGCGGAGTTTACACTAACTCATTATTCTTAAAGGGAACCAAAGACCAAAAAATTAGCAACAGTTTTTCTATTGAAGCCGGGTTTGCAAGTATTGATAAAGTGCAAATTCAAGCCTTTTTTGCTAAAATGCTTTCAGGTTTGCATTTTTTGGGCCGTTAGCTCAGCGGTAGAGCAATTCCCTCTTAAGGAAAAGGTCGATGGTTCGAATCCATCACGGCTCACTCAATATGACAAAAGAGATGGCGGGCTTAGCCCAAAAACATTTAAATGGATTTAATTTAGCGAAAGGCGATATTGGCGAGCAGGGAGCGTTTTTGAGGGCTTCACTTACTGATGATGAACTTTGTATTAATGCAACACTATTGGTCGCAGACCCCGACGCATTCAATCTTTTAATAAATGACTTTGCTGAGAAACATCCCAAGAAGCTGAAAGCAGAACATGATATGGACAAAATTAGAAGTCGTATAGCAAGGCAGATAAATCTTGCAAGAGAAAACGCTATAAATGGGTCTATTAGCTTGTAACTTGCCTAGACTCCCACTTTGCCCAGATGCCTGTAGAAAGAAGCCTACCGCCGGAAGTATCTTTTAATGTTAATTCTCCATTTTCTATAGTTCCACCCAAATCCCCAAAACTTCCCTGTAATGTATTAGCAAGAGTGATTGAGGAAGAGGATATTGCATATGCATTGACTAGAACAAATAGTGGATTATCACTTAATATTTTCCTGCAATTGTCGAGAAGCCTAGGGAAGTCCTTATTAAAATCCCAAGGTTCTCCGTTTGGTGCATGGCCATAAATTGGAGGATCCATAATAATTGCATCGTATTTAACTCCGCGTTTAATTTCGCGTTCAGTAAACTTTAGAGCATCATCAACTATCCAACGAATTGGTAATTCCTGCATACCATTAAGATCGCGATTCTCATTAGCCCAGGTAATTGCTGGCTTACTCGCATCAACATGCGTAACATTTGCCCCTGCTTTTGCGGCAAATAGTGAAGCTATTCCTGTATAGGCAAACAAATTCAAAACATTAATTTGTAGATTTGTTGATTTGGACATTTGTAGATTTATGTATTCCCACTGCCCTGCCTGTTCCGGGAATACTCCGGTGTGCTTAAAGGGTGCTAGTTTGGCCCAAAATTTAATACCATTGTGTTCCATTCGCCATTTTTCGGGAACATCTTTGTTTATCCATTTTTCTGAGAATCTCGCATTTGCCTTATCCCATTCTTTAAGGGGCAAATTCTTTTTCCAAATTATTTGTGGGTCGGGCCTATCTAAAATATAGTCACCAAAACGCTCTAAACGTCTACCCTCTCCGCTATCTATTAATTCATAATTCATAATTCATATTAAGAAAGAAATCGTATCTGCATTCCTTCTGCAACTTTTGTATCAAATGAAACTTCTTGTCCGGGAAACTTTGCAGTTGGTCCCCAAATTTTAACCAATTTTTTACTATCTGCAAACTCTGAGCCTATTTTTATTGCAACATCGCGTAAAGTTTCGTCTGACTTCATAACAATAGAGTCATCAAAGCTTGGTTCTGTATCCGGTTTAACCAAATAAACGGTAACAAACTTTAAAGCTTTCCAAATTTGGTCAATTAAAGTGTCTACTCCTTCTTTTTTATCTGCACTAATGCCTATAAAGTCGCCATCTATCATATCTTTATATTTTGGTTCGGTATCCACTTTATTAACAATGAAAAGGGCTGGAACATAAACACGATTTACCGAGAAAGCGTCAAATAATCTTCTTTGACTGATTTTTTCCTGAAGAGTTATATTGCCACTTTTAATGCCAAACTCCCTTGCAATTCCCTTAATTGTTTCTTTGTCGATTGATTGTTTAAAATTAGAAAAGACTTCAAGGCCTCCGCTAACTTTTTTTTCAATTAAAACTTTTGGGCGTTCTTCATTTATTCTAATGCCGGCTCCATCAAGTTCATTAACCATATTGGCAAATGCGCTAATTCTTTTTACATCAGTCATTATTAAAAGTAGGTCTGCCCCTTTTGCAACAGATAATACTTCCCTTCCCCGTCCCTTTCCTTCTTTGGCGCCTTCTATAAGCCCCGGAATATCGAGTATTTGAATATAAGCTTTGTTGTATTTAAGCATTCCAGGAACAACTGTAACTGTAGTAAATGCGTACGGAGCGACTTTGCTTTCTGCATTTGTAAGTTGATTTAAGAGAGTGGACTTTCCAGCAGAAGGAGGGCCAACTAAGACAACTGTAGCGTCACCTTGTTTTTTAACAGTAAAGCCACCCCCACCCCCACCACCTGCTTTTGTTGTGGTTTCAATCTCTTTGTCTCTTAA
>DATFUL010000014.1:0-5636 GCA_035260845.1 Patescibacteria group bacterium
TTGACGCCCACGACATAATGTGTATGGTAGGTTACGCCGCAGTTTCTGGCGGAGTCAGAAGAACCGCCATGATTTCGCTTTTTGATTGGGACGATATGGAAATGAGACACGCTAAGGATGGCGACTTTGAGCGCGATAATTGGCAAAGATGGAATGCAAATAACTCAGTTGTAATTCCAGACCGAGGTTTGTCACAAGAGGAATGGGTAAAACTTATGTTAGACATGCACCAAACTCAAAGAGGTGAACCTGGAATCTTTAATAGGCCAGGTGCTAATAAATTTAGGCCAGAAAGAAGAGCAGAAGCTGAATTTGGTAGTAACCCCTGCGGCGAAATTAATTTAAGGCCATATGAGTTTTGTAATCTTACAATTGCAATTGCAAGAGCGGAAGATACATATGAAAGCTTAAAGGACAAAGTCGAAGTAGCAACAATGATCGGAACAATTCAGGCTATGGCAACGGACTTTCCGGGCCTTCGCCCAATCTGGAAAAAGAATTGTCAGGAAGAAAGACTTCTTGGGGTAGATATTAATGGCCAAATGGATTCGCCAGTTGCCCAGGACCCTTCAGTAATGGCCAAACTAAGACAAGTTGCTGTTGAAACAAACAGGATTTATGCAGAAAAACTTGGAATTAATCCAGCAGCAGCTGTAACCTGTGTAAAGCCATCCGGAAATTCATCTCAACTCTTTAATTGTTCAAGCGGAATTCACACAAGGTGGTCACCTTACTACATTAGAAACGTGAGAGTTGGGGCTTACACTCCATTATTTAAAGTTATGAAAGACGTTGGAGTACCAATGGATCCAGAAAATGGCCAAGTAGCCGAGACCGCAAACACATGGGTTGCACATTTCCCGGTTAAGTCACCGGAAGGAGCAATTACCAGAAAGGGTAGAACAGCAATTGAACAATGTGAGTACTGGTTGAATAGTAAAATTTTCTGGACGGAGCATAATCCAAGCGTAACTATTACTTATCAACCCGAGGAAGTAATTGATTTGATCAAATGGGTTTGGGAACATAAAGATTTAATCGGGGGAATGAGCTTCCTACCAGCTTCTGACGCCAAATATGCCCAGATGCCTTACCAGGAAATTACTCTGGAAGAGTACGAAAAAGCAGCAGCTAAGTTTCCAAATATTGATTTCTCAAAACTTTGGAGATATGAAGAGGAAGATTATACAAAGGCATCACAAGAGTTGGCCTGTGTAGCTGGAGCCTGCGAAATAGAATATGTTCCAACAGGACTTGAGACAACTGCAGTTAAAGTCGCCGAAGCTTCTCAAACAGCTACTACATGAAGTCTAAGAAAATTCTTCTTTTAGATATGGATGGTGTAGTAATAAATAAAAGTGAAGTCTTTAGTATCAGGATCTCCGAAAAGTTAAATATTTCAATAGAAGAAGTTTTGCCTTTTTTTAAGAATGAATTTCAATTGTGTTTGGTTGGAAAAGCTTACTTAAAAGAAGAGCTTAAAAAATATACTTCGAGATGGGGATGGAAAGATTCAATCGAAAACTTATTAAAATTCTGGTTTGATGGGGAGAAGGAAGTGAACCAAGATATTCTTGATAAAACATCAGAACTAAGAAAAGAAGGCAATAGAGTATATCTGGCAACAAATAACGAAAAGTACCGAGTAGATTTTCTATGGAACAAAATAGGTTTAAAAAACTACTTTGACGGGATCTTTTCATCTGCCGAACTTGGTTTCAAAAAACCGGATCCAGAATTTTATTTAAAGGCATTAGCTCTCTTAAAAACAAAACCAGGGGATGTTATATTTTTTGACGACGATGAAGAAAATGTGATATCTGCTAAAGAAGTAGGAATGGACGCCAGATTTTATTCTGGAATAAACGATTTTAAAGTTTAAAATAAACTGTGGGACTTAAAGATTCAAAACAACTATTACAAGATTTGGAAGAGTTAAAGTCCAAAGTAAAAGTGGGGGATAAATATTCACATTACAAATACCCCGACAATCTTTACACGATTATTTCTCTTGGATTTATCGAAGCGAGTGAAGAGTCGTGTGTGGTTTACCAAGCAGAATATGGAGATAAATTGGTTTGGGTAAGAACAGAAAAAGAGTTTTTTTCTAAAGCAAAGTTAGGAAATGGAAAAGAAGTTGCTAGATTTACAAAAGTAGGTTAAATTACCTTCGTGGCTATATATACAAAAACAGGAGACAAAGGAATAACAAAAGTTTTTGACAAAAAAACTGGTCAACTTGTTGGAATACGTAAAGACTCATGCAAAATAAAATCAATTGGAGCAATTGATGAACTCAATTCTTTCCTCGGAATTGCCAAATCTTTTACACTGAACACCAAACTTCAGAAAAAATTGGAAGAAGTTCAGGCAAATCTTTTTGTCATCAATTCAATTTTAGCAGGGGGCAAACTTCGTTTTAGTAAAACTAAAATAAAAAAACTAGAAAAAGAAATAGATATTCTAGAGGGGACACTTCCTGTTCAAAAACAATTTATTTTTTACGGCGGTACACCGGAATCTTCTTTAATCTTTTACGCGCGTGCACTAGCAAGAAAAGCGGAAAGATCGCTTGTAGCTTTTGCCAAAAAAGAAAAAGTTCCTGAAGCAGTCTCAAAATACATGAACAGGCTTTCAGATTATCTCTTTATATTGGCAAGAGGAATTAATTTTGAAAATAAAATAAAGGAAAGATTTTGGAAGATATAAACAGATAAAAAATGGGGCTTAGGGCTTTGGCTGTATTTTTGGATCTGGTGCAACTTGTCCCTTGAGCGAGGATAATACGACTTTTGCCTGTGTAGCCTTTACTATTTCTGCAGCTTCAGCATAAACAGGTTCTTTCAAGCCTTGAGGAACATGAGGGTCATTACCAAAATGTGTGTGCATTAAAACTCTGTAAATTTGTTTTACTGCGTCAGCTTCAGTTGTCATGCCTGTATTTTACTCCCATCTATAGAGAAATCAAATTTTGAACGTGTTAGAATGGATTATTATGGCTGCCACACCTGAGACACTAAGACCTGAAGTTCCACAAATTCAAAATGAAGTTCGTGAACACGCAGAGGAATTTCCAGAATCAATTCAACAAATTCAGGGAGCAAAAGTTGTGGTTAAAAACTTTAAATCTCAAGTAAAAGATGATAGTGGGAGTCCCGTAATTCAAACACCACCAGCACAAGTAATCACTATTCAGCCGCCGGCAGATACTGCAACACTCACTCAACAGGCGAAAGGCTCAAAAACATCATCCGTTACTTGGCTTGCCGCTTTTTGGCTTCGGATTATTAAAAAGGCAATGCATTTTGGCTGGCAAATAGTAGGAGGACAAAATGTATCTTGATAGCATTAATTTTACCGGCATAATAATCGCCGCAGTACTTATTGCTGTTTTAGTTTTTCTGTTAGTTGCTGCTGGGTATGTTGTCTTTATTTTCTTTAAAAATAGGAAAAGGGAAGAGTCTTCAATTGACTCAGTTCTTCTTCAGATAGCGGTGCCCAGGAATAATGAATTCAAAATTGATGTAATGGATCAACTTTTTTCGAGTTTGTATTCAATGAAAAAAGGTGGTTGGCAGCAAAAGTTTGATATTCAACCAACTGTTTCTTTTGAAATAGTTGCAAGGCAAGAAGATATAAGGTTTTATGTTTCAGCCCCTAAAAAATTAAAAGATTTAGTTGAAAAACAAATTCACGGCAGTTACCCCGATGCAGAAGTTTTGGAAGTTGATGAATACAATATTTTTACCAGCGACGGACGTGTTGCTTATAAATCTTTCCAACTTGGAAAAAGTAATTTTTACCCGATCAAAACTTTTAAAGATTTAGCAACAGACCCAATGACAGGTATTACAGCATCCTTAGCTAAAATGGGCCCCGGGGAAGCAGCCGCTATACAAATTGTGATTTCTCCTGCGGAAAGTGATTGGCAAAAAGAAGGTGGAAAGTTTATTAGTGACACTAAAAAACAAGAAAGCGATCCAGAAAAAGCCAAATTTGCTACGAGCGCAAAAACTCTGGAAGCAGTTGAAGCGAAGATTGCAAAGCCAGGTTTTGAAACTTCCGTCCGTGTTGTTGCAGTTTCACCGGACGAAGCCATGGCAAAAAGTCACATAACCAATATCAGTAGTTCATTCGCCCAATATGCGGGTGACTTAAACAGTCTTAAAGGTCGTAAAGTTTATAGTAAAGGCGGATTCATGGAGGATTTTCTTTACCGTTACCAACCTATGTTTAATTTATTTAGTAACCATACTTCTGTATTAAATAGTGAGGAATTAGCAACAATTTTCCACTTTCCAAATAAACAAGTAACAACGCCACATTTGTTTTGGCTGAATGCAAAAACGGCTCCAGCCCCTGCCCAAATTCCTAATGAAGGCTTGTATTTGGGGGTTAGTACATACCAAGGAGTCAAACGCAAAGTTTATTTAGGGGATGAAGACCGCATGCGCCACGTTTACATAATCGGTAAAACCGGAACAGGAAAGTCCGAAATGCTCAAGGATTTAATTTTGCAGGATATAAAAGACGGTAAGGGAGTTTGTTTTATGGATCCCCATGGAGATGCTGTTGAGGACATATTAAAACTTATTCCACCGGAGCGCGCTGAAGACGTTATTTACTTTAATCCAAGTGATACAACCCGCCCCATGGGAATGAATTTACTGGAAGCCAATACCGAGGATGAAAAACATTTTGCGGCCACAAGCGTAATCAACTTAATGTACAAACTTTTTGATCCTTATAAAACCGGAATCGTAGGCCCTAGATTTGAACACGGAGTAAGAAACGCCATGCTTACAGCAATGAGCGTTCCCGGAAACACTTTTGTTGAGATCATGAGAATAATGACCGATGCTAGATATGTTCAGGAACTTCTTCCCCATGTTGAGGACCCGATTGTTAGGCGTTATTGGACAGATCAGATTGCTCAAACTTCCGACTTTCATAAATCAGAAGTTCTTGATTACACAGTTTCTAAATTTGGCCGCTTTGTTACCAATAAATTAATCAGAAATATAATTGGCCAGTCTCAAAGCTCTTTTGATATGAGAAAAATTATGGATGAAGGTAAAATATTTCTTATTAATTTAGCCAAAGGCCCCTTGGGGGAGGAGAACAGTAACTTTTTAGGGCTTCTTTTAGTACCACGTATTTTAATGGCCGCAATGAGCCGGGCCAATGTTCCAATGAAGGACAGACGCGATTTCTACTTTTATGTTGACGAGTTCCAAAACTTTGCTACTCCAGACTTTGCAGTTATTCTTTCTGAGGCCAGAAAATACCGACTGGGGTTAACTGTTGCAAATCAATTTATAGGTCAGGTTGAGGAAGAAGTTAAGAATGCTGTTTTTGGTAACGTTGGTACAATTGTTTCTTATCGTGTTGGAGTAACTGATGCTAATTACTTGCAGCATGAATTTAGCCCAACCTTTGGTGAAGATGATTTATTAAATGTAGAAAGATTCCATGCATACATTAAAACAATTGTTAATAACGAACCAGTTTCTCCATTTTCGGTCGACACAACCAAAGATATAAATAAAATTAAAGCCAGCGAAAGCGAAAGAGTTGCTGAGATTATTAAAGAAATGAGTAGGCTTAAATATGGCAGGGATGTAAAACTAGTCGAA
>DATFUL010000015.1:0-18915 GCA_035260845.1 Patescibacteria group bacterium
AGGCGGTTATAGATAACCAAAAACAACTTAAACTAACCGCCTCGCCAATAGTTTTTCTGGACGAAATCCATAGGTTTAATAAAGCTCAACAAGATAAACTTTTACCACACGTCGAACGTGGCGATATTTTACTGATTGGCGCAACAACTGAAAATCCAAGTTTTGAGGTGATTGGCCCATTGCTATCACGAGCAAGGGTTCTTATTCTCGAACAATTGTCCGAAAAGGATTTACTTAAAATTTTAGGCAAGGCTTTAAAATTTATTAAGAAAAAGTTGAATAAAGAAGCTGAAAAGTTTCTTTTGGAAGCTTCAAACGGGGATGCCCGCGTAATGTTGAATGTGGTCGAAATTGCCACAAGTTTAAGCACTAAACCAACTTTAAAAATTGAAGATATTGAAATCGCACTTCAAAGACGCCAATTAACTTTCGATAAACGAGGTGAAGATTTTTATAATGTAATTTCTGCATTCATTAAAAGCATGAGGGCAAGTGACCCTGATGCCGCACTTTATTATCTGGCCAGAATGGTTGAGGCAGGGCAAGATCCGCTCTATATTGCGCGCAGGATGGTTATTTTTGCTAGTGAAGATATTGGTATGGCTATGCCTACTGCACTTGTTGTTGCTAACGAAGTTTTTAGAGCCTGCGAAACAATAGGGTTCCCTGAATGCCAAGAAAATTTAGCACACGGAGTTGTTTACCTAGCTTTAGCGAGGAAGGATCGCTCTGCTTATAATGCCTATATGGCAGCTTTAGATGATGTTAAGAAACATGGAAACTTACCAGTTCCTATAAAAATTAGGAATGCTCCAACAAAATTGATGAAAGAGGTTGGATATGGAAAAGATTACGAAATGTATGATAAAAAATCGTATCTTCCCGAAAAATTAAATGGTAAAAAATATTACATAAATGACAATAAATAAATTTCTAGATTTTCTAAAATTCTCACAAAAATTTACTTCAACTAAAAGAGCAATATTTGCATTAGGTGAAGATCGAAAGGAAAACGATGTTGAACACAGTTATCAACTCGCAATCGTTACCTGGTATGTAATTGAGAATGAAAAACTAAAATTGGATACAAATTTAGCAATTAAATATGCTTTGGTTCATGACCTGGAAGAAGCTTTATTTGGCGATATTCATATATTTGACGAGAAAGGCAGAAAGGAAAAAGAGAAAAAAGAAAAAGCAGCCAGAAATAAAATAATTAAGATGTTTCCAAAATGGAGTGAATATAAAACCCTTTCCAAAAATTACAAACTACTAGCTGATGAAGAAAGTAAATTGGTTAACGGAATAGATAAAATACTACCAGTTTTAAATATTTACTTGGATAAAGGAAGAACTTGGAAGAAAGAGAAAAGGAGTTTAGATGACATTGCCGAAAACAAAAGAGTCACGACAAAAGTTCATCCGTTTACTCAAAAACTTTGGAAAGAAGTAGAAAATATGTTGATTAAAGAAAAATTAAGGTTGTTTTAATTTGATCTTTTCCATTCCACTTTTTTGCCGTTTCTCTTTTTGTCAGCCATTGAAAGTTCGTCGTAAATTCCATCAATCAAATCGTATTTTTTGGCTTCTTTGAGTGTTACCCAAGCAAATTCATCCGTTTCTTCTTTTTGAAGTTTTATTTTCCCTTTTACATAATCAGCAATGCAAGAAATGACTAAGGATGGTGTTCCATCCGGATGAACTGTTGCAAGGCTTGTTACATATTCAATATTTTTGATTTCAATTCCTACTTCTTCTTTAACTTCACGCCTTAAAACTTTCTCCAGTACGTTATACCAATAAAATTCTGTCTCTTTAGGCAAATTTATATAATCTTTTGTCTCCAAATGCCCACCTGGAACTGTCCACATATTTGGAAATCTTTTTTTGTTAGGAGAACGTTTGGTGATTAAATATTTTCCATCCTTAACAATAATTGCAGTTATAACAACTTCATGAAGTAAATTGTTTTCAGCCATTTTTCTCAATTTTTTCCTTTCCCATCCATTTCTGAAGAACTTCGGGGATGTTGACAGAGCCATCTTCATTTTGAAAATTCTCATAAATTGCGATCATTGCGCGACCCAAAGCCAAGACTGTTCCATTTAGTGAGTGTAAATATTCATTTTTATTGTCTTTTCTATATTTAATATTTAGCCGTCTGGTCTGAAAATCGGTGGTATTACTCGTACTAGTTACTTCCCTATATTTTTCCTGAGATGGCATCCAAGCTTCAACGTCGTATTTTTTACTGGCGGCATTCCCCAAGTCCCCTGTTGCCATTTTTATTATTTGATATGGGATTCCTAGTTCCTGCCAAACTTCTTCTTCAATTGCAAGTAATTCTTCATGGATCTTTTCTGACTCCTCAGGTTTACAAAATACGACCATCTCTATTTTTCTAAATTCATGCACTCTTAAAATTCCACGAACATCTTTGCCATAACTGCCAATTTCTTGTCTGTAACAGCTTGAATAACCAACATATTTTTTAGGTAATAACTTTTCCTCTAATACTTCATCTGTATGCATGCCCACCAAAGTTATTTCTGCCGTTCCAACTAAATCCAAATCTTCTCCTTCAATATGGTAAATTTGCCTCTCCTTATCACTTCTGGCCTGGAATCCACAGCCCACAACATTTCTTTCTTTGGCGACATTTGGAGTAATAACTGGTGTAAAACCTTTTGAAGCAATTTTATTCAAAGCATAATTAATAAGAGCTATTTCAAGAAGTGCCCCGTCTCCTTTCAAATAATAAAAACCAGACTGCGCAACTTTTGCACCGCGCTCAAGGTCAATAGTGTCTGTAAGTAACCCAATTTCTACATGGTCTTTTGGAGTGAACTTAAATTTAGGAGGCGCTCCTTCTGTTTTAATTACTTCGTTTTCTTTAGGAGTTCCAACTTTAACGTCATCTGAGGCGGGATTTGGAACTTTAAGCATTAGCTCCTCAAAATCTTTTTCTATTTGCCCTAAACTTTCTTCCTTTTCTTTAAGTTCAACTTTAAGTTTTTTAGCTTCTTCGATATCATCTTTACCTAGTTTATTTCTTTTTGCCCGAAGTTCCTCAGTAACGCCAATTAATTTTCTTCGTTCTTCGTCAACTTTAATTAAACGATCAACAACTTCACCATCAAAACCTTTGGCAATTGTTGCCTTTTTTACTAATTCTTTATTTTCGCGAATAAATTGAATATCAAGCATAGCTAGATTATATCTTAATTCCTAAAGATTTTCTTTTAATAAGTTGAGGGCCTTGTTTAATAATTTCCTATTTTCAGGTTTTTTATGCCAAGTGGATGCACCAGATGGGTGTGCTAGAGGAATAATTTTTACATTTTTACCAAGAAGCGAATATGGATCTGTTTCAAAAGTCTTACCGATAAATTCATTTAGAACGCCTACTTCACAATTTAAACAGTATGATAATGACAACTTACCAATTGTTACAACAATTTCCGGATCAAAGTCTTTAATGATTTTTTCTAGCCGTTTTCTTTCCTTTTTTATTTCTTCCTCTGTTGGAACTAAATGCGAACCATTTTTAGCTCCAGGAAAGTAATCAACTAAGGCAGTGTATAAAAAGTTGTCTTCAATCTGTCTTTGGGTAATACCAATAGAAAATAACCAAGCATTAAGTGTGGGCCAATCGTGCGGAGTCCTTTTAACTTTTGGCATGGCCTGACCAACAAATATGACTCGCTTCATAAATTAAAGGCCAAGTTCTGAAGAAATTCCCTGCATAGCTTTCAAAACTATTGCGATAAAATCCGGAAGTTTAATCCCCAGTTCCTTTTCACAGTGCTCAACGTCTTCTCTTTTAACTCCTGCTGCAAATGATTTTTGATTCCATTTAGAGAGGATGTTATCAACTGTAATAGGAGCAAGTTTTTTCTCGGGACGGATTAGGGTTACCGCAGTAATGAGGCCAGTTAGTTCATCACTACAAAATAAAGCCCACTGCATTAATGTTACGGGAAGTTTACCTTCATGGAACCAACCATGCGACTCAATTCCCGTGAGGAGTTCTTGATCAGTTTCCCCTGCTTCTTTGGCCCAATTGGCCATAAGTTTAGCGTGATTCCCTGGGTCTTCTTTAGTAAATTCATAATCACCATCATGTAGTAAACCAACTATTTCCCATTTATCGCCGTCTTCTTTAAAATGCGCGGCCAATGCACGCATTGCAGCACCAACCGCGTAGCAATGCTTACGCAAATTAACATTCTGCATTTTTGAATGCAGAAGTTCTGTAGCTGCCTTTTTATCCATCATTATTTCTTTTTGGAAACTTTAGCTTTTACGTCCCAACCCATTTTCTTCATCATTCTCATCATCATGGCACGTCTTACCCAGTTTCCAACAACTGCAAACAAGAAATAAACCCCTGTTATATAAACAATCCATTTAATAACAATATAAGGATTAATACTTGGGAATATAAATCCAAGTCCAAAGATCAAAACCATGGCAAAAAGTGAAACTGCCATTGATTCTAGGACAAAAATTTGCTGCATCCTCATCATCTTTTTAAATTTCCACATCATTTCATCATTTTTCATAAATCAATCACCTCCTTCAATCTTTCGGTAACTTTATCAGTTCCTAAGTTCAAAATCAAAACACCTGCCCTTGGTCCGTGAGTTTTTCCTATAAGAGAAAGGTAGATTGCATTAAATGCATCTTTTGTAGGAATCTTCAATGCTTTGGAAAGTTCATAAAGTGCAATCTGTAAACCTGCAGGGTCTAAATCATTATTAATTAATGGAATTAATTTACCTAAATATATTTTTTGTTGATCAGATAGTTCTTTTGCGCCGTCAGAAACTGAATCTGTCATATCAAAATGGTATTCATCCGGAGAATAATTTTTTAGCCAGATTTTTGCATATTTCATTCTTTCTTCTACAATTCCAAACTCACTCTCATCTACTTTGCCGCCCTTAGTTTCTTCCAACTTGGTTAAAACTTCTTGTTCTGTTAAACCTTGTGACAAATAATTAGCGATATCGCGGAAACGGGGAGCAAAAAAGCCTTTTTCCTTTTCTGGAACTTCTTTAATCTGGGATAAAACGTAAGTTCTCGCTAAATTTTCATTTCCATTTTTGTCATAGGCTTCCCAAACTTCATCATATTTATCAAACAAGTCTGGAATAGCCATAGAATTAAATGGGTCAAAATTACTTTGTTTATTAATATCCTTATCTATAAACAAAAACCTGGCGACTTCTGCGGGCAATATATTCACCAAGTCATGTGCCTTTAGTCCAACTCCCTTTGAAGAAGACATCTTTTTGCCACCTATTAATAAAAATTCGATTGGCAATTTAAATGGTTGGGGATATTCAAAAACTTCTTTGCAAATTTCCATTGCAATATCGTAACTTCCGCCTGCAGAAGCATGATCTTTTCCTGCCCCTTCAATAGTCACCCCGATCACTTTCCAATGTGCTGCCCAGTCAACTTTCCAAGGAAGTTTACCAGTCCCACCAAAAGGACTCACTTGACCTTCGTGACCACACCCTAGAGCCCATGTAACTAAATTTGGCTCACATTTATAAGTCACTTTATTGCCATCCCAAGCTGTAACTTTAGTTGTTCCAAGTTTGCCACATTTTTCACAAATTGTTTGGAAAGGTAGCCAGCCTTGTTCTTTTTTTGCACTCCCAGACACTTTCTGATAAATATCTTGGATTTTTTCTGAGTTATCGAGCGCAAGGCGAATAACTTCGTCAAATTTACCTTGGTGATAAAGCTCCCAAGAAGAAATATATTTTGCTTCAAAACCTAAATACTCAATGGACTTTTTAAGATCGTCTGCCAAATAATCAGCTAAGTTATCAAAATTTGAATCTGGAGAAGGAACCATTTTTAAAGCTTTACCCTGATGACCCTCCAACGATTCTTTTAATATTCCAGGAAATTCATCTGCAGGATCAAAATCATTAAAAACATAAGTTAAATTGCTTTCTTGTCCAGCATCGCGAAGTGCTCTAAAGATAGCAGAGTGAACCATTGGCCCCAACATCGATCCAATATGAGCAAATCCTGAGGGTGTCTTCATGTCGTCCACCCAATAGGGTTTATATTTCCCTGAAGCTATAATTTCTTGCGCTACTTTGTCAGCCCAATGCATATTAAAGCCATTCTAGCTTCAAATGAAGTATTATTCAACGTGGACTTATTCAATCGCAAGAATCTCGTACATAACTTTACCAGCTGGAGCTTCAACAACGGCTTTCTCGCCAACTTTTTTACCGGAAAGGGCTACGCCAAGCGGGGAACTATCAGAAATCTTTTTATTAACCGGATCAGCCTCCCAATCTCCAACTACATTAAACACATTTTCTTTACCATTAACTTTTACAGTGACTTTTGTACCCACCGATACTCCATCATTCTTTTTGGTCTCATCAACAACAACTGAAGTTTTTATAACTCCGGTAAGTTCGTCTATTCTGCCATCCAAAAACTCAAGCTCCTCTTTAGCACTCTGGTAATCGCTATTTTCTGATAAATCCCCTTGCTCACGGGCATAACTTAGGCGCGCAACAAGTTTCGGACGTTTAAGATCCAAAAGCTCCGCAAGTTCTTTCTTAAGCGCTGCTAAGCCATCTTTTGTTAATTTAATACTGTTTTTCATATGTTCTAAGAATTAAAAAACCCTCCTTTGTGGAGGGAAATTTTGTTACTAAATTCTCTCCAAATAGCTATAAGCCCTTAATTAAAAGGGTCTTACAAACCATAATTTGGAAAAGATTTAGTGACATAATTAAGGCAACAGTTGGGATTGTAGACCCTTGAAATAGGCCTGTCAAGAAATCACAACAGATCAAAACACATCTTAAATTTTACGAGTGACCCCATTGGAATTCGAATCCAAGTTCCCAGAATGAGAATCTGGTGTCCTAGGCCACTAGACGATGGGGCCATGTGGCTAACATTGCAATTATATCAGAAGCTCACTTAATTAAACCTATTTGTTAACTAAAACTTTATTAAAATTATTGAATGTAAGAACTGGTAATTTATTGAACTTTGAAGTTTCGATACCTAACACTTTATGATAAATGTAATCTATACTTCCAAATTCCCCTCTTTTTATATTGAAGTTGAGTTTTGATGCAACAGACTTAACTATCTCTTCGTTTTCGCCTTCGATCTCAACAAAAGGTGATAATCCAGGCCAAGTATCGACAGTTATAGAGCAATTTTTAAATTTCCACTCTTCACGGTAATTCTCTTGATACGACGCTTTTACTAAATTTACTGCGGATGCCAACTCAACCGTTTTGTCAAAATCATCAACTATTATTTCAATTTCTTTGGTACCGTCAATTTTATCTTTATCAATAACATTCTTAAACGTCATTGTTACACGATCCCCTTCATCCCTAACTCGTATCCATTTTTTCTGCCCGGATAAAATCTTTTCGGGAAGGTCGAAGGTTTGACGACGCATTAGTTTTTTTACTTTTATTAATCTTCCGCCTAGAGCTTGAAGTTTTTTGTGCAACTTTTCTTCGTCGATATTTAAAAATTTAATTTCAAATTCGGTTTTCATAAATTTACTCTAACATAACTCCCGGCGATTTGCAGTAAAGCCTAGATGGTCTTTCATCCACTGAAATCTCTTAACTGAGACTCTACTTTTGGTAGGATCAAATTTTTTAATAGAATCCAAGCTTAAAATCAAATCTTCCTGTGGTTCATTGCCAACTACTCTTATGAGGTAGTCCTCGACCATCGTTGATATGTATAAGAGAGTTTTATCTGTCTCAGTTTCTGATTTATATAAGATACCATGTGATTCGACTATAAGTGCAACATACTCTGGATCTAAAATTGACAAGACTGACTTTGGTTTAAAATCGTTTGTCAAAACTCTAATAAAACCATTTTTTCTACGCTGTTCCATAAGTTCTATAGATATTCCACTTACGACAAAGGTTAGCCCTTTTCCTTCTTGTGAATTTGGATCTATCGTTTTTAGATACTCCCATGCCTTTTTTTGGTTCTGGGTTAAGGTGCCAGCTCTTTCTGAGTGCTTAAAAACTCTTTCAATTTGGACTAAATTGAAAAGTGGTTGATATTCAATCTCTGAAACGGTTTTAGATCTATAATCAAAAGCAACGGATGCAATTAACTCACCTTCTCTTGAAAAAATATCAGTATTTTGTGGGTTTCCTACTTGGTTTAAAAAGTCAGAATAATTATTCAAAATGCCTGTCTCCTCTAGTTTTGCATAAAACCAAAAATGGTCAAATATATCATGTATCGTAAGTGAGGTCTTTGAATTATCAAATCCATTTATTGTAACCATACGAGTATTTTTAACTTTATCAAGTATCGGGCAAATTTCATTTTTTTCATACTCTCTAACCAAAAGACTTTTATATTCAGATGGGATACTGATTCTCATTCCTTGATCTTTTAAAACTTCCAGGCTTCTTTTTGGAGTCTGCTTGGCCTCGTAAGCGTCATTCCATCTGTGACCATATTTGTCAGCAATCTGCGTCGCAACTGTTTCGTTTAGGCCTGTTTGAGAAGAAATCATGTATGAATGAACTTCAGCATGTAATTTACGAACAACATCGTCAGAGATAGACAATTCTCTTTTCTGACTCGCTGTAAATCCACGATCACCCCTGCCACGACTAGTCCTGAGTTCGTGCCAATTCTCAAGGGCGCTTTCGGATGTATCTGAACGAATTAATGTACCTGTCATCCATCTTAATAGCATTCTATCTGTTTGTGATAGCTCAGGTTGACGCAATAGAATTAACCCAGTTTGATGGCGTATTTCTAGTCTTTTTACTTCTTCAAATTCATCAAGATTAACTGGAATCCTCTCTCTTTGGGTTTGGATAATACCCATTCTTTCTTCTTTTTCTTTCATATTATTTGTTTAAAACCAAAGGCGATATTTTAATACCTAAAACAGTTGCCTTATTCGTTTCATTTCCGACCTGATACGCAAAAGTGTCATTTACACTTTTGCCAATAAGTTGTTTTCCAAGTGGTGATTCATCTGAAATTAAAATATTATTTCCTTTGAATGGACCATCTTTAAGGGCTAATAAATATTTAGCATCTATAGTTGTGCCAATTGTCACATTAAGATCGTCTATAAGCCCATCTGTATAAGTGGTCTTTAGTTTAACTTCATGTCCAACTTGTACTGTATTTATTTCACTGATATTTTCACCATTGATAATCTTTATTTCTGTACCTAGATATCGAGCTAATAAAATAGCTTCCCCTTCAAGTGACAGTCTCTGATCCAATAATCGATGCATCACTCCGTCATCCATCATGTCGCCATCACGAGTGCTGTCTAAACCCTTAAGTTCTTCAGTCTTGTTTCCCATTGAAGCTCTTAAAAGCTCTATTCTCTGTGTCAACACAGCTTGGGTAATTTGAAACATTTTATATTCCGTCATATTAATTAATAGATTGTTTGATAGTAGCTACAACTGATTCAATTGGCCCTTCTGCATCAATTATTTGATATTCAAGTCCAAATCTTTGCTGTGCCTGTTTAAGTATTTGTTGATGGGCTATTCTTTCTCTTATAGTGGTCTCCATAGGGATAAGATCCCAACTCTCAAACTGTTTGGCCTGTAAGCTGTTTGGTTTAGCCAGGAGATTTTTTACTCTGGTTTGAATAGTTCGAGTAGAATCTTTTGATGCCCTTATT
Organism: Patescibacteria group bacterium; assembly: GCA_035260845.1. GTDB lineage: Bacteria > Patescibacteriota > Microgenomatia > UBA8517 > UBA8517 > DATFUL01. The sequence continues at coordinate 9,704 of DATFUL010000015.1, forward strand.
GTTTGACATGCAAGTAATATCTGAGAGTCAACGTCGTCAGTTCCGATGCAATATCGAGCTATCATTCGCGAATATGCGGTCTCAGGTTCGACATCTAATAAAAATACCTTAGAAACACCAAGGCTTGCAGTCGCTTTCATACCTTCGTTGTAAATTTCATCGATATAGGGGTTCTCTGGATTTGATGCATTAGCAAATACCCATGACATAAGAGGTGTTCTATCGATAATGGCTAAATTATAACGAGTCTCTTTAGATTCTTTAATAAATTCACGAATCTGATATTTGGTTGCGAGTCTAAAAATCCTATCTCTATCTTTGTCTTGAAGAAATTTAGATGTTTGGCCATCTTCGGCTAAATGAGTCCTGTATTCTTGAATTTCTTTTAGCCTTTGAACTCTTGGGCTATTTCCCAAACCTCCAATTTTTGGAGTTGCTACAACCATACCATCTTTTTTAAACTCTTCTGCTAGCTTTTTTGAAGTGTGACTTTTTCCACAGCCTCCAATTCCATCGAGAGCATAAACAGGGAATGTCAATCTCTCAGGTGAAAAAGTGTATTCATTTCTGGATTCTGGTTCAATTGCCATAAGACAGAGGATTATATCCTATAAGCTAATTTTATTCAACATTTGGACACCTAAACGGAATTAATTGAAGCGGTTGGAAAGCCTTATAAAACCCTTACTCGTCACGTCAAACCAGAAAGAAGGGCCTACTCCGCCATCAGTTTTATCTGTATTAACTACTATCAAAGTCATGCCTCCCCAACCAGTTACGTCTGTAATTTTGTAGCTATCGTATTTAGCTGTAAAGAGGCTCGAAATATCCAAGGTTTGGGCATCTTTAATAAGGGCACCCGAAGAAGTCATTGCCAAATAGGTGTCACCTGAAGCTGAAGTTTCCTTCAAGAACAAATATTTGTCATCGGGTGAAAAAGTGTTCAATGGAATGGAAAAGACTGTTCCTAAAGGCACTGTTTTTGAATATATCTGGTTTTCAGAGCCAATTGACTCGTTTTTTGCTACAAAAGTATAAGTTGTTGTTTCTTTGCCCTTTTCTTCACGCATAGTTAGGCTCATTTTCCCATCTGAGGCAACAACTCTTGCTGGGTCATCTGCCTTGGCAATTGCGATAGGTTGATTGGTACGAATAGGGCCAACAGTTTGAACCTCACCACGGGGATGAGACGCAAAAAAGACAATTGCGCCACTTATCAATAAACACGCCAATATTATTATTCTAGATTGGTGCTTGTCCATATATAGTTATTTTTGTACCAGGATTGTCAGACGTAGCAGGAGTAATGCCCCCATTTGTTGTTGGGTTTGCCCAATCATATAGTTTTTGTGCGTCAACCGTACGCATGTTTACACAGCCATGACTCATAGGGTGACCAAAGTTATCATGCCAATAAGCGCCATGAAGACTGAACCCGGCTCCAGCAGGAGCCCCAGGACCACTAAAGAACATTACATAAGGAACATTTGGCAAGTAGTAGTAGTCGGCTCCTTCCCCACCGGACATCTTAGTTGCCCTCAATTTTTCCCAAATAGTAAACTCACCAGTAGGAGTTGGGTGCCATTTTCCTGTAGAAACCGGTGCCTGCATGAACATTGTGTCACCCTGAAATGCTGATAGTTTCTGGCTCGTCAGATCGACATAAATATGCTTTTCTCCCAAGCCTGTAGCTTCCCCTAAAACGTCAGTTGTTGCATCTGCTCTTGCTAGGTCTATTTTAGGCGGAATGACTTTTTGATTATTAAAAATTCCGCTTACATTGTTCTCTACATTAAGCTTCATGCTCTGATCACAGTTATCTGAGCTGGCACAAAATGGACGCTGAATTGACCAGTAAATAATCAAAAATCCTAATGCAAGAACTGCAAAAATCAATATTAAAAGAAACGACCAACTAGAAGTAGTCTGCACATATTTTCGTCTGGCCATACATTAAAGCTATACGATTCCCAGTGGTTTGTAAATAGGTCTCTTGACTTGAAAAATACCCCATAATGTGTTAGAATACCACTCTCCCCGAGGGTAATCGGGGTTTTAAGACCATGTTGCTCAATATCCTATTATTTATCAATTTAGTCATCAGACAGCCTCAAATTAAGGCTGCTTCCAGCGTGGCTTTAGCCAGTCATGCCATGTCTATGGAGGACAGGTATAACGTAGCCTCGGTTAACCAGGTCTTTAAGGACAATATCCTCCTATCCATGCGTTATCTTGAAGGGTCAGTTAAAAGTAAGGCTGACGTAAATTGGAGTGAGGTAGAAAAGCCTTTTCACTTTGAGTTTAACTTAAATCCTGGGGAGGAATTTGCCTTCCATGAGCACACTTTACCAGCCTATTCCAAAAACGTGGTTAAAACAACAAATTCTAACTTTATGTGGAACGAGGGCTATAAATCTGACGGATTCTTGGTCGGGGACGGAGTTTGCCATGTAGCCTCACTTATATACTGGGTAGCCAAAGACGCTGGCCTTGATTCCTATGCGCCTTCTAACCACAACTTTGCCAAAATTAACGATATTGAAAAAGTTTATGGTGTTGCTATTATGAGCCCAAGTCCACTTGGAAACCTATATATTACAAACAATAAGGACAAGCCTGTAACCTTTGTTTTTGACTATGATGGAACAAACCTAACTGTGAGCGTAACCGAGGCTAATTAATTAGCCATTAGGGAGCTTGGCATTGAGGTAAACTTGACTGTTTTATTGACCTTTATTGGCCACTGGGTTAAGGCAATTTTTAAGGCTTCTTCAACCTCTTCTACAAATATAAATTTAACGTCTTTTTTGACTTCAGCGGGAATATCATCCAAATCTTTTTTGTTGTCCTTTGGAGCAATTATTGTGGTTAAACCAGCTCTGTGGCCCGCAATAGACTTTTCTTTTAAGCCCCCAATTTCCAAGGAATGACCTCTTAAAGTTACTTCTCCTGTCATGCCTACTTCACGCCTAACCGGAATACCTGTTAAGGCAGAAACCAAGGCTGTTGTTATTGCTACACCTGCTGAAGGGCCATCTTTAGGTACTGCTCCTTCTGGAACGTGGATATGAACATCAATATTGTCTGCAAAGTCTCGCTTTAGGCCAAGTTCATGGTAGTGCGAACGTGTCCAGGTAAATGCTGCCTTAGCAGATTCCTTCATAACGCTTCCAAGTTGGCCGGTTAAAAGCAATTTACCTTTGCCAGGCATAAGTGAAACTTCAATGAATAATATTTCTCCACCAAATGGAGTAACAGACAGACCAGTACTTTGGCCTACTTCGTCCTTTTTGCCTGCAATTTGTGAATTGTATCTTTGTGAGCCTAAAAACTTCCTAACATCACTTGTATCAACCTTTGCCGGGTATTTTTTACCCTCAGCTACAAGCCTGGCTATTTTTCTACAGATATTGGCTAAGTTTCGCTCCAAATTACGCACCCCAGCTTCCCTGGTGTAGCTACCAACGACTTCTTTAAGACCGGCTTCTGAAATTTCGACTTTTTTAGCCTCAATTCCATTAGATTTCATTGTTTTTGGCCAGAGGAATTTCTTGGCAATTTTGAACTTTTCAGTTTCTGTGTAGCCTGGAAAAGTAATTATTTCCATTCTGTCCCTTAGTGGAGCCGGAATCGTGTCTAAAACGTTACCAGTACAAATAAACATAACTTGGGAAAGATCAAAAGGAACTTCTAAGTAGTGATCAGAAAACTCTTTATTTTGTTCAGGGTCCAAGGCTTCCAAAAGAGCGCTTGAAGGGTCCCCCCTAAAGTCCACTCCAATTTTGTCAATTTCATCAAGCATAAAAACTGGGTTTTTTGTGCCTGCATCCTTAATCCCTTGAATAATACGCCCCGGCAAGGCTCCAACATAAGTACGCCTATGACCTCTAATTTCTGCTTCATCCCTAATGCCCCCCAAAGAAACTCTGACAAATTTACGGTTTAAGGACTTGGCGATAGAGCGGCCGATAGAAGTTTTACCAACACCGGGTGGGCCTATAAAGCAAAGAATGGTTGGGTGTGCGGTTTCCACTTCTTCTTTTTTGGTTTTTTCACCTTTTTTGATCTTCATTACTGCCAAAAACTCTAAAATACGCTCTTTGGCTTTATCGATTCCATAATGTTCGTCATCTAAAATTTTGGCCGCCTTTTTTATAGAAACATCGTTCGGGGTAACGCGACTCCAAGGCATATCTGTTAACCAATCTAGATAATTCCTAAGGTAAGCCCCTTCCGGGTTATTTGGAGACATATCAGCAAGACGCTTGAGCTCTTTTTCTGCTTTTTCATGAACATCAGCCGGCATTCCCGCTTCTTTGATTTTGAGTTTATATTCTTTAATTTCCTCACTGGTCAACTCACCATCTTCTTCGTTCATTTCTCCTAGTTCTTTTTCTATAGTCTTTTTCTTTTCGCGAAGCATGGCTTTCTTCATTTGATCCTCAAAACGTTTTTGAGTTTTACTAGAGATGGTTCGCTCTATCTCAAGTGCATTTACTTCTTTAGCTAAATATTCCAAAACTTTTTCAAGTCTATTTTTCAAATTTGGTTCTTCCAAAAGTTTTTGTTTTTCAGCGGGTTTAATTTCCAAAACCGATGCTATTTGATCGCTTAGCTCAATTGGTTCAACATTTCCCGAAACCAATTTCATTACAGTCATAATTTCGGCTTGTTTACCAAGGTTAACTGCTTTTTTGAATAATTCCTGAAGCTTTTTAGATATAACTGTTATTTCTGCTAAATTTCCAATTTCCTCTGGAATTTCCTCCACTTTACCTATTAAAAATGGTTCTTGAGCAATAACTTCTTTTAAAGTGATTCTTGCTTGTCCCCTAATTAAAGCATGGACTTCACCCTCTGTAGACATCATTTGGGTTATGGTCGCAATTGTTCCTATTTCGTAAAGATCTTCTTGAGTTGGATCTGTTGTACGTGGATCTTTTTGTGTAAAAATTGCAACAACTTTATCTTCCTGAAAAGCAGAGTTAACAGCAGTTACTGATTTTTCGCGACCGAACGAAAGAAGTGTGTCGGAATGTGGAAAAACTACGCTACCCCTAATTGGGACTATTGGTACTCGGCGTGTTGTGTCTTTAGTTAAATTAGTTGACATTTGAACCTAGATTAGCAGTCTAAATGAATAAGTGCTAGTTGTCAAGACCTATTACTTTTTCTTCTTTTATAAAACTTGTTTACTAATTCCAAAAAATGTAATTTTTCAACAATCACGGCAACTATTGTTCCTACAAATGCGCCTCCAATAATATCTATCGGGTAATGAACATTTGCTAAAACTCGGGCAGCTCCAATTAAAAGTGCTGAAACTAGAAAAACCCAACCCACTTTTTTGTCGTGCATAAAAATAGTTACGGAAAGCGCAAAAGCAATAACAGTGTGTTCAGACGGAAACGACCCATTCATTGGCTTAAAAAGAACGTCAATTTCGCGTCCGTTGGCCATAAAAGGCCTTAAAGTCGGGAAAAAGTGTTTGATTACAATTGCTGTAAGCCAGGCAAACAAAGAAGCAAAAAGCGCATGCACTACTTGCTCTTTTTTAATTTTTCCGTCAATAAACCACAAAACAATAAGACCGACAAAAAGAAACCAAATAAGAAATGAAGCTAAAAACCGAACTAGGAAATCTTCCGCCAAATCCATTTAAATATGATAACATGAGTCATGAATTCAAAGCATTCACTATTTACAAGTTTTAAGTTTGCGTTTGAAGGCCTAAAATCTGCATTTATAAAAGGTAGAAACTTTAGAATTCAAATAGCTGCAACTGTTTTAGTTTTTATTCTCGGACTTATATTCAATCTCTCGTCACTTGAGTGGCTAGATTTAGTTGTTGTTATAACTTTAGTTTTAATTTTAGAACTTATAAACACTTCTATAGAGGCTATGGTTGATTTAGTTAGCCCCGAAATACACGAGAAAGCAAAATTGGCAAAAGATGTAGCAGCAGGGGCCGTATTTATAGCTTCGGTTGGGTCTGTAATAATTGGTGTTTTGGTTTTTCTTCCTAAACTTCTTAGTTAGAGTATATAATCGGCTAACAATATGAATAAAGCAGTTTCAGCTCTTTTAGCCAGGCTCTCTTACGGCACAAATGATTATTCAAAAGACGAAGATTTTTCCCACGGATTTGTTGAAACTCTAGCCAATGTTTATGAAACAGCCAGAAACGCACTTGAATATAGAGCTGACAATTTAGTAAGACGTGCCGCAATTGAAAGAATTCTAAAACGCAGAATTTTTTTGGACAAAAATCCCGAAAGCTTATCAAGCGACCTTCTTTTAGAACTTAAATGGGCAAGATATTTGCCAAGAGAAAAAGTCGAGAAAGGTAAAAAAGAGGAGCTAATTAAAATACTCGAGAAATATACTTCTTATAAAGGCACTGTGATTCCCCCTGATTGGATTGTAAAAATCGCCTCGGCCGAAATCGAGGATCTTTTTAACTTAAATCGCGACTATAACCAATTTACTTTTTTTGCTTTCCAAGTAATTAAACAAAAAATAGCTATTCCCGATGAAAACCTGGACTTGTTTGTTTATTTTGCGACAGACAAAATTTTTGCTGGAAGTGATAACGAACAAATTGCTTACCACATAATTAGCCTTGCGGGACAGAACATTGACTCCCAAAAACTTGAAGAGGGTTGGAAACTATTTAATTTGGCGAGAGAAAGCAAACTTGTTACCAAAATTAATAAATTTGTTCGGCGTCAAATGCCACCTTTAATACTTCTTCGGGATATGTATTTTTATGCCCCAAGCGATTTTAAAAATATAATCACAAGCAAGGATAAATTTATTGAAAGATCGGAAATTGTATTAAAAAACCAACTGGAGCAAATGTCCGACAAAATAAGTACGGCCGGCATTAGAAGTATTATTTACGTGTTTTTAACAAAGATGATTTTAGCTTTTGGACTAGAAGTTCCGTTTGAAATATTTTTTTATGGCAGTTTAGCTAAACTGCCTTTAATTATTAATATTATTTTCCCCCCTCTTTTAATGTGGATCACAACTATGCAAATAAAAGTTCCTGGGACAAAAGAGCGCGAAGCTTTGGTTCATAGAACTTGGTATGTTGTTGAAAATTTTGATCAATTAAAAGATGAAGAAGATATTTTGATTCCCGAAGTGGCAGGTGGTAAAACAAGCCTTGGCTATTATATTTTCTCGGTTCTTTATGCAGTATTTTTTGTAGGAATTTTTGGATTAATGTTTTATGTTTTGGGCCTAATTGGCTACAGATTTTTTAGCAAGTTAATTTTTATATTCTTCTTAACGATCATTGCATTTTTAGCATATAGAATTTCCCAAATTGCTAAAGCTTACTTTTGGAAAGACCAAGGACGAGAGAAGTCTTCGATTACTGATATGATATATCTACCGATTTTGACAATTGGTAGTCAATTATCTAAAACGCTATCTAAACTTAATTTTTTGGGATTTGTATTCGATTTTATACTCGAAGCGCCTTTTAAATTAATATTGGGGTTGGTTGACGGTTGGGTTCAATTTTTGTCAATTAAAAAGGAGGAACAAATTCTTGAGTAGAATAAAATCAATCGACACTTTGCGCGCTGTTTCCATTTTGGCTGTAATTTTAATTCACACAACCACGAAGGTACTTGAATTTACCCATTACGATTTAATTAATTATTCCTTTACTTTGTTTTTAAACCAAATAGGCAGGTTCGCCGTTCCTTTATTCTTTTTAATATCTGGCTTCGTTCTGGAACTATCAAGTGAACACGACGTAAATTATTGGCAATATATTAAAAAGCGGTTTAGTAAAATTGTTATTCCTTATTTATTCTGGAGTCTTTTTTATTACTATCTGATCTATAACCAAAATCACGACAATTTGATTAGAGTAATTTTAACTGGGAATGCTTCTTATCAACTTTATTTTATTCCAACACTTTGTATTTTTTATATACTTTTTCCACTTCTACATAAAATATATAAATACATTGCCAACATTCCTGTTCTAGTACTCATTGGGGCTACTCAAATTTGGCTTATGAATCAGGATTATAATGTTCGTCAATTTGCACTTCCGGACCCGATTAGAATTTTTACACTTTCTTACTTTTTCTTTATTTTGGGAATAATTGCATTTAGAAATAAAGAAAAAATTCTAGAGATTGCAGATAAAATTAAATATTTTTTAATTGTCACCACTCCAATACTCGCCTACTATATTTTCAAGGAAGGTAAAAACAAATATTTTAAGACCTACAACATTGAAGCCTTTTATTCACAGTGGCGGCCAAGTGTTTTAATTTACACATTGGTTTTAGGGGTACTTCTTTTTTACTTTTTCGAAAAAGCAAAATTTCAATCAAGATTCATTGAAAAGTTTTCCAAACTCTCCTACTTGGTATTTTTTATCCACGTAATAATTTTGGAGGAAATATGGAAAGTTTTTGGAGATAATTTAGCTGGCAAAGTTGGTTTTAATTCAGTATTCTTTATTTTGGTAGCCAGTTTATCTTTTGGAATTGCTTACCTAATTCACAAAATCCCCAATCTAAATAAATTAACTGGTTAGTCAAATGAAGTTTTTTGTGCTGGTACTAACTTAATTTCTTCGGGGTTGGAAGTGTCACCAATGACAGCTGGTGTTGGCAAACATTGTCCATAGATCGGACAATTTGCACAGCCATTCCCTGAGTTGAATGAGTCAACAGCTGTTGCATTAGCTTCATTTGGTTCATCAAAACCAAATTGTATTTCTGTATCTATAACAAAAAGTGCATTGTTTTCAGGTTTTCTAAAAACTATGTAATTTTCGTTTTTTATTAGATTACAACTATTATTTAGTATCTCTTCAGATTCGATTGCCATATTAATATGGGGTATATTACCCTCTACCGTGGGTGGTGTCAATTCAATGGTATAATAGGCATGTTAGCTTGTGTTTGTGTTTTGTAGTTACCAAAATTCGCAAGAATTTTGAGAGGAGAAACAGTAAAGCGGAAGCGAAACTTGTTTCGACGATGGGGGATCGTCTAACGGTAGGACTGCAGATTCTGGATCTGCCTATTGGGGTTCGAATCCCTGTCCCCCAGCCCGTCTTTCGCTAAAGCTACAGACGGTTTATGTATTACGTTTATATACTTAAAAGTTCAAAATCTGGAAAGTTGTATTACGGATACACAAAGGATCTAAAACGAAGATTACAAGAGCACAAA